>NZ_LJSP01000008.1:0-146815 GCF_001399995.1 Pseudoalteromonas sp. P1-11
CTATGTGAAAGTAGGACATTGCCAGGCTCCAAATAAGAGAAACCCGTTACAGCGATGTGACGGGTTTTTTGCTGTCTGGGATTTAATAAATAGCCAGACTCATGCCGAACCCTGAGTTAAACGAAACAGCTCGAAAGCGTGCACCGCATAAGGCCGCCCCGACGCAATGATAATGTAGCATTTGCTATGTGACTCTCTACCGCTGTGGGCACTACGACATTGCCAGGCTCTAAAGAAGAGATTGCAGANGCATTTGCTATGTGACTCTCTACCGCTGTGGGCACTACGACATTGCCAGGCTTCAAATACAAGAAAGCCCGACTCGAAAGAGCCGGGCTTTTTTACGTCCGTTGAAAAGTGAAATACATGTCTTTACGTAATAGCACCACTTCCGTAGCGTGGGTTGAGTATCACGAAACCCGCGGATAAGGCTCGCCGCACATCTTTGTATGGTAAATATAGTGTTCTTATCTCACAAGTTGGATTACCAGCAACAACAGTATCCACCTCTATATGTTTCGTAACGACAGATCCCGCACCAATAACACTGTTATCCCAAAGGGTATGGGCTTGAACTATTATCAAATTTTTTTAGAAAGTCTTTTAAGTATTTTGCTAATTATCAATTGATAGCAAACCCTATAAACTTGCCCCATCTTGTATTTACATACCTTACCAAAGGGGGAGAAGAGCATGTCTCATCAAATTATTAAAGACTTACATAACCGTTACACGGCTAAAAAATACGATACGAGCAAACGTATTTCATCGGCGGATCTTGACGTAATTAAAGAAGCTATTCGCTTGTCTGCTTCTTCAATCAACTCTCAACCTTGGAAGTTTGTATTGGTAGAAAGTGATGAAGCTAAGCAGCGTTTGCACGATACATTTGCTAACAAGCACCAGTTTAATCAATTACACGCTAAAGAAGCATCGCATACTCTTTTATTAGCTTACGATCCTAAGTTTACTAAAGAGAAGTTTGTTAAACGCGTGGATGTTGAAGTGAGCTCTGGTCACTTACCAGCGCAAATGCGTGAAAGCTTTATGGGTGCCTACGCTTTTGCTGAAATGAATACGGATGAAAATGGCTACAATGGCAGCTGGACTAAAGCACAAGTTTACCTAGCGCTGGGTAACATTATGCATACACTGGCGCGTTTAAATATTGCATCTACGCCTATGGAAGGTGTTGATCCAGAGTTAATCGGTGAGAAGTTTAGCGAAGAGCTTGATGGTCATATTTGTGAAGTGGCACTTGCAATGGGTTACCCAGTTGAAGAAGAAGATTGGAACTTTGGCAAACCTAAAGCGCGTTTACCTGTTGAAGATATTATAGCTACTGTATAACGTGTTGCTATAAGCTAATTAGCCGAGAGCCTTCTCGGCTTTTTTATTTTTAGAATAAACCATACGCTTGTGTTTCTTCGTCTTCCTGTTGTGCTAAATGATCAGGTCTAAATATTGCGCTAGGGTCTATTAAAACACTGTGTTTTTCGGCTAACTTTATTAGCCCTCGCATCATGCCTCTGGTTTGCGGGTCTATATCAAAGCCTACTTCGGTTAATTTATCGAGTGGCTTAATGTCTTCTTTTTTATAATCTATATTGTCCTCTACTTTATCTACTAGTAATCCGATATGCGGGTTGAGCCCATCTTTAGTAGTAAAAACAATAATAGGTTTATAATCGAGTGTTATTTGCTCTTTTGCCGCATCAAACAGTCGTTGTAATTGCATAAAGCTGTTGCGCTTTATACTCGCTAAATATTTACTGGCTTGTTTATAGTCTTGCTCGTTATGAGTACTAACTGCACGATCTGTAGCTGTTACTAGCGCTTGAAAAGGCTCATCAAGTTTTTCTATGATAGATTTTAGGTCACTGTTGTCAGTTTTAAACTCTTTATAAAATACGGCGATGTTGTGCAGCTGAGTTTTATCGTTTGTTATTACGTGGCTCTGTTGCGCGATGCTTTTTTCAAATTGGCTAAACCAATCATTAAGCGAGGCTTGCCAGGTTCTTAGCTCATTAAGTGCTTTTTTATTACTTTGCTCTGTAGAGCTGCCATTTAAAATAACACCTAGGTCGAACACCGGCGTGGGGGTTTCCATGTAGTCTTTTACACCAATAAAGCTCTTATTGTTATTTGGCAATGTAGTGAGGTTATTATCAAACCGCTCGGTGAGTAAAATATCGAGAATTTTAAGTGAAATGGTTTTACAGCCCACTTGAAAGTTTATGAATTCCATACCTTTATCTTTAATTGCCTTGTAATGCTTTAAGGATAGAACAAAATAGATAAATAGCTTAAAGGTTGTGTGGTTTTTTAATTAGTGACTTAACTGCGAGTTTAAATTGTTGCTCTAAGGCTTTTTTTCCACTTAAGCAATGTTGCTTGATTAGCTGCTCATTACTGTGGTTTTGTAATACCATTTGTATCAGCAAGTGGCGATCTTCACTTTTAGTTGCCATTAGGCTGGATGGGGAGTGGTTAAATAAATACCATAGTTTTGGCGCGGTATTAAAGCGATTTATTGTACTAATTGCAGTGTTTATAGGTGGGCTGGGCACGCTAGATTCATCGATAAATTTACTTATTAGCTCACTGACTAACTCACTGTCGAGTTGGCTAAAGTGCGTTAATAAACCATAAAATAAATCACTTTTAAATTGCTGAGCTAAGGTATATAAGCCCTGCGTGGATGTGTTTAATGCTTTAATAACGAGGGCTGAGTGCTCACCCGTGCTTTTATCTCGCTGATAACCTAGCTTTACAGCACTAAAGCCCTGAGATTGCCAAAAACGTAAAAGCCCTGCTGTAGCCCCAAAACTTGCACCTATATAACTACAGGTGGGTGTTAGCTGATGCTGGCAATGCGCTAGCAATGCTTTACCTACGCCTTGTTGGTGCAGGTTAGGTGCAACAGCTATACGAATAACGCGTGCGCTTTGTTTTGTTAAATCGCTTGGCTGTGCGCTTAATTGCGCGAGCGATTGTGCCATTAAATGCCCTTGTGGGCGGCGCTCACCACTGATTACTTGCTTAGCTAGCTCTGCATCCATACCGCCTTCAACTGCTATTAAACACACACCCACAACATGCATGTCGCATCTACTAATAAACAGCCTTTGTGCTGGGGCATCAAGTAATTGGCGTAAATCGTTAACACTGCTCTGGTAATGGGCAAGTGCTAGCAACGCAACTATTTGCTGCAGTAAAGGCTCATTGTCAACGAGTTGCTGTTGAGTGACCTCAATATGCTCAATGTTATTTAAAGCGGGTGGGTATTCGTTATATTGTGCATCTAAAGCAAAGAGTGTGCGTACATGTTGCTCAAGAGGGTCGCCCTTGGCAAAACGTAAAGGCTCTTCTAAGTTTACAATTTTTGCCGCTTTGTAATTAGCTTTAATATGTTGCGTAAAGCGAATGGTATAGCCTCGGCCATTACCCTCGTAACCTACCAAGGTGCTTGCAAATACTATACGCGGGTAGTGCTTTAACATGGCTAATAGTAGGGGTACAGGGATTGCTGCGGCTTCATCGACCAGTAATAAATCACATTGCGGCAACTGATTAAGCAGTGCATCGGGCGCCATGTATTGTAAATTAGCTAAATGTTTTTGCTGAGCCTTGTATTCCACCTGTAAGGTTTTAGCTAAATGCTTAAAACAGCTATGGGTGGCTCTAAATTGTGTTGCGCATACAATGATTTTTTTATCATGTAATGCTGCGGCTGCAAGACCTAGCGCGGCTGATTTTCCTCGCCCTCTGTCGGCATTAATAATTAAAGGTCTGTTCGCACGCCCTGTGGCCACCTTAATTATTTGCTCAACGCACTGTTGCTGCGCCTGATACTCAATTTTATTTGTTACATTGCTTTTGAGCGGCGGCTGTTTAAAGACAGTGTGTTCATCAAAGTGTATGGCAGGTAGGGTTTGTAAAAGGCGAGAAAAACGTAAATTAAAATAGCTTTGCTGATTACTACACCCATAAGACTGCACGCTTTGCAGCGCAGGGTCTTGCCATGAGGCTAAACGTTGTAAATCAGGCAGTAATAAAAATAAAAGCCCGCCGGCTTTCACGGTGCCGGCTAATGCAGCGAGTTTATCGGGGTAAATGCCACTAAAGCCATCATAAACGGCGTGAGGAAACTCTTGCCCAAGTAGTTGATGAGTATGCTCAGGCCAACTTGCATTGGCAAGGCTGCTTGAAAGTAGCTTTACATCATCCGAACGGGTTAACGCGCTTAATAGCTCATAGCACCACGTAGGCTGGCCTGTAATTAGCACTAACTGGCGATGCTTTGCGCCAGTTAGTTGCTGCGTTAATTGCTCAACACAGTGCTTATACAGCTTGAAGTCGTGCATATGCGGTTACTAGCCATTTGCTGCCAAGGTCGTCAAAGTTAACCTGTACACGCGATTGCGCGCCGCTGCCTTCGTAATTAAGCACAGTGCCAATACCAAATTTAGCGTGCAGTACACGTTGGCCTAAGTTAAAACCACTTTCTTCAAATACAGCATGGCTTACTGATGCGCTAAAACGTCCTGCAGCAGGCGGTCGTGATACCTGTGTTTTAATACGAATTTCTTCTACGCAATCTTCGGGTATTTCGCGTAAAAACCGCGACGGGCTATGGTACTTTTCTTGGCCGTATAAACGACGGCTTTCGGCATGGCTTATGTAAAGTTTGTCCATGGCACGGGTCATACCCACGTAACAAAGGCGGCGTTCTTCTTCTAAGCGCCCTGACTCTTCATTACTTTGCTGCGATGGGAACATGCCTTCTTCAACGCCCACCATAAACACAAGTGGAAACTCTAAGCCCTTAGCAGAGTGAAGAGTCATCATTTGCACAGCGTCTTCGTGTTCATCGGCTTGGCCTTCACCAGATTCAAGTGAGGTGTAGGCTAAAAAGCCTTGTAGTGGTGAGCTAAACTCTTCTTCTTCGGGGAGTTCATACTGATCGCAGGCACTAATAAGCTCTTCTAAGTTTTCTACGCGAGCTCGGCCTTTTTCGCCTTTTTCAGCTTGATACATGGCCATTAAACCAGACGTTTGAATAGCGTATTTGGCTTGCTCTTGCAGTGTAAGGTCGCTAATTTTATCTTCTATGTGCTCTACCAACTCTACAAATTTTGTAACAGCGCTTGCCGCACGACCCGATAAATGTTGTTGTTCAACAATTGCTTTAGCTGCGTACCAAAGAGGCAGCGACTCAGCACGCGCACAGTCGCGTATATGGCTAAGTGTTTTATCGCCAATACCGCGCGCAGGGGTGTTAATTACACGCTCAAATGCGGCATCGTC
This sequence comes from Pseudoalteromonas sp. P1-11, assembly GCF_001399995.1. NCBI lineage: Bacteria > Pseudomonadati > Pseudomonadota > Gammaproteobacteria > Alteromonadales > Pseudoalteromonadaceae > Pseudoalteromonas > Pseudoalteromonas sp. P1-11. The sequence goes on from NZ_LJSP01000008.1 coordinate 5,311, forward strand.
TTGGCGGTTTCCTACCAATCGTAAGTACGATAGCGCATCTTTAATTTCTTGACGTTCGAAGAATCGCATACCACCGTAAATACGGTATTTTAAGCCTTCTTGCAGCATGGCTTCCTCGAGTACACGAGATTGCGCGTTACTACGGTATAAAATAGCGGCGTCTTGCAACGCATTACCAGCATTTAACCAGCTGCGTAGCTTGCTGCTTACAAAACGGGCTTCGTCTAGCTCGTTAAAGGCGGCATAAATTGATATAGGCTCGCCTTCGTTACCATCGGTCCAAAGGCTTTTACCCATGCGCTCGGAATTATTTTTAATTAGCGCATTAGATGCTTTTAGAATGGTCGCGGTTGAGCGGTAGTTTTGCTCAAGACGAATAGTTTCGGCGTCAAAATCAGTTAAAAAGCGTTTAATGTTTTCTATTTTAGCGCCACGCCAACCGTAAATACTCTGGTCATCGTCGCCTACAATCATAATGCTTTGTGTATCACCAGCAAGTAGCTTTAACCATGCGTATTGAATGGTATTGGTATCTTGGAACTCGTCTACCAGCATGTGGGCAAAGCGCTGCTGGTAATGGCGAAGTAGCGTAGGGTTATTTTTAAGTACTTCGTAGCTACGTAGCAGTATTTCTGCAAAATCGACTAAACCTGCACGGTCACACGCCTCTTGATAGGCGGCATATACACGTAGCATCATTTGCTCGTTTATATCGTAGGCTTGAATATCTTTAGGGCGCAGGGCTTCATCTTTTTTAGCGCTGATGTACCAGCCAAATTGTTTGGCGGGCCATTTTTTGTCATCAATATTCATTGATTTTAATAAGCGCTTGATCATTCTAAGTTGATCGTCAGAGTCTAAAATTTGAAAGGCTTCTGGCAGGTTTGCTTCACGGTGATGAGCGCGCAAAATACGGTGTGATAAACCATGGAATGTACCAATCCACATGCCACCGACAGGGGCTTTTAGGGTTTCTTCAACACGGGTGCGCATTTCTTTAGCGGCTTTATTAGTAAAGGTAACCGCAAAAATACTATAAGCAGAGGCTTGCTCAACCTGCATTAACCACGCGATACGATGAACTAAAACACGTGTTTTACCCGAACCAGCACCTGCTAATACCAGCATGTTTTGTAGTGGGGCTGCAACGGCATCGCGTTGTTTGTCATTTAAGCCATCGAGTAATTCAGAAACGTCCATCGTTACGCCTTTTCAGTCAATAATGAGGGCAGTATAACAGGTGTTTTTGTTAGGCTAAATAAAATACTGTTTTTATGAACAGCTATTCTAAAAATACTTGTAAAACTAATCGCTTAGTCGCTTTTTTGTACTCTTAAGTAACGATAATTAATAATAAAAATAATCAAATTGACCTATATTTAGTAAAAAATACTAAAGCAGTTATTTAGTAGTAATTTAACTATTTGATTTTTAAGCTTTAATAAATTGGCATAAAGTGTGATAGTAAGTAAATAACTAAAACTTAAAATTAATTAACTACAGAGGTGAGTATGGCTGATCAAGGTTCTGGCGGTAATGTTATTGCAGCGTTGTGTAATATATTTTTTCCTGGTTTAGGGCAATTGGTACAAGGGCGAATTTTAGCCGCTATCTTTTTTGCGCTAGCTATTATAATTAGTTACGCACTTATTTATGTATTAGTAGGCTTCGTACTCGTGCCTATTATTTATTTATGGTCGATTATAGATGCTGCACGTTTTAGATCGCGAAGTTAGCTTTTATGTCACCTATTTAATAGCGCCCATTGGCGCTATTTTGCGTTTTAGGGTCGGTGTTTAAGGCTATTTATGGGTATAATTAGTGCATTAGCGTTTTAAAAGTAAAAATTATGGAATATCAATTTATACGTGACCCTATTAGTGGGCTGCGCATTAAAATAAGCAGCGAGCATGCCCTAATTGGCCGCTGGTTAAACGAAGAAATTGGCAAAGAAAAAGTCGCGATGGTACAAGCACTTATTAGCTCGGTAAAAACAAGTTACGAGCCAATAACGTTAAAAGGCCAAGAGATAGACTTAATACTCTCTAAAGACGAAGCCTTATTTGAAGCCCATGCTCTACACCAAGACAGCGAAGATTTAGTCGCCTATCAAGATGATGACTTAATGCTTGAAGAAAATGGCCTAGTGAGTGGTTGTGGCTTTGAAGATTTTATAGATTTAATAGAGTCGTGGGCTGAGTTTAGTGGCTCGCGTTAAATGTTTAAAAGGCCAATCTAGTTGGCCTTTTTTGTAATATCAATTGTGTTAAGTTATTAGGCATTTATAGCGCTCTATTTAGCACCCTAGAATGGTTAAATATTTAAGTCGATTGGTATAACTACAGATTATTGATTTTCTATTGATTTAACGCCAGCTAATAATAGCTCCTCTGTTAAACGTACTTTGTAATTAGGGTTTGCGTATTGAAAATACACAACGCCGTTTTTATCAATTACAAATACAGCCGGTACGGGTAAGGCAACGTTTACCTTGCCTTGGGCATCAACAAAGTTAACACCGCGCTTATTGCGATAGATAGCGGCTGTTTTATCATCTAAAAAATAAGCTAAACCTAAGGCTTTTGCTAGGGTTAGGCTATCATCTGAAAGCAGTAAATAATTTGGCGAGCTTATTTTACTTTGGGCTAGTTTTTCTGGGCTATCTGGCGATACTGCAATAATTTGCGCGTTTAAATTAGCGAGTTGCTGCTCAATTTTTTGTATATTAGCCAGTTGCTTTGAGCAGTAAGGACACCAACCACCGCGGTAAATAATAAGCACCGTTGTTTTTTCAGCAAAGCGCTTTTGTAACTCTACATTATTACCATGTTGATCTTTGAGCGTTATATTAGGCACGCTTAAGCCCGGTAATAATGGTGATACTTGCTCGGGGGCTGCAGCAATTCCTTCTGTACTTGCTTGCGCATTCGTTACTAAAAAAGCAGCCATTACAATAGTCGCCAAGGTGTGCAGTAACACTTTACTCATCATTATTTCCTGCCCTGTTTTTATGTGCTGTTTATAATAGATCAAAAATGCACTTTTTATTATTTGCCTGTATCATAAGCGTAATTTAAAAGCTCAAGTGGAAACGATATGTCAGCCAACTTAAATAAGCTAGTAGTAATGCTAGAAATGCAAAATGCCATGAACACTAAAGTTCATGATCAATGGTTTAGCCAAGGCTTTGAGTGGTACAGAGCCATTTGGGTAGAGTGTGCAGAAATGCTAGATCATTACGGTTGGAAGTGGTGGAAAAAACAAACCCCAGACACCGAGCAAGTCATTCTAGAATTGGTTGATATATTTCATTTTGGTTTGTCGTTAAGAATTGACGGAACAACCTCTTACGAAGAGTTAGCTAAGCAGCTAGAACAAGAACTTAGCGCACCACAGGCCGCAGATGACTTTAAACAAACTCTTGAAATATTAGCAGCTTCAGCAGTTGCAAATAAAACCTTTAACGCGGCCGCGTTTGCAGGGTGTATGGCGCAAATAGGGATGGATATTGACGATTTATACCGCGGTTACGTAGGTAAAAACACGTTAAACTTTTTCCGCCAAGATCATGGCTACAAAGATGGCAGCTACATCAAAGTATGGAATGGCCAAGAAGATAACGAGCATTTAGTCGAAGTCGTTAAAAGCCTTGATACCGAACATGCCGACTTTGCAAAGTTAGTATATCAAGGCCTAGTGGCGCGTTACCCGCAACAATAATCTAGCTGCTAGATTATGTTTCTGTAGTCGGTTACGTTTAAGTAATCGGCTATTACATTATGTGGTTGCTGGCTATCTGGGTTGGCCACCGCAAGTAAATGTTCAATGCCGTATTCTCGGGCAGCATTTAAAACTGGCACACTATCATCAACAAACAAAGTGCGCTGCTTATTAAACCCTAAGTCTTTTTGTACTTGATGCCATAAACTTTGCTGCTCTTTACTCACTCCGTATTGATGAGTAGACACCACGCCATCTAAATAATTATCTATCGCGGTATGTTCAAATTTAAGCATGACGTTTTCTGGGTGGGCGTTAGTTAAAAGAATTAGCTCTTTACCTGCTTTTTTTAACTCTGTTAAAAAGTGGGGCACATCTTCGCGTACTTTTATTAAGTGCTGGGTTTGGCGTTTTAATTCAATTATTGGTAAATTGAGTTGCTCTTGCCAATAATCTAAGCAATACCACTGTATTTGACCACTTACCGCTTGATAGCGTTTGTGCATATCGGCTTTTGCTTCATCAAGGGTAATATTGCGAATGAGCGCAAGTTGCTCTGGTACAACGTTAAGCCAAAAGTGACTATCGAAATGTAAATCGAGTAATGTTCCGTCCATATCGAGTAAAACGGTATCGATTTTTGACCAATTTAGCATGGGCTTTTCCTTGTGAAAAGTTTATGATTAAGCACAACTGCCATGATAGCAAAATAACGCCAATGACACAGAAAAAGCACCCAACTCCGCCTCAAATTATTAGTAACAATGTAGTTGCTAAAAGCCGTTTATTTACTGTTGAATCGTTAGAGCTTAAGTTTTCTAATGACGAAGAGCGCCAGTATGAGCGCATACGTGGCGGTGGTCGCGGGGCTGTAATGATTGTACCAATAACTGCAGATAACGAAATGCTACTGGTACGTGAATATTGCGCGGGCACAAACGACTACCAATTAGGCTTTCCTAAAGGCTTGATAGACCCTGGCGAAACACCACAGCAAGCTGCAAACAGAGAGCTTAAAGAAGAAGTGGGTTTTGGTGCTGAATTTTTTGAGCCGCTAAAAGTAGTATCAATGGCGCCAAGTTACTTTAACGCGACCATGCATATTTTATTTGCTAAGCAACTATATCCGCAAGCATTAGAAGGTGATGAGCCCGAACCTTTAGTGGTTGTTAAGTGGCCATTAACAGATTGGCAGTCATTATTAGAGCAAGACGATTTTACCGAAGCTCGCAGTGTTGCCGCTTTGCTATTATTAAATAAGTATTTAGCGTCTGGAGCTGCAAATGAATAAATTACTAGAGCCGTGTATTGAACTTGCACAAAGTGCAGGCGATGCCATTATGGCTATTTATAAAAAAGACGATATTGGCCAGCAAGAAAAATCAGACTCTACGCCTGTTACAAAAGCAGACTTAGCGTCTAACGATGTGCTTGTTGCTGGTTTAAAAGCGCTTGCGCCCGACATCCCTATCATGTCGGAAGAAACGCCTATTCCGGCACTTGCCCAAAGAAAGAACTGGCAACGCTATTGGTTATTAGATCCGATGGATGGCACTGGCGAGTTTATTTTAGAAAGTGGTGACTTTGCCGTTAATATTGCACTTATTGAAAATAATCACCCCGTTTTAGGTGTGATTCATTGGCCAGCAAAAGGGATCACTTACTTTGCTACTGCTAATCAGGGGGCATTTAAACGAGAAAATGGTAGCGACACAAAAATGTCGGTAGCAACACCCGATAACCTAACGTTGGCAGTAAGCCGTAGACAAAAAATTGAAGCGGTCAGTCAGTATTTAAATACGCAGTTTGCCACTATTGCAGTAGGCTCGTGCTCGCTAAAAGCATGTATAGTTGCCGAGGGTAAAGCCGACTGCTTTTTACGAATTGGCCCTACAGGCGAGTGGGATACCGGCGCGTCACAAGTTATTGTAGAAGAAGCGGGCGGGTGTATAACCGATGCAGAATTTAATCCGCTTACTTATAACCAGCGTGAGAGCACTGAAAATCCTGACTTTATTGTAATGGGACACCCAGATTGGGAGTTTCAAAAAATGATAAGCCCACATCAGAGATAGCTATTTATAGTGCTTGTTGATTGCTTTTTGTTCGGTTGAACACAATTAACTAGTTAAAGCCTTGCAATATAAGTTTATTCCTATATTATAGCGCTCTCTTCGAAACAGGCTCGTTATTAACACGAAACTATTTCAAAGAAATTACAGGCGCGGGATGGAGCAGCCTGGTAGCTCGTCGGGCTCATAACCCGAAGGTCGTCGGTTCAAATCCGGCTCCCGCAACCAATTTCCTTTAGGGGTTTGAGGTTACTGTAAAATGTTAGTTAAAGAAAAGCTTGTCGGTCTCAGCTCTTCATTAGCCAGCAAAGGTAGTCGTTTTAAATTCGGCTCCCGCAACCAATTTCCTTTAGGGAGTTGGCAGCCACGTTGTAATGTAAGCAACGCTAAATAAGTATACATATTTCAGGCGCGGGATGGAGCAGCCTGGTAGCTCGTCGGGCTCATAACCCGAAGGGTCGTCGGTTCAAATCCGGCTCCCGCAACCACTGAAATACATAAAATGAAACGACACGCTTAAAGCGTGTTTTTTTATGCCTGAAATTCAGTGAAACGGATAGCTCGTCGGTCTCAGCTCTGTATAAGCCAGCAAAGGTCGTCGGTTCACCTTTCATAAGCTCTGGCTCCCGCAACCACTGAAATACATAAAATGAAACAACACGCTTAAGGCGTGTTTTTTTATGCCTAAAATTTATATTTCTTTCCCTATAAAGCACTCTTAGATTTATACCCCCAAGCAATACCTATAAATATTATAAACTTCTCTAAAAATACGTTATTACTTAAAACTTTGTATAGTTTGTGTTAAAACGGCACAAATAATTTTGGGTTGTTCCACATGACTGAACTTTATCACTGGTTTGATTTAATCGGTATTGCTGTGTTTGCTGTTACAGGTACTTTGGTCGCACACGAAAAGAAAATGGATGGTTTTGGGGTTGTAGTATTAGCAGCGGTAACAGCGATTGGGGGCGGTACGGTTCGCGATCTCATATTAGATGTTCCGGTATTTTGGTTACACGATCAAAGTTTTTTTTATGCTATTTTAGCCGCGGTATTTATTACCACGCGGCTTATTAACAAGCAAAAGTCGATTCCGCACTACACATTACAAATTGCCGATGCATTTGGTTTAGCATTTTTTGCGGTAATGGGCACCCAAAAAGCCTTACTAGCCGGCATGCCAAATATGACCGCGATTATTATGGGTGTAATTACCGGTTGCTTTGGGGGCATGCTCCGTGATGTGCTTGCTCGCGAAATTCCTATGCTGCTAAAAGGCGAGTTATATGCTATTACCTGTATTGCTGGCGGTGTAGTTTACACGCTGGGAATTCACTTTGCGTTCGCGACCGAACTTGCCATGGTAATGGCAATGCTAACCACCTTATTGCTTCGTATTGCGGCTATTAAATGGCAAATCACAGTACACGTTTTTAAATATTCTGACTAAACTAATTAATTAAACCATTAATTAGGATAAGGAATGTCGCTAGCTCGCATCTATTCTCGTGCCCAAGTGGGTATAAACGCCCCCGAAGTTATTGTAGAAGTACACCTAGGTAATGGTTTACCGGCATTTAATATTGTTGGGCTGCCAGAGGCCTCAGTTAAAGAATCAAAAGACAGGGTGCGTAGCGCCCTAGAAAACTCTCAATTTGGTTTCCCTGATCAACGTATTACCGTAAATTTAGCTCCTGCCGATTTACCTAAAGATGGCGGGCGTTTTGACTTAGCCATTGCCGTAGGTATTTTAGTGGCCTCGGGGCAGGTAGTGTGTCCAGATATACATAAATATGAATTTTACGGTGAGCTTGCCCTTAATGGTGAAGTGCGGGGAGTTAATGCCATTTTGCCTTCTGTACTTGCTGCAAAAGAGCAAAACCGTTGCTGCTTTTTACCTTTTACCAACGATAGCCTCGCAAGTTTGGTGAACGGCGTTAAGCGTAAAGCGGTTAACTCGTTACAAGAAGTATGGGGGGATTTATTAAATCAGCAGCCACTACCTTTAAATATTGAATACCCAGATTGCGCCCAGTCTCCCGACTTTTTACTCGATTTAAGTGATGTTAAAGGCCAACCCGGTGCTAAGCGAGTGCTAGAAATAGCCGCCGCTGGAGGCCATAACCTACTTTTTTTAGGTCCACCTGGTACGGGTAAATCTATGCTAGCGCAGCGTATGGCGACGATAATGCCAACCATGTCAGACGATGAGGCAATATCAACGGCTGCACTGTATTCTATTATTGGCCAATCAATTGATTTAAATAATTGGCGCCAACGGCCTTTTCGAAACCCACACCACACTTGCTCGGCAGTCGCTTTAGTTGGTGGCTCTTCAAACCCTAAACCGGGTGAAATTTCACTTGCGCATAACGGGGTGCTATTTTTGGACGAGCTTCCGGAATTTGAACGTAAGGTACTTGATTCGCTGCGTGAACCCATGGAAACCGGCTCGGTGGTTATTTCGCGGGCAGCAAGGCAAATGGAGTTTCCGGCGCAGTTTCAGCTTATAGCCGCACTAAACCCAAGCCCTACCGGGTGCCATAATGATAAGCGAGCAACACCTGACCAAGTGATGCGCTATTTATCGCGCGTATCAGGCCCGTTTATCGACCGTATCGATTTACAAATAGAGCTGCCGCGACTAACAAGTGTTGAGCTACAAAGTACCGAGCCTGAAGAAACCAGCGCCCAAGTAAGAGCCCGAGTAGAGGCAGCCTACAGTGCACAGCTAAAGCGACAAGGTAAGGTTAATGCACGATTAAATAATAAAGAAATGAATATACATTGCACTTTAGCCCCTGCTGAATTGCAGTTTTTAGCGCGCGCTAGCGAAAAGCTGTCGTTATCGCCGCGCTCTTACCATAGGGTTATTAAAGTGGCGCGTACTATTAGTGATTTAAAAGGTGCAGAGCAAATTAGTTTAGAAGAGCTAAAAGAGGCGCTAAATTATCGTGCTTTTGAGCGGTTACTAGCGCAGTTAACTAAATAAACTAAACGCTACTGGAAATAATACCGAACCGCAACAATGCTTAATTATTTTAAGGTGCTAAGCTCGGTGCTTGCTGCGTTTTTCTGCGTTTAAAATTTTAATGCGCTAAATTGAAAGCATGTAACCTTTGCCGCGCACGGTTACAATGCGTTTTTGGTCTTTTTCATCGTATAGTTTTTTACGCAAACGGCCAATTAAAACATCCACAGTACGGTCATTTGGGCTCCAATCTGGTTGGCCTATTTCTTCTGATATTTTTTCTCGTGAGGTTGCTTTGCCTGCGTTGCTAATTAAACAAATTAGCACTTTGTGCTCGGCTTCGGTTAAGCGCGATTCAATACCTGATGAGGTAATTAATGTGCGGTTATCGGGGTGGAGCTTAAAGTCGGCGTATTCTATAAACTCTTCGCTTTCATCATCGTCTTGATTAATTGCAATACGTTTATAAAGTGCGCGCATGCGCAGCTCCAGTTCTAATAAATCAACAGGCTTACAAATATAGTCATCAGCACCTTGTGCAAGCCCTGCAATACGATCGGCTTGAGAATCGCGGCTAGATAAAACAATCACGCCAATATCGGTCAAAGTGTTGAGCTCTTTGGCAAGCTGCAACCCATCACGCTTGGGTAATACAATATCAATAATGGCAAGAGAAATAGCGCTGCGCAGGTTTACGCGTTGCCTAACTATGTTTAGGGCATCGGCACCTGTGGGGTCTATTTCTATCGAAAATTCGGTGTCTGTAAAGTGATTTTGGATGCGCTTAACGAGTAGCTCGTCGTCTTCAACCAATAAAACGTTAATTGCCATAGGACTTATTTTTGTATATTTATAGCTCTGTATGGTAGCACCAATCGTTAAATGCTGAGAAGAGGGCGGTGTAACTTTTCGGTAACTTTATGTTTCAGATATAAAAGGCGGCTTACCTAAGGTTGCTGTTTATGTGAGTAAGCTCAGCACATTTAGCTAAAAATGTGCTGAGCGCTGTGTTACTTATCTGAATACATTGCGTCCCACCACTGTGGTTCGCCTTTTAGTTGTTTATCAAAATAAGCAAGCATGGTGTTCCACCAATCAAAGCGTTTATCACGAGCAAAAATTTGATGGTCGGCGCCTTTATATTCAATAAGTTCTACGTCTTTATTTAAAAGCTTTAAGGCGGTATACATGGTTAAGCTTTCGCCAACAGGTACATTGGTATCGCTATCGCCGTGTAACAGTAGTAAAGGGGTCGTTACTTTATCGGCATGAAATACAGGGCTGTGATCGCTATAAAGTGAAGCGTTATTCCACGGAAAGCTATTTTTTGATGCTTCGCCTGAGTATAAATACCCCCACCAACCTTCGCCCCAATACGAGGTTAAGTTTGATATACCCGCATGCGCAATAGATGCACTAAACATGTCTGTTTTGGTGGCAAGTAGCATGGTCATGAAGCCTCCGTATGAGGCGCCTAAATTACCCACTTTTTTGCTATCAACAAAATCGTATTTTTTTAAAAAGGCCTGCGTACCTTGCATTATATCGCTAGCGGTATAATCGCCCCAGGCGTTAACGTGCTGAGCAGAAAATGTTTGCCCAAAGCCAGTTGCCCCTGTTGGCTGCAATACATAAACAACATAGCCATTTGCTGCCCACAAGTTAAATGGGTAGCGCCCTGTAAAACCACGGGTAACCGGTGAGGTGCCACCGTAGTAATAGACAAGTGCAGGGTGTTTTTTAGTTTTATCTAGGTTAGTAGGTAAGTACACACGCCCTGTAATTTCTACGCCGTCTTTATTTGTAAAGTTAAACTCTTCCAGAGTCGGTATTTGTGTATTAGCGTAGGCAAGCGGCTTAGAGTCCCAGATTAGGTCTGTTTTATTTTTACTTATATTTAAGCGTTTAAGCTGCTGAGGGGTAGATGCTGTGGTACCGCTTAGTAGCACTTGCGGGTTTCTCTCGTGCGAGTAGCTAAATTGCTCAACGATATCTAAACCCGTATTAAGTTTTTTAAAGCGCTGTTTGCTCAAGTCATATAAATACAAAGGTTGGGTATCTTGCTCTGTTACTTTTATAAGCGCATCGCCATTATCAAGCACATGTAATTCACCTATAGCGGGGTCAAACTGCTTACTAAGCGCTTTTACATTCTTACCGTTATCGCTAAGTAAGTACAATTGGCCGTCGTAATTATTAGCTAACATCCCTTTTGGAAGGGTACGGCCTGCGCCATTTTTAAAATCTGGGCCAGCAACAACGTACACATCTTTGTTGGCGTACTTTGCATGGTTAAAGGTTTTAAATTTACCAAAAGACGTTATTTTATTCGATTGTAAGTCAAGTTCCACCAGTTCAGTTTCTGGGTGGGTGGTGGCTTGCATAACCATAACTTGGCGGCTCATTAATACTTTGCCACGATTAGTGTTTGCATCTTCAAAGCTATGCGAAATAGGGCCTTGGCTAAGCGCTTTGGTTAAACCGCTGTGGGTGTCTAACATATAGAGCTGACTTACGTTGCGTGCATATGACCATCTATCTTGAAGACCTTTGTAGTGCTTAGTTAAGCTGTTGTTGTCTTCGGGGGTTTTAGACCAGCTAAAAATAAGGCTGTTATTATTATAAAAATTAAAGTTACTTGCGCCTTCAAGCTCTCTGGCCAATGTTTTAATGCTGAGGTTTTTACGGTTTAGCTGTTTTAGCTCACTCCCTAGCATATAAACTAAAAATTGATTATTGGGGCTCCATACCATATTGCTTGGTTGCTGGCCTTCAAAACGATACAAGGTTTGATTTTGGCTATTTTTAAGCTCAGTTACCACGTTTGCTTGGTTAGCTGTTTTATTTGAATAGCTGCGCGTGCTGGTAACGTATTGCTTAGCATCGGGCGCTAAAGAAAGTCCACTAATGGTGGGTGCATCAAAAAGTTGCTCGGCCGAAAGTCGCTTAGTTGTAGAGGTGTTAATTGTAATGTTGTCAGTGTCGGCTTTGGGTTCAAAATCGAGAGAAACGTTGTTCCAGTTAGCCACTTGTTGCGCCACTACAATCACACTATGAGAGCCATTAGTTAACGATAAAGAGTATGTGTGGTTATCGCCTTTTTGAAGCTTGGCATCAATAAACAACTGAGCGTTCTCTATCCCTTTTATAGTTAATGTGCCTTGGCTATAGCGGGTTGTTTCAATATTGAACTTAAGCGCTTGTAGGCCACCTAAAGTAAGTGCGTTTACTTTATTAAACGGCTGCCAGCTATGCTTTTTACCAAATACAGACACACTTTGCGTATTACGTTGCAACTGCTCTAATAAGTTATTAATAATGACTTGGCCGTGTGGTGTTTGAAATGGCTTAACTTGCATGTTTTCGCCTAAAGGGCCAATAAACTCGATATTTGATTTATCAAGCGGGGCTGCTATTGCTGTCAAACTCAAGCTGCCAAGAGCAAAAAAGGTAGCTGCTTGTTTTAGTAATTTATTTTTTGTGGTCCAAGGTGAGCTAATTCTCATATTTGTGCCTATTATTGATAGTTATTTGGCCAAATATAGCATGTATTGTTACCATGCCCATATGTTCAACTCATCGGAGAAAAAGTGACTTTACTGATTGTGTACATGGTTGCTGCCATCGTTATTTCTTTTTTATGCTCTGTAATGGAAGCTGTACTGTTAAGTATTTCGCCCAGCTATGTGGCGCTATTACGCAAAAAACAGCCTGAACTTGCAAAGCAGCTCGAAAAACTAAAAAATAATGTAGATCAACCGCTTGCTGCAATACTAACGCTTAACACAGTGGCCCATACCGCCGGTGCTGCAGGTGTGGGTGCGCAAGCCGCTGTGGTTTTTTCAGATGCGGCAGTAGGAATTGCCTCTGCCATAATGACACTCTTAGTATTGGTACTTTCAGAGATTATTCCAAAAACCTTAGGGGCCAATTATTGGCGTGCCTTAACCCCTAGCGTGACCTATTCTTTACGCTTTTTAGTGATGTCGCTAAAACCATTTGTGTGGCTTGCTCAAAAGCTTACTAATTTAATGGGGGCCAAGCACGATGAGGCTTTTTATATTCGCCAAGAAATAGAAGCCATGGCAGATATAGGCACCGAAACAGGGGCAATCCATGCCGATGAGTCAGAAATAATCCGCAACCTTTTACATTTTAGGCATGCTAAATTAACCGACTTAATGACGCCGCGTACTGTGCTGTATAAAGTGCATAAAGGGTTAACGGTCGATCAGTACATGAGCGAGCACGGCTCGTCTTCATTTTCGCGCGTGTTAGTATTTGATAAAGACGCCGATGACATAATTGGCTTTGTGCATAAAAACGACATTATGTTGGCTTATCACCGCTTAGGTACCGATTATAAAATTAGCAAATTAGTTAAGCCTATTCATACGGTACCCGAAGGGCATAATGTGTCATCGCTACTACAAACCTTGCTTAAACAGCGTACTCACATATGTTTAATTGTTGATGAATACGGTGATGTTCAAGGCATTGTAACCCTAGAGGATATGATAGAAGCCCTTATGGGGCTTGAAATTGTTGATGAGCGCGACCAATCGACCAATATGCGCATGGTTGCCAAGCAGCGCTGGCGCCAGCGTTTAGCAAGCAGCGAGCACATAGTTAGTGAAGATGACGACACGCCCCGAGATAATAAATAATTACGACGGGGTTGAAGGTTAGCGTTTAATTGTGCCCCCCGCCGTATTTACCCAGTTTAGTGCCCACTCTATAAAATCGTCTTTGGCTTTAGGGCAGGTAAACAAAAATCCTTGCATGGCTAAATTAGTGCGGTAGTTTTTTAAGTAGAGTGATTCTTCGGCGCGCTCTACGCCTTCGGCAACAAGGGCTAGTTGCTCTTGGCTGGCAATATCAACCAGTGAGCTGACCACCACTTGCGAAAACTGATCTGTTTCAATATTACTAATAAGTGTACGGTCAATTTTTATTTCAGTAAAAGGCAGGCGCTTAATCTGATTCATGTTGGTAAAACCTACACCAAAGTCATCCAATGATATGCCAAAGCCATGCATTCTTAATCTGTTTAAGGTTTCTAGCTGAGAAAGGCTAGACAGCGCATGTTGCTCGGTAATCTCTAAAATTATATCACTAGGTGATAGCTCATTGAGCTGCAGTATAAGCATCAGCTTGTTGGGGCAGCTTAAATCATCTAGTTGCGTGGGAGATAGGTTAAAAGCCAGTTTTAGATGCGCAGCAATGTTTGTACGTATAGCTTTTAAGTCGCTGGTGGCTTGCTCAAATAAGCTAAAGGTAATTTGATTAATTAACCCCGATTGCTCCGATAACGAAATAAACCGATTGGGCGAGATGATTTCGCCAGTGTGCGTTTTAACGATGCGCGCTAGCACCTCAATACTTTCTATTTCACTGGTTTGAGAATTTATTTTTGGCTGATAGTAAGGGATTATCTCGTTTAAATTGATTGCCTCATGCAATGCTTTTTCTGAAATAGAGGCATGAGAAAGGTCGGTATGTACTGCTAAGTGTTTTGCTTTTTGTAAAACGGTTTTTACTTGGCTAAGTTGCACGGGTTTAGCTAAATTTGCGACTAAATGAATATTGCTATGGCGCGCTAAATTGGCAGCTAGGTTAATAACCTTATGATCCATCTCCGAAATTATAACTACTGCGCCTGTAAAATTAAGCTCGCCTAGTTTTCTTATAAACTCCATACCATCCATTTCAGGCATGTTTAAGTCTGTAAATACAATATCGTAAAAGTTTATATCGTCGGTTACGTGAGTTAGCGCTTGCTGAGCACTCAGGCATTTTGTAACTTTATTCGAGACTCCTAGCTCATTTAAAATGGCCTCCATAACAATTAAAATCGCCTTTGAGTCATCCACAACTAAAATATTGGGTACCGAAATCGACATGCTCTATCCTTGTAACTGCTTAATATATTAGTACTGTAAAAATAGCGCCTGATCAGCCTTTTGTCAGCTTAGTTTTATATTATTTTTTTATCTTCTAAGTGCTTTTGCGCTTATGGTTTAAGGCAATTCGTGTTTTTTAAATTCATCGGTATACTAGCGCCATTGTTTTAACTGGTTTTAGTCATGATAAAAATCGATCTCATGCTTGCAGAGCAACCATTAACGCTAATGGTGTCTGGGCATAAAATAGTACAAATATTTCATAATCAACAGGCCATAAGCTTTGCAACACCCAAAGAGCATTACGCCGAATTTACTTTAGATAATAAGCAAATAGGGATTGATAGCTCACATGTTCATGAGCAGTCTTTATCGTTATTTGTTGATGGTGTGTTTGCTACTGAACTAGCTTTACCTGCGCCGGTAAATAGCCAGCCCAAAAAAGGCTTTTTAGGGCTAGCGGCACTGGGCTTTAAATTATTTAAAAGTGCAAAAGTAATTAAGGTGGCGCTGGCAGGTGCATCGGTTGCCGGCTATGCCTGGTTATTTAGTATTGAATTTGCACTAATGCTAATTGCCTGTTTAGTGGTACATGAATACGGACACGTTAGAGCCATGAAATACTTTGGCATAAAGACCAAGGGTATTTACCTTATCCCCTTTGTAGGTGGATTGGCTGTAAGTGACGATAAAATAACAACGCGCTGGCAAGATGTAGTTATATCCCTTATGGGGCCAGCGTTTGGTTTGTTTACCTCTGTGCTGGGTGTGGTTTTATATTACGCCACCGAAATGGACATATTTGCCGGCGTTGCAGTACTCAGTGCCTTATTGAATTTGTTTAACCTTTTGCCTATTTTACCGCTTGATGGCGGACATGTGTTAAAAAGTATCAGTTTTTCAATGCGATCTTGGGTCGGTTTAAGTGTGTGTTTACTCGGTGTGTTATTTGGCTTATGGCTGAGCTACACATTTGGCTTAATGTTGCTGGTGTTCTTTTTGTTTGTTGGCGCACTGGAAATCGTATTTGAATGGCGCGGTCGACATTACTCGCATTTATTGCCGCTTGATAAATACGGCCAAGGTTTTTCAGCCGCTATGTACGCTATTGTAGTTGCAGGCCATGTGGCAGTGATGATGCACTTTGCAGATTCAGAAAACCCAATATTGAGCCTGCCGATGACGATTTTATCAAGCTAATCGCTATACGCGCAGTATACCTAAATACTGCGCGTTATTAAGGGTTAGTAAAAGCTCAGCACTAGCGATATAAATACCCCCGTTACAAATAACTGCACTACACAAAACCCCATAATGTCTTTTGCTTTTAACCCTGCAATGGCTAATACCGGTAAAGCCCAAAAGGGTTGAATTAAATTGGTCCACGCATCGCCCCACGCAACAGCCATAGCAACACGTGATATATCGGCGCCCAGCTCTTGCGCTGCGGGTATAACAATAGGTGCTTGTACTGCCCATTGGCCGCCACCAGAAGGTACAAACATATTAACAAGCCCTGCACTTATAAAGCTAAAAAATGGCAAGCTATCGGCATCAGCAACAGCTATAAAACCACGCGATATTTGCTGCGCTAAACCGCTGTCGACCATCACAGCCATAATACCTGCGTAAAACGGAAATTGAATGACAATACCTGCGCCGCTGGGAATTGCTTGTTGCAAGCTATTAAGCAAGTTATGGGGTGTTTGGTGCAAGGTAATGGCTAAAAACAAAAACACAGCAATAATGCTGTTTAGGTTTAGGCTACCGCCTGCAACTATAAAGTAATACGCCAAATAGCAAAGGCCAAGTAAACCAATCGAAATGCCAAGCAGCTTTGTGTGTTCTAAATGCTGAGCAGGGCGAGTAATTTTTTCATGTGCGGGCGGGGGCTCTTTAATAAGTGCTGGGTCTACATATACGCTGTTTTTATCACTGGGTAGCATGTAGCGGTTAACCAACGGCATAATAATAAATAAGCCAATAAGTATGGCTATGTTAAAACCAGCAAACAGGGTTTGCTCGGTACTAATTATGCCAATGCTATTTTGTGAAAAGTGCCCTTCGGTAGCAATCGTAAGCGGAATTGAGCCTGCTAAGCCGCCATGCCACACCACAAAGCCAGAATAAGCACTGGCAACTAATAGGCGGTAATCGACCTGTGTTTGCCTTGCAATTGCTTTGGCAAATAAAGCCCCAATAACTAAGCCAAACCCCCAATTAAGCCAGCTGGCTAATAGCGAAATAAGCGTGACTAAAAAAATCGCTTTTGGCGCAGTGTTAGCAAGTTTAGCTAATTTTTCTAGTAGTTTATTTATAGGTGGTGTACTAGCCAGCATATAGCCGGTAATCAGCACTAACAGCATTTGCATGGCAAAGCTAAGCAGGTTCCAAAAACCACTCCCCCATGCGTTAATAACTTCAATATGTGTTGCGGGGGTAAAAATACTGGCAGAGAGTAAAGTAATTAAGCTCAGCAATATGACAAATATAAAAGGGTCGGGTAAGTAGCGCTCTACTAATTTGGTAAACGGTATGGCAATTTTATTAAGCATAATGTGTCTGTGTGTTTTTTAGTCTTATTATAATTAATCATGCTCTTAGCACATTAGCAAACCCGCATTTAGTCTTATATTTTAGGGCCTGAGTATCTTATAGGTTGAACAAAATTTAATCCTAAAAGGGTAACAGGCCTTACTTAAAGGCTTAAACGTTGCTTAAAAGCATGGCTTACAGTAACGTACTGTTTATAGATAATTTACTAACAAAGATTTTGTATCATGCCGGTAATATTTAAGAGGCTAGCGCTACTTGTTCGTGCTCATATCGATCAGCTGAGCTGGCAAGCCGTGGTGCTTGCAATACTTGCTCATATGTTAGTGACTTGGGGGCTGCTATTTATTGCAAATGAGCAAGCGCTTACCTCGTTTACGACCTTTTTTTACTATTACACAGTAACTACCTCAACAGTGGGTTACGGCGATTTTAGCCCAACCAGCGAGCTGGGGCGTTGGGTAGTGGCTTTAATACAAATTCCGTTTGGATTAGCTTTATTTGGCGTTCTGTTAGGAAAAACAGGGCAAACAGTGACTTACTTAATTAGGCGCGCTATGACTGGTGATAAAAACTTTGCTCACAGTAACAACCACATTATTATTTTTGGTTGGCACGATACCCGAACAAAAAAAATGATTGATTATATCCTTGCCGATACCAAACGTACCGACCGCCGTATTTTGTTGGCGGTGACTGAGCAAATGGATCACCCATTTTTAACTAACGAAAATGTCGACTTTGCCCGCCTAACAAGTTTTACCGATTTAGAAGAGCTTGAGCGCGTAGCTATTAACCGTGCCGACAAAGTTATTATTGATGGGCAAGATGACGACCAAACATTTACAACGGCACTGCGTATTAGCCGTTTAGTTAAAGATGAGTGCCATATTAGCGCGCACTTTTTAGATGAAACCAAGGTCGATATGTTGCTTGAGCATTGCCAAAATGTAGAGTGTAGTAGCGCTAAGTCGGCTGAGATTTTAGTACGCTCAATGCAAGACCCAGGCTCGAGTCGAGTACAAGAAGAGCTATTATCTACATTGCACGGCGACACGCAGTTTAGCCTAGCTATTCCAAGTGAATGCGAAGAGATGGAGTTTGGCACTTTATTTCATCATTTTAAGCATGACTATAATGCTATTTTGTTAGGGGTGGCGCATAACTTAAGTGCACAAAATATGGATTTAAATCCGCCACTTGATTACAAGGTAAATGCGGGCGATATCCTGCACTACATTGCCCTTGAACGTGTGCTAACAAATGAAGTAGATTGGCAAAGCTTGGCCAAATAACCAAGGCTTAGGTTAAATAATGAATGAAGTAGTATTTTTAATAATTATTTTAAGCGCTTATATATTACCCGTGGTGATAGTGGTTAATAGTAAGCGCACCCAAGGCCACGAAAAAAACGGCTGGTTATTAGGCGTAATTATTTTTTCGTGGTTGGGGCTTTTTATGTATTTTACGATTGTGCCCAAGCATGGTCACAAAAAAAGAAAGAAGAATAAACCGTCATAGGTCTATTCTAGCTGCTTGAGCTTGTGCTCAACCAGCGGATCATCTGGCACTATTTGTTGGGCAACTTCTAATAACTGAATAGCATCATTTGGGTGTTCATCTTGATGTTTAAGTGCGACATCTATTAACGGCTGAATATCTATTTTGGCCTGATGTTCTTGCACATGCACTTCTTTTTCATCTGCTAAAATTTGATGTGCTGTACTTAATAATGCCAAGCGATGAGGCGAACTCGCATTTGCCTTATTTAGGCTTTGATAATACTCTTCTTTTAAGCGCAAAGTTTTGGTTTGCAAACGAAACTGCGCTATATCAATCTGCTGGTGGCGTATAAAGTCAACAGCCACCTGTTTGTAAAAGCCAAACTTAGTGAGGTAGCTTGCGTGGGTACCGTGGCCCATGCCAAACACTCTTAAATGAGTCAGTTGTGGGTACCGCTTAGCATGTAGGCGGTCTATTTTATTGGTGGGGTCATAAATTATATACCCCTTAGCATGGCCTAAATCGAGGTCGTTATACTCACTTTGCCAATCAAATTGCTGCGCAAGCTCTGTGCTGGAGCGGGTATCCCACGGAACTGTTTCGGTGTTTTTGGTGCTAACAGGATGAAAAAATAAAACCTGATCTAATTTAAGTAATTTTGCAAACGCGCCAACAGCAAAACCACCGCGACTAAGGCCATAGCCTAAGCGGCACTTAAACGGTGTAAGTAAGCTTGATAGCTGCTCCAAAAAGAAGATTAAATTACGGCTTCTAAACCAATTGCTTTTGCCTAAATGTTGGAACGAAATAACATTAACATTTTGTTTTTGCGCTAAGTGATAGCCCCAAGGGGCAAAGTCATCGGTTAGGTCGTGTTCTTGGACGTTTGTGCCCGCGGGGGAAAAAGTAAAAAGCAGGGGCTTATTTAAATCAACAAATTCGTATTTTACATACACATCGCCGAGTAGGTCGCCGCCACACATAGGCAGCTTAGTTTGTTGTTCATCACGGCAAAGCGTTAACCATTCATCTAACCAATACAGTAGTTTCATTAATCCCCCAATTATAACTCGCGGGGGATCGTATCAAACACGGCCAAATGAGGTCAAACATAGCCAAGCTTTAGCCCGTTAATGGTTAGCTACTAATACAGCTTGATATTTACTTACTGAGCTTAATTGCTCATGGCTATTATTTGCTCCCAGTCGTTTTGAGTGACTGGCATTACCGAAAGGCGGCCTGCTTTTTTAAGGGCTAATTCGGTAATAGCCTCGTTTGCTTTAATGTCTTTTAAGCTTACGCGTTTGTTTAAATGGCTTTTATAGGTTACTTCAACTACAAACCAGCGCGGTTTATCACTAGTGGCTTTCGCATCGTAATAGTCACTATTTAAATCAAACTGGGTTGGGTCGGGGTAGGCTTCTTTAGTGACAGTGGCTATACCCACAACGCCCACTTGTTTGCAGCTCGAGTGGTAAATAAATACTAAGTCACCTAATTTTATATCGTCACGCATAAAGTTACGTGCCTGATAATTACGCACGCCTTCCCATAGGGTGGTTTGTTGCGGCGCTGTTTTTAAATCATCAATCGAAAAAGCATCGGGCTCAGTTTTAAATAGCCAATAATTCATAGCGTTACTCATTTAGTTAGATTTACATAGCTGCATTGTATAGTATCATTAGCTTATCTGGGGATTGAGAGAACAGCAAATGAGCCAAGTATTAGATGATTTATTATCGTTATTGTCACTTGAAGAAATTGAACAAGGTTTATATCGTGGGCAAAGCCAAGATTTAGGGTTTAGAGCGGTATTTGGTGGTCAAGTAATGGGGCAGGCGTTGTCTGCTGCAAAAGAAACGCTACCAAAAGGACGTGTTGTTCATTCATTACACTCTTACTTTTTACGCCCCGGCGACGCCGCAAAACCGATTGTTTACGACGTAGAAACCATCCGCGATGGTAAAAGCTTTAGCACCCGCCGAGTAAGCGCTATTCAATACGGTAAACCTATTTTTTATATGACTGCGTCGTTTCAGGGTGAAGAAGAAGGCTTATCGCATCAAGCAACCATGCCTAATGTACCGCCACCAGAGGAGCTTCGCTCGTCGCTTGAGTTTTATCAAGAAAACGCCCACCACATACCCGAGGTGATCCGTAATAAGTTTATACGCGAAATGCCCATTGAAATGCGTCCGGTTACTTTTCATAACCCATTTAAGCCAGAGGTTATTGAGCCCGTAAAGCACATTTGGATTAAAGCCAATGGCGATATGCCCGACGATCAACGCATTCATAATTACTTATTAGCGTATGCCTCTGACTTTGAGTTTTTACCTACGGCATTACAGCCTCATGGCGTATCGTTTATGCAGCCAAATATGCAAGTGGCAACGATTGACCATGCTATGTGGTTCCACCGCCCATTTAGAATGGACGATTGGATTTTATATACCATAGACAGCCCAAGTGCTAGTTCTGGGCGAGGCTTGGTAAGAGGCCAGTTTTTTGACCGCCAAGGTAATTTAGTCGCATCAACGATTCAAGAAGGGGTGATGCGCCAGCGTTAATTTGATTAGGTTTACTAGCAATAGACTGGCTGTTAAGCGCAAATTAGCAGTGCTTTCGCTAAAGGTTTTGCCAAGAGATAAGCGCCTCTATGTAGCGTCGCTGTTTAATAACTAAACGTACAAAAAAGCCTCAACATGTTAAATGTTGGGGCTTTTTTAATGGTGTTTAATTAGAGCTTAAATTACAGCAACTCGCTAATTACATTGATCTTGCACTATGTCGCTAACCGATTGCCATATACGCGCAGGTAATAAGGTTTTTAAGTACATGTATATTTCACACAGTTGTGTACTACCGTGAATACCATTTTCACCTTCAGTAATTAGCAGCTCACCGCGTAAATTATCAATAAAGCTTACCAGTACTTTTTTATCAAAAAACTCTGGGGTTTTAATGCCATGTAAGGTGCCTAAACGGTTTGCCAGTACTTGGCTTTCACGCTCTAGTTCGGCTTTTTCAATTCCGTTACTGGTTTGAATAAAGCCCACAACAATAGCATAACGTTGTAACGTAAAGCTAAGCGACCTTCCTAGCATTTCAAGCTTGGCTAACGAATCATTCGTGTTAGTAACATGAATGGTATCGCCATCAAGCTCAATTAAGTTTTGATCGCTAAAGTTAGCCAAAATACGGCTTATGTAGTTTTCATCTAGCGGCTGTAAATACCATTCTTTTGCAAACAGAGGGTAAAAAGCCGAAACAAGCTTTTGGCATTGCTCAACTGTACTACTGTGTTGCTTAAATAAGTGCAAAGCAATAAGGCTTGGCACAGCAAATAAGTGCAAAATATTATTACGATAATAGTTAAACAGGGTTTTTTCTTTATCGTTAATTGCAATAATTTCGCCAAATTCATCGCTAATAACATCAAACTTATTAAGCTTAATGGCGTGTGTTAATAGTTGCTCTGGTGTTTCATCGGGGGCCGTGACTTTATCGCTATAGCTTGCATCGCGTTGTAGGCGTAAGTAAAAATCTAGTTGCGCTAATAGCTTAGGCTTACTTAACGCGTGCTTGTCGTTAACTAGCAAAATCATAGCCAGTAAATTCACAGCGTTAAGTGCTGCGGCATTATTAATTTTTACCATTACTTGGTCGGCCAATGCGGCTACTTGAGGGCCTAGCCATTGCGGCTTTTGCACATCGGTAGGGTGTATTGCATCGCGCCAATCAGGTTGGTTGTCGTTTAAGTATTGGTTTATAGAAATAGGGTCGCCAAAATTTAAGTAACCACGGCCGTAATTTTTAAGGTTTTTAATGGCTTTAAAAATACCAAAAATGGACTCGCCTTTTTTATCTTTACCGGCAAGCTCTTTTAAGTAGGTATTGATTTCCATTACATGTTCATAGCCAATGTATACCGGCACAATAGAAACCGGGCGGTCTATGCCGCGTAGCATTGCTTGCAATGTCATGGCGAGCATACCGGTTTTTGGCGGTAGTAATCGGCCTGTACGGCTGCGCCCGCCTTCAGTGTAAAACTTAACTGAGTAACCTTTAATAAATAGCTGGCTTAAATACTCTTTAAATACGGCTGAGTAAAGTTTATTACCGGCAAACGAGCGGCGGATAAAAAACGCCCCTGAGCGGCGAAAAATACCACCGGCAGGGAAAAAGTTAAGATTAATGCCCGCGGCAATATGCGGCGGCACCAAACCTTGATGGTATATAGCATAGGTAAGTAACAAGTAATCCATGTGGCTGCGATGACACGGCATATAGATTATCTCGTGGCCTTTATTTGTTAGCTCATGAATCTGCTCGGTGTATTTTATATCTATACCGTTATAAAGCTTAGTCCACAGCCAGGTTAAAATTCTGTCGCCTACACGTATCATTGCCTCAGAGTAATTAGCGGCAATTTCATCTAGTAGTTTTAACGCGTTTTGGCGGGCTTCTGTTTGGCTTATTCCTTTTGACTTTGCTTCATCTTGAATTGCTTTTTTTATTGTCGGCGAAGCCAAAAGTGAGTTAAATAATTGCTCGCGCGAGGGCATTTTAGGGCCCGTAGCGGCCAGTTTTTGGCGTTTAAAGTGCACCCGAGCAACTCGTAATAGTTTTTGTGGTAGCTCATTTACGTCGGCTTTTTCGTTCACGATAAGTGATAAATCGAGTGGCTGGCTAAAGCGAATAAAGTTATCGCGCCCAGAAAAAAGCACAACGAAAAATTTTCTAAACCAACTAGGCGTAAGAGAGTGGGTAATTAAGGTACGAATACCTGGCTTTTCTTTACCTGGGTCGCGCCCCCATAAAATAGTTACCGGCACCACTTGT
This sequence comes from Pseudoalteromonas sp. P1-11, assembly GCF_001399995.1. Taxonomy (NCBI): domain Bacteria; kingdom Pseudomonadati; phylum Pseudomonadota; class Gammaproteobacteria; order Alteromonadales; family Pseudoalteromonadaceae; genus Pseudoalteromonas; species Pseudoalteromonas sp. P1-11. The sequence continues at coordinate 28,881 of NZ_LJSP01000008.1, forward strand.
ACATTCTTTTGCCCGCTATTTAATAAATGCTCAACTATTTGCTTACCCTGTGATAAAGCGGCGGTCGGTTTAGCGGTATCGCCAAATAAAGGTGGCGGATTTTTAATACCAATAAAGCGTGCCAGCTCTTGGTTTCCTAACGTTTGATATTCGCATGGGTTAGGCAAACCATGCTTTTTACATACATTAGTAAGCGCAGCTAAATCGAAACGCGAATTTAAACGTACTATATAAAAAGTAGGGTGTTCAGGATTAAGGTCATATTGTTCTATTGGGCTTTGGGGAAGGACCTTACTTTTTACCAAAACACGGCTTACGCAGCTAGTAAGAAAATTCAAACAATAATTTAATAAACGCATCGACTCACCATATTGAGAGTATTAAAAGCAAAATTAGCGCATAGGATACCATAATATCTATAAAATCCTGTAATTTGCGTAATCGGTTAAATTATAAACATAAGACTAATTTGGCGCTGAGCAGTTCAATTATAGCTATAAATAACCTGTGGCGGTTATTTGGGCAGCCTTACACCCGTAATTAATTTGCAATTAGTTGTTGCATTTATCACCAATATCACTATAATACGCAGGCTTTCAAGATTCCTCTGGAACTTGAAGGGATAAATTAAGCTTGGATTTCAAGCTAATAAACAGGAGTTCCGATTTGGAACTCATCGTAGATATAAATCAACAACCGGCATCTTAATTATTAAGATTGTTTCGGTCGTTTTTTTATGCTCTTTAAATGCTCTTTATATTGAGGTTTAAGAATGTCAAATCAACGCATTCGTATTCGCCTAAAAGCTTTTGACCACCGTTTGATTGACCAATCAACGGCGGAAATCGTGGAAACTGCGAAACGCACAGGCGCACAAGTACGTGGTCCAATCCCACTACCTACACGCTTTGAACGTTTTACTGTACTAACTTCACCGCACGTAAACAAAGATGCGCGTGATCAGTACGAGATCCGCACCCATAAACGTCTGATCGACATCGTAGAACCAACTGACAAGACTGTTGACGCATTAATGCGTTTAGATCTTGCTGCTGGTGTTGATGTTCAAATCAGCCTGGGTTAATCGAAAGATTAGAGAGGTTATAGGAAAATGGCATTAGGTCTAGTCGGTCGTAAAGTGGGTATGACACGTATCTTCACTGAAGATGGTGTATCTATCCCTGTGACAGTTATCGAAGCGACTCCTAACCGCATTGCTCAGATCAAATCTGACGCAACAGACGGTTATAACGCGCTTCAAGTAACCGCAGGCACTAAAAAAGCAAGCCGTGTAAACAAAGCAGCAGCGGGTCATTTCGCTAAAGCTGGTGTTGAAGCGGGTCGCGGTCTGTGGGAATTCCGCCTAAATGGTGGTGAAGGCGATTTTGAAGTAGGCGCTGAGCTTACTGTTGAATTATTCAACGAAATCAACAAAGTTGACGTAACCGGTACTTCTAAAGGTAAAGGTTTCCAAGGTGGTGTTAAGCGCTGGAATTTCAGCATGCAAGACGCTACTCACGGTAACTCTCTATCTCACCGTGCTCCTGGTTCAATCGGTCAAAACCAATCACCTGGTAAGGTGTTTAAAGGTAAGAAAATGGCCGGTCATATGGGTGCTGAGCGTGTAACGACTCAAAACTTAGAACTAGTTCGCGTTGACGCTGAGCGTAACTTGCTTTTAGTTAAAGGTGCAGTACCTGGCGCTATCGGCGGTGACGTTATCGTTAAACCAGCTGTTAAAGCATAAGTCCTGGAGATTTAGTGATGGAATTAGCAATTAAAGACGCTTCTGGCGCTCTTGAAGTTTCTGAAGCTACTTTTGGACGTGAGTTTAACGAAGCATTAGTACACCAAGTAGTTGTTGCATACGCAGCAGGTGCTCGTCAAGGTACTCGTGCTCAGAAGACACGTTCTGAAGTAAGCGGTGGTGGTAAAAAACCATGGGCTCAAAAAGGTACTGGCCGTGCACGTGCTGGTACAATCCGTAGTCCAATTTGGCGTTCAGGTGGCGTTAGCTTCGCAGCTAAACCACAAGACCACAGCCAAAAAGTAAACCGTAAAATGTACCGCGGTGCGATCAAAAGCATCTTATCTGAATTAGTTCGTCAAGAGCGTTTAATCGTTGTTGAAAGCTTTGGTCTTGAAGCACCAAAGACTAAAGAACTAGTTTCTAAGCTTAAAGAACTTGAGCTTAAAGATGTTCTTATCGTGACTGAAGAAGTAGATGAAAATCTTTTCTTATCGGCACGTAACCTGTACAAGGTTGACACGCGTGATGTAGCTGGTATCGATCCTGTAAGCTTAATTGCTTTCGACAAGGTACTTATTACAGCTGCTGCTGTTAAGCAACTTGAGGAGGCGCTAGCATGATCCGTGAAGAACGTCTTTTAAAAGTGATCCTTGCTCCACATATCTCTGAAAAAAGCACAATTGCTGCTGAAGAAAACAATACTATTGTTTTTAAAGTAACAAATGACGCAACTAAAGCTGAAATTAAAGCAGCAGTTGAGAAGCTTTTTGAAGTAGAAGTAACGGGTGTTCGCACACTTAACGTTAAGGGTAAAACAAAACGTACTGGCATGCGTTTCGGTCGTCGTAGCGACTGGAAGAAAGCTTACGTTACTCTTAAAGAAGGTAGCGAGCTAGACTTTGTCGGCGGCGCCGAGTAATAAGGGGAGTTAGAATTATGGCACTTCAAAAGTGTAAACCAACTTCTGCGGGTCGTCGTCACCTAGTTAAAGTGGTTAACCCAGATTTACATAAGGGTAAACCTTACGCACCACTATTAGAGAAAAACTCTAAATCAGGTGGTCGTAATAACAATGGTCGTATTACGGTTCGTCATATCGGTGGTGGTCATAAGCATCATTACCGTTTAATCGATTTTAAACGTACTAAAGATGGCATTCCAGCCACTGTTGAGCGTTTGGAATATGATCCAAACCGTAGCGCAAACATCGCTCTTGTATTATATGCAGACGGTGAGCGTCGTTACATTATCGCACCTAAAGGCTTAAAAGCTGGCGATGCAATCCAGTCTGGTGTTGATGCACCAATCAAGCCTGGTAATGCATTACCTATGCGTAACATGCCTGTAGGTTCGACTGTTCACAACGTAGAATTAAAACCAGGTAAAGGTGCTCAAATCGCACGTTCTGCTGGTGCATACGTTCAAATCCTTGCGCGTGATGGTCAATACGTAACATTACGTCTTCGTTCTGGCGAAGTACGTAAAGTACAATCTGATTGTCGTGCAACGCTAGGTGAAGTAGGCAATGCTGAGCATATGCTTCGTTCACTTGGTAAAGCAGGTGCAAATCGCTGGCGTGGTATTCGTCCGACAGTTCGTGGTGTTGCCATGAACCCGGTTGATCACCCACACGGTGGTGGTGAAGGTCGTACATCTGGTGGTCGTCATCCTGTGTCTCCATGGGGTAAGCCTACTAAAGGTGCTAAGACGCGTAAGAACAAGCGTACGGATAAATTTATAGTACGTCGTCGTACTAAGTAATATTGAGGAATAGCCATGCCACGCTCTCTCAAGAAGGGTCCTTTTATAGACCTACACTTGCTGAAGAAGGTAGAGAAAGCTTTGGAAAGCGGTGAAAAGAAGCCAATTAAAACTTGGAGCCGTCGTTCAATGATCATACCTAACATGATCGGATTGACCATTGCTGTCCATAATGGTCGCCAGCATGTACCAGTTTTCGTTTCTGACGAAATGATCGGTCACAAACTAGGTGAATTTGCACCAACTCGCACTTACCGTGGCCATGCCGCGGATAAGAAAGCGAAGAAACGCTAAGAGGGGAATGATAAATGCAAGCATTAGCTAAACATAAATTCGCCTCTGGTTCGGCGCAAAAAGCTCGTCTAGTTGCAGATCAGATCCGCGGACTACCTGTCGATCGCGCTCTAGAAATCCTGGCGTACAGCCCGAAAAAAGCGGCTGTATTAGTTAAAAAAGTACTTGAGTCTGCTATTGCTAACGCAGAGCATAACGAAGGTGCTGACATTGATGAGCTTCGTGTAACTACGATTTTTGTGGACGATGGTCCTACAATGAAACGTATTATGCCACGTGCTAAAGGACGCGCAGACCGCATCCTTAAGCGTACAAGCCACATCACTGTTGTGGTTTCAGATAGCTAGGAGTATAAGTAATGGGACAAAAAGTTCATCCTACTGGTATTCGCCTAGGTATATCTAAACCTTGGGTTTCTACCTGGTACGCGAGTTCTAAAGATTTCTCTGATCAGCTTTTTGGCGATCACAAAGTACGTACTTTCCTTACAAAGGAATTAAAAGCGGCTTCTGTGTCTAAAATCGTTATTGAGCGTCCAGCAAAATCGATCCGCGTAACAATTCACACGGCTCGTCCGGGTGTTGTTATCGGTAAAAAAGGCGAAGACGTTGAAAAGCTACGTCAAGCGGTAACTAAGATCGCAGGTGTACCTGCTCAGATTAATATTTCTGAAGTACGTAAACCAGAGTTAGATGCACAACTAGTAGCAGACGGCATTGCCTCTCAGCTAGAGCGTCGTGTTATGTTCCGTCGCGCTATGAAGCGTTCGGTACAAAATGCAATGCGCATCGGTTCTAAAGGGATCAAAGTTGAAGTTAGCGGTCGTCTTGGCGGCGCAGAAATCGCACGTTCAGAATGGTATCGTGAAGGTCGTGTACCTCTACATACTCTTCGTGCTGATATCGACTACGCAACTTCTGAAGCCTTAACCACTTATGGTATCATTGGTGTTAAAGTTTGGATTTTCAAAGGCGAAGTTATTGGTGGTTTACCACTAGTACAAGAGCAAGAGAAGCCAGCTAAACGCGCACCAAAGAAAGCCAAGAAAAGTGCTAAGTAGAGGTAGCGAGTAATGTTACAGCCAAAACGTACAAAATTCCGTAAAATGCACAAAGGCCGCAACCGCGGTTTAGCGCAAAACGGTAACAAAGTAAGCTTCGGTACTTTCGGTTTGAAAGCTACTGGTCGTGGCCGCATGACTGCTCGTCAAATCGAAGCAGCTCGTCGTGCTATGACGCGTCACGTGAAACGTCAAGGTAAAATCTGGATCCGTGTCTTCCCTGACAAGCCGATCACAGAAAAGCCTCTTGAAGTTCGTATGGGTAAAGGTAAAGGTTCTGTTGAATATTGGGTTGCTGAAATTCAGCCTGGTAAAGTACTTTACGAAATGGAAGGTGTTTCTGAAGAGCTTGCTCGTGAAGCGTTTGACCTTGCAGCTCGTAAACTGCCATTCAAAACAACTTTCGTAACTCGGACGGTAATGTGATGAAAGCAAGCGAACTAAAAGACAAAAGCGTAGAAGAGCTAAATGCTGAACTTCTAGGACTTCTTCGTGAGCAGTTTAACCTGCGCATGCAAGCAAGCACTGGTCAGTTAGCTCAGACACACACGCTAAGAACAGTACGTCGCGATATCGCGCGTGTAAAAACAATTATTAACCAGAAGGCAGGTCAATAATGAGCGATAAAATTCGTACTCTTCAAGGCCGTGTAGTAAGCGACAAGATGGAAAAATCTTTCACTGTTGCTATCGCACGTTACGTGAAGCACCCAATCTATGGGAAATTCATCAAACGTACTACTAAGCTACACGTACATGACGAAAACAACACAGCAAAAGCGGGTGACGTAGTTACTATCCGTGAATGCGCACCAATTTCTAAGAATAAATCTTGGACTTTAGTAGACGTTGTTTCTAGTCCAAAACAAGCTTAATTTTTAAATTAAGTAAGTTTTGTAAAAAAAGCCCTGGCATTAGCCGGGGCTTTTTGTTTGCGTTTAAAAAAAGCTGTAAGTTTGAAGCTTTCAGTCCTCAGCTGCTCGCAGTGGTGTGAAGCGCCGTAGCTTGGGTTGAGACTAGAACACTTGAGAAAAAAGCACGCCACGAATACGTAATAGTCCTAATACTAATCGAAAATAATACCAATCGTGTTAAGTTATGAGGCATTTATAGCGACAGATAAAAATTTCTGATGTACGACTGTATAGATGTTTGAGGTAGAGTAATACTGGAGTAATTGCCAAGAACAACTAAATAACAGCCTATAATTTACCAAACCTATGCCTTTGCGAGAGTAAAGCTGCAACAATAGATATTAATATGCACACGGCAGAGCCTACCACTAGGAAGCGGTTCTCGATTCGACTGACTTGCCTTTCTCCTACAATTTGATAGGTCACATCCCCCTCAATAAAGCGTTCGCCTTGGTATTGCTGAGTGACGTTAAATGCTAAAAAGTCACCTAGCTTTGCTTGATAGGTAAAGTAGGTTTGTGGATAAAAAATTTCATATGTTGCACATAACCACGCTATCAGCCCACATATAAATAAAGCCAAGCTCATAATTAAAGTGATGTTTGAGGGCTTATGTATCGCTGAGCTTATAGGTAGGCATTTATCAATACAGCCTTCGCCATAGCAAAGTTTAAGCTTTTCAATTACCTCAGTTGAGGGGATAAACTGTCCATTTTCAAGCTTTGAAAGGTACGACTGTTGAATTCCAATTTCACGCGCTGCATAAGCCTGAGTCCACTTTTTATTTGCTCTAAGGCGTTTTAACTCCATTCCTAACGCTTGCATACCCTCTGCTCTTACTTGATTAGTTAAGCGTTTTATTATCGCTAAAATTAGTATTTATAAATAGTCTAAAAGCGTATATTCATGCTTATTAATATAAAGAATATTATGAATATTAATAGCTTATATTCAATTTAACAAAATATAAGGTATGCTCAATTCGATTTTAATAAGGAGATATAATATGTCGAATAAATTTACTAGCGCTATGTTAGTGCTTATCAGTTCACTGTTTTTTATAAACCCCAGTTACGCAGAGCCTGTTTTTGCAATTAAGGCCAGTATTTATAAATTACAGAATGAGATTACCGTAGATAGTAAAATAGAGCAGGCTTTAAAAAATCTAAGCCCTACGCATCAACCTCAGCTACTCACGCTATTAAATAAAAGTGCAATGATAGAAATTGGTGATGATACGCAAATGACGGCGCTTGAAGTAAAGCCTAACGCAGAGGGGTCGCACTTTAACGCTAGCTTGAAGCTAAAAGAGCAGGTTGATGGCAAGTGGGAATCTATTTCTTCCTTTATGCCGCAAATCCCAAATGGGCAAACAGTGTATTTAAGCCGCACCTTTACAGATAAAGTATGGCTGATAAAAATTACAGGTAAACGCTACGAATCAATAGAACGTGCAGAGCAGGCCTTAAATCAAAAGTAACGCCTGTTAATTTACCGTACAGTGTGTGGCTGCAAAAAAAGTTTAATATAAGTTTGCTGGTAAAGTGTGGCGGGCACGTTAGTATGCGCTAATAAAGGTACAAGGAGCGTAGTATGGCTAAGCAAACAGTGTTAATTATAGGTAATGGCCCCGTCGAAAAGGATGTAAGTAAAGCCCTAAACAGCTTTGATAGAGTGGTGCGCTTTAATATGTGTGCAAACATGCCTGCATACTTAGGCCGTAAATGTACTGATTTATGGCTAGTAGGGCGAGGTAAGCAAGGCGCAATGCTCTGCGTAGCGTTTCCAGATATAGATATAACGCAGCTGAAAAATGTCATGATCACTGACCCAAAACCTAACTTATATACTCAACCTTTTTATAAGCTAATTAACCGCAGGGGCTGTATTGACCATGGCGATGAAATAATACGTAAATATAGCCCGCATGCAAACGTGAGTCGAATCGCCCAGCACGATAAAACAGCACTATTAAAACACTTAAATACGTTTGGCAAACCTGCTTTTAAAGCTAAAACACCCAGTTCGGGAATGTTAGCCATTGAGCACTTTTTAAAGCAGCAAGCACAGGTGTATATTATCGGTTTTGGTTTTAAGGGCTGGAAGCGTCATCCGTGGGATTTAGAAAAGCAGTATGTAGCGTCACTTATTGCCAAACAAAAAGTACAGTTATTAAAAAGCCCCAGTTAATGCTGGGGCTAAAAAGTTATAAGCAGGCTATTACCAAATCATCTCAACAAATTCAGGGTGATCGATATACGGGTTACGATTACCTTGAAACTCATAAGCTGCTTGGTTACGGTCAAGTTCCATTTGGCTAACAGGGTCGGCGTTATGCCAGTTAAGTAGCATAGCTACCACCCAGTTTTCGAATACTTGATTGCTTGTACCATTAAGGACTGCATTACTGGCAGTTGTGTTATTTTGCCACGAGCCTATTACATTCTCGTAGCGGGTTGCCATGTAAAAATAAGCGCGAGCAAAGTCACCTTTAAACTCATCAATTGGCTCAAACACCGTACCTGAGTAATTAATAGAGCTTGCTGCTGAACCGACTTTACTACCGTTTGTTGATGTAAATGATGCGCTAGCCACTTCACCAAATGGGTAGTTACTACGTTTTGAGTTTACATAACCGTCGGTTGCATAAATGTGGTGCACGTCTGAATTCATTGGCTCATTTGTGCCGCCAAACCAGCTTTTAGGGAACGAATGCTCGCGGTTATAGCAATCTGCTTCACTGTTATAAGTACCGCACTGATCGCTCACCGCGGTGTAAGTATAACTGTCGCTACCATTTGGCTTTTCGCTATACATATCTAAAATACTGTTATCGTTTTCAAAGTATTTATCGCGTGCTGAAGAATCGTAAAAGTTCCAAATAGCCGAGTAACCTTGCGAGCTGTGATTTTTGATAATGTTATAAAGCTCAGTTTTTAATGCATAGCCAGATAAACCCTGAGTTGTTACGTAATAACCTGTTGGTGTTGGGTTAGTGCCACCGCCAGTATCACCACCAGAGCTATCGCCTAATTCAAAAGTTGTACTATCTGTGTTATTAAAACTTGCGCCACTGGCAAGTGTGGTGCTGCCCTGAGTGAGCGCATAATTACCATTACCTACGTTACAGCACATACCGTCGCCATAGCTGTCACTTATAACTAGGGTGTATGCGCCATCAGTTAAACAGAGTTGCTCATTATATTGTGTGTTAGAGGCATAACCACTACCACTGGCTACGCTGCTACCTTGGCTGTTGTTAACCACCCAGCTGGTTTCGCTGCCGTAGTTATCGGTATTAAGTGTTAAAGTAAGGCTATGGCCGTTACAGCTGCCTGAAGCGCCGCCGTCTGTATTAGGCAAAAAATTATCTACATAAACGGTTTCATTGCCATCAAAGCCGCTCATATCGTAAAAACGTAAACCAACATTAATGGTTTTATTACTGCTAGGCGTATAACTGTGGCTAATTGTTTGCCACTGGTTAGTTTGCGCTTGGTTAGAGTACCCTTGGTAGCCATCTACATACAGGCGGGCCCTTATGCCTCCTTCAGTGTGATATACATCCACTGAGAAATCATATGTTTTGCCAGCCTCCACACTGACTTGTTGTAATAAGTCGGTATTGCTTTGCGAGCCGGTGGTCACATTAATAGCCGCCGCGCTGCTTGCGTTATTTACGATACTGGTTGAGCGCGATACATTAATACCGCTATCAATTGTGGTCCACGCGTCAGGCGTATTGCCTGTCCACTGCTCAAAGCCGCCATTAGCGACATTGGCCATTGCTGGGGTGGCGGCAATCAGTAATGCCGTGCTAAGTAACTTATTTTTGTATGTCCCGTGTGACATGATTGTTCCTATTTTTTATAGTTGAGTAAATAACATACACTATCTGCACAAGGTTACAAATTTGTTAAATACAAAATTAATAAAATGGCAATAATAAGCCTTTAAGCTGTTTTTGAAGGTCTTTATATAAATTAATAACTAAATGGAATAACAAAGCAGATTCTATTCTTTTTTTCTCACCGCATAGCCCGCTATCCTGCACACTAATAAAACCTCAGCAGAGTTACTCTGGGTGAGGTAAAACTCATTTTGAACAGCGCATCATGTGGGCTGTATGTAATTTTCAGGGTTATGGGGAACAAATTCATGTTGTTAGGTCAACTTAACGCAGCGGCAAGCCCGCTATCGCAAGAGCAAGTACAAAAGCTGCAAGGCTTAGTAGCAGAACTTAATCCGATTCAGCAAGCGTGGGTAAGTGGTTACTTAGCTGCAAATGCTAATTCTGCGGCTCTTGGTGGGCAAGCGCCTACAGCGGCTGCAAGCGATGCTGCGCCACTTACTATTTTGTATGGTTCGCAAACAGGTAATGCAAAAGGTGTGGCGACTAAGCTTAAAGAGCAAGCAGAGTCGCGCGGTCTAGCTGTAAAACTTGTGAGCATGTCTGACTACAAACCTACAGCCCTGAAAAAAGAAAAGTTTTTAACCGTTGTTGTATCTACCTACGGTGAAGGTGAGCCACCTGAAGATGCTGAAACACTGTATGAATTTTTAACTACCAAAAAAGCACCTAAGTTAGATGGCGTTAAAGTGGCGGTACTGGGTTTAGGCGACTCTAGCTATGAGTTTTTCTGCCAAACAGCAAAAGACTTTGAAGAGCGTTTAAACAAACTTGGCGCAGAAACTATTTTCCAACGTGCCGACCTAGATGTTGATTACGATGATGAAGCAGCCACTTGGATCACCGGTGCACTTGATGCATTCGAACCTGATTTAAAAGCGCAGCAAGATGCTGCTGGCGGCCAAGTTGTATCAATGCCATTTGGCGCGCCAACAGCGGCAGCAAGCCAATACACTAAGCAAAACCCATTTGCGGCAGAGCTTGTTACCGTACAAAAAATTACAGGGCGCGATTCTACTAAAGATGTACGCCATGTTGAGATTTCGCTTGAAGGCTCAGACATCACCTACTTACCTGGTGATTCATTAGGCGTGTACTTTTTAAATGATGAAGCCCGCGTAGATGAGTTACTAACACACACGCAAATCGATTCAGGCACACTTGTAAAAGTGGGCGAAGAGTCATTGCCTATTCGCGATGCATTAATCGAAAAGTTAGAGCTTACTCAGTCATACCCAGGCTTTGTAGAAAAATACGCAGTTGCAACGGGCACGCCAGAGCTACTAAAGCTTGTAGAAGATAAAGCCGCTATGCGTGAGTACATTGAGCCTCGTCAAATTTTTGATGTAGTGGCACAAAATCCTGCAAAAATAGACGCACAAACCTTAGTTGATTGCCTACGTAAACTACAAGCGCGCTTATACTCAATCGCTTCAAGCCAAAGCGAGGTTGAAGAGGAAGTGCACTTAACGGTAGGTTTAGTTGAGTTTGACGCCTTTGGCAGCGAACATTTAGGTGGCTGCTCTGGTTATTTAGCACGCCGTGCTGAAGAAGGGTGTAAAGTTAAAGTATTTAGTGAGCACAACGACAACTTCCGTTTACCTAGCGATGATAATACCCCCATTATTATGGTTGGCCCAGGTACCGGTATTGCGCCATTCCGTGCATTTTTACAAGAGCGTGACTCGCGAGAAGCACAAGGCAAAAATTGGCTGTTTTTCGGTAACCCACACTTTACACAAGACTTCTTGTATCAAGTAGAAATTCAGGGTTATTTAAAATCAGGCCTATTAAGCAAAGTTGACGTTGCATTTAGCCGTGACCAAGCCGAAAAAGTATACGTACAAGACAAGCTACGCAAAAACTCAAAAGAAATTTTTGAGTGGCTAGAAGCAGGTGCGCATTTTTATGTGTGTGGTGATGCAAACCGCATGGCAAAAGATGTACACAACGCCTTAGTTGATATCATCAGCGAAAACACCGGTAAAAGCTACGAAGACGCAGAGCAATATTTAAAAGACTTACGTAGCGCTAACCGCTATCAGAAAGACGTGTATTAATCACGTTTCTTATTTTATTAACAGCTAGCAGCCGTCACTGTAACAAATTTAGGATTTAAAATGAGCGAACAAGATAAAAACGTAAAACTTTCTGATAACGAACGTTTGAAAAGAGAAAGTAACTTTTTACGTGGCACCATAGAGCAAGACTTAAAAGATGAAATTACCGGTGGTTTTACAGCCGATAACTTCCAACTTATACGTTTTCACGGTATGTACCAGCAAGATGACCGCGATATACGCCCTGAGCGCGCAAAGCAAAAGCTAGAGCCGCTGCACAACGTAATGCTACGTGCACGTATGCCTGGCGGTATTATCAAGCCTGAGCAATGGCTAGCAATTGATAAATTTGCCGATGAAAAAACAAGCTACGGCAGTATTCGTTTAACAACACGTCAAACGTTTCAATTTCATGGTGTATTAAAGCCAAATATTAAAGGCATGCACCAAATGCTTAATAGCGTTGGCATTGACTCTATTGCCACCGCAGGCGATGTAAACCGTAACGTACTATGTACGACTAACCCTGTTGAGTCAGAGTTACATCAAGAAGCATATGAGTGGGCTGCAAAAATTTCTGAGCATTTACTTCCAAAAACGAAAGCATACGCTGAAATTTGGTTAAATGGCGAAAAAGCAGAAACCACAGAAGAGCCAATTTTAGGTTCTAACTACTTACCGCGTAAGTTTAAAACCACGGTTACTATTCCGCCTAACAACGAAGTTGATGTGCATGCGAATGACTTAAACTTTGTTGCTATTGCTGAAGATGGCAAGCTTGTTGGCTTTAACGTACTTGTAGGTGGTGGCCTAGCTATGACCCACGGTGATACGGCTACGTATCCGCGTAAAGCTGACGACTTTGGTTTTATTGCCCTAGAAGACACCTTAAAAATTGCTGAGCATGTTGTATCAGTGCAGCGTGATTGGGGTAACCGTTCTAACCGTAAAAATGCAAAAACTAAATACACACTAGACCGTGTTGGGTCTGACGTATTTAAAGCCGAAGTAGAAAAACGTGCCGGTGTAAGCTTTGCACCAAGCCGCCCTTATGAGTTTACTCACCGTGGCGATCGTATCGGTTGGGTAGAAGGCATTGATGGCAAGCACCACCTTACGCTATTTATACAAAGCGGCCGTATTTTAGACTACCCAGGTAAGCCATTAAAAACAGGTTGTCGTAAAATTGCAGAAGTGCACCAAGGTGATATGCGCATGACGGCTAACCAAAACTTAATTATTGCCGGTGTGCCTGCCGATCAAAAAGCAGTCATTGAAGAAATTGCCCGTAACCACGGCCTAATTGATGACAAAGACACTGAGCAACGTAAAAACTCAATGGCGTGTGTAGCATTGCCAACGTGTCCGCTTGCTATGGCCGAAGCTGAGCGTTACTTACCAAGCTTAATTGAAAAAACCGAAGCACTACTTGCTAAGCATGGCATACCTGATGACAGCATTATTATGCGTGTTGTAGGTTGTCCTAACGGTTGTGGCCGCGCAATGCTTGCAGAAGCTGGTTTAGTAGGTAAAGGCCCTGGTAAATACAACGTTTACTTAGGCGGTAATTTAGAAGGTACACGCATTCCTAAACTGTACCTAGAAAATGTAGGTGAAGATGTTTACCTAGACGCGTTTGATAAGCTGATTGGCCAGTGGGCAAGTGAGCGAAACGACGGTGAATGTTTTGGTGACTTTGTAATTCGCAAAGGCATTGTTGCTGAAGTAAAAGTATCAGTAACCGATTTTCACGCTTAATTAAATACCCACGCGGAGCGTGGGTGAGGTTTAAAATTGACCATGAGTGAATTTAAAAACATATTACAGCTTGATAAGCAAAGCCAAGCGGCATTGCTTGCAGATGCAAACGGCATACTTGCACCTATGAGTGCGGAGCAGCGTGTTGCATGGGCACTAGAGAACTTACCCGATACAGCCTTTTTATCATCAAGCTTTGGTATTCAAGCGGCGGTCATGCTGCATTTAGTAACATCTCAGCGTCCTGATATTCCTGTGGTATTAACCGATACGGGTTATTTATTCCCAGAAACGTATCAGTTTATTGAGCAAATGACAGCGCGCCTATCACTTAATTTACAGGTGTATAAAGCTGAGCTAAGCCCTGCATGGCAAGAAGCTAAATACGGTAAGTTATGGGAACAAGGCGAGGACGGTATTAAGCAATATAATCAGCTTAATAAAGTAGAGCCCATGACCCGCGCATTAAAAGAAATTGGTGCCGGTACCTGGTTTAGTGGCCTGCGCCGTGACCAATCATCGACCCGTGCAGATAAACAGTTTGTTGAGATAAGCCGAGGTGCGGTAAAAGTGTACCCGATTATTGAATGGTCAAACCGCGATGTATATCAATACCTTACCAAGCATGATTTACCTTACCACCCATTATGGGAGCAAGGTTATGTGTCGATGGGTGATGTGCATACTACGCGTAAACTTGAGCCAGGTATGAGCGAAGAAGAAACGCGCTTTTTTGGTTTAAACCGCGAATGCGGACTGCATATTGACGGCGATGGTATTTAAAAAAAGCGAATGCTAAACAACTATTTAAACGCAACTTAGGTTGCGTTTTTTATTGCAAAAAAATTGCCTGATTAAGTATTTTTTATTAGACTTGCCTTTCAAGGATTCATTTTTAAGCAGGAACGCTATGAAATACTTCACCTACTTGGCAATATCAGTCATGATCATTGCTGTTATCTCTTTGTTTTACCTAAAAAAGCCAGATGGCCAAACATGGCTTTCTAGTTCATCTATTAGTGCTGAATCTCACAAAATTAAAGAAAAAATGGTCGCGTTATCTACCAATACGCTTAATCAGGCAGTGCAAGGCGCAAAACAAGCGGGCGATAAAATTGCGCAGAGTGTAAACAATGATGCGGCGACAATTAAACCCGGTAGCAAAATTTATAAGTGGCAAGATAAAAACGGCCAATGGCATTTTTCAGATACGCCTAATGCAGATGGCAAAAGTATTGAGGTAAAACTTGATGCCCGCGATGTCACTGTTGTAGCCGCAGAAGACACCTCAATTTTGAGTAGCAGTGCAAGTACCTCAAAAAAGAGTATTCAACCACCTACACCTACCGTTTACAACGCTGAATCTATTCAAAAACTGTTTGAAGATGCTGAAAAGGCAAAGCAAAAATTAGAGCAGCGCAGTAAAGAGATGCAAAGTATAGGTGGGTACTAAATTTTTATTGTGCGCTTAGCATTAAAGCTTACTCAATATGAGGGGTTTTAATCGTGCGGGGTTTGTAATTAGTGAGCTGAGTTACTGCGCCTTCGTTATGCTAAGGGCTTATAACCAGTTAAAAGCAATACCAAGTTGCAATACTCGTTAATTATTTAGCGCATAAAAAAGCCTAGCGACTGCTAGGCTTTTTTATTTTAAATATATGATTAGTCAAGCATGTTACGTAAAACGTATTGTAGAATACCGCCGTGCTTGTAGTAGTCCCACTCTTTAGGGGTATCTATACGTACATCGGCGCTAAAGCTGACTTTTTTGCCCTCAGCATTCGTGGCAATAATGCTCACTTCATTCGTTTTGTCGTACAAACCTTCAATATCAAACTGCTCTTGGCCAGTTAAATTTAATGATTCGTGGCTCTCACCCTCTTTAAATTGTAAAGGCAGTACACCCATACCAATGAGGTTAGAGCGGTGAATACGCTCATAACTTTGTGCAACCACCGCTTTTACACCCAATAAAAGCGAGCCTTTTGCTGCCCAGTCGCGTGATGAACCGGTACCGTATTCTTTACCAGCTAACACAATTAATGGTGTGTTACTCTTTTCATATTCCATTGCGGCATCGTAAATGCTGGCAAGCTTGTCATCAGGTTGGGTGCGAGTAACGCCACCTTCTGTACCTGGTGCGAGTAAGTTTTTAAGCCTAACGTTCGCAAATGTGCCTCGCATCATCACTTCGTGGTTACCACGGCGTGAACCGTACGAGTTAAACTGCGCTTTTTCTACGCCTTTTTCCTGTAAGTAAATACCGGCTGGCGCTTCAGCTTTAATGGCTCCCGCAGGAGAAATATGGTCAGTGGTTACTGAGTCGCCAAGTTTAGCTAAACAACGCGCCCCTTCAATTGTTGGCACGCCTGGTGGTTCAACGCTCATGCCCTCAAAGAATGGTGCTTTTTTAATGTAAGTTGAGCCATCATCCCAATCGTAGAGCTTACCATCAGGAATTTGAATTTTTTGCCAACGGCTGTCGCCTTCGTATACGTTGGCATAGCTTTTTTCGAACATTTCTCTGGTTACCGTTTTTTGTACTAGTTCGCTGACTTCGCTCACGCTTGGCCAAATATTTTTTAGGTAAATATCGTTACCGTTTTCATCTTGCGCTAAAGGTTCGTTGTATACATCTATGTCTGTACGCCCTGCAATGGCATACGCTACCACAAGTGGAGGCGAGGCTAAAAAGTTCATTTTAACGTCTTGGTGTATACGCCCTTCAAAATTACGGTTACCCGATAAAATAGAGCTTACAACTAGCTTATGCTTTTGAATAGCTTCGCTAATTTCATCTGCAAGCGGGCCTGAGTTACCTATACACGTGGTACAACCATAACCGACCAAGTTAAAGCCTAAGCTTTCTAGGTCATCCATTAGACCTGCTTTTTCAAGGTAGTCGGTTACCACTTGCGAACCGGGTGCAAGCGATGTTTTAACCCACGGTTTTACATTAATACCCAGCTGTTTAGCTTTTTGAGCCACTAAGCCTGCGGCTAAAATAACACTGGGGTTAGAGGTATTTGTACAGCTTGTAATAGCGGCAATAACACAGGCGCCATCGTTTAGTTCAAATTCTTGGCCTTTAAACTTCACTTTGGCTGCACCCATAAACTGCGCTTCGTCTACCGGTTCATCCGGGTTGGTTGTTGGACCTTCACTTTCAATGCGCGCTTCTTCAATATCGCTTTTATCACGACGAGCCATACGCTCATCTTGGAAACCTTTTAGGTGCTGGCCTATCACATCACCGGCTTTATCAAGTGTAATTCTGTCTTGTGGGCGTTTAGGGCCTGCAAGGCTAGGTACTACATCGTCTAATTTAAGCTCAAGGGTGTCTGTGTAATGCGCTTCGTCGCCTTCATGGCGCCATAAGCCTTGGTGTTTAGCGTAGTCTTCAATCAGTTTGAGGTGATCTTCATCGCGGTTCGTTAAACGCAGGTAGTTAATTGTTTCATCATCAATGGGGAAAATACCACATGTTGCACCGTACTCTGGTGCCATGTTGGCAATGGTTGCTCTATCGGCGAGCGGTAAATCAGCTAGGCCGTCACCATAAAACTCAACAAATTTACCCACTACGCCGTGATTACGTAGCATTTCGGTAACGGTGAGCACTAAATCGGTAGCTGTGGTGCCCTCGGGTAGGCGGCCATTTAATTTAAAGCCCACTACCTGAGGAATAAGCAAGCTAATTGGCTGCCCAAGCATGGCTGCTTCGGCTTCAATACCACCTACGCCCCAGCCTAGCACACCTAAACCATTAATCATGGTGGTGTGCGAATCAGTCCCTACAAGGGTGTCTGGGTAGGCTATTGATTTTCCGTTTTCACTGTCGTTAAAAACAACACGCGCTAAAAACTCTAAGTTTACTTGGTGCACAATACCTGTAGCTGGTGGCACTACTTTTAAATTATCAAAAGCAGTTTGCCCCCAGCGTAAAAATTCGTAGCGTTCTTTATTTCGTTCGTATTCTAGCTTGGCATTTAAATCAAACGCACCGCCATCACCGTAGCCATCTACTTGTACTGAGTGGTCAATTACAAGTTCAGCAGGAGAAAGCGGGTTTATTTTTGCAGGATCGCCACCTAGCTTTTCCATTGCATCACGCATGGCAGCTAAATCAACAATGGCGGGAACACCTGTAAAGTCTTGCATTACAACACGTGCCGGCGTAAAGGCCACCTCAGCTGAGGGCTTTGCTTTAGGGTCCCAGTCAAGAAGGGCTTGAATGTCTTGTTCTTTGATGTTTACGCCATCTTCATTGCGTAATAGGTTTTCTAGTAATACTTTGAGAGAAAAGGGCAATCGCTTTGCTTTGTCGCCTAATCCTTTAAGTGAGTGAATATGGTATTGCTCGCCATTAATCGTTAATTGTTGTTGGGTGTCGAAACTATTCATTTTTTGCCCCTTTGATAGTTAGGATTATGTCCTTGATAAAATAACGTGTTTATTTGCCAATAGTTTGCAAAGTGCATACCAGAGATAATAAATATGACAAAACAGGCTAAAAAGCAGGTAGTGCAATGCATGTTTTTTAGACAGTACTAAGTATAGAAGTGCTACCTAAAATTGTTTTTTCAAGTAGCAAAATAATGAGTTTACAAAAGGGGGGGAAGTTAGTTCAACCAACCTTGTTGTTTGCTTTTTATACTTAAATATAAAAGCAAAAACGCAATAACAATCACTAAAATAGGCATAAACACCGCGCTTACCCCCAGCATTTTAATGCTATTTATCACAATGAAATTATAAAATTGCTGAATAAATATCGCTACCAACGATAGCGCAAAGGTAGGCGTTGCAAGTGCATTTTTGGCCAATAGTAGTATGCAGCCAAGGGTGCCACCAAATACCGCTACAGCAAACGCAATGGTAGACCATAAAGGCACGTTTGAATATGCAGCTTGTTGATCTAACGGAAGTTTACTTATCATCTCGGGGGTCATCATAAGGTGCATTATAAATGCAAACACACCTAATAAATTCCAGATAAGTGCTGCCCACAGGGCGGGTTTAAACCAATTGGGTGTAGCTGAGGTTGTCATATTATTACCTTGTTTTTATTGTATTTTACGAGGTAATTAAAGAGCAAAAAGGCTAACTGTTCAAGCCAGCCTATACATATAATAAAAATGGCACAAAGCGCTAATGGCTAGCCAAATGAGATAGGGCGGCGCCCTGTATTTTCATCAACCTTTGGCTTTTTAGTGCGCTTTCTTTTATTTTTTGCCGGCTTTTGAGCTGTTTCATTAGGTGTTTTTTCTGGCTGTGGCTGGGTTGTTACCACTGGGCGCTCTACAGGAGTCGCATCTTCACTTAAAGTGAGTTGAAAAAGCTCGCCATCAAATTCAAGTACATCGCCACTGTATAATTTTTTCCGTTTTATTGTACATATTTCATGGTTAACCCCAACATAGCCTTGCGCTATTAGGTTTTTAGCTTGGCCGCCACCTTCTACTAAATCGAGTACTTTTAGTAATTTACAAAGCTCTATAGGTTCTTCTTCAAGTTCAATTTCAATGTATTCTTCTGACATGGTTATCTCTGTTGGTGGCGCATAAGCAGCAAGTATAAAGGCTTGCACTGTTTTTTGCACCTAGCAAGCTCGCCCGAGTGGGATAAAAAAGAGTGATAAATATAAAACTTTTTTCAACTTTAAAAAAACTGCAGCATTTGATGCGTATGCTCTAGCAAAAATTTGGTGTGCTATTTGCTATTGCTTTGGCAAATAAAAAATCGTACCTAAAACATGGTAATTATTTCACCGTTTTAATTGTTTAGGTCTGCATATAATTGGAGCAGTAAATGGGCATAAGATTAGCAATGAAAAAAGAGCTAATGGGCTTAGATAATTCAGATATGCTGACAGCAGATGATGTAAGAGCTCACTTAGCTAACTCGGTAAAAACACAAAAAGAGCAAGATGAACGCGGCTTTTCGGTTATTTCTAAGTTTAACGATACGCACAGTCGGCTAATTAGTGGCGATCCACTTAAAAAATCAAAACTGGAATTTGAACGTCATCGCTTATTTAACGAAGTTTTATATACGCGCCAAAGTGTAGATGCCTGGTTAGACAGCCAAACAAATTATACCAACGTACAATAATACTTAATTAAGCACATGAGTATTAAGTTGCTATAGATAGTTTCCTCCAATAGACTACAATTGTAATCATTGGGGGTAACTATGAAAAATGGCATTTTAATCTGTATGTGGGCACTATTATTAACTGCGTGCCAACAACCTACCGTTTATGTTTTTAGTGAAAACTTGCAAGATGAGCAGCGCAAGCAGCTCGATGCTGCGCTAAAAGCACAAAATCTTCCTTATGAATACGTAGCGCTAGAAATCCCATCTACCTTTGGTGAGGCTACGTTACTCTTATCAAGCGATAAAATTTACCCAAAAGAAACTGAGCAGTTAGCTATTATTATGCAAGAGCTAGGTTATCAGCCCGAAATTAACTACACCACACGATCAAATCATTTTTATGGCGATGGCAATATTGGTTTTTTATTTAAAGAGTACTGATGGAGAAGATGCTTTTACTATGCCGTCTCGGCTAAGAACAACTCATTGCAGCGACGATAAATACAATGATTTAGCGGTTAGATTTTCAAATGAACACGCTGACTTTACCTTACCCAGTGGCGCTGTTGTAAGGTTAGGTTGGGAGTTTTTATATGGTTATGTTGTTATTTATTATAAAGCCTACTCGCAAACATATAGCCACTCACAGCCGCTTGTAGCGACGCCCTTTGGCGCAAAGCCATCCGATACGTATACATTTACGGCGCATGTTAATCACCCCAGCTGGCTTGATTGCTCACTACAAATTGTTTATATGGACTGAGTGATAGAGCTAACCGTGGGTTTCTATGTGCTCACTCAGCTTTGCAATACGCAGGCTCATACCTTCTATGATTCTATCTTTAATTTTTTCGCGTATTACATTAGGCAAGCGAGTAAGTGCCTCTGGGGTAATGGCAAGTACTATGGTGTCGGTTTTAGCGCGAGCGCTCGTACTGCGCTCGCGGTTATTAATAAATGCGCCTTCACCAATAAACTCACCGGGCTCTATAGTGCCAAGCTCCAGCAAGTGGTTATGTTTAAAAACAAGTAACGCACCACTTAATACAATGTATAAGCGTTTGTCGTTATCGTATTGTTTAAATAAAAACTGATGCTGGTTAACTAAATACAATAACCCAAACGACTCTAGTAGCACTTGGCGTTCAGCAAGGGTGAAGTCTTTAAAAAAGTGCAATCTATTCACTATTTCCATTTGTTTAAACAATGGAATGTGTTCTATTAATTTCATCCTAGGGCCAACGAGTAACGGTTAGAAACTAGCTAATATTGCGCTCTTTTAATTTGCGGGTCAACGTGTTGCGCCCCCAGCCAATTTTTATGGCCGCATCTTGTTTATGGCCAGAGCAATTAGCCAGTGCTGTTTTTATAAGGCGAGTTTCAAGCTGAGCTTGAATATCGGGCCAAATGTTTTCTTTACCTTGCTTAAGCTCTTGATTGAGCCATTGCTGAAACGCATCGAGCCAATCACCTTCTTGTTGAACAGGCGCTGCATCAATGATCTCTGGTGGTAGGTCTTGCTCACTTACTAATTCACCAGGAGCCATAACGGTCAACCAGCGACAGGTGTTTTCAAGCTGGCGAACATTACCAGGCCAGCTAAATAGCCTAAGCTGCTCTGTGGCTTTTGGGCTTAGCACTTTACTTTCTACTTGCAGGTCTTTTGCGCTTTTGTGTAAAAAGTGCTGCGCTAGGCGCTCAATGTCTTCAGTTCTTTCTCTAAGAGCCGGTAAACGAAGGCGCACAACGTTTAAACGATGAAATAAATCGTCCCTAAATTTACCCTGTTTTACTAAATCTTCTAAATTTTGATGCGTTGCAGCAATAATGCGTACATCAACTTTAATACTTTGGTGCCCGCCCACACGGTAAAATTCACCATCGGCGAGTACACGTAATAAACGTGTTTGCACATCCAGTGGCATATCGCCAATTTCATCTAAAAACAGTGTGCCGCCATTGGCTTGTTCAAAGCGGCCTTTACGAACGCTATCGGCACCAGTAAATGCGCCTTTTTCGTGGCCAAATAGCTCAGACTCCACAAGCTCTTTTGGAATAGCGGCCATGTTTAATGCAATAAACTGGTTTTCTTTACGTGGGCTGTGGTTATGTAAGGCACTGGCTACAAGCTCTTTACCTGTGCCTGACTCACCATTAATTAGTACGCTCATACTTGAAGCCGACAGTTTACCTATCGCTCTAAACACTTCCTGCATCGCAGGGGCTTCGCCAATAATATGGGCGCTTTTAGGTGGAACTTGTTTACGCTTAGTTTTTTTAGTTGAGTTTGCTCTACAGGCACTTTCGATTAATGCCACGGCTTCGTTTAAATCAAATGGCTTGGCTAAGTACTCAAACGCGCCTTTTTGAAATGCGTTAACCGCTGAGTCTAAATCTGAGTGGGCGGTCATTATAATAACCGGCAGCCCAGGGTTTTGCTCTGCTATGAGTTCAAGCAATGCCATGCCGTCCATGCCAGGCATCCGTACGTCAGATACCAACACGGTTGGTTGGCTAAATTTTAGCGCGCTTAACACGTCTTGCGCATTTGCAAAGCTTTCTGCTTCAAACCCTGCGCGTGTCAGCGCTTTTTCTAATACAAAGCGAATTGATGCGTCATCATCTACAAGCCAAACTGTTTTCATGCCAACTCCAAAACATTAATCTGCAAAAGGCAGATAGATATTAAATTCAGTATGGCCAGGCCAGCTATCGCAGTCTATATAACCGTCGTGCTGATCTATGAGCGTTTGTGCGATTGAAAGCCCTAGCCCTGAGCCACCTTCTTTGTTGGTGATCATCGGGTAAAACAATGTTTCGCGAACGCTAGGGTCTATGCCTGGTCCATTATCAGAAACCTGGATCAACAAGGCTTTTTTAGGGGCTTTTCCGGGGCGGCGATACTGATGATTAATGCGGGTTTTTATTTTTATTTCACCGCCATCAACTAACGCCTGTTGAGCATTGCGTACAATATTAAGTACAACTTGCTGAACCTTGCCTTGGTCAATAAACACATCAGGGATACTTGGGTCGTAGTCTTTAACTAGACTAATATTTTTACAATTATCTAATGTGCTTAATTTAACAACCGACTCAAGTGTTTGATGAATATTGCCATACGACTTTTGCGGAAGCTGATTTGGCCCAAGTAGCCTATCAACTAATTCGCGTAATCGGTCGGCTTGCTCAATTATAAGCTCAGCGCATTCGTCCCTTTCTTGTTGATCTACCTCATACTGCAATAACTGCGCCGCTCCGCGTATTCCCCCTAAAGGATTTTTAATTTCGTGAGCAAGCCCTCTAATTAAATTTCGTGCCGCTTGATATTGATGCATTTGGTTAGAGGCTTTGTCGTGTTTTATTTCTTCATCGGTTTTACGACACTCAAGTAAAATATAGCGTTCGTTTTTAAACTTAACTTGGCGCGATGTAATGGCTATTTTTGCATGGCGAGAATCTATAAAGACCACGTCAGCTCTGTGCTGGCTGCAATCTACACCATCCACAAGTGAGTACTGGGCTATGCGCTCTAAATCCACAGAATGGTAATTAAATAAGCTGTTAAAGGTTTGCCCAATAATGCGCTTTTTACCCAAGCCGAGTAGTTCGCTGGTGCTGGTGTTGGCATAAACAAGGGTAAAACTTTTATCAAGTAACATGACCGATGTAGTTTGATTTTGCCAAATGGCATTGAGAAGTTCAGGGCTAAAATTTTGTTCGTTTGACATCTTTGCACCACTTTAGTGCGTTAATATTTGCAAGCAAGTTTTAATCAGTAAATACTGCTGCGCTAATTTTGCTTCATGAGACATTGTACTTAGTTTACAGCCTTTCTTTGCATCACAAAGGTACTGGGCTGACTGATAGCAATGGCTTGATTTTGTTTATTATAAAGTTTGAGATACAAAGTATGAGCTCCGTTTTCTACATCCCGTATAGCAAACGTTGATAAATCGCTTGCGGGCCCATAAGCGTTACCGTTTAAAAATAGCTGTATGGTAAAGCCAGCTTCAAAACGCGGTGTTATGCGGCTTGTTACGTACACCGAGCCGGTGTTTTCGCGTACGGTTTGGTTATGTGTAGGTGACGATATCATAATTTGAAAACGGTTAGGGTGTGTTGGCTGTGGTGAACCAGGGGTGTGTTTATCGGTCTCAGACAGGGTAAGATCTTGGCTGCTTAGTTTTATTTCGTGCGCGCCACTACGTGGTGTATCTGAGAACACTAAAACACCATTTTTATCTTTCCAAGCATAAATTTTCTTATTGCCTGCATAACTATAAATGCTTAATCCTAAAGCAAAAAATAGTAATAATATCCTGTAATTCACATTGCTACCCTGCATATTTTGTAATTACATAACTTTAGTGGAGATAACCCTAATTTACCATAAAAAAAAGCCCGCTAAGCGGGCTTGAGAACACACATTTATTATCTTATCGATAAT
Organism: Pseudoalteromonas sp. P1-11; assembly: GCF_001399995.1. Lineage (NCBI taxonomy): Bacteria > Pseudomonadati > Pseudomonadota > Gammaproteobacteria > Alteromonadales > Pseudoalteromonadaceae > Pseudoalteromonas > Pseudoalteromonas sp. P1-11. Next base: position 52,936 of record NZ_LJSP01000008.1, read on the forward strand.
TTTGTCTACGGCGTATTAAACGCTGTAGTACATTTCAAACTCAACTGGGTGAGTTGTCATGTTAAGTTTTTCAACTTCTTGAGATTTAAGTGCAATGTAAGCATCGATTAAATCATCAGTAAATACGCCACCTTGCGTTAAGAATTCACGGTCAGCACTAAGTGCTTCTAGCGCTTCATCTAGTGAAGATGCAACTTGTGGAATTTCTGCTGCTTCTTCTGCTGGTAGGTCGTATAAATCCTTGTCCATAGCATCGCCAGGGTGGATCTTGTTTTTGATACCGTCAAGGCCAGCCATAAGCATTGCAGAGAAAGCAAGGTATGGGTTAGCAGTTGGATCTGGGAAGCGTACTTCAATACGACGACCTTTTTCAGATGGTACAACTGGAATACGGATTGATGCAGAACGGTTACGTGCAGAGTATGCAAGCATTACCGGTGCTTCAAAACCTGGTACTAAACGTTTGTACGAGTTAGTTGAGGCATTTGCAAACGCATTGATTGCTTTAGCGTGCTTAATAATACCGCCAATGTAGTAAAGTGCATCTTCAGAAAGACCACCGTACTTATCACCAGCAAAAAGGTTAACACCGTCTTTTGCTAAAGATTGGTGACAGTGCATACCAGAGCCGTTATCGCCTACAACAGGCTTAGGCATAAATGTGGCCGTTTTTCCGTAAAGGTGAGCCATGTTATGAATAACATATTTCATCTCTTGGATTTCATCCGCCTTTAATACCATTGTATTAAAGCGAGTTGCGATTTCGTTTTGACCCGCTGTTGCAACTTCGTGGTGATGTGCTTCTACTACTTGGCCTAGTTCTTCAAGTACTAAACAAGTAGCTGAACGCCAATCTTGTGAAGAGTCAACTGGTGAACATGGGAAGTAACCACCTTTAACACCTGGGCGATGACCTGTGTTACCACCTTCGTAGTCTTTATCAGAGTTCCATGCTGCTTCAACAGCATCAATTTTGTACATAGAACCTGACATATCTGACTTGTATTTAACATCATCAAATAGGAAGAATTCTGGCTCAGGGCCAAATAAAACTGTATCTGCGATACCGGTAGATTTCATGTACTCTTCAGCGCGTTTAGCAACTGAACGAGGGTCACGCTCGTAACCTTGTAGTGTAGATGGCTCTACAACATCACAACGTACGATTAGCGTAGCTTCTTCTGTGAATGGGTCTAATTTTACTGAATCAGCTACTGGCATAAGTACCATGTCTGATTCGTTAATGCCTTTCCAACCTGCAATTGAAGAGCCGTCGAACATTTTGCCGTCTTCAAAAAAATCTTCATCTACTTGGTGATGAGGAATAGAAACATGTTGTTCTTTACCTCTAGTATCAGTAAAGCGTAAATCAATGAACTTAACGTCATTTTCTTTAATAAAATCTAAAACCGATTGTGACATGTGTCCTCCAACTGTTGGGTTTTATTATTGCTGCATTAAATGCTTTGGTTTTTTAGTAAGCCGATTTTATGCCATTATTTTAACTTGCTGTTTATTAAGTTAAAAATTATGGTTGCACAAAAGTGGCCACGCGCTTTGCACTTTTGTGGTGCGTAAAATATCCACATTGGTGCAAAAATTTCACGCTCGATTCTGCACGTATTTTAATCACCTAAATCAGCTTAACTTAAATAGTAAATAGTGCCAAAGCAATCAACAAATTAGCTAAAAAACGACAATTTATGTAATTTGTCGAAATTTATTTCATATAATTGTCATATAAAAAACAGATACTTAGTAAAAGTATTAAGAAAGTTTTTAAAATTGTATTGGATAAACTTTCATCCATGTCATTAATGAGGGATAATATGCGCCCTTTTAAATCCTATGCTGGGACATCTGGTGAAAACGCAGATGAGTGCGTAGATCTTGCAGGATCAATGAGAATAAACTTCTCTGAGTAAAAATATGAGCATCGAACAGTTAAGAAATATAGCGATTATCGCGCACGTTGACCACGGTAAAACGACATTGGTTGACAAACTACTTGAGCAATCAGGTACATTAGAAACACGCGGCGGTAACGAAGAGCGTGTGATGGACTCAAACGACATTGAGAAAGAACGTGGTATTACCATTTTGGCTAAAAACACAGCCATTTCTTGGAAAGACTACCATATCAATATCGTAGATACCCCGGGACACGCCGATTTTGGTGGTGAAGTTGAACGCGTACTTTCGATGGCTGACTCAGTATTATTACTTGTTGATGCTCAAGAAGGTCCAATGCCGCAAACGCGTTTCGTAACGCAAAAAGCATTCGCGCAAGGCTTAAAGCCAATTGTTGTTATCAACAAAATCGACAAGCCAGGTGCACGTCCTGATTGGGTTATGGATCAAATCTTTGATTTATTCGACAACCTAGGTGCAACTGACGAACAGCTAGACTTTAAAGTAATCTACGCTTCAGCAATCAACGGTTGGGCTACACTAGATTTAGACGAGCCGTCTGACAACATGGAACCTATGTTCCAAATGATCGTTGACGAAGTATCACCACCGGATGCAGATCCTGAAGGTGACTTCCAAATGCAGATTTCTCAGCTTGATTACAACTCTTATAAAGGTGTAATCGGTATCGGCCGTATCAAACGTGGTTCTGTTGTGCCTAACCAGCAAGTAACGATTGTTAGTGCTGATGGCTCTACGCGTAACGGCAAAATTGGTTCAGTACAAAGCTACTTAGGTCTTGAGCGTATCGAAACAGATAAAGCTTACGCTGGTAACATTGTAACGGTAACAGGTCTTGGCGAGCTTAAGATTTCAGATACTGTTTGTTGTCCTAACAACGTTGAAGCATTACCACCACTAAGTGTTGATGAGCCAACAGTAACAATGACGTTCTCTGTAAATAACTCTCCTTTCTGTGGTAAAGAAGGTAAGTTTGTAACATCACGTAATATTCGTGAGCGTTTAGACAAAGAATTAGTACATAACGTTGCACTTCGTGTTGCTGATACTGACAACCCAGATAGCTTCCGCGTATCGGGCCGTGGTGAATTACACCTTGGTATCTTAATCGAAAACATGCGTCGTGAAGGTTATGAGCTAGCTGTATCTCGTCCAGAAGTAATCTTACGCACTGTCGATGGCGTATTAGAAGAACCGTATGAAACACTAACAATTGACTGTGAAGAAGAGCATCAAGGTTCTATCATGGAGCAAATTGGTCTTCGTAAAGGTGAACTTACTGATATGGCACCAGATGGTAAGGGCCGTATGCGTTTAGACTTTATGATCCCAAGCCGTGGCTTAATCGGTTTCCAAACTGAGTTCATGACGTTAACTTCAGGTTCTGGTTTACTTTACCATACATTCGATCACTACGGTCCGCACAAAGGTGGCGAGCTAGGTGTTCGTAAGAACGGCGTAATGATTGCAAATGCTACAGGTAAAGCACTTACTAACGCATTATTTAACTTACAAGAGCGTGGTAAATTATTCATCGGTCACGGTGTTGAAGTTTACGAAGGTATGGTTATCGGTATTCATAGCCGCGATAACGACCTTACAGTTAACGCCCTTAAAGGTAAGCAACTTACTAACGTTCGTGCATCTGGTACAGATGAAGCACAAACATTGACGCCACCATTGAACTACACACTAGAGCAAGCGCTTGAGTTCATCGATGATGACGAGTTAGTAGAAGTAACACCTGAGAACATTCGTATCCGTAAACGTCACTTAACTGAAAGTGAGCGTAAGCGTGCGGGTCGTGCTCCAAAATCATAATCTATTAATTTAGAGTAATGGTTTAAAAGCCGCTGTATTGCAAAATACAGCGGCTTTTTTGTGGGTTAAAACAAGAGTTGTCAGCTATAAGTTATCAGCGGTCAATATAGAACGGCGCAGCTAAATAGGCTGGTTTAAGCTGAAAGTCAGTAGGCTATATAAATCTGCAACAATGCATAGTGGTAGTGCGTGTTGGTAGGGTGCTTTTTCGTTGGGTTTCGCTACGCTCAACCCAACCTACTTCTCAACTATTTATTAGTAGTTACTTTTTGGCGGTAGCGTGATTTTTTCCAAATACGTCAATGTTTATAGTTCGTTCTATAGTGAAACTGCCACAATGTATTTATCTCTAAAAGCGCAGCGCCTCTTATTCTCTTTGTGAATAATTCACTTAAAAAATATTTGCACAAAGAGAAGGAGGTGAGAAGTAAAAGAGTCAGAGCTGAAAAATCGGTAATGCAAAGCATCTGTCATTGTTGGTAGGGTGTTTTTTCGTTGGGTTTCGCTGCGCTCAACCCAACCTACGTCTCAACTATTTATTAGTAGTTACTTTTTGGCAGCAGGGTAATTTTGCCAAACACATCTGCGTCTATAAAACCACGGTTTCTGTCGCCATTGACTGGTTGTACTTCGTGAGAGCCCATAAAGTGTTCGCGTACTTTGCTGCCATCGTTATCGCAATACGCGAGCATAAAGCCAATGACTTGTTTTTCATTAAGCGTAATGGGCGTATTTACAGCGCCTTCTTGGTAATCGTTAGGGTAGAGCTTTATAGCAACTTCCCAGGTGATGTTATAAGGGGCTTGGGTATTACGCTTCCAGTTACTTGTTAAGTGGTCGGTGTATAAATGGGCTTTTTTATCGGGGCCGTAATCGGCAGCTTGGTTATCAAGGCCAATATGATATGCCAACGCGGTATGGTTAAACTGGTGAATACCACCTGAGGCGTCGCTATCGATAAAAATTTCTAGCGCATCGTCATCCCAATATTTTACAGTCGGGTCTGGGTGCGTATCAATAAGTACATCGTCAGTTATATCAGCTTGTAAATACAGGTAGTTTTTATCCCACAGCAGGCGGTAGCGGCCTTTAAAGTCGGCATCTGATGAGGGCAAGGTGCCATCCATTAAATGCGGCATATTATGCCACGTTGCTTTATCCCATGCGCTTTCAGATACGCCATCAATAGTAATAGGGGTCGATGTGTGCGCTACATCAATGGCCATCACTGGGGCACTTAATAAACAACTTAAAGCTAATGCGTGTTTTTTCATTAATTTCTCAATGTTAATATGTATTTAGATATTACAATCATCCTAAAACAGTTCAGCTATGAGTTACAGTGAAATACTTTCGCCTTCGTTTAAAATATATAAAGGTGTGGTTGAAGCCATTTTATTGTGCATATAAAGCAACCTTAACAGTGCTGAATGGCTTGTCCGGTCGCCCATTTTCCAGCTTGAGTTACCATAGCCCCACGGTATCATTACTTTACAGTTAAGATCGCTAGCTGCATTTACAGCATCCTCTGGTGTGGTGTGTACATAACGATACCAAGTAGGGCTGTCTTCACTGTAATACGAGGCTATAGGCAGTAGGCATATGTCTATATCGCCATACTTTTGCTGAATGTCTTTAAAGTGTTTTGAGTAGCCGGTATCGCCTGCAAAAAACACGGTACTGCCGTTTTGCTCAAGCAACCAGCCATTCCATAGGTCTTTATCGTTATCTTCGTAAATAAAGGGTACTAATACACGGCTACTAAAGTGGTGCGCTGGTAGGGCATGAATCGTTAAATCATCAAGCTGTGTTTTTGCGTACCAGGCCATTTCGCTAATGTTATAGCCACCAGTAGGGAAGTTGTCGGCCATACCTAATGGCGTTAAGTAGCGAGGTTTATTACCAAGCTCCCCTATATCGGCTTTATTAAAGTGATCGTAATGAATATGCGAGTACATCACTGCACTTAGGTTTTTAAGCTCGTTTTGTGTAAGCCAATCGCCGGGTTGCCTGTAAAACCCTGAGGCTAACCTAAAGGCTAAATCAACAGGTGAGTCGAACTGCTCTTTTACAGGATCAAATAGCACGTGTTGTCCGTTAGGTGTGCGGATCATAAACCCAGCGTGCCCTAACCAGCGCACGGTAAAGCCCGTATTTAAATTAATTGGCTTTTGCTCAGCAATAAATTGGCAATCTTCAGCGTCTTGTTTGCATTGTAATTTAGGGCTTGGCGGGTAGCAGCCGGTTTCGCAGGTGGTGGGGTAGGTTTTTTTGCCAGAGTAGAGGTTATAAAAGCGTCCTTTTCGCTCGCCTGTTTGATGCTGCGGGGTAAGCGTGCTTTCCCCTGCAATCACCTCAATGCGATTAGCGGTTTCGCAAGCGCTAAGCAATCCACAAATAAATACAAGGCTGGTGGTTTTTAGTTTCATTGTTGCTATCTATTATTATTTTTATAAAAGTATAACAACATCAAAAGATTAACAAATAGTTCAAAGGTAACAAAACGTAACAACAAAAAAGCCTGCAATATGCAGGCTTTGTTAGGCAGATTTTAATTGATTAGCCAGCGCTATTCATTTGCTCTATAAACTTGTTTGAATCGGCAATTGATTTATTCATGTCGTTCATCAGCACTTGAATATCACGCTTTAAATTAGTGAATTCGCCTTTAATAGCGGCAACCGCTTGTGCGTTTAAGTTATGCTTTAAGTACAGTACGTTATCTTGTAAAGACGATAGCACTGGCTCCATTTTGCTCTCTGCACTGCGCATAGAGCGTAGTAACTGGCTAAATTGGCGTTGTGTAGCCGCTAGCTTTTTACTGCTTTCGCGTTTAAGCGACGCGCTTTTGTATTGCTCAAGCTCATCGCTCCATTCGTCAAATAAAGCTTCTGCTACATCTTCAACTTTATTAATATTGCTCGACACTTCATTAGCGGCTGCTAAGCTCGACTCATAATCGTCATTAAGTTGATTGTAGGCATCTTGTAACTCGCCGCCATCAAAATTAATTAAGGTCGTTAGGCGCTCAAGTGCTGATTGAAATTCTTCTTGCGACTCTTCTTGTGAATCTTTGGTTTCTTCTACGCGGTCAATAAGAATGTCGCGCTTATGTACACCTACTTTTTCCATTGCAGAATAATAGGCCGACTGACAGCCCGATAAAGTAAGCGTAATGGCCAGTACCGAGGCGCTAAGTAATGTTTGTTTTTTCATTTGGATCCCTATTTACCAGTAAGTGCTGTAAATTATGGTGCTGATTGCTATCATAATCAAAATTCGATTAGCACAAGTCAATTGTATGAATGATAAGCTCTCCCTTTATAAACAGCAAGCTATCTCCTTTTTAAGGCAACAGCCAAGCTGGTGGATGCAGTACGTTAACCGCTGTATAGACGATCAAATTACAGTGAATGCAGGCTATCTTGCCTATGTTACTTTGCTTTCTTTAGTGCCTTTGATAGCGGTAGGCGTGGCAATATTTTCGGCCTTCCCGGGGTTTGAGTCGACCCGCATAGCCATAGAAAGCTTTTTGTTTACTAACTTTGTACCTACCTCATCTGATGTGATTAAAGAGCATATAAGCTCCTTTGCTGGTAATGCGAACCAAATGACCGCCGTGGGTATTGGCTTTTTAGCGGCGATTGCACTGCTGCTTATACGTAATGTTGATGCCACGCTTAATCGTATTTGGCGTATTAAGAAAAAACGCCCCATGATGATCTCTTTTGCGGTTTATTGGATGGTATTGAGCTTAGGCCCCGTACTGCTGGGCGCAAGTATTGGTGTTACATCGTATATTGTTTCGTTAGTGTCGTTTGCCGATCAGGGCATTCCTGGGTTTAGTGGCTTTTTGTTAAAGCTGGTGCCTTATGGCTTTTCGATGATTGGCTTTTTAATGTTATACACTTTAGTGCCTAACACGCCTGTATCTATTAGGGCTGCGCTACCGGGGGCTCTTTTTGCGGCAGTATTATTTGAGCTGACTAAAAAAGGCTTTGCGCTTTATATTAGCCACTTTCCATCGTACGAAGTAATTTATGGCGCTGTTGCGACTATTCCTATTTTATTTGTGTGGGTGTATTTGTCGTGGGTGGTGGTGCTATTAGGGGCCGAATTTACCGCCTGTATAAGCCCTAATCATGTACCACAAACACCAGAAATAGACATTGATGAAGAACTAAAAACAGAGGAACGCAGTTAAATGCAAGGCTTAATACAACGTGTAAAAAGTGCCAAAGTAGAAGTTGATAACCAAGTTATAGGTGAAATTGGCCAAGGTATTTTATTGTTACTCGGTGTTGAAAAACCAGATGATGAGCAAGCCGCCGACAAGCTGTTGCATAAGGTAAGTAATTACCGAATATTTACCGATGAAAACGACAAAATGAACTTAAGCCTAAAAGATATAGGCGGTGAATTACTCGTGGTGTCGCAATTTACATTAGCGGCTGATACTAAAAAAGGCATGCGCCCAAGCTTTTCATCGGCAGCCACACCTAGCCAAGCTAACGCGCTTTACGAGTACTTTGTAACTCAAGCTAAAGCGCAGGGTATTAGTGTTGCCACGGGAGAGTTTGGCGCCGATATGCAAGTGAGCTTGTGTAACGATGGGCCTGTTACGTTTAACTTATCGGTTTAATTACCAGCTTTAGTAACAATAATAATATGATTCACAAAGCCCGCAATTTTATGCGGGCTTACTTTTACGCTAAACACATTAAATAGTAATTGCTGTAACTGAATTAACTGCGACTCATGTTGCGATAAAAAGTTAATAAATAACGTGCCACCTGCGTTTAGCGCATCGTATATTTTTTGATAAAAAGCGCGTTCAAACAAAAATCGTGGTGCATCTATCTGGCTAAATAAATCAAGAATAATCCAGTCATGGTTATGTGCCTTGCTAAGTACATTTTGCGCGTCATCACACAGCACATCACTTTGGTTTTTAAGAGCGAAAAAATCTGTATAGCAGGCAATTATATCTGCATTTTTTTCAACTGATGTTACGTGTGCCTGCGGGTAAGTGTATTGTAAGTAATTACGTATAGCGCCACCGCCAAGACCAAGTTCTAACACATGATTTGGCGGTGCTAAGGTTTGCCACTGCTTAGCTAAATAGGTTAAATGTGGAAATAGTAAACGCTGTGGATTGTTAAGCTCTATCACCGATTGCAATGTATCGTTAATTAGCAGCCAGCGAAGCTGCCCGGATTGGCGAACCTGTATGTGATCGCCTGCATATTTATGCCAGTAAACTAGTTGCCCAATATCTTGGCTGTGACTAATAAAGTGGCTACTCACTACACCCGTTAAAGGGTTTATAAAATCGCTCATAACATTAAGGGCCTGTTGACCTTTCAGGATTAAAGTGTGTTCAATCTAGGGGCGATTTAATCGCGGCGCGAGATTTGTAACCTAGTGGGCTAGGTAACTGCTCCTGCGTTACTCTACTGGCTTACACCCATGTAGGCAACAAAGAGTAAACTTCCCCTAGGCAGAACCCTTCGCTCAGTGCATGTTCAATCTCTAAAGGCCCAGCATAAACTAGCTGATGCGATGGGTAAAACAGTTATTTTTTCGCTTGCTTACCAAAGTCGTATTGGCAGTGTTTAAAAGATGGAGTATGGTATTTGCCATAATAATTCCAACCAACTTAATCTTTAATTTTCTAATGTAAAAACCAATGTGCAGGTTAAAGAGTTATTCAGTTGGATTACATGCCGTAGCCTTTATTTTTTATTTACGGCAAAACAACAGGAGTATATATGTTTCAAGTAACGACACCGCAGAGCAGCGAAGACTGGCAAGCGTACTATCAATTACGTTGGGAAGTACTACGTGCGCCTTGGAATGAGCCTCGTGGCTCTGAACAAGATGATATGGAACAAGACTCAGAGCATCGCTTTATTAAAAATAACAACGGTGATGTGCTTGGTGTGGCCCGTTTACACTTTAACAACCATGAACAAGCGCAAGTACGTTACATGGCCGTAGCCGAAGGCAACCGTAACCAGCATATTGGTAGCCGTTTATTACACGAGCTTGAAAAAATAGCATGGACGCAAAATGCAGGCGAATTAGTGTTATTTGCTCGCGAGCGTGCGCTTGAGTTTTATAAGCGCCACGGCTACGAGCTAAAAGAAAAAGCCCACTTAGCGTATGGCGATGTACAACATTTCAAAATGATTAAACAAAAACCTAGTGAGCCGGGTTGGTTTCGCCACCCTGATTGGACGCAAGTACTGCAAAATATTTGGCGTGAATCAATCCCAATTAGTGATGCAATGGGTATAAAAGTAGAAAGCTACACAGACTGGCAGTTTACAACGCGTGCTGATTTAGACGCTAACTTAAACCTACACAATACTATGTTTGCAGGCTCTATATACAGCTTAGCAACCTTAACCGGTTGGGGCGCAACGTACTTAGCGCTTAAAGAGGCAGGGCTTGAGGGCAATATTGTATTAGCCGATGCCACTATAAAATACTTAAAACCACTTAATACCGACCCACGTGGTTGTGTTGATGTGCAAACCTGTAAAGGTAAGCTCAGTGAGCTGGAAACAACAGGCAAAGCAAGCTACGTAGTACCTGTTACTATATTTGATGGCAGCGATGTTGTTGCAGAGTTTGAAGGGGTGTTTGCCGTTAAAAAATAACGAGTAACGCTTTAATAAAAAAGCCAAGCACTTTATAAAAGGGCTTGGCTTTTTTTATGGTGTATTAATAAATTAAAGTAAATCGGTAAGTAATATACCTACACCAATACGCTCTACATCAGCGTTATAATCAATTAGGCTCTCACCGTAACCGTTAAAGTATTGCGCGTAGCCACGTAAACGACCCCAAAGCGGGAATGACCAATCTAGTTGAAGTGCACCACGGTTATCTGAATTTAAATTGTTACGAGTCATAAAGCTAAACTCGTGATCGTGATAACGATACGCCCCGCCAAATTCAAAGTAACCCATGTATTTGTAAATATCTGGATTGTCGTCGCCATCGGCTTCTAATATATTGTCTTTTTCATCCTCGGCAATGCGATACCAAGGTTTAAAGCTAAATACAAAACCGCTCTTTTCCCATATAAAATCGGCGTAAATCCGGTTCCATGAACGAGAGTTTGGCTGGCTGCGGCCATTAGATTGGTGCGAAATACCCAGCGCTATGGCCATTTCGTCGCCCCAAAGTACGTTTTCTTGGTCTAGGTAGTTTACCCAAAATATTTCTGGTTCGTAGTTGGTTTCACGAAACGGAGAAGAAATCTCTGAGTTATAAATTTGCCAATACGACTGCAAGGTAAAGCCAAAAAAGATGGCTTGGTCGTCATCTGCAAAATCATCGTACAGTGGTACCTTAATAGAAAGCTGGTATTTAGCCTCTAGGTTATCAAGGGGTTCGCCATTTTCTTCATCTGTTAGCTCGTCAAAGCCATCAAACGGGCGATCGTTAGGGTGCGAGACATACGATAAAGGTAAAATGTAGTTACGTTTATGCGGCGTAATTACGTTACGATTTTTTTTACTTACCTCTTCGCGAGCCTTGCGTTTATCAAGTGCGGTAAGTTGTTTGTTTTCTTCAAGGGCGGAGCATTTTGTACGCAGCTCGTCTAAGGTTTGCTTACCATCGCCACCAATTACTTCATTTAAAATACATTGCTTAACTAGCTCTATGTCGTTGTCTTGTTCATTTTTTTTAACCTCTTGTTGGGCAAAAGAGGGTGTGCTTAGTAAAGCCGTAACTGCAATCCAATAACGCCAGCTCATTGTTTATTCCTTTGAGAGTAAGGTAGATTTATAAATTATAACGTGTTTTTACATTTGTAACGGTGAACTTTCACTGAATTTACACTTATTTGATTACCTTACGTTTACACCGTTATCACAGATCAAAAAAAGCGGCATATAGCCGCTTATATTGTAAGTTAGTTAACTTACTCTCACGCAATGAGAAGGGGGAGTTATAGCGCGGTGCGTTATAACTCAAATACGTTAGTAAAAAACTTATAAAGTTCAGTGCCTTGGTTTACGCTTGCTGAGGCAAAATGCAAAATAGCAATTGCATCGCAATCAAGGCTTAATGTTTGTAGGGGCTGCTCAGTTAAATAGCGCTCCATGCGTAATATATGGGCTATTGGCTCACCTGCCTTTATGTGTGCGCCTAATGGGGCAACATATTCAACCATGCCGCCAATCGGCGCATAATAAGCAAAGTAGTCATCTAAATGGCACGCATAACGAGTCATCTGCTTAGGTTGATACGCTGCATCTACCAATACATTTTTATGGTTCAAATAGCTTAAAATGCTGTTTGCATCATCAAAGGCGGCTGCTAAATCTATTTTTTCTTGGCTGCCTAGCTCTACTGTAAAGGCCTCAACCTGTACATTGAAGTCCCTGCCTTGCGCACTAAGTGCATCACTTAGATGCCACCATGGGCAAAAGCTAGCTTCATCCATTGCGCCATCAAAGTCGCTTGGAATTAGCAGTACGTGTTCAATATTAAAATAACGTGCGCTGTCGCTGGCATACGTTGGACAGTACAGATGCTTACTTGAAATAGGCCCCGTGTGTAAGTCGAGCACGATATCGGCTTGATGCGCAAGCTTTTGCAGGTTAAGCGCAATGCGTTTACCGGTATTGAGCAAGTAAGCTGGGCCATTAAGTTTGGCATCTATTTCATCAAGCAGGGCTTTTTTAAAGTTACTTTTTAAAGCTGCATCGTCGTACTGGCTATGCTCGTGTGCAAACTGGGTAACTAAATCACTATTGTAGTGATACATACGGTTCCAGTTAGTGCCAGTAATAGGGTCGAATCGGCCAAGGGTAAATTCCCCTGATTTTTGATTACAACCAATAGGGTTAGCATAAGGTACTAAGGTAATGTCGCCTTTTAAATTGAGCTGTTTTAACTGCTCTAGCAGCTGAAAAATAACCGCGTTACCTTGTACCTCGGCGCCATGCATATTGGCTTGAATATACACGCTTGGCCCGCTGCCATCGCCTTTTAAGCGATACACCGGAATAGTTAGAGGTAAGCCGTTTGCTACTTCCCCTACTACAATGTTTTCTTGGCTAATGGGTGTTGTTATGCTCATGTTTATTACCTTAAGTAGTGATTGGCATCTTCTGCTTGGCGCACACACGTGAGCTCGCCATTTTGTAACACGTATTCTGCAGCTAGTTCATGGCATAAAAAATAGGGCATGCTTTCGGTAAAACCATAGGCGCCACATTGGCTAAACACCAGACAGTCTTGCTCGTTTAAATCGCTTGGTAGGGTATGCTCGCCTAAGCAATCAAGGGCAGTACATAATGGGCCGTATAAGCTCATTGCTTGTTCTGGCGCTGTTGATTCGCGCAGTAACGCCGCAGGAAAATCTTGGCTTGTAACAGCAGGGCGCAATAAGTGGTTAATACCTCCGGTTAAAATAACTTGCTGTTGGCCGTAGTTTTGTTTGCACTCAACGACGGGGTTAGCGTAATGACCGCATTCGCCTACAGCGTAACGGCCAAGCTCCATCCAAAGCTCGTCTACACCCGCATCTTTTTTAATTTTTGCCAGCGCGGTGATTAATCCATCCCACTCAAGTGTTGCATCGTTTGGTGTGTAAGGAATACCTAAACCGCCGCCTAAGTCTAAAATTTTCAGGTTTATATTTAAGTTATTAGCCAAGGTGGTAAGCGGTACAATCATTTGCGACCACAGCTCGCTTAGCTTTTGTGTGCTAAGCATGTTGCCCCACTGAAAAATATGTAGGCCATCAAAATTAAGTGCTGGGTAATCGCCAGTATTGAGCGCTTGCCATTCATCGCAACCAAGCCCAAACGGAGTAAGGCTGTCACCCCCTAATGGGTTTTTTTCACCTTCTGGCCAGCGTAATTGCACACGCAGTAATACTTGCAGCTGCGTATTTTGCAGCTGCGCTTGCTGGTTTAACCAACGTACTTGATTGAGGCTTTCGGCAACAAAAATACGCACGCCGCGCTCAATAAAGTGTTTAATTTGTTTAGGGCTCTTTGCAGGCCCTGTGTTGAGCACGCGCTGTGAACTAATACCTTGTGCAAGGACTTGTTCAAGCTCACCTTTACTTGCTACGTCAAAGTTAAATCCGGCGCTGTCTAGGCATTGAATAACCTTAGAAAGCGGATTGGCTTTTACCGCATACCAAAGCTTTACATCGGTTTGCGCAACTAAACGGGTAAGGTGTGCGTTTAGTTTGTCTAAGTCGTAAACAAAAAAAGGTGTATCAAGTTGCTGAGTAAGTGTATTTACGGCGGCCTTGATAGGCGTGCTCAAAAAGCTCATTATCGTAAAACCTCTTCTAGCAATAACGATGCATCGCTTTGCTCGTCGCGGTATTTAACAATGAGTGCACACGACATGCTTAAGCCTTGCTCACGAGCCCATTCGTTAGACGCAGGGCGAGAGCCTGGTATTACAATAGCGTACTCTGGAATTGGCTCGCCTTTATCTAGCTGGCGCTCGTTAACACAGTCGTAAACCGGAATAGTGGCAGATAAACGCACACCTGGGGCAAGTACCGCGCCTTTTTTAACCACTACGCCTTCAACAATGACACAACCTGCGCCAATAAACGCATCGTCTTCAACCACGACTGGGCTTGCCCCAATTGGCTCAAGTACACCACCAAGTTGAACAGCTGCGCTTAAATGTACATTTTTACCAACTTGTGCACATGAACCCACTAATGCGTGGCTATCAACCATAGTACCTTCGTCGATGTATGCGCCAATATTTACGTACGCTGGTGGCATAATAATAGTGCCTTTAGCTACGTAGGCACCGCGGCGAACACTGGTGCCACCTGGTACCATACGCACGCCATCTTCAGTGCTAAATTCTTGCGGTGCAAGGTTGTGCTTATCAACAAACCCGCCTGCAAACTCGGTGTTAGTGCCATTTTTAAAGGCTTCTAAAATGCCTTGTTTTACTTCTACGTTAGCTTCCCATTGGCCGCTTTCGTTTTGTGATGCTGCGCGTACTGCGCCCGATTCTAAATTATTTAGTAGTTCTAACCAGCTCATTATAAAAACCTGTGTTTAATGCCAAGATAAAATGGTGTCGTTTGCAGTGGTAATGCAATCGGTTTGCGTTAACTCAAGATGCGTTAAAGGTGGACGCAACAGTGGGCTATTTAAACGCCCTTGCTGGTGCATTAGCACTTTAACGGGAATAGGGTTTGCTACAGCAAATAGGCTATTAATAGCGCGAGTCCACTGAGCAAATAAATTGGGGTGTTGACCGCTTAGGCTGCGCTTTACAAATTCGTGTGTTTGCAAAGGCCATGCATTGGCCGCAACCGAAACTAAGCCTTTTGCACCTGCTTGGGCAAAGTAGGGCATAAGTGCATCGTCGCCACTGTATAGCGCTAAATTAGGCGCGGCTTGTCGGTATGCTTCAAATTGGGTGATGTTGCCACTGGCTTCTTTTAAAGCCCACAGTTTTGGGTGCGCTTTTAAGTTTTCAATGGTTTCGATAGGAATGCTTACACCGCTGCGCCCAGGTACGTTGTACAACATACACGGATGCGCGCTTTCGTTTAATAAGCTTTCGTACCAATGTGTTTGACCTACAGCCCCTGGTTTTGCATAAAGAGGCGAGCCTAATAAGTAGCTGTGAATAGGTAATTGGTTACAGTAGCTAACCCATTCTTTTTGTTGGGCCAAATTACTACCACCAACAGCAACCATAAGCGGTACACTGGGTTTTAATTGGCACACGTGCTCAACAATGCCTTGCTGCTCTTTAAGCGTAAGGGCTAAGCCTTCACCTGTGCTACCGAGCAGTAAAATACCGTTGTGTGCCGCTTCTTGTTCGCTAACAAGTGTTGTGAGCGTGTCGTAGTCAACATTACCTTGTTGATCAAACGGCGTAACAAGCGCTGTCCACAGTGCGTAGTCGTCTAAATTGAAGTTGTGAATCATCTCTTACGAACCTATAAGGTGTTCGAGATATTAAGGAGGCTGTATGATGTGAGCCGCATTAACGTCGTTCGAACAGTATTCGAAGAGCGAATGGGCTTAAAATAATAGGGCGCACGGCCTTATTATTTAAGACCAGAAGCTCTCCACCAAACTAATAAGCTGCTCTAAAACAGCTATTGGTGACAGTCGCTAGGATTCAACCTAGTCGCCCGAAGTAATTGCTTCGCAAAAGCGTTTACCTCTCGGCGGTATTCCCCTCACATATGCTCACTGGAGTTTGCGCTCCTAACATACGCTACCTGAATAACGCACCTCTTCTAGCCCTTTGTATTTTGTTTAACCGCAAAAGGTTTAACAAAATACAATTTAAATAGGGTAATTGCGGCGATTAAAACATTTTAGCCGTCTAGGTGTCAAGTTGCAGGATACAGATTAGTTCATCGAAAATGTGGGTGGTTACGTATTGGCTGCTTTTCTCGTAAACTAACCCTATGAGCAGTGATGAGGTATTTAATAAGTATGGAAAAATTTAGCGATATTTATAAGCGAGCAGTAGAGCGAAAAGGTTCTGAAAAAATGCTTAAGTTATTACTCGCAAAACCCTTATCTAAAAAAGCATTAAGCGCATTAAGTGACGACGATTGGCTTGAAGAGTTTACCCGAAAAGTATTTCAAAGCGGGTTTTACTGGTCGGTAATAAACAGTAAATGGCCAGGTTTTAGAGAGGTTTTTTGGCAATTTAGTGTTGATAAATTACTTATGATGCCGCCCGATATGCTCGAGCAAAAAGCAACTGATGAGCGCATTATTCGTAATTATAAAAAGGTAAAAACAATTCCTGAAAATGCCTACATGATCCACGAAATAGCACAGCAATATGGCAGTTTTAGCCAATTTGTAGCTAACTGGCCAGGCGATGACATTATTGGTTTATGGGCGCATTTAAAAAAACACGGCGCCCGTTTGGGCGGCAATACAGGCCCGTATGCCTTAAGAGCGCTTGGTAAAGATACTTTTTTACTTTCGCGAGATGTAGAAAGTTACCTAAGAGCGCACAAAATTATCGATGGCGGCCTGCAAACTAAAAAATCGCTCACTGCCGCACAGGCGTTTTTTAACGAAATGCAAAAGCAAAGTGGTTTGAGCCTGCAAGAACTTAGCTTAATTGTGGCTTACAGCGTGGGCGACAATCGCGTAGGCATAAGCCAACAAACAGAGGATTAACCATGAAACTAGTGCCAAGATACACAGACATAGCAGATAACTTCGCAATAGAGGACAGTCCTTCAAGCGTTGCAGCCCCGCAATTACTTTTGTGGAACGAAGCGTTAGCACAGCAGTTTAATATAGATGTTGAGCCTGCGCTGCGCGCCAGTACTTTTGCTGGTAACGAGCCACAACCGGTAAATGCTGTAGCGCTTGGCTATTCTGGGCATCAGTTTGGGCACTTTTCGCCGCGCTTGGGTGATGGGCGAGCGCACTTACTGGGTGCTATCAGCGATGATAAAAATCAGCTGTGGGATATTCAGTTAAAAGGCTCAGGCTCCACGCCTTTTTCAAGAGGAGGCGATGGGCGATGCGCATTAGGCCCCGCTATTCGCGAGTATATTATGAGCGAAGCTATGCACGGCTTAGGGATTAAAACCACGCGGTGTTTGGCTGTTGTCGGCACAGGCGAAGCTGTTTATCGTAATCCGCCGCAACCAGGCGCAATTGTTACCCGCTTAGCAAGTAGCCATATCCGCGTTGGCTCGTTTCAGTATTTAGCAACTCAAGGTGATGTAGAGGGATTAAAAAAATTAGCTGATGTAGCCATTGAGCGTCATTACCCAAGTATTCAATCAACAGGGGCTCAGCGCTATTTAGACTTTTTAGCAGCCGTTATAAATAGTCAGCTAGCGCTGGTTATTAGCTGGATGCGAGTAGGCTTTATTCATGGCGTTATGAATACTGATAATACCTTGATAAGTGGCGAAACTATCGACTACGGCCCGTGTGCAATGATGAATACCTTTGATTTTGATACCGTGTTTAGCTCAATTGATAAGCAAGGTCGCTATGCCTATGGTAATCAGCCAAATATTGTAAGTTGGAACTGCGCGCGTTTAGCCGAGAGCTTAATACCACTTATAGATGAAGATGACGAACAAGCTGTAAGTTTAATGACGCCGCTAATTAATCAGTTTTCTACGTTATTTAACGCGCAATATAATCAAATGTGGGCACAAAAATTAGGCTTAGCAGGTTATAACGAAGACGATGTAGAGCTTGTAAGTAAGTTATTATTGTTATTTCAAGAGCATAAGCTCGATTACACCAACACCTTTGATGCCTTAACCGAGTCACTAAAGGGTGGCAAAGTGCCAGATGAATTAACGCAATGGGCCCAGTTATGGCAAAAAAGATGTGATGAAAACAGCTATAACCTAATGAGAGCGGCTAACCCAAGGGTTATACCGCGTAATCACATCGTCGAAGAAATACTTGCGCAATATAATCAGCACGGCGAGAGCGAGCTGCTAAGCGACTTTTTAACGGTGATGAGTAACCCATATGATAAAACAGCTAACTTAGCCCGCTTTCAAGAGACAGGTAAAGATGACAAGGGCTATCAAACTTTTTGCGGTACTTAAGTATTGTAATTAATTGTAAGTTTTTGATTATAAATAGTCATTTTTAAATAATGCAGTGTACAATGATTGAGCAGTTACACACTCGGTGTTATTGTGCGCATTCATAAAAAGTAACTATTTATAAATTACCATAATTTATTAATTGCAGATTAGGTAAAAATTTTTACTTAACCTACAATTGGTGGTTGGAATGCCTGTAGATCGTTGAAAAAATTTATAAACTTTATTTTTCGTTAAGTATCGATTAACAAAAGCTCGGGTAGTGTGTATAAAACTGGTTGAGCTAGTATTGATTAGCTACAATTTTCTAAGTTGTTAAAATGGGAAGAAAACAATGAAATTAAAATCACTTACAATTGCAATTGCGTTAGCTGCAACTAGCGCGTCTACATTCGCTGCCGATAAAGAAGAAGGTTTCTACATTGGTGCATTTGGTGACTACTATGATGCGTCATGGGAAAACATGCGCGCTCAAGCTGGCCTTGACGTAAACGAGTCAACTGGTTGGGGTGTAGAAGCAGGTTACCGTTTCAGCGATTACTGGAGCGCACGCCTTGAGTATGCAGATATGGACTTTAACGCGTTCGATAAAGCTGCGGGCAATCGTAATAATATCGACGGCGAGCGTTACGGTATTGATGCGCTTTACCACCTTGACGGCGGTCCTTTCTACGGTCTATTCGGTATTAAAGAAATGGACGTAGTAGATGACAACACATTCTTAAACGCAGGTGTTGGTTACCAACATTTTATTACTGATGGCTTTTTCGTAAACGCTGAAACTGCGGTATACCAAGGTCTTGATAAAGGTTACACAGATGTAGGTGCTAAAATTGGTATTAACTACTTATTTGGCCAAAACTCTATGCCTGCACAGCCTGTAGAGCCAGCACCTACAGTAGTAGAAGTACCTGTAGAACCTAAAGACAGCGACAACGACAACATCCTAGATAAAGATGATAAATGTCCTAACACGCCAATGACAGACGCTGTTGATGGCGATGGCTGTACTTTATACGAAGACCGTGAAGTAACAACAAGCTTATTAGTTACTTTCCCACATGATTCTGCACAAGTTGGTCAACGTTACTTTGACGACATTGCATCAGTATCTGAGTTCTTAAAAGAGCACGAAGATACAACTGTACTACTTGAAGGCCACGCGTCAGCGGTAGGTAACGCAAACTACAACAAGATGCTTTCTAAAAAGCGTGCTGATGATGTAGCACAAGAGCTAATAAAAGATGGCATTGCTGAAGATCGCATTACAACTGTTGGTCTAGGTGAAGAACGTCTTAAAAACACAGCTAACACGAAAGAAGCTCACGCTGAAAACCGTCGTGTAGAAGCACATGTAAAATCTATTGAACGTGTAAAAGTTAAGCGTTAATAGATACTTACTTTATTTTAAAAACCCAGCCTAGTGCTGGGTTTTTTTATGCCTTTAAAACAGCATATGCAGTATTAACCTGATTAAACAAGAATGATTATTACTTAACAAACATTCACGAAAATAGAATTTACGCTTACCACTATTCATAACATTTATAGTCGGTATAATCAGTTGCTTAGCTGGATGGATTTTCATCTATACATAAAAGCTTTATAATCCCGCGTTAGAATACTATAAGTATTGGGTTACTTTTTTTGCGCATGAGGCGCTACCGAATACTTTCACGTCACCAAGAGGGCAATATTGTGCTACAAGAATATCGTAAACACGTAGAAGAACGTGCCGCGTTAGGTATCGTACCAGCGCCATTAGATGCTCAGCAAACGGCTGATCTTATTGAACTAATTAAAAACCCACCAGCGGGTGAAGAAGAGTTCATCTTAGATTTACTAATCAACCGCGTACCACCAGGCGTTGATGATGCAGCATACATCAAAGCAGGCTTTTTAGCGGCAGTTGCTAAAGGCGAAGCACAATCTCCATTAGTATCTAAAGAAAAAGCAGCAGAATTATTAGGTACAATGTTAGGTGGTTACAACATCGCCCCAATGATTGAGCTACTTGATGACGAAACCCTTGCGCCTATCGCTGTAAAAGGTCTATCAAACACATTATTAATGTTTGATGCATTTTACGACGTAGAAGAAAAAGCAAAAGCAGGTAACGAGCACGCTAAAAAGATTATTCAATCTTGGGCAGACGCTGAATGGTTTACTAACAAGCCAGCTGTTGCTGAAAAAATCTCTGTTACTGTATTTAAAGTAACCGGCGAGACAAACACTGATGATTTATCACCAGCACCAGATGCATGGTCACGTCCAGATATCCCGCTTCATGCTTTAGCAATGCTAAAAAATGAGCGCGACGGTATCACTCCTGACAAAGCGGGTGAAGTAGGTCCAATCACTAAACTTGAAGAATTAAAAACACAAGGTTTACCACTTGCATACGTAGGTGACGTTGTAGGTACTGGCTCTTCTCGTAAATCTGCAACTAACTCTGTACTTTGGTTTATGGGTGATGATATCCCATACGTACCTAATAAGCGCGTTGGTGGTGTATGTTTAGGTAACAAAATTGCGCCTATCTTCTTCAACACAATGGAAGATTCAGGTGCGTTACCAATCGAGTTAAATGTTGATGAGTTCAACATGGGTGATCAAATTGATATTTACCCATACGAAGGTGTAGTTAAGCGCCACGGTACTGATGACGTTATCTCTACTTTTGAACTTAAATCAGACGTAATTTTAGATGAAGTACGTGCCGGCGGCCGTATTCCTCTAATCATTGGTCGTGGTTTAACAGACAAAGCACGTACCTCTTTAGGTTTAGGTGCTACTGACGTATTTAAAGTACCAGCAGTAACAGAAGTGTCTGATAAAGGCTTTACACTAGCGCAAAAAATGGTTGGTAAAGCATGTAACGTAGCAGGTATTCGCCCAGGCCAATACTGTGAGCCTAAAATGACCACTGTAGGTTCGCAAGATACTACAGGTCCTATGACACGTGATGAGCTTAAAGACTTAGCATGTTTAGGTTTCTCTGCAGATTTAACAATGCAGTCATTCTGTCATACCTCTGCTTACCCTAAACCAATTGACGTAAACACTCACCATACGCTTCCTGATTTCATCATGAACCGTGGCGGTGTTTCACTTCGCCCTGGTGATGGTGTAATTCACTCTTGGTTAAACCGTATGTTATTACCAGATACTGTAGGTACTGGTGGTGATTCACATACACGTTTCCCATTAGGTATTTCGTTCCCAGCGGGTTCAGGTGCAGTAGCGTTCGCAGCAGCAACAGGTGTTATGCCACTTGATATGCCTGAGTCTATTTTGGTTCGCTTTAAAGGTGAAATGCAACCAGGTATCACTTTACGTGACCTAGTACACGCAATCCCTTACTACGGTATTAAGCAAGGCTTATTAACAGTAGAGAAAAAAGGTAAAATCAACGAATTCTCTGGTCGCGTACTAGAAATTGAAGGTGTTGAGCACTTAACTGTTGAGCAAGCGTTTGAATTATCAGATGCATCAGCAGAGCGTTCAGCAGCAGGTTGTACTGTTAAGCTTTCTAAAGAGTCTATCAGCGAATACCTTGAGTCTAACATTGTTATGCTTAAGTGGATGATCTCTGAAGGTTACGGCGATGTACGTACAATCGAACGTCGTATTAATGCAATGCAAGAGTGGTTAGCTAACCCAGAACTTATGGAAGCTGATGCTGATGCAGAGTACAAGCACGTTGTAGAAATCGACCTAGCAGAAATTAAAGAGCCAATCCTTTGTGCTCCAAATGACCCAGATGACGCGCGTTTACTTTCTGATGTTACTGGCGAGAAAATCGACGAAGTATTCATCGGTTCTTGTATGACTAACATAGGTCACTTCCGTGCTGCGGGTAAATTACTAGATGGCTTTACTGGTCGTATCCCAACTCAACTTTGGGTAGCTCCACCAACGAAGATGGATAAAGACCAACTAACTGACGAAGGTTACTACGGTATCTTTGGTCGTGTTGGTGCACGTATCGAAACGCCAGGGTGTTCACTGTGTATGGGTAACCAAGCACGTGTTGCTGATAAAGCAACGGTTGTTTCTACTTCAACACGTAACTTCCCTAACCGTTTAGGTACAGGCGCAAATGTATTCTTAGCATCAGCTGAGCTTGCTGCAGTAGCGGCAATTTTAGGTAAATTACCTACACCAGCTGAGTACCAAGAATACGCAGAGAAAATCAATGCAACGGCTGCAGATACATACCGTTACTTGAACTTCCACCGTATGCCTCAGTACACTAAAAAAGCAGACAACGTAATTATTCAGCAAGCTGTATAATCTAAACCTGTTTTAAAAAAACCCGCTTAGGCGGGTTTTTTATTGGCTAAAATAAAATCTTATGCTTTCAATAACTAAGCTATAAAAATAAATAATTAGCATAATAACTAGTAAATTAATTTGAAAATTAACAAAAAATGAACAATTATAAGTCACAATAACATTTGTTAATGATTGAGGGAGCAATCAACAAGTATTTTCTTGCTCCGCTTTAAACAACTCACGGAGCACATAATGGAATATAAAAGTAACTACCGATTAAAACTAATAGCGAGTACTGTGAGTGCGTGTTTTTTAGTGTCGGGCTGTAGTTTTGATAAAGATGAGGATAGCGACGAAAGCGTAAACTTAGCTCCCTCTGTAGCAATTTCTGGGCAAGGCGAAATACAAGAAAAAACCAGCTTTTCACTTACTGCCAGCGCATCAGATCAAGATGGAGAAATAGTAAATTATTATTGGCAGCATGACTCGACTTTAAACCTCAGCGCACAAAACCCAAATTCAAATGAGATAACATACCTCTCCCCCGATATTACAGAAGATGTAACTGTCAACTTTACAGTAACTGTAGAAGATGATGATGGGGCAACAACAAGTGCTACTCAGCAAGTATTAATTAAACGCAACTCAACGGCAGTGACTCTTAATGGCTTAATCACCGATAATACAATTAGTTATGCAAGCGTAGAAATAATAATAGGTGATGAAGTTTATTCAGCGACAGCAGATGAAAATGGTGTTTACACAATAGTATTAGATGTCGATGAAGCCTTAGAGCAAACCCTAGTAAAAGTTAAAGCTAAAGGGCGGGATGATTTAAATCCTGGGGTTGAATTTATCTCTCAGCTTAGCTCTGTTAAAAAGTTAGCTACGCAGGCAGGCGATGATGGCATTTTAGACAGTAATGAAAATTTTGGTGTTAACACAACTAATGTGACAACAGCAGAGTATGCACTGATTGTAAGAGATGGTGATGAACCGACAAGTGAAGATGAACTAGATAATGCACTTTTAAATGTCGATGCTGATGAAAAAGTACAACTTGCAAGCTTGATTAAAATTATTGTAGATAATTCTGATTATGAGTTGCCGGAGGGGGTAGAAAGCACCCTTGATTTAGTTACCGATGAAGAAGTTGCACAGCAATTTGAAGAAGAAGTTAACGAGCAAGACCCCGACCTAATAGAGCAAACGAAAACCGAAATTAAAGAAGACGAAGACTTAGTAACAGGCTCAAAAGAGCCGTTGGTTGGTGAGTATATAATTAATTCTCCGCGTTATTATGCAAACCCCGCTAGTCACTTAACCTTAAATGAAAATGGTACTGGTCAATACCATGCAGTGACGGGTAGCCCAGTAACATGGGAAGAAGTAAGTGGTAAAATCGAAGTTAATTTACAGTCTCCAGTACTTATTAATAAATACTCCCAGATCGAAGAAGATGTTGAAACTATTTATGAGGAGCATTTAAATTCATTTTCGCTACAAGTACTCGGCGAAAACGATGTTTTTAAAACAGTAGATATTAAAAGCGATATTTCAGTTTATGAAAACAGCGTTGAAGCGCAAAACAAGCAAGAAATACAAACCACCAACCTTATTCTTAAAAGTAAAACCTTAAGTTTGACCGTCGGAGATATTGTCGGTGAATGGGAAATGGAGCGTACAGAAAGCCGTAATTTCATTAGCCACCTAGAGACTATTGCTTTCTATGAGGATGGGACCGGCGCTGTTTTAAGTGATAATTCAGCACCGTTTGAGTGGGAGCTGACTAATAATCAATTACAAGTAACCTATGATGAAGACGGTAGCGTTGGAACAACAAATTTTTGGTTTACTAAAAATTTAAAAGCAGGCTATCAGCTAGTTTCATTAGATACTACATCAGCCGACCCAGCTGATAGCCAATATGGCTTAATGATAAAAAGAGAAGCGGTGTCTTTATCAAATGACGATTTAGTTGGGCGTTGGCAGGGCTTTGTTGGCACGTCACAACTTTATGATATGAACGTGTTTGCCGATGGCACAATAATGTTAGGGCTAGGAACTACGTCTTACCAAGGGATTCTTGAGGATGGAAAACTAACTAGACGCCGTTATGAATATAATGACTACACCGTTAGCAGTTGTGAAGGGTTTGATGAAACCTGCTACTTAAGCGCCGAAGTAACCCATGACATCATTGCAGTAGAAGACAGTCAATATTACTTACTAAGAGAGTTTAAATGGTTTTCTCCTGAAGGAGATATTGATGATATCCAAAAAGGTTTACTTATTTATCAGTACAGTAAAGAGCTAAGCTATTCAGAGTTTACCCCCTACTTATTACAAAGCAGTTTTAATCTTTATAAAAGTGCTGGTGAGCAAGTAATAGAGGATCGAATCCGGGTTAATTACGATGACGGCTCATTTACGATAACAATCGATGGCATAGAGTATGAAGCGCAGTTGAATGAAGGTGTCATTGAATATCAAAAAAATGCGCAAACATGGCTTTTTGAAATTGTTAGTGGTGATGGTGAAACATACACTATTTGTAATTACCAACAAGGTAGTAGCTGTACACAGAGCGATAAAACAGTCTATCAATCTAAAAACCCACGAGTGACTTTAACAGCTCTATCTAATGAATTTGGTCAATTACAGCCAGCAGTGCAAGAGGTGCCTTTTGCTCAGTTGGTTGGTTTTAATATAGTGCCTAATGAGGGCTATGAAGTTGATTCAATAGAAGGCTGCGAAGGTTATATTGAGGGGGAATATTATATTGCCTTTAGTGGACACAGTGACTGCGAAATTAATGCTACATTTGTGGAAAAGCCAGAAACAATATCAGGGCAATTTTTAATTAATAATCCTGATTATTTTACCTCTACCTCTTTCAAATTAGAGCTCAACGAAAATGAAGAGGGCGCATTTACTGGCAATAACCAGGTTGCGATCACTTGGTATAAATATTTTGATGAAATTAGAGTTTATTTTTCTGATGAGTATGTTTTAAATGAAAGTGTTGCGTATGAAGTTGAAAATGGCACTCAAGTAGAAGTTAGACGTAAAGATGTAATGACCAGTATGGTACTAAAGGAACGTTTTGATTTAGGTAACGCCTGGTACGAAATGACGCAGAGTATAAGTAAGTTTCGTAACGAGGAACTAGTTGAAGAGTGGCACAGTGATAGCCATGTTAAATTATTTGATTCTGTAGCATCTCAAATTGATTTAACCCCAAGCGATTTGGTTGGTAGCTGGTCTTTGGATATTCCATCTGAGAGTACAGTTAAGGAATTACTGCTAAATGGTGATGGAACAGGTAATGTAGTCGATACTATTGATACAACGCAAGCAGAAAGTTTTACTTGGCAGCAAACAGAAGTAGGGTTTCAAATTACGACTTCTGATAGTGTTGAAGATATCTATATTACTAAGGATATAGACCTTGGCTATCAAATGATAATGCAAGGCCAGTATGAAGATGAAAGACAGGTAAATGTTGCCGTGATGATAAGGCTTGAAGAACAACCTATAACACCGAGTAATTTTGCTGGGCGTCACTTATTTAAACAAGGTCATGACTTAGAGACCATTTGGGATGAGCTACAAGTATATGAAGATGGTCAAGTATTCTTCACTTATTCAACAAGTTCCATTCAAGGTGAGTTTAAAGATGAAAGCTTTAGTCGAAGCCGAAAATATGATCAACTTACAGGAACATACGGCTCCGATTGTGATTTGACTTTAGAAACGTGCTTAATTGATTATACGATGGATTATAGGCTTATTAATCAAAATGATAGTTACCAAGTTGTAGAGCGTGTATCTAGATCATTTGATACTAATTCAGGGGAAGAAAACCTTTCTTACGCATCACTTTACTTTGAAAACTATATTGAAAATACAAGCGCTGATAAGTTTTATGAGCATGAAATCCCTTTTGAAATTTACGAACGCAGTGGTGAGAGCTTCGTAAAGTGGGGTATTTACTATATAGATGGGTACGAGCTTTGGAAAAACGATATTAAAGCTGGATCACTTGAATTAGTTGAAGGTAAGTTTACCTACGAACAAGACGGCCAAAATAAGGTGATTGAATTTATCTCGAATGATCGCGATGAGATAGTGCTTTGTGAGTATTTACAAGGTACAGCATGTCAAAATCAAGAAAAGATGACCTTTACGATTTTTGCGCCAAGGTATGATGTTACAGTTTATTCAGATGGTAATGGTGTGGTAAATAACGGGGTTGAAAACTACACAAGCTTTCATGGCGATACGTTAACCTTTAATATTTCTGCAAATGCAGGCTATAAATTAGAGTCTATTAGCGGGTGTGATGGCGTTTTAGAAGACAATACATACACGGTTCATTATTTGGCGCAAAGCTGCGATATTAATATCGCATTTGAACTAATGGAGTGAATACGCTCTATAGTTTCGCTCTAAAATTAGAGCGGTGATTAAATTTAATAAATTGGCTACACAGTGTAGCCAATTTTTTTGAATTAAATTTTCAATAAACTAGGATTTTATATCTTAAAATTTAACTTTTTATCTTTTATGCCTCAATTTATGCTCAGAAAATCCTTCCTACATGCATTAAAATCCCTTTCAATATTCTCATTATTTTAAGCGAGATTTTATGACTGCATTAAACAA
The DNA here is from genome assembly GCF_001399995.1 of Pseudoalteromonas sp. P1-11. NCBI lineage: Bacteria > Pseudomonadati > Pseudomonadota > Gammaproteobacteria > Alteromonadales > Pseudoalteromonadaceae > Pseudoalteromonas > Pseudoalteromonas sp. P1-11. The sequence continues at coordinate 80,222 of NZ_LJSP01000008.1, forward strand.
CCAGAATTTACTGCAACTTCGTTTTATTAACCAAGCAAATATTGATTTGGTTAAGCCTTCTTTTGATAACCTACCTGCTAATCCGTATGCAGATGGTGAATTTCGTAAGCGTCGTTACTCGGTAATTAAATTTCAAAATGGTGAGCTAAAACTACAAGCTGCCAAAGCGTTTGTTCAAGACGATTCTATTAACACCTTTCAGGGTAATGTTGAGCGTACTTATGAAAACTTAGAGCAAAGCTTACTTGAGTCAGAAGGTATGAAAAGCATTGTAAGTGAGTTTTGTGAGCTTACCGGCATTGATGAAGGCCGTGATATTGAAATTCACCAATTTAGAATGCTTGCCATTGATAGCGATACGCCGGCAGCACCTGAAGGTGTGCATCAAGATGGGTTTGACCATGTTTGTGTATGTGGTGTTTCTCACGAAAACTTAGAAGGCGGCGAGCTGCTTGTATACGAAAACAAGCAAGCTGAACCGTGTTTTAAAATGGAAATTAAAGACGGAATGTTTGCACTAATAAACGACCGTCAAGTTTGGCACAATGCAACGCCAATGAACAAAGTAGATACAAGCAAGCCAGGTTACCTGGATTGTTTTGTACTTACCTCTTAAGGAATGCTCATGAACATAGCGCAACTACGTGAGCAGTTTCCTGCATTAATACAAACCGTTGATGGTAAATCGCCAATATTTTTAGATGGCCCAGGTGGCTCTCAAGTGCCGCAGTCTGTACTAAATGCAATGACTGCTTATTTAGGGCACTACAACTCAAACTTAGGCGGTGCGTTTTTTTCAAGTGATAAAACCGTTGAGTTAATGGCAAATGCGCGCCAAGCAGCGGCCGATTTACTTAATGCGCCAAGTGCACAAAATATAGTGTTTGGCCCTAACATGACCAGCCTTACCTTTAGCTTTAGCCGTGCTATTTCACGCGATTGGCAAGCCGGCGATGAGATTGTTGTGACTAACGCTGATCATTTCTCAAATGTATCGTCGTGGCAGCAAGCAGCGCAAGATAAAGGCGCTAAAGTTCAAACAGCTTTAATTAACGAGGCTGATTGCAGCTTAGATATGGCGCAGTTTGAAAGCTTATTAAACAGCAATACTAAACTGGTTGCGGTAACTTACGCTTCAAATACTACGGGTTCTATTAACGATATTAAACGTATTATAGAGCTTGCCCATGCTGTAGGCGCATTAGTGTACGTTGATGCTGTGCATTATGCACCGCACGAGCTTGTTGATGTTCAGGCTCTTGATTGCGACTTTTTGGCTTGTTCTGCCTATAAGTTTTTTGGTCCTCACTTAGGCATGGTGTACGGTAAAACACAGCATCTTGAAGGTTTTACGCCTTACAAAGTAGAACCAGCTAAAGATGTAGCACCAGGCCGATGGGAAACAGGCACGCAAAGCTTCGAAGCCTTAGCGGGTTTTATTGCCGCTGTTGATTACATTGCTGCAATTAGCGGGCTTGATGAAGGCCACACGCGCCGTGAAAAGTTAACTGCGGCTTTTGCTAAAACAAAGCAGCATGAAATGGCGCTTAGTGAGCACTTTTTAACACGTTTGGTTAATTACCCGCGTATTAAATTGTTTGGTATTGATGATTTTGATCGTTTAAACGAGCGTACACCTACTTTTGCTTTAACGTTTGAAGGTTTAGAGCCACGTGAAGTGTCTGAATTTTTAGGTAAGCAACACATATGTGTGTGGGATGGACATTTTTACGCGCAAGGTTTGTGTAAGCAATTAGGTGTGCTTGATAAAGGCGGTGTAGTACGTATTGGTTGTATGCACTACAACACCATTGAAGAGCTAGATCAGTTGTTTAATTTATTTGATGAACTGCTCGGTTAAATGATACTAATTTTGGTGCGCTAACTTTTAGGCGCACCATATATTTGCTCTGCACGGTTAAATAGCACCCACGAGGTTAAAATATACTTATCGTTCGATACCGGTTTATTACCTCGATGGGTATGCGTAAAGTAGCCTGGGGCAATGACCATAGTGCCTTTTTTAGGCGCAATTTTACGTTTTTGATAATAAAACTCTGTTTCGCCACCTTCGTCTACATCGTTTAAATAAAACATAAATAATAATACACGGTGCAGGGCTTCATTGTGTTGTAGCTGTGGATACACTTCACTATGCCAGTAAGGGTAGCCGCCTTTATTTACCTCGTACTTTTGCGCCTGAATGTTCCCAAGTCTAAATATTTGCTGCACCAACACAGAGAGCTGTGGTTTGCCCACTTCGTCAAAGTTATCCTGAGTTAAATCCACCACATCCCCCGTTTTTGGGTGATAAACTTTTAAGCCAAATGCGCCAATTAGCATAAAAAAGTGTGCTTCTACATAGTTAAAAACATGCTGTGCAGTGGTTTGCTGAATATGCTTTAATTGTTGGGCGTATTCTGGGTAACTGTTTAATTGCAGGTCGTGGCTGTCTTTCTTTTTTAAGTCCACACCACCAGAGGTTACACCTTGTTTTACATGCGGGCTGTTAGAGAATGTGGTAATAAAGTTATCGCAAAAATCATCGCTTAACGCGTTATCAATAACGTGGATAAAGTCCGTCATGATTTACCTTTTTATTTAGTTTTTATTTGGATTTTTATGTTTATTGAAAAAGTGATGCCGCGCTTTAGCGAAACAGATGCACTCGGACACATCAACAATACCGTACTACCTGTGTGGTTTGAAGCCGCACGCGTCCCTATTTTTAAATTTTTTACCCCCGATCTAAACCCACACGACTGGAAACTGATCATTGCTAAAATAGAAGCATCGTTTGTAGGGGAATTATTTTATGCTCACGAAGTGACGATTAAAACAGCTGTTGAGCATGTAGGAAATAGCTCTTTTACCATTAAGCAAGAGGCGTGGCAGCAAGGTAAATGCTGTGTTGTGGGTAAAACTGTATTAGTGCGTTATAACTTTAAAAACAAAGCTAAACAAAATTTAAGCGAAGCAGAAGTCGCAGCACTCAGCGAACACCTAGTTTAACTAGGTGCATTTACTCCATGCAACGAGGAGCGGTGATGTAAACCACAAGCGACAGCTGTGAATTTTTATAGCGTTATTTTAACGCATTTTGATTGAGTTACGCTTCTCACTTATATACTATTTATATTATATATTGTTGCACCGCTATGACAGGTACTGTTGAGCTGGTAGTTTATGGAGAATGAATGTGGCATCTACAACTGGCAATAAATCGTTAGAGGTAATAACGCTTAGCGATGGTAAAAGCTTAACTGCAGAAATATTGCCATTTGGCGCTATTATCAAAAGCATAAAGTTTAATAACCAAGAGATGACACTGTGCGTTAACGAACCTGCTTATTATTTAGAAAACCCATTTTATTTAGGGGCAACAGTCGGGCGCTACGCAAATCGTATTGAAAACGGACGTTTTGTATTATCAGGCACAGAGTACCAACTTAAAGCAAATAATGGCCCAAATAGCTTACACGGCGGCGAAAAAGGCTTTAATAAAGTACAGTGGCAAGTCACTAAACAAAGCAATAATGAAGTGGAGCTTTATTATTGCTCGGCAGATGGGGAAGAAGGCTTTCCTGGGCAGTTACAAGTTTGGCAAACAATTACTGCACGCAATGGCGAGCTAATCCTCAGTTACAAAGCTATTACCGATAAAGAAACCCTCGTTAACTTTACCAACCACTGCTATTTTAATCTTGAAGGCAGTGAGAGCATTAATAACCACCTGCTGCAAATAAATACCGCAACCTATTTACCTATCGATAGTAACAGTATACCGCTTGCCCATTATGAAGATGGCTCGGGCAGCTGCTTTGATTTTACTCACCCCAAGCCCATTGGCGATGCACTTTGCGCACAGCATGCGCAACTTGATGCCGGTAGTGGCTTTGATCATTGCTATATTTTTAGCGATGACAATCGTTTAAAAACAATGGCTACATTAACCTCGCCACACACGGGCGTTAATTTAACCCTTAAAAGTACCCAACCGGGTATGCAGCTTTATACGGCAAATTTTGTAGGCTCTCCTTTTAAAGCACGCCAAGCGGTGTGTTTAGAAGCCCAAAACTGGCCCAATGCAGCAAATAGAAGCGATTATCCAAAAGCTAATTTATTGCCGGATGAAGAATATAATCATCAAATAATTTTTGCGTTTTCGCAATAACGTACTAATTCTACTGTTAAATTAAAGAAAACAAAAAGAAAAATACACGTAACAAAAAGATATCCATAATTAAGGAAAAGGTTGCACTTTTGCTCAATTTAAAGTATTTATATTATAAATAGTATTTGAAGCTATACACACCACACAACGACAAAATGACTACACACAATCAGGAGTTTTTAAAAAATGATAATTAACAATAAGTTATCGTTCAACAAGAAAACCGCACTCAGTATTGCTATTACAGGCATATTGGCAAGCGGCCACGTTGCAGCTCAAGGCGCTGAAGGCGACACACCGACAGTAGTAGATAAAGATGTTGAGGTTATCGCAGTAACGGGTATTCGCAGCAGCTTACGTTCATCAATGTTAGATAAAAAAGCATCTAATGTTGTAACCGATGGGATTAAAGCAGAAGATCTTGGTAAATTTCCTGATTTAAACGTAGCAGAGTCTCTGCAACGTATTACAGGTGTAGCCATTGACCGTAGTGGCGGTGAAGGGCAAGCAGTAACAATTCGTGGTTTTGGTCCACAATTTAACACGGTACTTGTAAATGGTCGTCAAATTGCGACTGACAGTGCAGGGCGTGAATTTAATTTTGATGTATTAGCGGCAGATCAAATCACCGGTGCTGATATTTATAAAAGTAACAGTGCAACGCTTCAAGAAGGCGGCATTGGTGGTACGGTTAACGTAACCACAGCTCGTCCATTCGATTTTGGTGGCTTACATGTGATTGGTTCAGTAAAAGGCATGTACGAAAGCCTTTCTGAAGAAGTATCGCCATCGGCTTCATTTTTAGTAAGTAATACGTTTAACGACGACAAGCTCGGTGTGCTTTTTGCCATCACTAACCAACAACGTAAGCTGCAAAATAACCAAATTTTAACGGCTGGTTGGCGCGGTGGACAAACCATTTCAAACCCACAAGACGGCGTATTGTACGACAATGCATACATCCCACGTAACTGGGACCAAGTTGTAGATGAGCAAGACCGTGAACGTACTAATGCAAGCTTAGTATTACAATATGCACCGTCTGACGATATTACTATTACCGTAGATGGTTTAATTTCTAAATTTGAAGTGGACTCATCAGTACGCGATTTAGCTTCTTGGTTTGAACCAGACCGCGTAGGTAGCGCAACAATCGATCCAGAAACGGGTACCTTGCTTACCTTTACGCAAGAAGTAGGTTTAGGTAACGCCAGTGGCAATCCTGCAACCGACTTTGTATCACACACACGTAACTCGCGTGATGTAACTAACAAAGCATTTGGTATTAACGTTGACTGGCAAGTAAACGAGTCATTAAAAGCAAAATTTGACGTATCTCGCTCAACAGCTGAAAACGACCGTGCTGGTAATGACCGCTTTAACGTAGTGGGTATTATTAACAGCTACAGCTTTGATGGCACCGGTAGCGTTCCTACCGTACAGCATGATGGTTTTGAAAATGGCTCGCTGCCAGATGCAAGCCTTGCGCGTCTTCACTACAACGAAATTGGTAACCAGTTTACTGATGAAGATGAAATTACCGAAATCAAAGCCGATTTTGAATACGTACCAGATAAAGGCCCAGTTGATCGCATTAACTTTGGTGCTTATCGTCAAGAACGTGAAAAATCAAGCTTCCAAATTTTTGGTAGCCAATGTCAATTTTGTGGTTACGGCACTGAAGCGCCACTTGATGAAATTGATTTTGAAGCTTACTCAGCAAGTAACTACTTCCCAGGTTTAATCGATACATTTTATAGCTACGACGGCGACAAAATGCTTGATTACCTTGCTGACCAAGGTTTCCCTGTAGAGCCAACACTACAAAATAACCGTTACACAATTAACGAAGATATCACTAGCCTTTACATGGACTTTACCATTGGTTTCGACCTAGCTGATATGCCAGTTACGGTTAACATGGGTGCACGTTACTCAGAAACTGATATTGAAGTAGCGGCTGTACAAAGCTTTATCAGCGATGTTATTCCTACCTCTGATGCCACTTTATTCCAAAACGTATTTGGCCCGGCAACAGACATTCAAGAAGGGACGAGCTACTCAAACTTACTTCCTTCTTTTAACGTTAAGCTTGAACTGCAAGACAACATGATTTTACGCTTTGCAGCGTACGACAGTATTACTCGCCCTACTATGTCACAGTTATCACCTGCGACCACGTTTAACGAGCCTCGTCGTCAAAACTTAACAGCAAGTGGTGGTAACCCTGCACTTAAGCCATTCCAATCTGAAAACTGGGATATCTCTTACGAGTGGTACTACAACGACGCTAACTTATTTAGCTTTGCCGTATTTAGTAAAGAAGTGGATGACTTTATTGTTACCCTAACCGGCGACGAAACATACGACATGACTGACCGTACAGGCCCTGATTTTGCGTGTACAACCTGTACTGATCAAACCGATGCCGAACTTAACGGTAGCTCAGAAGTTTACACTGTAAGCCGCCCGCAAAATGGCGAGTCTGCAACGGTAACGGGTTACGAAATCGGTGTAACTCATATGTTTGAAAACGGCTTTGGTTTTATTGCTAATGCTACGGTAGTAGATAGCGATATTAGTGTTGATGGTGATACAAGCCAAACATTTGCGCTTGAAGGGTTAGGTGATTCACAAAACTTAGTGCTGTTTTACGAGCAAGATAACTGGCAGGCACGTGTTGCATTTAACAACCGTGAGGGCTTTTTACGCTTAGTTGATAACGGCTTTAACGGCGAACCAGTGAACGTAGAAACGTACGGTCAATGGGATATTAGTGCAAGCTACGATATCAACGAAAACTTCACTATTTTTGCCGAAGGCATCAACATTACTGAAGAAGAGCTAGTGCAAACGGGCCGTTTTGCTAATCAAATCTACTCTGTAGAAGATAATGGCTCACGTTACGCGTTTGGTATTCGCGGTACGTTTTAATTGATAGCAGAGGCAGCGATTGCCTCTTAGTTTTCATTGCAGTGCATTATAAGTACTGTTACTAATAAAGTTAGTAGCTAATTTGCACAAAATGAGACTAATTTAAACAAATGCCCGAAAGGGCATTTGTTGTCTAACCGGTTATCAATAAAGTACTCAAAGAGTAGTCCGTTATGAATAAAGCAATAAAAACAATCGCCGTAATTGGTGGCGGCACAGCAGGATGGCTGAGCGCTGCAATTATCGCTTCGTATCACCAAGGTAATAAGGGTGATGGCTTAAAAGTGATGTTGGTAGAATCATCTGATATTCCAACAATTGGTGTAGGTGAAGGTACCTGGCCCACTATGAAAAACACGCTTCAGCAAATTGGTTTGCGAGAAGTGGATGTATTTAAAGCCTGTAATGCCACCTTTAAACAAGGCGGTAAATTTGTAAACTGGACGCATGGCAACAACGATTTTTACTACCATCCCTTTACGGTACCGCTAGGTTACGGCCGTATAGATTTAGCCCCCTACTTAGATAATGTTGAAAACTTTGCTCAGCAAACTAATTTTCAGCACGATATTTGCGAAGCAAACCTAGCACCGAGAGGCATTGCGCAAGGCGAGTATCAAGCAAATTGTAATTACGCATACCATTTAGATGCCGGTGCCTTTGCCGAGCTATTAAAGCAACATTGTAAGAGCAAACTCGGCATTGAGCACATTATTGGTACCGTTGATCAGGTAAAGCTTGATGAAAGCGGGGCTATAGACACGCTTACCTTAACCGATCAAACCCGCACCATAAACGCTGATTTATACATAGACTGCACGGGGTTTTCATCGCTGTTATTAGGCCAAGCCCTTAACGTGCCATTTAAAAAAATGGATCACGTATTATTTAACGACAGCGCCCTAGCTATGCAAGTCCCCTACGACGAAGGTGATGAGTCACTGGCCAGTCATACCATTGCCACCGCACAAAATGCTGGGTGGATTTGGGATATAGGCCTAACGCATCGCCGTGGTGTAGGGCATGTATATTCAAGCAAGTTTTTATCAGATGAAGAAGCCGAGCAAAACTTACGTAACTATTTAGGTGATGCCGCTAAAGGCTTAACTGCCCGAAAAATAAGTTTTGAGTCAGGCTATCGCGAAAAATTTTGGCACAAAAACTGTGTTGCAGTGGGGATGTCGGCAGGTTTTGTAGAGCCCCTTGAAGCAACTGCCATTATGCTGGTTGAAATTTCGTCTCGCTTTGTTGCAGAGCACATGCCAGCCAACACCCAAGTAATGCCCATTGTTGCAAAGCGCTTTAATGAGCAAATGAATTATCGCTGGCAGCGTATTATCGACTTTTTAAAACTACATTACATGCTAACTAAGCGCCCAGAGCCTTATTGGCAAGCGCACGTACAACCACAAAGCATTCCGCAAAGTTTACAAGAAGACTTACTGCTTTGGGGGACGCGTGGCCCTCTTATTCAAGATTTTCATGGCGCATTAGAGCTATTTCCTGCCGCCAGTTACCAGTATGTTTTATACGGTATGGGCTTTAAGCCCGACTTTACTAAGCAAGCGTATTTGTACTCAAACGATGCGCAAGCAAATCAAATAATTGAACGTAACAGCCAGCTTACACAGCAGATGTTGCAAACGTTGCCGCCTCACCGTGCTTATATTGAGCAGTGGCTTGCGGCTAACCCAGTTTAAGGATGTGTAACTATGGCAATTAGTGAACTATCAAATACTCAACACCAAGCAATAAAAATTAACCCTAATGCGGGTGTTGAATACGCAAAAACACAGCATTTAGTTAATCTGCGTGCAAACGAAGTAGCAAAAGCGGCCTGCGATTTACCTATTTTTTTAGCGCGTAACGCACACAACGGCAGCCACACTATTTCGGGTTTAACCAGCTTTAGTGCTCAGCAAAGTTTATTTGTGAGTAACAATCAATGGCAAGCGCTGTACATGCCTGTGTGCATGCAAACCCAGCCGCTTTATTTACTCACTCGTGAGGCAAATAGCAGTGATTACTTTATTGCTATTGATGAGCAAAGCTCAGCCGTTAATACCCAGCAAGGCGAGCCGTTATTTGATGCCAAAGGCAACCCAAGCCTGTATTTAAGTGCGCAGCAAAAGCTACTAGAAAGCGATTTAAAAAATGATTATCAAACGTACCAATTTACCCAAGAAATTGCCCGCTTAGGGCTTATTAAAAACATAGATATTGTTTTGCAGTTTGAACAAGGCGAGGCGCAAACTATTCAAGGTTTGAGCACTGTTGATGAAGATAAACTGCAAACTTTAGACAGCGATACCATTGCCAATTTACACAAACAAGGTTACCTGAGCGTACTTAACAGCATGCTTATTTCGTTGTTTCAGTTAAATGCGTTAGTAAAGCGTCACAACCAGCATCCTGAACTTATGCCATTAAAGCAAATTAAGTTAGAACTAAGTCGAGATGCACACGCACTGTAAGGTGCAATTTATTAATTAGCCTTGATAGGTTAATACGTTCACATAGACAGACATTGCGTTTAACGCGCTGGAGACACACACATGTCAGACAACATTTTGCAGTTGGTGGTTTTTTTCTTTGTAACCGCTTTAATTGGTGGACTTACATATTGGAAGTGCCGAGGCCAAAACCGTAATAGTGGTGATAATCAAACAAAAGAGTATTTTTTAGCGGGCGGTGGCCTTACTTGGATGTTTGTAGCAGGCTCAATTACGCTCACAAATTTAAGTACCGACCAGCTGGTGGGCATGAATGGCAATCAAATGGCCTTGCTTGTGTGGTGGGAATTGGCGGCTATTTTAGGGCTTATTATTTTAGCCAAAGTATTTATTCCTGTTTATTACAAGTACAACTGTACAACCACCACGGAGCTGTTAGAAAAACGCTACAACAACAAGCATATTCGCGCTGTTATTGGTGGCTTATTCTTTTTAGGTAATGCGCTAATTTACATGCCTGCGGTTATTTATTCTGGTGCGCTATTTATGCAAACCATGTTTAAGGTTGATATTCCGCTAATGTACATAGCGACCGCATTTGCTTTAGTAGGCGCTATTTATGCATTTTTTGGTGGCTTACGTGCGGTTGCCGTATCCGATACCTACAATGGTTTATTAGTGTTGGGCATGGCAATACTGGTCGTATTTTTAGCGCTTAACGCGATTGATTACGACTTTAGCGGTATTCCACAAGAGCGCTTAACATTAATTGGTGATGCTGACTCGCCAATCCCTTGGCCTACGCTTTTAACCGGTATGATCTTTATTCAAATGTATTACTGGGGTACTAACCAAACCATTACCCAGAGAGCAATGGCTGCGCCAAACGTTAAAGAAGCGCAAAAAGGGATATTTGCAGCAGCGGGTATTCGCTTTTTAATTGTACCGGCGATTGTGGTACTACCGGGTATTATTTCGTACAAATTGTATGGCGACATTGGCGATGCAGCTTATGGCCGAATTGTAGGTGATGTAATGCCTGCATGGTTAACGGGTGTATTTGCCGCAGCAATGGCGGCAGCAGTGCTTTCTACTTATAACAGCTTATTAAACTCGGCTACGGCACTTTACGTGTGTGATATTCACGAAGCTTACTTTAATAAAGAGCCAAGTGTAGTAAAGCTAAGTGGCTATGTTACGTTGTTACTTACTAGCTTAACGCTTGTGCTTGTGCCAATTTATCAGCAAGCCGACAGCATTATTAACTTACTACAACAGTTAAACGGCTTATTAAGTATGCCTATATTCTCAATTTTTGTAGTGGGCTTATTGTTTAAAAATGTGGATGCGCGTGCAGGTATTGCCGCGGTAATTTTAGGCGTGGTTATGTATGGCATGCTGACGTTTGAAAATTCGCCGCTACATACTGAACTACACTATATTCACTTAATGCCAATTACACTTATTGTATGTGTAGCCTTTGCGTTAATCGTTAATAAAGTAGTGTTTGGTTTAAATGCACAGTGGGCAGGTAAAACACCTGCTATTGAAGATACGCCACCAGTGCACGCACCAAAATAACCAGCAATAAAAAGTTAAGTCACTTTTTATTAGCCAGTTAACACATTACTAAATCGGCCTAAGGTAACTTAGGCCGATTTTTGTTTATTCAATTAACCTACACTGTAGATAACACCTATGGGCAATAATACTTAATCATTTTGCGTGGCTAAACGTGTGACTACCAGCTGGGTTTTACAGGCTACCCCAGGCTAAAAGCCCACTAAATATAATATTGCTCAAGGTGGTATTAAATTTTTTAACCGCTGTTTAAGTTAATGACTGGTATAGCCAGTAATAATATTGGCTAAATTACACCGTAAACACTATCTAAAAGTAATTTGTATGATATATACTATTATTTTAAAATCACTGACTGCAATTTGATGCAGTAAGCGGCGAGTAAGCACACATATAATGTACTCGCGTATTAAACTCATCTTCATTAAAGAGGACAGGAGAATCATGGCTGATATTAAACCATTCTTTCGATTAGACAGCGCAAACAGCACCGTTATTTTCGACTGCCAGAGCAAAACACCAGCGTTACTTTATTTTGGTAAGCGCCTATCTGAGCAAACAACTGAAACAATGCTAACTCAGCTTGCGACTCGTCAGGAAGTAAAATGTGCCGTGGTTGAAGAAGCACCTATTTCTCTTTCTCCGCTATTAGGTGAGGGCTTTACAGGCGCGCCAGGGCTAGAGCTGTCAAACGACACCATAGCTTGGTCAGTTGGGCCTGCTCTTCAAGATGTTCGTCAGCCAACCCCTTCTAGCTTAGAGTTTGTAAGTGTTGATGAGCTGCGTGGTATTGAAGTAGTGCACAGCATCACACTTGATAGCAACACCGATGTGCTAAGTGCGCATACCGTATTAACCAATTTAAGTGATGCACCGCTAAGCGTTAATTTTTGCGCCGCACCTACGTTCCAACTACCCGATAGCATGAACAAACTAGTGAGCTTTGAAGGACGTTGGTCTAACGAGTTTCAACGCCAATCGGTTGATTTAGTATTAGGCAGCTTTGTACGCGAAAACCGCAAAGGTAAAACATCGCACGACGTATTCCCTGGTTTATTAATTCATAGCGAAGGCGCAGGCGAGCAACAAGGCGAGTGTTATGGCTTTCATTTAGGTTGGAGCGGTAACAACAAGCTACGCGCTGAGCTACTACCAGAAGGGCGCCGTTATGTGCAAATGGGTGAGTTATTATTACCGGGCGAGCTAACCCTTGCTAAAGGCCAAACGTATCAAAGCCCAAGTATTTATGGCTCGTTTTCGAGCGATGGCTTTAGTGCGCTGTCGCGTAATTTTCATCGCTTTGTTAAAGCTAACTTACTTAGCCAAGCACAGCGCGAAAAAACACGCCCAGTACATTACAACACGTGGGAAGGTATTTACTTCGATCACGATGTAGACACGCTAAAGCAGTTAGCCGATAAAGTAGCGCCATTAGGTATTGAGCGTTTTGTACTGGACGATGGTTGGTTTAAAGGTCGCCGAGGTGATTATGCAGGCCTAGGTGATTGGACCGTAGATTACGAAATTTACCCAGACGGCCTATCGCCAGTGATTGACCATGTAAACAGTTTAGGCATGGAGTTTGGTATTTGGTTTGAACCTGAAATGGTAAACCCAGATAGTGACTTATACCGCGCCCATCCTGATTGGGTATTAGGCTCAGAAAATAACGAGCAACTTAGCTTTAGAAACCAGCTAGTGCTTGATTTAACGCGGACTGAGGTTGTTGAATACCTATACAAAGCGATTGATGACATTTTAGTTGAATACCCAACAATTAAGTACATTAAATGGGATATGAACCGCGATATAAACCACGCGGGTAACTTCTCAGGCAAGCCTGCGGTGCATCAGCAAACACTGGCACTGTATCGCTTAATCGATCGTATTAAAGCGGCTCACCCTGGCCTTGAAATAGAAAGCTGTTCGTCAGGTGGTGCCCGTGTAGATTATGGTGTGCTTGCACACACAGACCGTGTATGGACGTCAGATTCTAACGATGCACTTGACCGTCTTGAAATTCAACGCGGCTGTTCGTTCTTCTTCCCATCGTCGGTTATGGGTGCACACGTAGGCCCTCGTGATTGTCATATTACAGGTCGTAATGTCAGTATTGAAATGCGTGCTGCGGTATCTATGTTTGGCCATATGGGTATTGAAATGGACCCACGCGAGCTGAGCGATCACGAATACAATGCGCTTAAAGCGGCTATTGCGCTGCACAAAGAGCACCGTGAATTTATTCATGCTGCCGATTTGTACCGCCTCGATAGCGACGATTTATCAATTAACTTTGGTTTAATCAACGAGCAAAAATCAAAAGCGTTATTTGCGTATAACAGTGTACGCGAAACACCGCGCACTGCGCCTAATAAGCTTCGTTTTGTTGGTTTAGATGCAGATACGCAGTACACACTTAATTTAGTGTGGCCTGTTAAATTTGAAGAATACCGACCTTCGTCTATTGCCGCTGTTAACGGGCAAACTTTTACGGGTGAAGCGTTGATGGAATTTGGCCTGCAAATGCCAATTTCATTCCCGCAAACATCACTTATTTTTGAGCTTAACAAAGCTTAAAATATAGCAAGCAGTAAAAAGGGAGCTAATTAGCTCCCTTTTTTAATAATGTTTTTTAAGCTATTAGTCGAGTTTAGACTCAATAAGCTCAAGCGCTTCTTCTAAAATAGTTTCTACTGCTTTTTTAGCGCGCTCTGGATTGCGCGATTTAATCGTATCTAAAATATCAGCATGCTTTGCAACGTCGGCCCCTGGCACACCTTTAATGTGGTTGGTGTAACGAATACTTACGCGCAGCGCGGTGCTAATAAATTCAGTGAGCTGTACAAAAAAGCGGTTATTACTGGCTACTAAAATACTGGTATGAAAGGCAATATCGGCCTCAAGCGGATCGTCTAAGCCTTGGTCTGCATCGGCCATACGGGCAAGTGCGTTGTCTATTTCAGCAAGTTGTTCGGCGCTGGCATTTTCAGCTGCTAGGGCAGCGGCTTGTGGCTCAAGTGCGACACGTACTTGCGTAAACTCTTTTAATAAAGAAAGCGACGGTTTACTGCTTAAAATCCAGCGCAGTACATCTGTGTCAAACATATTCCAGCTGCTTTCTGGCAGTACGCGGATCCCTTGCTTAGGGCGAGAAGATATTAAGCCCTTAGCAGAGAGCATTTTTACAGCTTCGCGTGTTGCACTGCGGCTCACATCGTATTTTACGCATAGGTCAGCTTCTGAGGGCAGGCCTTCGTTAACAGGGTAAACGCCACGCACAATTGCAAAGCCTAAATCATGGGTTAATTGTTGTGTTAAATTTTGACGAGGTTGGCTTTTCATTGAGCGTTATCCGAATGAGTTATTGCTTTATTATATATCATATATCATATTAATGTACGAAAGGATATGTTATAAACTTTGTTAAAGGCAAGTATTTTAACACAGCTGTAACAGTAATCCTCTTTAGCAAATAATTATAAATATTGAGAGGGGCAGTCTGTATTATGGAGAAACGCATTTGAATAATCACGCTCACTATCCCAGTATTTCTGGCAAAGTTGTTTTTATTACCGGGGGCGCTTCAGGCATTGGCCGTGCAATGGTAAAGGCGTTCGCCGCTCAAGCTGCCAAAATTGCCTTTATAGATATTAATAACGAGGCTGCCCAATCTCTTATAGCCTCACTGCCTAACGCCAAATTGTGGTTTAGACAGGTTGATGTAACCGACTCAAATGCTTTACAGCAATCTTTGGTAGATGCATGTGCTGAACTAGGCGCTATTAATGTACTGGTAAACAATGTAGCCAATGACCGCCGCCAAGCCAGTGAAGACGTTACAGTACAAGATTGGGATCAATGCCTACAAATTAACTTAAATCCGGCATTTTTTGCCTCGCAAGTCGCTATGTCTTTTATGAAGGGCGAAGGCGCGGGGAGCATTATTAATTTTAGCTCTATCAATGCCATCATGGGGCAGCCACAAATGGCGGGTTATGTAACGGCAAAGGCCGGTTTAATCGGCATGACTAAAGCACTGGCACGCGATTATGGTGAATTTGGTATTCGGGTGAATGCTATTTTACCGGGTTGGGTTGCCACCGACCGCCAATTAGCCAGTTGGTTTACCGAGCAAGAGCAAGTGAAGTGGATGGAAGCCATGGCACTTAAAAAGTTAGTAACCCCTGAAGATGTAGCTAATTTAGCACTTTTTTTAGCTGCCGACGAAAGCAGTATGATCACCGGTCAAGGTATTAAAATTGACGGTGGGAGGCTCTAAGTTGCAGCACTTAAACCTTTTTATAGCCGTAGATTGGGGCACGAGTCATTTACGCGCCTATTTATGCAGCGTAAATACCACAGGGCAGTTAACTTTAATTGCTCAGCGCGACGGCCCAGGTGTGATTAGAGATAAACAAAACTTTGAACATACTTTAATTGGTGTCGTTGAACCATGGACCAGCGAATACGGCGTTTTACCTATTTATATGGCAGGGCAAATCACCTCAAGTATTGGCTGGAAAGAAACCCCTTATTTAGCGTGCCCCATAAACCCCGAAAGCCTGCTTAGTGGCGCAATTAATTTTGATTGTGCAGGTAATAAAGTCAGTGCTTTGCCTGGTACAAAATGCACATTACAAAACAATTTATTTGATGTAATGCGCGGCGAAGAGCTGCAAATTTTAGGTTTTTTAAAGCAAAACCCGGCCTATCAGCACGGCAACGTACTCATTTGTTTACCCGGTACCCATACTAAATGGGTGCTGTTAAAAGATGGCCAAATCATCTGTTTTAAAACCGCAATGACCGGCGAATTATACGACTTGCTATGTCATCAAAGTGTACTTATTCCTAACGACTGTGAAGCGGGGGAGTTTGATTGGCATGCATTTGAGCAAGGCTGTGAACTCACGTTAGGCAGTGACAGCGGTAATTTGGCGCACGGTATTTTTAGTGTCCGTACGCGCCAACTTTCAAAAGAGTTAACACCAGTGCAAGCCAAGGCATACTTGTCGGGGGTGCTTATTGGTAGTGATGTACGCGCTGCACGCCATGCCAGTGAGTGGCAATTGGTGAATAATTCTAAAGTAGTGGTTATTGGCACAGAGCAACTAAATACCTGCTTTACCCATGCGTTAAATTGCATTGGTGTGCAATGTTTAGAGTTTGACGTGAAAGAGGCTACGTTAAGTGGTTTTAACTACTTATTTAATAGTAATAAAACCAAGCAAACATAAAAAAGCCCCCAATATTGATTGTGCAATCATTGGGGGCTAGTTCTTAAATTAAGTAAGGGTTACATTGGCTGTAGCCTACTGTTAGGCTGTTTTAGCCGCTTGGCTTTGCGTAATATAATGATTAAGCGTTGCCACTTGTGCTTCATTAAAGCGCAGTCCTAGTTTACTTCTGCGCCATAAAATATTGTAAGCGTTACCCGCCCATTCTTCATTTAGTAAGTAATCGACTTCTGCTGCAAATAAGCCATGGCCAAAATCTTGGCCTAAATCACTGAGCTGGGTTGCACTGCCTAAAATTAGTTTTGCACGAGTCCCGTAGGTACGTACAAAGCGTTTAAGAGTGATTTCTGGTAACCAACTATAAGTCGCTTTAAGCTCATTGGTCAGCGCTTCTACCGAGCTAAAATCGCCACCAGGTAAGGCACTGTGTTTGGTCCACGCTTCACTCATTTGCGGGTAAAATTCTTCAAGCTTATTCACTGCAGCTTCGGCAAGTTTACGGTAAGTGGTAATTTTGCCACCAAACACACTTAACAGTGGTGTGTGTTTGCCTTCACTTGAAAGTTCTAACTTGTAGTCACGCGTTACTTTTTGTGCATTCACTGATTCGTCATCAAGCAGTGGGCGCACACCCGAAAAGGTATGTACTATGTCTTCGCGTTTAATGTGGTTTTTAAAGTAGCTGTTAGTAATATCGATTAAGTAATCGATTTCTTCATCACTAATTTTTACATCTTGCGCTGCGCCTTTGTGTTCAACATCGGTGGTGCCTACTAGTGAGTAGTCATCTTCAAACGGTATAACAAACACAATGCGCTGATCTTTATTTTGTAAAATGTAAGCTTGTTTTTCATCGTGAATACGCGGCACCACAATATGGCTGCCTTTAACAAGGCGAATATTTTGTGGCGATTTTTCTATCAGTGCTTCGTCAAATAATTTTGCAACCCACGGGCCTGCTGCATTAACAATACCTTTGGCTTTAATAGTCTGTTGCGCCTTAGTTTGTTGTTGCTCAAGCGTTACCTGCCATTGGTTATCGATGCGTTTTGCACTTACGCACTTGGTTTGCGTAGCAATGGTCGCGCCTTTGTTTTGGGCAGCTAAGGCGTTTAAAATTACCAAACGTGAATCATCAACCCAGCCATCTGAGTATTCAAACCCTTTGGTAATTGAAGGTTCTAATACGCTGTTTTCACCAAACTTAATGCTACGCGAGCCAGCAAGTGTTTCGCGCTTAGCTAGGTTGTCGTACATAAATAAGCCAATGCGGATCATCCATGCTGGGCGTAGGTGCGATTGGTGCGGTAGCCTAAAGGTAAGCGGCCACATAATATGCGGGGCATTTTTAAGCAGCACTTCGCGCTCAGCCAAGGCTTCTTTTACTAATCTAAATTCGTAATGCTCAAGGTAGCGTAAACCGCCGTGGATCAGCTTAGAACTATTTGAAGACGTTGCACTGGCAAGGTCTGATTGTTCACACAATAGCACTTTTAATCCTCTGCCTGCTGCATCAGCTGCTATTCCAGTGCCGTTTACACCACCACCGACGACGAGTAGGTCGTATTCGTTATCTGCTAATTCCACCGAGCTAACCTTTTTATTTGTAATATAAATAAGACATATGGCATCATAAAGCTGCGGCCCTTATTTGACAATAGATAACCGCGCTTTTTGCTTGTTAATTTTCAATCCTGATCTTTTTAAAACATACAGCGTACAACGCGCCATTTAAGCGCTGTTGCCGGTGTTTTGTAAGCCGCTAATTTTAATTAGCGGCTAGGCGTATTACGCTTGTTTGCTATCGTCACTAGAGAGACAAACTTGCGCTACACAGTGCTGCCACTTTGCGTATAAATCATTACGTTCGTCAGCGCTCATTGTTGGCTCAAAGCGACGGTCGCAGGTCCACATTTTTGCTAATTGCTCAGTTGACTCATACACACCGGTTTGTAAGCCTGCTAAGTATGCTACGCCTAAAGAGGTGGTTTCGGTCACTGTTGGGCGCTCTACCGTCGCGCCTAAAATGTTTGATAAAAAGGTCAGTACCCAGTTATTTTTAACCATACCGCCATCTACCCGTAACACGCTTGGGCGTAAGCCATCACGCTCCATTGCTTTTTGTAAGTCTTTGGTTTGATACCCAACCGATTGCAGCGCAGCAGCAACAATGGTGCTAATGCCCGAGTCGCGGGTTAAACCTAAAATAGCGCCACGTGCATTTGGGTCCCAGTAGGGCGCGCCTAAACCTGTAAACGAAGGCACTAAAAATACCCCATGATCAAGCGGTACATCTTTTACTAACGATTCGCTCTCTCCGGCATGGCTTAAGAGTTTTAAGCCTTCAACAATCCACTGCATCGTGGCGCCTGCCATAAAAATGCTGCCTTCAATGGCATATGTTGGTTTGCCATTTAGCCTATAAGCCACCGTGGTTAGTAAGCGGTTTTCAGAGGTAAGCGCTTTTTCGCCGGTATTCAGCATTAAAAAACAGCCCGTACCGTAAGTACTTTTTGCCATACCTTGCTCAAAACATGCGTGGCCAACAAGGGCTGCTTGCTGGTCGCCGGCAATACCACATACGCGTATTGGTGCGCCAAAAATATCATCGCTGGTTGAGCCAAACTCGTCGGCTGAGTCCATCACTTGGGGCAGCATAGATTCAGGAATTTCGAATAAATCGAGTAGTTCTTGATCCCATTGCTGAGTATGAATATTAAATAACATAGTGCGTGATGCATTGGTGGCGTCGGTGCGGTGCTCTTTACCACCGGTTAACTGCCATAGTAAGTAGGTATCAACGGTACCAAACGCCAGTTCACCTGCAAGGGCTTGTTCGCGTGCGCCTTCAACGTTGTCTAAAATCCAGCGTACTTTAGTGGCCGAAAAATACGGGTCTAGCAGTAAGCCGGTTTTATCGCTTATGGTTTGGCAAAGCTCGTCAGTGCTTAGGCTTTCGCAGTAATCGCTGGTGCGGCGGTCTTGCCACACAATGGCGTTATAAATAGGTTTGCCGGTTTTTTTGTTCCACACTAAAGTGGTTTCACGTTGGTTGGTGATACCAATGGCAATAATTTCTTCAGGCTTAACGTTTTTATCTGCTAATACTTCGCGGCTGGTACTTAGCACGGTTTGCCAAATATCGTTAGGGTCGTGTTCTACCCAACCATTTTGTGGAAAATGCTGCGAAAATTCTTGTTGTGCTGAGCCAAAAACGTCTGCATCTTTTGTAAACAAGATGGCCCGAGAGCTTGTGGTTCCTTGATCAATTGAGAGTATGTATTTTGACATGATATTTGTGTTATTTATCTTATCTTATCTTATATATGACTAGATTGCCTTTAACTTACATTAATGGCAATGATTTTTTCTTAAAATAGCCGTTTAAAAAATAAGCACGCTGTTTTTATTTGCTAACTCTTTTAAATAACAGGTGTTTTATAGCAGCATTATTTTAAGTGCGTATGCGGCTAAATATAAAAATAGCCGCCAAAGTTTGTGTTACTTGGTGCGCGGTTTAGCTTGTTGCCAATCCATACCAGTAGAAAAACGATTATCAAACCCATGCCATGCTGGCAGTGGCTTACCATTAACCACAGCTTGGTCGCCATTTTGTGGTAAGTCTAGGTATTCACATTGGCTGGTAATGCCTTTTACGTGGCAGTCCATCATAGCAAGTGCAAAGTGTTTGTTGGTCTCGTTTAGGGTGCGCATTGACCACGATGGCTCGTAGTAATGGCCTATATCTAATTCGCTGCTACTTTGTGCAATAGCAGGTGCAGGGTGCGGCGCAATATTATGGCGCGCATTTTTGTAAGTAAGCAGGTACTTGTCGGTGCTGCCCGTTTGGTTATATAGGTTTTTAATGCCTTCATAACCGGATATATCATCTAAGCTACCCGCTACATAAAGCGAAGGCACTTTAATGTTTTGCATAGCACTGGCATTAAATAAGTTATGTTGCCCGCCCCAAGGCGCAAAGGCCACCATGGCTTTAATGCGTGTATCTACTTGTGGGTTTTTATATTGCCCACCCGCACAGCTATTAAGTAATTGCTGCACGTGTTTAATTTGTGCAGGGTCTTTTATACCGGTAAACATTGCAGTCGTTTGCTCGTTAAAGTCATAACAGCCACCAATTGTATTAACCGCGCCAAAACCACCCATAGAGTAACCAATTATGCCTGCGCTTTTGTTATCTACTTGCTTGCTGGCAAAGTTGTTTTGTTCGTTAAAGTAGTTAAGTACAAATTGTTGATCGCGTGAGCGGTTTATAAGGGTACTAAAAAAGCCCGAAAACGGCGCATTTTTAAAATCAACATCTGCATTGGTTGAGTCGGTATGATCTATGGCTGCCACAATGTACCCATGCGATGCTAAATGTTCGCCCAAGTAATACATAATTGTACGATAGCCGGTATAACCGTGTGAGAGCACAATAACAGGGTAGTGCTCTTTGTTATTAATGGCTACATCGCGCATGGCATCGGCTTGTAAGGTAAACGCTTTACCTGTACGGGTTATGTCGCTGTAGCTGGTTAAGGGTGCGTTTGCACTGTTTGCTGCTGGGTACCACACTTCTACTTTTAAAGGGCGATCTTTTTCCCCTTGGGTTGCAGGGTCAAACTGCGCGGGATTTATTAAATCAAGCGTTTGTACGCCAACGCTGTAACTACCTTTAGCAGCAAGCTCAGGAAGTACATCGCTGGTTAAAGGTGGGTAGAGTTGCTCAGGCGTTTTTTGATCTGCAAAAACAGCACTTGCTGTTAAGCAGCCCGTTGCTAGCAGCAAGGCTTTTGAAAGCGCCTTTAACGTGTGTGTGGTTGTCATTGTGTATCCTTGTTGTGTGTATTTTTTATTATTAATCTAGCTCATGGGCTTCAACGCTATCGCTGTATTTAAGCTGCCACTGCGCACGAAGCGTATCCATTATGTGCATTACCCGCAGGCTTGTGCTGAGCGGTAATACATTGCTTTGTGTTTGTTGTTGTAAAATACATTCGCTAACGTGAGCAATTTCAAATTTAAAGTTTTCATCGTCATTAAAGCTAAAATCAAACTGCTGCATTTGCTGGGCGTTTAAATGAAGCTCTAGCGACTGTGCACCAACAAATTCAGCAATGCGAATATACCCGTGCTCCCCTAAAATACAGGCTTCGGTAGGGCCATTTTGTTGTAACGCGCTACTAAGCTGCGCAAATTGCCCTTGGCCGTAATTTATAAGGGTTACACTGCGCTCATCTACGCCGGTCGTGCTTTTATGTACTAATGATTTAATTTGTTCAGGGGCTTTATTAAATACCACATCGGCAATTGATATAGGGTAAATACCTAAATCAAGCAATGCACCACCTGCAGTCGCAGGGTTCATTAAACGGTGTGAGTCAGCAAAGTTGCCCGCAAGGCTAAAGTTGGCATTAACACTGTGTACTTTACCTATTACGCCCTCGCTTAATAACTGCTGCAGTTTTACTATGGCAGGTAAAAAGCGCATCCATACACCTTCCATTAAAAAGCAGTTTTGTTGCTCGGCTAACTGGCTAAGGGTTATGAGTTGCTGTGCATTAACAGTAATGGGCTTTTCGCTGAGTACATGCTTATCGTGCACTAAGCATTGCGCAATAGTTTTAAAGTGTTGCTCGTGGGTATTAGCAATATATATGGCGTCAATGTGTGGGCATTGCATAAGGGCTTGGTAGCTCTCATAGCCTTTAACTGAATAGTGTGTGGCAAATTCTTTTGCGCGTTGCTCGCTGGTCGATGAAGCGCCAATAAGCTGTGCATTAGCGCAATGCGCAATGCTTTTAGCAAAGGTGTGAGCAATATTGCCACACCCAATAATACCCCAATTAACCTTTGCCATGCTTATTCCTTAATGATGTTTAAAAAGACGTAATTTGTAATCCTGAACCTGCTGAACATACGTAAATGTCGGCATTTAAATTAAAACGTTCAAAGTAGTGCTGCTCAACCGCTGCTTTGATAAGTGGTACTTCTGCATCACGGCATAAACACACAATCGCACCGCCAAAACCGCCACCGGTCATACGTACTGCACCGCGTTCGCCCATCGCTTCTTTACAAATTTCTACTAGGCCGTCGGTTGCTGGTACGGTTACTTCAAAGTAATGCTTAAGCGATTGGTGCGATGCCGCCATTAGCTCGCGCAGCGTATCAATGTCGTTATTTTGCAGCGCTTTAGTTGCTGCAATTACACGCTCGTTTTCGCTAATTACATGGTGTGCACGTTTGTATTCGTTTTCGCTTAGTGCATCTTTAGTTGCTTCAAGCGTGTCCATGGTGGCTTTACGAAGCGTGGCTACATTCATTTTTGCAGCTG
Source organism: Pseudoalteromonas sp. P1-11 (assembly GCF_001399995.1). Taxonomy (NCBI): domain Bacteria; kingdom Pseudomonadati; phylum Pseudomonadota; class Gammaproteobacteria; order Alteromonadales; family Pseudoalteromonadaceae; genus Pseudoalteromonas; species Pseudoalteromonas sp. P1-11. Next base: position 102,941 of record NZ_LJSP01000008.1, read on the forward strand.
CTTGCTCACAGTCAACACGACGTTGGTTGTACTCGCTATCTACCAATTTACGTGGGTAGTTAGAGTTAACAATAACAATGTTTAAATCATCGGGTACTTTTACTGATTCAGTTGCTAGGTTTTCACAGTCAATTAAAAGCGCATGGCCGTTTTCGCCTTTTGCCGAAATAAGCTGATCCATAATGCCCGATTGGCAATGCATAAAGTCGTTTTCGGCTTCTTGGCCTAGTAAGGCAATTTTTTCTTCGCTTAAACCAAGCTGTGCAATATGGTTAAACATACCACCAATGGCCACTTCTAATGCCGCCGATGAAGATAAGCCACTGCCTTGCGGTAAGTTACTGTCAATAAGTAAATCGGCGCCGCGTAAAGTATGGCCCGCGCGCTTTAAAACAAATGACACGGCACGGATATAGTTACCCCATTGCGATTGTCCTTCGCTGATGTCTTCATCAACACTAAAGCTGTCTTTTTCGCCTGGGTAATTTAACGAATGCACAGTAATGATGTTGTCGTCGCGCTCTTTAAACATAACTTGAGTACGAAACTCTAACGAGCACGGAAATACAAAGCCGTCGTTATAATCGGTAAATTCGCCAATTAGGTTTACACGCCCAGGAGCTGCAGCAATACCTTGAGCAGGCGCACCGTACAGTGATAAAAATTGTTGTTGAAAATCGTTAAGCGTCATCTGTGTGTCCTGCTGTTTTTTTGTAGTGTGTGGTACTGGCTGCTTGTAAAATAGAGGCAGCTGTTTCTGCGCTTAAATCGCGCTGGCTTTCGCCTAGCATTTCGTAGCCAACCATGTGTTTTTTAACGGTGGCAGAGCGAAGTAGCGGCGGGTAAAAATGGGCATGTAAGCGCCAATATTGCTCATCTGAGCCACGATTAGCCGGTGCATTGTGCCATCCCATAGAATACGGGAAGCTACAATTAAATACGTTGTCGTATTTAGTGGTTAATACTTTAAGCGCGTGTGCTAAGGCGTCTGTTTGCGCATCGTTTAGCTGGCTAAAGTTTTGAATGTTATCTTTAGTTACAAGCAGTGTTTCAAACGGCCACGCTGCCCAAAAAGGCACTACAACAAGCCAGTGCTCGTTTTCAAATACGACGCGGGTTTTATCTGCTTGCTCTTTTTGCACGTAATCGGCAAGCATCGCGCTGCCATGCTTTTTATAATAAGCAAGCTGCTGCGTATCTTCGGCTTCTATTTCGGTTGATAAGTGCGAATGCGCCCATACTTGGCCATGTGGATGAGGTTGCGAGCAACCCATGATCTCGCCTTTATTTTCAAATACCTGAACACATTCATAGTGTTGTGCAAGTTCTGTGTAGTTGTCTTTCCAGGTTTTTACTACTTCGTGCAGGGCATCGTGCTCAAGCTCTGGCAGTGTTTTGTTATGCTCTGGTGAAAAACAAATCACACGGCATTCGCCGCTTGCTTCATCAGCAATAAATAAATCGCTGTCTGAGTCTAAGCTTTGCGATTGCTCGCTCTCATTAGGGGTCAGTGCGCCAAAGTCATTTCTAAATACATGGGTGTATTTGTAATCTGGGTTGCTGTCGCCATTTGCACGGGTGTTGCCTGGGCAAAGTGGGCAGCTTTCATCGTGTTTTGGTAGTACGCTTTCGTTTATTGCTTCTGTAGCACCTAACCACGGGCGGTTATTACGATGCGGTGATACTAATACCCAGCGCCCCGTTAGCGGGTTTTTACGTCTATGAGTACTTTCTAATAAAGCCATGTTAACTCTCCAACCCACTTGGGTAATTAGTTTGCCAGCGCCATGTGTCGTTGGTCATGTCGCTCAGTGTTAGTTCTGCGTGCCAGTTAAGGGTGGTTTGTGCTTTTGTGGCATCGGCGTAATTACAGGCAATATCGCCTGCACGGCGCGGTGCACTTTTATAAGGAATATCTTTATTGGCTGATGCGCTAAATGCTTTGATCATATCAAGCACCGAATAACCTTGGCCGGTGCCTAGGTTGTATGCATGAAAGGCGGTATCTGTTTTATGTTGCATAAAGGCCGCTACATGGCCTTTAGCTAAATCTAAAACGTGAATATAGTCGCGCACGCCGGTGCCATCTTTGGTGTCGTAGTCGTCACCAAAAATATTCACCACTTCGCGTTTACCTACCGCAGTTTGAGCAATAAATGGCATTAAGTTATTTGGGATACCATTTGGGCTTTCGCCTAATAAGCCGCTTGGGTGTGCACCAACAGGGTTAAAGTAGCGAAGAGCAATGCCCATAAATTGGCTGTTGGCATTACATACGTCTTGCATGGCTTGTTCAACCATAACTTTGCTCCAACCGTAAGGGTTAGTAGCGCGTATAGGGTGTTTTTCATCAATAGGTAGGTAGTCTGGCTCGCCGTACACAGTGGCCGATGAGCTAAATATAATATGGTTAACGCCTACCTCTTGCATGTTTTGTAGCATGCTTAATGTGCCCGACACATTGTTTTGGTAATAACGTAGGGGTTGCTCAGTTGATTCACCTACCGCTTTAAGTGCTGCAAAGTGAAATACAGCCTCAGCTTGGCTGTGTTTAAGGGCAAGTTTAAACTGCTGCTCGTCTTGAATGTCACCTAAAATAAACTCAAAACGGGTACCGGTAATTTTTTCGAGTTGATCAAGCACACGGGGGCTTGCGTTAGATAAGTTGTCGTAAATAACTGGGGTAATGCCTGCCTCATGAAGGGCAATACATGTGTGGCTACCTATATAACCCATACCGCCTGTAACTAAAACTTTCATGTGTTTTCTCGAAAAGTGTATTTATATGATAAATACTACTATTAAGGTAATTTAAAAACAATAGTTATGATTGTCCGTTATTTCAAATAAACGCTTAAAATTTACCCAAGCAAAGGCACAATGGCTATACCCTCTTAATAAGGGCGCATAGGTTTATCAATTAATTCTATAAACTGATTCTACTGAGCCACTAATTATTAGTCGCTAAAAGTGGTGGTACTATTAATAAATAGCAGTGAGCTAATGCGTGTGTAATTTGTCGTTAATGCAATGGCCAAAGTCTTAATACAAAAAGGAACGTTCAACATGAAAAAAACAATTTTATTAACCGGTGCCACCGACGGTATTGGCCTAGAGACCGCTAAAATGTTGTTAGCGCAAGGGCATACTGTATTATTACATGGCCGCAACCAGGACAAGTTAAATACTGTACAAGCAAGCTTAAACGCTGATTACCCGCAAGCAAGCACAGCCACCTACATTGCCGATTTAAGCGATATGGCGCAAGTAAACACCTTGGCTCAGTCAGTGTTAGCCGACTTACAAAACGCGAATGAAATACTTGATGTAGTTATTAATAACGCCGGTGTTTATAAATTGGCAAATATCACTACTGTAAATGGGCTAGATGCACGGTTTGCAGTTAATACGTTAGCGCCTTATTTACTTACTAAAGCGTTACTGCCTGTAATGAACACGCAATCACGTGTGGTTAACGTGTCATCGGCTGCACAAACCAGCGTTAACTTTGACTCGTTAGTGGGCAAAAAGCCGCTATCAGATAGCGCAGCCTACGCGCAAAGCAAATTGGCTATTACTATGTGGTCGCGTCACTTAGGTTTAGCACTTAAAGGCAGTGGGCCATTAGTTGTTGCGGTAAACCCTAAGTCGTTACTAGGTAGTAAAATGGTAAAAGATGCTTACGGGCTTGCTGGTGGCGACTTAAAACTAGGCGCTGATATTTTTTGCCGCGCCGCATTAAGTGACGAATTTAAAGATGCCACTGGCCTTTATTTCGATAACGATGCAGAGCGCTTTGCACCGCCACATCCAGATGCGCTCAACCCTGCTAAAAATCAGCAGTTAGTTGATACGTTAGATAGCCTGCTTGCTCAGCTAAATGCTGATAGCTAGTAGCAAATTAACGCGAAAAGATTTCACACATGCCTTATAAGGCCTAGTTGTTTTTTATAAAGCCGATATGTGCTTTAAATGTTTTACCCTTTGTTGATCGTCAAAGAGTTCACCTAACGGTGAACTCTTTTTTTTGTGTGCAACATTACTCTTGTTGTAAACGCTCGTACAACCAATCTTTTAATTCTGAACGCTCATGTTTTAGTTGATTCATTTGCTCATCGCTAATGGGCGCATCTTTAAGCTCTAAAACACGAATCTCTTTATCTAGCTTGTCGTATTTATCTGCCTTTTTAGCAAATTCTGTGTCGCTTTTATTTAGCTCTGCAATGGTATTTAGGTACTGTGGAAAGTCATTGGTAAGTGAGTGGTCTTCGCCTAACATATTCGCTCCTTAGTAGGATAAATGAGTTACTTAAGTGAATTACTACCTTTTCATATATTACTCTGGGGCTTAGACAATAATAAATCAACCATAGCTAGCTTAAATTGATATAGCGCAGCGACTGGGTAGGATTTTGTTTAACGCCTACTTTTAAACAGTGATGGAGGATTTTTAAACTCTATTATAAATATTATTTTGAAACTGATTGTATGTTTAGCCTTATTATCATTTGTAAAGGGGGTGTCTACAATGAAGCTTCATTACACAATTACTTATCAACAGATAACAGAGGCAATACCCATGAAAGCAATGACAATTAATAATTTTGGTGGCACTGAAGAGTTTGTAGCAGCTGAGGTTGCAAAACCACAAGTAACAGCAGGTAATGTGTTAGTTCGTATTGCCGCAACAAGCGTAAATACAATTGATATGATGATTCGTCAAATGGGTGCTGACTTACCCTTTGCTCCAAAACTACCGGGCATTTTAGGGATGGACTTTGCAGGCACCGTTGAAGCTGTTGGCGAAGGTGTAACAGAATTTGCAGTAGGCGACGAAATTTACGGTTGTGCTGGTGGACTAGGCGATTTACCAGGTGCACTTGCTGAGTTTATTCTTGCTGATAAGCGCTTAATTGCTCACAAACCTAAAAACCTAAGCATGAAAGAAGCAGCCGCTATTCCACTTGTAGGTATTACAGCACTTGAAGGCTTAACACGTGCAAGTGTAAGTGCAGGCCAAAAAGTATTAGTACACGGCGGCGCAGGTGGTGTAGGCCATTTAGCAGTACAACTAGCTAAGCATTTTGGCGCTGATGTTTACTCAACTGGCGGTAACGCAGAGCAACTAGCACTCATAGAAAGCTTTGGCGCTACAGGCATAAACTTTAAAGACGAAACCGTAGAGCAGTACGTTGAAAAACACACAAGCAACGTTGGTTTTGACATGGTATTTGACACCGTAGGTGGTGGTAACCTGACTAACTCATTTGCTGCAGCAAAGCTAAATGCACAGGTATCTACAACGCTTTCTTTATTAGAAGTAGATTTAAGCCCAGTACACTTTAAAGGGTTATCGTTAAACGTAATCTTTATGCTTATTCCAATGATCCACGACTTTAACCGTCAAGACCACGGCGACAAACTGACTAAACTTGCGCAAATTGTTGAAGCAGGCGGTATGCGCCCAGTACTTGATGAGCAAGACTTTAGTTTAGAAGAAGCCGCTAAAGCGCATGACCGCTTAGCAAGTGGCCAAGCTATGGGTAAAGTTGTTATTTCTGTACAATAAATTATACCAATCCGCATAATTAAGTGATCTAATTTGAGGATGGAAAAGCGTGTTGATAGCAAGGCAAAAAATTCGCTATTTAGTTGCTCTAAATGAGAATTTTTTAACGTAGATAGCGACACGTTTAGCCCCTGAAAATGATTAAGTATTATTGCGGATTGGTATCATTAAGGCCGGCATCCTCGCCGGCCTCTTTCTTTTTTACGCCCGCCTGATTAACGTTTGTACACCCTTTTTTATAACCAAATATAAACAATAGTGCTTTTATTAATCGTATATAATTACGTTTTAAAATTAGTTGTTAATATTTTAGGGTCAGAGCAAGCGTTTATATGAAAATATTCACTAATAAATTTGCCAGTAAAGCTAAGCAGTTTTATATCGGTATTGTGCTGGTAGGCTGTGTACTGTCTGCGATGGTTTATTATCAGGCAGAAACCATTAAGCGCACCTCATCGACCTTAATGGAACAACAAATTCCGGCGCTACGCGATATTCGATTAATCGAAACCTACCTAGTAAAGCAAGAGCGCTTATTATATGAGTATTACGCAACGAGTAAGCGTGAACTTTATTTAATCGACTTTTTAGAAAACCATGTACGTATACTTGCGCTAATAAAAAACCTAGATCAAAACCACAGCACATTAGCGCTAGAAAGCAGCTTAAGTGATGAGTTTAAAAGTGGTTTAGACTTAGCACTTAAATTACACGAAAACTTATCAAGCAGCAGCACTAGTTGGGATTTAGCCAGAGAGCAACTAGAGCAACTCACCGAACTGCAAGCCCAAGTGATGGGGCACTTAACAAATGCAGAAACGGTTATTTCAAATGCGGTTGATAGCGGCTACAAAGACACCGAAAGCAACCTGCACACCACAGTCAATATTGTGTTTTTGTTTACGTTTGCCATAGTGCTGGTAAGCATTTATACAGGGCGTTACGCATCTAAATTTATAAAGCTTAGTGCCCGTAACGAACGTTTAGCGCTATTTCCAACGCGCAACCCTAACCCAATTGTGAGTTTAAGCGCCAACCTTGAGCTTAACTACTGTAACCCTGCCGCTATTGCTATGCATAAAGCGTATGTAAGCGATAAACACAGCACGCCCATTGCATTACTAAGCCCTAATATAAAGCAGCAACTAATAGACACTAAGCAGTCGGCTAGTCATGTTGAGCGTTTTTATACACAGCTAGATAACCATTACCTCACTTACCAAATACATTGGCTGCAAGAAATAGATGCCTTTGATATACACATACGCGATGTAACAGAGCAATTTGAGGCAGAGCGCTCATTAGAGTATTTAGCCTTTCACCACCCGTATTCAAAGTTGCCCAACCAAGCCAGTTTAGAAACATACACCAATGAGCTAATTTCGCTTGAGCAGCCTTTTAGTTTAATGCTGATTGATGTAAGCCACTTTAAGCTATTGCTTGAGCAATATGGTTTATCGGGCGCTAACGAGTGTATAAATGCCTTTGCTATGCACTTATCGCGCAGCGCTAATAAATTTTCTCAGCAGTTAAAAAGCAAAAACAAACTGACCTTTTATCACATTGCCGATGCTAACTTTGTGGTTATTTATACCGAGCAAGATTGCTCAACAACCCTAGATGACTTACTCAAAGGCGTACAAAGCCGTTTAAGCCAAGCTATTAGCACACCGTACGGTGAAATGCGTATGAGCTTTAACTGCGGTGTAACACGCTACCCAACCAGTAATGACTATAAAACGCTTCTACTGCACGCCAATATTGCCTTAGAAGAGGCGGTAAAACGCAATATTCCCTACGCTTATTTTGATACCGAAAGCGGAGTTAAGCACGCCCAGCAGCTGCATATTGCTCGGCGCCTTGATACCGCCATTGAAAAGCAGCAGTTTGAGCTTTATTTTCAGCCTAAAATGCACCTTAAATCGCAAACCATAAACAGCTGCGAATGTTTAATTAGGTGGTTTGATGATGGGAAATTTGTCTCTCCGGCACAGTTTATTCCTATTGCCGAGCACAGCGGGTTTATATTGCCATTAGGCGAATGGATACTCGATAGTGCCTTTGCCCAAGCTAAAAAATGGCATCAGCAAAACTTAAATATCCGCTTGGCTATTAATATATCGGCAAGGCAATTTACACAGCAAGACTTTGTGCAAAGCATAAAACAGCGGTTGGCGCACTTTAACGTGCCCGCGCATTTAATTGAGCTAGAAATTACCGAAACCGCCATTATGGACGATGAAGAGTTTGGTATTTCAGTACTGCAGGCGCTGAGTGCACTGGGTATTAGCTTATCAATTGATGACTTTGGTACGGGCTATTCGTCGCTGGGTTACTTACAGCGTTTTCCGGTAAATAAATTAAAAATAGATCAGTCGTTTGTGCGCAATATGGCCACAGACACACGCGATCAGGCTTTAGTATTGAGTATTTGCCAATTAGCTAAAAACTTAGGGCTCGATATTATCGCCGAAGGCGTAGAAGAGCATGCCCAACTTGAAAAACTAAAAGAGTATAACTGCGACCTAATTCAAGGGTACTTGTTAAGCCGGCCAATACCAGCAAACGAATTTGAAGCATTTTTAGCTAAAGGCGTAAGTTTTTAAGGCGTTTTGCTAATGTATGTTGGGTAATTATTAGTGATAGAATGGCCCTATAAAAGCTTCTATCGCTCATTTTACAAGCCACACATGTGAGCAAAGAGCACTACATTATTAAATAAGGTCGTTGTGTAATGCTGTTGATGATCGACAACTACGATTCGTTTACTTATAACCTAGTACAATACTTTCAGCGCTTAAACCAAGAGGTGCTGGTAAAGCGTAATGACGAAATATCTGTTGCGCAAATTAAGCAACTTAACCCCAAGCATATTGTTATTTCTCCGGGGCCTTGTACGCCAAACGAAGCGGGTGTGTCACTCAATGTCGTTGAGCAGCTAAAAGGCATTTACCCTATTTTGGGTATTTGCTTAGGGCATCAAACCATCGCGCAAGCGCTAGGGGGCAAGGTTATACGTGCTAAGCAAGTCATGCATGGTAAAACCTCACCTATTGTTCATAATAATAAGGGGGTATTTACCGGTTTAGAAAACCCGCTTACTGTGTGTCGTTATCACTCGCTGGTGGTAGAAAAACATAGTTTACCGAGTGAATTAGCCATTACCGCATGGAGCCAAACCGAGCAAGGTGAGTTTGACGAAATTATGGGGCTACTTCACACAGAGCTTGCTCTTGAAGGCGTGCAATTTCATCCCGAGGCTATTTTAACAACTCAAGGGCTCGAATTGCTTGCTAACTTTTTATCTCGCTTCTAACCTTACAGTAACCACCGAATGGTAATACTTATACTGAATGGACTTTATGACTGAACTTGCGTCGCAAAAGCGAATAGCCTCAATGCTTGACCAGCGTGCTCACGACTTGCTGCTTGGCCATAGTTTTGCACATCAACAAATTGGCTTTATTCATACGCTGGAAATTGATTATGGCGAACCAATGAAGCAACGCACGTTATTAGAAGTAGAAGTTGCCGCACAGCATAAACGCCAGCAAAGTAGCACCGCGCATCATAAGTACCGAGCACAAGCGAGTAAACAACTTCATAAAGTAATAGAAACAGCCATATTTAAGCAATTAGAAGATATGGATGCTGTTATTCAAAACACCATAGGCATAGAAGATAACGTTGCTACCATGCTAGATATACTGGCGGCTAAGTCGGCAAGTGTTGGGCGTTTAGAGCCATTGGTAAATGATTCTAGTTGGCTTGGCCGCGAATTAGTGTCATTGGTAAACCTGCCTTACTACCGAAAGCAGCGCAGCAAAAGTACCTCAGTTAAAGTAGACAGCCCCGCACTTGCACTGCGCTATATTGGCCTTGATAACTTACAATTGGTAATTCCTACTTTTGCTATGCGCCATTGGATGCCACACAGCACAGAGCCATTTCCATTATTAAAACGCCGCCTGCGCGATGCCGCCATGGCCAATGCAATTGCGGCGCAAAAAATTGCAGAGCTTAACGATGTAAACCCCGTACATGCGTTTACACTGGGCATGCTTATAGATGTTGGGCGTATTGCCTTAGTACGCTTGTACTTAAAAACCTTTGAACAGGTATGGCAACGTAAAGTGCAAATAGCACGCGAAGCGCAGCAAAAAGATTTACACACGGCATTGATGGAGCTAAAGCCAGATCCCTTATTTTTAACCACGTTGTTAAGTAATAAGTCGCTTGAGTTAAGTGCTAAAGTTATTCGAAAAATGGCTTTTAAGTTTTTGCCGTTTAATCATGTTATGGCGCAACTTGTTCACGGCATCGAGCAAAGTAGTGATGTTTTCCCTATGAGTGAAGTCATGCTTAAAGCGCGATGCTATTCGCAGTATTTAAATCTAAAACAGCACCAACTTATTGAACAAGATGAAATGCAGGCGTGGTTTTCGTACCACCAATTCACTAAAAATGAGCTAAAAGCCCTCGAAACAAGCAATTTTACCAACCTTGCTATTCAAATTGACTAAAAAGCAGCTTACTCGCTGGTCCTTATATCGGTAAATTGCCGTTGGTGGCGGCAAATTTTCATTAACTATTGAATTTTTTGTTAATTTTTTTGCGACTATTCATTCATTAACATCTCCCTAAGCACACCTCGCTTTAAGCACTTAATGTAAGGCGCGACTCACTGCGCAGGCGCATAAGTATTAAAAAATGGCATTTATTTTCTATGCAGATAGTTATTCACTATCTATGAAATAATATCCCAAGGCCTTTATTTTAAAGGCCTGCATGAAAGTTTTTAACGAGACAGCACCACAAATATCTGAAATAATGAGCGCCTGAAAATTGAACCACAAGGCAGTTTTACGCTCAACCTTTTGCTATTTAGTGCGTAAATATCTTGGTTACATTTATAACCAAACACCTATTTTGATGTTTTGTGTTGCTCACAATTAAGAGGAAAAAAAATGACAGTCAATCGCGAATTATTTGATCACGTAATGGTTCCTAACTACGCGCCTTCAAGCGTTATTCCTGTTCGAGGCGAAGGCTCTCGCGTATGGGATCAACAAGGTAAAGAATTTATCGACTTTGCCGGTGGTATTGCTGTTAACTGTCTTGGCCATTGCCATCCTGCATTAGTAGGTGCATTAAAAGAGCAAGGCGAAAAAATTTGGCACCTATCAAACGTAATGACTAACGAGCCTGCGCTGCGTTTAGCTAAAAAAATGGTCGATGCGACCTTTGCTGAAAAAGTTTACTTTGCAAACTCAGGCGCAGAAGCAAACGAAGCTGCGCTTAAATTAGCTCGTCGTTTTGCACTTGATAAATTTGGTGCTGAAAAATCACAAATTATCTCATTTAACAAAGGCTTTCACGGTCGTACGTTCTTTACCGTAACTGTTGGCGGGCAAGCTGCATACTCAGATGGTTTTGGTCCTAAGCCAGGCGACATCGTACATTGTGATTACAATGACCTAGCTGCATTTGAAGCGCTAATTAGCGACAAAACATGTGCCGTAATGATGGAGCCACTGCAAGGTGAGGGCGGTATTATTTCGCCATCTGACGAATTTGCACAAGGCGTTCGTGAGCTATGTACTAAACACAATGCACTGCTTATTTTTGATGAAGTACAAACAGGTGTTGGCCGTACTGGTGAGCTATACGCATACCAAGGTCTAAACGTAGTGCCTGATATTTTAACGTCAGCTAAAGCTCTTGGCGGCGGTTTCCCTATTGGCGCTATGCTAACTACTACTGAGATTGCACAGCACTTAAAAGTAGGGACTCATGGTTCTACTTACGGTGGTAATCCACTGGCGTGTGCAGTAGCCGAAGCCGCATTTGATACTGTAAATACCCCTGAAGTACTGGCGGGCGTAAAAGAAAAAGCAGCATTATTTAACGAGCTTCTTAACGCGGTAAACGAAAAATACAACGTGTTTAGCGAAATTCGTGGCCAAGGTTTATTAATTGGTGCAGCCGTTAACGAGCAATACAAAGGCCGTGCTAAAGAGTTTTTAGTAGCAGCTACCGAGCAAGGGCTTATGTCGCTTGTAGCGGGTGCTGATGTAGTACGCTTTACGCCATCGTTAGTAATCACCGAAGCGGATATTCGCGAAGGTATGGCGCGTTTTGAAAAAGCAGTAGCAAGCGTAGTAAACGCTTAAGCGCGTTAAACCACCTTATTAAGGGCAAGCCTGCTTGCCCTGCATATTCTATTTACCGTTATTGATAAAGGAGCAAGCGGACTCATGATGATCCTTCGCCCAATCCAGCAAAATGATTACGCAGCGTTATTAAAAATTGCCCACGAATCGGGTCATGGTTTTACATCTTTGCCGTTAAACGAAGAGTTACTGCAAAAGAAAATTGACCATTCTGTAAGTTCATTTGCTAAACAAACGTCACAACCTGGTGACGAAGGCTACCTGTTTGTTCTTGAAGATACCGAAACCGGTGAAGTAGTCGGTACTTCAGCTATTGAAGCTGCAGTAGGGCTTGATGATGCGTTTTATCATTACCACTTAAGTAAAGTAATTCACTCATCACGCACGTTAGATGTATACAAAGCGGTTGATATTTTAACCCTATGTAACGACTACACCGGCGCGACAGAACTATGTACCTTATTTTTGAAAGATGGCTATCGTAAAAACTGTAACGGTAAACTTCTTTCAAAAGCGCGCTTTATGTTTATAAAACAACATGAGCAGCGTTTTGCACAAACAGTAATAGCAGAAATGCGCGGCGTGTCTGACGAAAACGGCAGCAGCCCGTTTTGGCAGTGGCTAGAAGAGCACTTTTTCTCAATGGACTTTCCTACCGCCGATTACCTAACAGGTATAGGCCAAAAAGTGTTTATTGCTGAACTAATGCCAAAGTACCCAATTTACGTAAACTTGCTGAGCAAAGACGCTCAAGCGGTGATTGGTAAAGTACACGACAACACACGCCCAGCTATTGAGCTATTAAAAAATGAAGGATTTACCTTCAACGGTTACGTCGATATTTTTGATGCGGGCCCTACAGTAGAAGCAAAAGTAGATAACATTGCCACTATTCGTAATGCGAAAGACTTTAAAGTAGAAATAGGCGAAGCATCGGGCGATACCATGGTACTGCTTGCTAACGGCAAGTTAGAAGATTACCGTGCAACGGTTGCAGCGCTTAGCTTTGATGAGCGTGCAAGCAGCCTTATTTTATCGCAACAAATAGCCGATGCCCTACAGCTACAATCGGGCGACACCGTAAGCGCAACCCCAGTTTAATTAAGGAGAAAGTATAATGACTCATCCTGCACAATTTATTAATGGTCAGTGGTCACAAGGCCAAGGCAACGCATTTAACTCAGTAAACCCTGCAAATAACGACGTTATTTGGCAGGCATCTTCAGCGACTGCAGAGCAAGTAGATAGCGCGGTAAATTCGGCGCGCGAAGCATTTTACAGCTGGGCAGATAAAAGCTTTAACGAGCGCCTAGAGATAGTTAAAACCTTTGCTGCAACACTTAAAGAGCACAGCGAAGAACTTGCTGTAGCGATTGCCCAAGAAACCGGCAAGCCACTGTGGGAAACGCGTACAGAAGCGGGCGCAATGGTAGGTAAAATTGCCATTTCTGAAAAAGCATTTTTAGAGCGCACCGGCGACGTTGAAAACGCTATGCCAGTAGGGCGTGCGATGATCCGTCATAAACCACATGGTGTAGTTGCCGTATTTGGCCCATATAACTTCCCTGGGCACTTACCTAATGGCCACATTGTGCCAGCGCTTTTAGCCGGTAACACCGTGGTATTTAAGCCATCAGAGCTTACGCCAATGGTGGCTGAGCTTACGCTTAAACTATGGGAAAAAGCCGGTTTACCTGCCGGTGTAATTAACCTTGTTCAAGGTGAAGTAGAAACAGGTAAAGCCCTTGCTGCGCATAAAGGCATAGATGGTTTATTCTTTACAGGTTCTTCGCGTACTGGTCATATTTTACATGAGCAGTTTGCAGGTCAACCGGGTAAAATTTTAGCGCTTGAAATGGGTGGCAATAACCCACTGATTATTAAAGATGTGGCAGATACTAAAGCCGCGGTACACGATATTATTCAATCGGCGTTTATTTCAAGCGGCCAACGTTGTACGTGTGCTCGTAAAGTATTTTTACCTAAAGGCCAACAAGGCGATGATATTTTAGCGCGCCTTATCACTGCAACTAAAGCCATTAAAGTAGGCAACTACGATGATGAAGATCAGCCATTTATGGGCTCTATGATCTCATCTGCGGCTGCAGCAGGAATGGTAAAAGCACAAAACGAGCTTGTTGAGCTTGGCGGTGAAGTACTAGTAGAGCTTGAGCACACAGCCAATACTGGTTTTGTAACACCGGGTATTATTGAGTGTTCAGCGATTAGCGACTTCCCAGATGAAGAGCACTTTGGCCCATTATTAAAAGTGTTCCGCTTTGATGACTTTGACCACGCAATTGATAAAGCAAACGATACCAGCTTTGGTTTATCAGCAGGTTTATTAAGCGACAGCGAAGCCGACTACAATCACTTTTTACGTCGTATTCGTGCCGGTATTGTTAACTGGAACCGCCCAATTACAGGTGCATCAAGTGCAGCCCCATTTGGTGGAATTGGCGCATCAGGAAATCACAGAGCAAGCGCATATTATGCAGCCGACTACTGTGCATACCCTGTAGCATCGGTAGAACTTGAAAAAGTAACGATGCCAGCAACACTAAGCCCAGGCTTAAAAATAGATTAATTACTGTTCTATTTGTAGTTATAAAGAATGAGAAAAGCAGCTTAGGCTGCTTTTTTTGTATTGGTATCGCGCAAAGCTAGTAATTAGTGGCGCTTTCTGCTTAAATCTATGCAATTAGTTATTCAAAGGTGAAAATCACAATGGTTTTAGACAGGCAAGGGTACGATGACTTGATCATGTATCTAACTCAAAATTTAGCGTTATTTGAGAAGCCAGGCGAAATCAAACCCGGTGCCCCTACCGTTATGGAACTCATAGAAGACGTAATAGCGCATAACGTTATGCTAATTTGTGAACAACATACCAATCTTAATACCGAACAACGCAGCCAAATAGTGCGCGAGGTAGACGGTATTGTTTACGACTTACAAGAAGTACTAAGCAGCATAACCTCACAACCTGTTACGGTTGAACAACACGCATTTATAGATGAGTTTGCTGGGCTTATTAAAAACTTATTTGATAACGCGGTAACACAAACCTCTTAACGTTACCCGTTAACACAGCGCAGTATGACCTAATAACTGCGCTCCTATTACTTCTCGCCTTATTAATAACACCACTAAATTTAATCTCAGCGCTCACGTATCGTTGCAGATTGTTATACAATCAACAAAATTTTTTTAGAGATAAACACATGCAAGCAAATGTAAAATGGGTTGAAGGCGACACCTTTATTGGCCGTTCTAATTCTAATCACAATGTAGTTTTTGATGCCGGTAGCGACAGCGCTGCACCAAGTCCAATGGAAATGGTACTTATGTCGGTAGGTTGTTGCTCGTCGGTAGATGTTGTAAGTATTTTAAAAAAAGCCAAGCAAGATTTTTCTGATGTGCAAGTACAACTAAGCTCAGAGCGCGCCGAAACAGCACCTCGTGTATTTACTAAAATTAATTTACACTTTGTTGTTACAGGCAATAATGTCTCGGAAAAACACCTAGCGCGCGCGGTTTCGCTCTCTGCTGAAAAGTATTGTTCTGTTGCTTTAATGCTTGATAAAACAGTAGAAATTACCCACAGCCACGAAGTTGTGCAAGAACAGGTAAAATAACGCTTTTTCCGTGAGGAAAATTCGTATAAAATCCGCGAACTTTTCATTCTGCAGGTGCAGATTTCACTAATTTATAGGTTGGTTTATCATGAACAAACCCTTCGATAAACTTAAACTTCATGGCTTTAATAATTTAACCAAAAGTTTAAGCTTTAGTATTTACGACATTTGCTACGCAAAGACCGAGCAACAACGTAAAGAATACATTGAATATATCGACGAGCAGTACAGTGCAGATAGACTAACCGACATACTAGGTGATGTTGTTGATATTATTGGTGCTAACATTTTAAATGTGGCGCGCCAAGATTATGAACCACAAGGCGCAAGTGTGACTATTTTGGTTTCGGAAGAGCCGGTAGAAGAGCAGCAAAATTACGATGCTGACGAAGCGCCAGGTCCATTACCAGATTCTGTTGTTGCGCACCTAGATAAAAGCCACATTTGTGTACATACCTACCCAGAAGCGCACCCTGATGATGGTATTTGTACATTCCGTGCTGATATTGAAGTATCTACCTGTGGCATTATTTCGCCACTTAAAGCGTTAAACTTCTTAATTCATAGCCTTGAGTCAGACGTAGTAACCATTGACTACCGCGTACGTGGTTTTACCCGTGACGTAAACGGGGTTAAACACTACATTGACCATGCAATTAACTCGATTCAAAACTTCATGACAGAAGATACCAAAGAAGCGTACCAAATGATGGACGTGAACGTGTATCAAGAAAACCTGTTCCACACCAAAATGATGTTAAAAGAAACCGACTTAAACACTTACCTGTTCGGCCTATCTACTGATGAGCTGTCGGATGAGGAAGAAGAAGAAATTCGCTCTAAACTAACCCGCGAAATGCAAGAAATATTCTACGGTCGTAACCTACCAGACGCAGAATAAATTAGTTTAAAAGCAATTTAGTTGTATTAAAAATGGCGCTCAGTGAGCGCCATTTTTTGTGAGGGTATTTAAAGCAACTCGCTTAATTAAGCATGCTGTAAATAAGCGCACATACGGCCAGTGAGCCCACAGCAAGTACAAACAAGGTACTTAAACGGTTGCGGTATTTACTCAGCGCAGGCACTTTGTATACGGCAATCATTGGCATAATAAATAAAATCATCGCAATGATAGGGCCAGAGAGCTGATCCATCATGTCTAAAATGCTTGGGTTTTTAACCGCACAAAACCAAATAGCAAAAAACATAATGAGTACGCCAATTTTGTCGGCTACTTTTGCACTTAAGCTTGTTTGCTTAGTCACCAAACCGGTAAAGCTTTCGCGTGCACCTAAAAAGTGCCCTAAAAACGATGACGTAATCGCAATAAAGGCAACCAGCGGCCCAAGGGTCGCGATATACGAGTTACTGGTGATATTAGCAAGGTAAGATAAAATCGATACGTTAGCCGCTTTAGCGGCAGCCATTTGCTCACTAGTAAGCGAAAGCACGCACGAAAATACAAACAGCAGTACAAATACAATAAGTAGTAAGCTAGTGCGTTTTAAAATAGCCTCAGCCTTATTAGTGGCCTGATTGCCATAATGCCCACGCTGCACGTTCACAAAGCTTGAAATAGCCGCCGCATGGCTAAACGAAAACACAATAATAGGAATAGATAACCACAGCGTTTTAGTAAAGCTGCCCGCCTCAGGTAGGCTCATATCAGGCATTTGCCAGCTAGGGATTAAATAGAGCGATAAGCAAAATAAAATACCTACAAGCGGATACACCAAAATAGCAAAGGCACGCAGCATTAAGCGCTCGCCGCCCATCATTAGGCTAATCATACCGGCAACCAATACACCCGAAAGTAACACGCGAGAAGGTGACTCAAGGCCCATTTGGTTAACCATAAAGCTGTCAACGGTATTGGTTAAGCCTACGCCGTAAATAAGCAAAATGGGGAATATAGATAAAAAGTATAATAAAGAGATTAATCTACCCGCCGTTACACCAAAGTGCTCTTCAACAACATCAGTAAAATCTGAATCTTTGTTTTTAGACGACAACACAAAGCGGGCTAAGCCACGGTGTGCTAAAAAGGTCATTGGAAAGGCTAAACACGCCATAATAATAAGCGGCCAAAAACCACCTATACCAATGTTAATAGGTAAAAATAAAATGCCCGCGCCAACGGCGGTACCAAAAAGGCTTAACGTCCACTGCGTATCGTGCAGGTTCCATTTAGAAGTAGGTGTGTGTTCACCTGTTGTTGATGCATTTGAAAGCGTTGCATCTTGTGATGGTGTCATGTGTGTGCTCATCCATTATTTAAATAATAATCGCGCGCAAGAATATAGTTTTTAGCTAAAAGTTTCATGTTTTGAGGGGGTTTGTAGACTAATTAATTAGACGCCGTTGCACCAAAAGTGTCATGAATACGAAACAGCGCTGTAAAAATAAACAAATACCTTAACCAGCACAGTTGTAGGTTGGGTAGAGCGAAGCGAAACCCAACACGCCATTGCTCCTCTAAATTCTTACTTTATTTTAGTTATAGTGTTTTAGATTTTAGTGAGTAGATGTGGCAACGGATATCTAAAAGCTTGAGTGTCCTTACTTATTGTAATGACTTCGTTAATAATTATTTCCTAACTAATTAAGGGGTAATAGTATGAGCAATAATTCTATAAAGTGGCACAAGAAACCAAGTGGTATATTAGCTTTAAATATTTTAGGTAGCATAATTGCTGCGCTTATTTTTACCGTAATATTTTAAGGGGCTGTTATGAAGAGTAAATACCTAGATATTAATGAGCAAACCATTAATGAATTAGAGGAGGCGTGGGAGTACCTTAATAAGCACTTTTATAGTGAGTTAAATTTAGAAAGAGACCGCCCTTTAGTGTCGGAAGATCCACTTGGTAAACTTGCATATTTCATGGAGCTTGGGATTTACCCACCACCTGAATTACTTCTCAAAATATCAGAGATTTATGAAGTGTATATGCTACAAGCTGGTAAAGTTGATCTTGAAGAATCATTTTATGGAAAGCCTATTAAAGGCATTGGAAACTTTTCTGGGCGAGAAGCAAAAAAGCAAGACGTTAAATTTTTAGAGATGACGTTATCTATGGAAGCTATTAGTAATGAAAAGAAAAAACGTTCGCAATATGAAGTAGCCGAAGAATATTTGAGAGCTAAAGGCTCAGACGAAGATCCTGAACACTTATTAAGAAAGTTGCGTAGATACAGAAATAAGCCTGCTAACTAAAGCATACAACAAGCGCTTTATACTAGGCAATGGTCTCCTCGATGTGTAGTACCCGTTAACCATCCTCGCTATTTCGCACTAAAAAACTTGTCTACCAATTGATAAAGCGTACTGAAACACAGCAACGTTATAAACATACCAAGTGATAATATAACCTTTTCTTTTAGGGGTTGTTCAGGCTTTTGGGCTAATATGCTTTTTAAGAAATAAAGAAAGTAAAATAGGTGCACGCACCGATGCCTATAATCAGCATAAAGAGCCGCTTTATTAAATTACCTTCAGTAGGAGGAATTTCCTCACCGGTATACGGTGTATAAATACTTATTTTTAATATAAATGCATAGATATATCTATAACAGAAGAAAAATACTAACACGCAGAACAACAGCTTTTCTACTGACTCAAAACCTATGAAAAAAGTAGCTCCTAACACAAACCATAAAATGCCAAACAATAAAACAATAACCTTCTTTTTATCCATACTGACTGCCTTTATTTTTTCTTTAAGTTCTTTATTTATAAACCTTAAAAGGCGTTTTAGTTAACAGATTAGGAGTGGTCATCTATTGATAATATACAGAGCTAAAGCTATCACTTATCTTGCTGACAACTGATAGCTAACCACTCAAAACTGCTCTTATCCCTCTAAAGCCGAAACAATAAAATACGGATTCAAATACTCATCTTTGGTGTTATAAATAAGCGGGCTGCCATCGAGCTTGGTTACTTTAGCGCCGGCTATTTCAGCAATAGCATGGCCAGCACCCGTATCCCACTCACAGGTTGGGCCTAAGCGCGGGTAAATATCGGCGCTGCCTTCGGCCACTAAACATAATTTTAGTGAGCTGCCTTTTGAGACCATTTCAACGTCGTCAAAGCGTTTTACAAACTCGGCTAAATCGGGTGATGGGTGTGAGCGGCTGCCAACCACGCGGATTAACCCTTTATTAGGTTTGGTGGTTACTTTAAGCTCGATGCGCTCATCGCCTTTATCTTTAAACGCGCCAATGTCGTTACTGGCTAAGTACGATACGCCAAGCGCGGGCGCATCAACGACAGCAAGCACAGGTTTGCCGTTTTCGATTAGGGCTATATTTACGGTAAATTCGCCGTTCTTTTTAATAAACTCTTTAGTGCCGTCGATTGGGTCTACTAACCAGTAGCTTTTCCATGTTTGACGAATGTCCCAGCTTATATCAGCGCTTTCTTCGCTAAGTATAGGTGTGTCGGGTGTGAGCTGTTTTAGCCCTGTCACAATGACTTTATGAGCTGCTAAGTCGGCGTCGGTTACTGGGCTTTCATCGGCTTTGTATTCAACGTTAAAGTCCTTTTCGTAAATCCCCATTATGGCTTGGCCTGCTTTGCGGGCAAGGATGAGGGTTTCTTCTAGTAGCTCGGTTTGGTTCATTGGGGTTAACCTATAATATGCTTTTGTTTTAGATACGTTATCAGTTGTGTAACCGATTGGTCTAGGGTGTTTTTACTGGTATCTAAAATTATTTCTGGGTTGTTGGGTACTTCGTAGCTTGAGTCGATACCGGTAAAGTGTTTAATCTCACCTGCGCGGGCTTTTTTGTATAAGCCTTTAGGGTCGCGGCTTTCGCATACATCAAGCGGGGTATCGATAAATACTTCAATAAACTCGCCGTCATCTACTAGGTTGCGCACCATGTCGCGCTCTGCTCTAAATGGCGAGATAAACGCGGTAAGCACTAATAGGCCGGCATCGGTCATTAGTTTAGCGGTTTCGCCAACGCGGCGTATGTTTTCGATGCGGTCTTCGTCGCTAAAGCCAAGGTCTTTACATAAGCCGTGACGCACGTTGTCGCCATCAAGCAGGTAAGTGTGCGCACCTTGCTGATTAAGCGCAGCTTCTAGTGCGTTGGCTACGGTGCTTTTGCCAGAGCCAGAAAAACCGGTAAACCATAAAATGGCCGGTTTATGCTTTTTTTGCTCACTACGCTGTGCTTTTGTGGTTGCGTAGTTATGCCAAACAATATTTTCATCCATAGTGGTGTGTCTCTTGTACTGTAAGCGCCCGTATTAAAAAGGAAATACGAGCGGGATCAAGGTTAATACCGTGATTGAATAAATAATAGAAAGGGGCAAGCCCATTGTTATGTAATCTTTTAAGCGGTAGTTACCCGCGCTGTAAACCATAAGGTTTGTTTGATACCCAAACGGCGATATAAAACTGGCTGATGCACCAAACGCTACCGCCATAATAAAGGGCAGAGGGTCTACATTAAAACCCACTGCTAACGAGTAAGCCACAGGGAATGAAAGCGCTGCTGCGGCATTATTAGTAATAAGCTCGGTGAATAATACGGTCATTAAAAATATGGCGATAAACGCGCCATAAGGGCCAAAATCACCTAGTACCATAAATAGGGCATCTGATATTTGCCCGGCAAGCCCGGTTTCTATCATTAATTTAGCAAGCCCTATGGCACTGCCTACAACGGCGAGTAGCTCAATGGGGAAGCGACGTTTTACTTCGCTCAGTTTAACTGTACCGCTAAGCAATAAGCCAATGAGTAACACCAGAAGGCCTTTTACTAAAGGAACTATACCTACAATGCTTAACCCTAACACGGCGGCAAAGCCTGCCAATACAATATTAGATTGTTTAGGTTTTAGATGTGTTTGTAAGTCAAACCCCGATATATACACAAATTCGCGGTTTAAATTAGGTAAAGAGTAAAAGTTTTTACCGGGAGCGAGTATTAAGGAGTCGCCGGCTTGCAATTGCACTTGCCCAAGGCCGCCTTGTAAGCGGTCATGCCCTCGGCGAATGGCAATAACAGCGGCATGAAACTGCTCTCTAAAACGCGCCTCTTTTACGGTTTTGCCGATAAACTTTGATGATTGGCTTACAACCACTTCAACTAAGTGTTCTATGTCTTTTTCGTGGTTGTCGTGCACCACTTTTAATCCGTCAAAGCGTCTTAATAAGGGCACCGATTTAATATCGCCAACAAACAGCAGTACGTCGTTTTGTCTAATAATTTGCTGAGGTGTTACTGCGTATATACGCTCATCGCCACGAATAATTTCGGCGAGGAATAAATCTTTTAAATCGCGTAGGCCGTTTTCTTCTACGGTGCGGCCAATAAGTTTAGAGCCTGCCTGCACTTTTCCCTCTAAGTAAAAGGGAATAACCTCTTGTGTGTTTTTGCCGTTGTCGGGCAGGTATTTGAGCATCACTAAAATAGTAATGAGGCCCACACTTAATGCGCCAATGCCCACTAAGGTAAAATCAAAAAAGCCCAGTGGCGCCATACCTGCATCTACGGCAAAACCGTTCACTATTAAATTGGTTGATGTACCAATAAGTGTAATGGTGCCACCTAATATAGCGGTGTACGACAGCGGTAATAGTAGCTTTGAGGGTGAATGATTTGGGTTGTCTTTTATGGCGGTGATAAGCGATGCCACAACCGCGGTATTGTTAGTAAATGACGATAAAAACGCGGTTGATAAACCAAGCTTTGTTACCGACTTTACTAAGCTTCCTTTAGATAACGATTGGGAAAGCTGTTGTATGAGTGTGGTTTTTTCAATAGCGATTGAAACCAGCACTAATAATACTAGGGTAATGAGCGACGGGTTTGCGTAGTTTACTAACATGCTTTCAAGGTCAATCAGGCCTGTTAAATAACCCGTACCAATAGCACTTACAAATAACCATGCTGGATTAATGCGGGTGCCAAAAAGGCACCCAACTAAGGTAAGCATAATGCCTGTTAAAACGAGCTGCTCTACCATGCTTTTATATTCCTAACAGACATTTTTATACTTACAGTTTTGAAATATCAAGCGCTTGCCAATGTGGGAAGTGCTTGCGTACTAAGCTATTAAACTCAATTTCAAAGTCGCTGAAATCGCTGTTTTGTTTTTCGCTTTTTAGTACTTGCTCAATCATACCTGCGGCAACCGTTAAGTTAGATAAACGGTCGATAAGAATAAATGAGCCAGTTTCGTGGTTGTTGTGATACTCATCAGCTAATATTGTTTCGCTTAGTTCAAGCGTGACAATGGCAATTTCATTTAGCTGAAGTGAATCGGCTGTGCCGTGCTCTAAAGTGTTTACATCAATAGTGTGGTCAATCTTTTTAACCACGGCTGATGTATTTTTGCTACCTAGTTTAATATTGTAGCTTTTACCTAGTACCAGCGGCTCTTCGTGCATCCACACAAGTTTAGCTTGTATAAGGTTAGTAACCGTTGCACTTGAGCTTTGCGGCACAATGACATCGCCGCGGCTAATATCAATTTCGCTATTTAGGGTAACGGTAATTGCTTGGCCGGCCTCTGCGTGATCTAGGTTGCCATTAAAGGTCACAATTTCTTTAATGCTTGATGTTTTACCCGACGGTAATACTTTTATTGCATCGCCAACTTGTAATTTACCTGATGCCAATGTGCCCTGAAAACCACGGAAGTTTAAGTTAGGGCGCACTACATATTGCACTGGCAAGCGTGCTTCAAAGCCGGTATCGGTTTCGGCCGCTGGTGAGTCTTCTAAAAGCTCAAGCAATGGCTTGTCGGTGTAATAAGGCGTATGAGCAGAGCGTGTTACTACGTTGTCGCCTTTAAGCGCCGACATAGGCACAAACTTAATGTTTGATACGTTAAGTTGCTCAGCAAATTTAAGGTAGTCGGCTTTGATTTTTTCATAAACGGTTTCGTCAAAATCAACGATATCCATTTTATTAATCGCTACCACAAACTGTTTAATACCTAGTGAGTCACAAATAAAGCTATGTCGCTTAGTTTGTACTTGCACACCGTAGCGAGCATCAACCAAAATAATGGCTACATCGCTTGTTGATGCGCCTGTTACCATGTTGCGTGTGTATTGCTCATGCCCTGGGGTGTCGGCAATAATAAATTTACGCTTAGCCGTTGAAAAATAACGGTACGCTACATCAATAGTAATGCCTTGCTCGCGCTCAGCTTGTAGGCCATCTACCAGTAGCGCTAAGTCTAGCTCTTCGCCTGCGTTACCTACTTTTTCGTTATCTTTATGAAGAGCTGCTAGCTGATCTTCATAAATTTGGTGGCTGTCGTGCAGTAGGCGGCCAATCAGTGTTGATTTACCGTCATCTACGCTGCCACAGGTAAGCATACGCAATAAGCTTTTATCTTGTTGGCGTGCTAGGTAGGCGTCTATGCCAATCTCTTTTACTTCGTTAATGGTGTCGTTAGTATTGGTAGACATTAGAAATACCCCTCACGTTTTTTCTTCTCCATTGAGCCTGCTGAGTCGTGATCTATTACACGGCCTTCACGTTCAGATGACGTAGATAGCAGCATTTCTTCAATAATTTCTGTTAGGTTACTGGCTGTAGATTCAACTGCACCGGTAAGTGGGTAACAGCCTAAAGTACGAAAACGTACCGACTTCATTTGAGGTACTTCACCCTCAGCAAGTGGCATGCGCTCATCGTCGACCATAATTAAGGTGCCGTCGCGCTCTACTACTGGGCGCTCTTTCGCTAAATAAAGCGGAACCATTTCAATGTTTTCTTGGTAAATGTATTGCCAAATATCAAGCTCAGTCCAGTTAGACAGTGGGAATACACGGATGCTCTCACCTGGGTTAACTTGGCTGTTGTAAGTATTCCAAAGCTCTGGACGTTGGTTTTTAGGGTCCCAGCGGTGGTGTTTATCGCGGAACGAGTAAACACGCTCTTTAGCGCGAGACTTTTCTTCATCGCGGCGTGCGCCACCAAATGCAGCATCAAAGCCGTATTTATCTAGCGCTTGCTTTAAGCCTTGGGTTTTCATTATGTCGGTATGTTTACCCGAGCCATGCTCAAACGGGCTAATACCCATTGCCATGCCTTCTGGGTTTTTGTGTACCAGCAGGTCAAAACCGTATTCTTTTGCAAGGCGATCGCGAAACTCAATCATTTCACGAAACTTCCAGTTGGTGTCTACGTGTAATAACGGAAACGGAATTTTTGCAGGGTAAAATGCTTTACGCGCTAAGTGCAAAAGTACCGATGAATCTTTACCAATAGAGTAAAGCATTACTGGGTTCTCAAACTCAGCGGCGACTTCGCGCATGATTTTGATACTTTCAGCTTCAAGTTGCTGAAGGTGAGTTAAAGCCATTGTTAGTCGTCCTACTAAAATGATTAAAAGTGATTAAGTAAAATATAATTATGTATTTGATACGCCGGTCAGCGGCTGAGCAAAGCTACTGGTTTGCTCGTTTTGGCCAAACCATGCAAGCTGCGAGTGCAGGGCGGCTACTTCGCCAATAATAAGTAATGCTGGCGATACCACACTGTTGCGCTCTATTAAATCTGCAAGCTCACCTAATTGCCCCGTAACAACACGCTGGTTTTTACGCGTGCCGTTTTCGATTATGGCAACTGGCGTATTAGCGCTGCGGCCATGTTTTAAAAGCTGAGCCTGTATATGTGGCGATTTAATAACGCCCATATAAATAGCTAAAGTTTGATGCGCTTTAGCAAGCGATTGCCAATCGAGCTCCTGGCCATCTTTTTTACAATGCCCTGTTACAAACTGGATGGCTTGTGCGTGGTCGCGGTGAGTAAGCGGAATACCCGCATACGCGCTACAACCAGCGGCGGCAGTTATACCCGGTACTATTTGATAATTAACATTATTGGCAGCCAGTACTTGTACTTCTTCGCCACCACGTCCGTAAATAAATGGGTCGCCGCCTTTAATGCGACATACTTTTTTGCCTTGCTTGGCAAAATCAACCAGCATTTGGTTGGTATCTTCTTGCGCTACACTGTGATTGCCCATACGCTTGCCTACGCAAACTAAATCGGCATCACGGCGTACTAATTCCATAATTTCATCAGACACTAAATAGTCGTATACAACGACATCGGCTTGCTGCATTAACTGCAATGCTTTAAGTGTTAAAAGCTCAGGGTCGCCTGGGCCTGCACCCACTACATACACTTCGCCTTCTGGCTCGGCTTTGGCATCAAGCATTTGATCTAGTTGTGCTTGTGCTGCATCGGTATTACCTGTTTGCACTTTGCTTACGACTGATGAATCAAACACGCCTTCCCAAAATTGGCGACGATCGGCAAAGTGCTTAAAGCGCTGTTTTACTTTGTCTCTAAAACTGCCAACTAAAGTAGCCAGTGGGCCAATGTGTTGTGGGATTAACGTTTCAAGCTTTTCACGTAGTCGCCGAGCAAGTACTGGCGCGGTGCCTGCACTTGAAATAGCTATGGTTATTGGATCACGGTCTACAATTGATGGGAATATAAACGTACATTTAGGTTGGTCATCAACCACATTTACAAATACATTGCGTGCGTTTGCTAGCTCAAATACATTGTTGTTTACTTCGTCTAAGTCTGTGGCTGCTATAACCAGCATTTTGCCATCAAGGTGCGACTCATCAAAATAGGCATCAATAAGCGTTACTTCATTGTTTTGTGCATGTTCTTTTAGTTCATCACAAAACCAAGGTGCCACTAAGGTTACATTTGCGCGGGCTTTTAAAAACGCGCGACATTTGCGTAATGCGACCTCTCCACCGCCAACAACCAGCACGGGTTTGTTGTCGAGTTTGGTAAAGATAGGTAAATACTGCACGTGGTTAACACCTCTAAGTAAAATCTAAAATAAAACGCTATTGAGCAGGGGGCAGAATATAGCGCGCACTAGTAAGTAAAAAATAATTAAAACCAAGTTTATATAACCAAAAGTTATAATGGGTGGTTGTTTTAGGTTTAAGCCTTAATCTATAGGGGATTAACGCGCATTACACGCAAAATAATGTGCTTATAGTGTTTGGTTATGAGCTATAGCGAGATTACGTTAATTTGTTACTATGACGCTAAACCTAATTTATCGCCTACTTAAAGGGATTACGTATGACTGAACAACACAACGATGCACACTTAGCTGTGTCGCTTATGGATTTAACAAGCCTAAACACCTCAGACACGACCAGTGATATTCAGCAGCTTGTAAATAGTATTAACCCTAAGTTGGGCACGCCTGCTGCAGTATGCGTTTACAGTGATTTTGTAGATGATGCAAAAATAGCACTGGCTGCGTGTGAGCTTAACCATGTAAAAGTAGCAACGGTTACAAATTTTCCTAGTGGTGATGCGCCACTGAGCGATGTGATAAACGAAACACTGATAGCAATTGAGCGCGGCGCGGATGAAATAGATTTAGTGATCCCGTATAAAGCACTTATTGCTGGTGAGCACAGCAAAGTGCTGGAGTATGTAACTCAAAGTAAAAAAGCCTGTGGTACAAAAGCGCAATTAAAAGTAATTATAGAAAGTGGCGAACTTAAAACTGCAGAGCTAATCACTAAAGCTACAAACTTAGCTATTCAAGGCGGGGCTGATTTTGTAAAAACCAGCACAGGTAAAGTGGCAATAAATGCAACGCTTGACGCAACAAACGTGATGCTCAGCGCTATTAAACAATCGGGTAAGGTTGTTGGTTTTAAAGCCGCAGGCGGAGTTAAAACCGTTATTGATGCAAAGGAGTATTTAGTACTGACACGCTCAATTATGGGCGATGACTACTTACAAGCCGCTACATTTAGGTTTGGCGCATCAAGCTTACTAAGTGATGTATATAAAGTATTAGAAAAATAACCAAGGACATATAATGAAACCAAGAAATTCAGGGATGCAAAACCTGGTCAATAACCTTGTTAAAGGTGCCATTTTGGCCGGTGTTGTAGGGTTTGGCTTAACTGCATGTACTAACCCAAGCACGCCTGCAGGTGAAGAAGGGTATGTGTACGAAAAACCAAGAATATTTGGCGAAGGGGGCTATCAAGGCACCATGAAAGGACCGGCTAACTATGGTGTTTCTTTACTTCGTAATGAAGTGGTAAACATTGATATGCGCCCCAATACGTATACCGAAACATTCAGAATTCTTGCTAATGATGATTTAAATATAAAATTTGATTTTCATGCAGTAATAGGGATTCAAAGTGGCTCGGTAAAAACAGTTGTAGAAGAGTATGGCGCTGAGAACTGGTATAAACGCTTTGTGCGTGAAACGTTTAGACCTATGTGCGTGACATTGTGCAAAAGTACGACAGTGGTGAGCTGAAAACAAACCGCGAACAAATAGCGCAAGAAGTTAGTTTGCGTTTACAAACTTATTTATCATCAACGCCCTTTAAATTAGCAAATGTAGTAGTGGGAGATATTAATTACCCAGCCATTGTCGCAAATGCTGTAGAGAAAAAGCTTGCCGCGCAGCAGTTACTAGCAGAGAAAGAAACACAAAAAGAAATAGCACGCAAAGATGCTGAAATAAGAGTGGAAGAAGCAAAAGGTATTGCCCAAGCCCAAAAAATAATTAACGCAACGCTTACTGCAAATTATTTACAACATGAGGCTATAAACGCGCAGGCAAAAATGGCTGAGTCGCCAAACCATACAACGGTTTATATTCCAGTTGGTAATAATGGCGTGCCGCTAGTAAAAGGGGCTAATTAAGCCTTTTTATTATTAAGGACTTAATAGTTTATCGAGATTTTGCAATGTGGGTATCTTTTAGGCTTGTGTTAATGATTTGCGTAAGTATAATAGGCATCCACTTTGCAGGGGCGTAGTTCCAATTGGTAGAACAGCGGTCTCCAAAACCGACATTTTTACTCATAAGTTGAGTAAGTCTGGGGTTAAAAATCGGTTTAAATAAGTCTGTTTTTAAGTTTAGATTTTAATGGATTAACCCTGCCGTTGTGTAGGGTTGTTGTGTCTGTAGTTAAGGTAATAATATTATGAGCACGAATGTAGAAACACCATCAAGTGCGATGGAGTCGGTAAAGTGGTTAGTAGCAATCGCGCTACTTGCAGGCGCAGTTGTTGGTAATCACATGTTTGCAGATCAGTCTGTATTACTACGTGCAATTGGCGTTGTGGTTGCTATAGCAGCAGGTTTAGGTATTGCCTCGCAAACCGCTAAAGGCCGTGACTTTTTAGCATTTGCTAAAGAAGCACGCATTGAAGTACGTAAAGTTGTTTGGCCAACGCGTCAAGAAACTACCCACACGACATTAATCGTAATGGTTGCAACAGTGATTATGGCGCTTATCCTTTGGGGATTAGATGGCATTTTATTCCGCGCTGTAGGCTTTTTAACTGGATTGGAGATCTGATCCCATGTCGGATGAGAACAAAGAAATTAAATTACGCTGGTACGTTGTACAAGCATTCTCTGGTTACGAAAAGCGTGTAGCGCAAACGTTATCAGAGCACATTAAAATTGAAGGTCTTGAAGAGAGCTTTGGTGAAATATTAGTACCAACAGAAGAAGTTGTTGAGATGCGCGCCGGTCAAAAGCGTAAATCTGAGCGTAAATTCTTCCCAGGTTACGTACTAGTACAAATGGACATGAACGATGCAAGCTGGCACTTAGTGAACAGCACTGAACGTGTAATGGGCTTTATTGGTGGTACTTCTGACCGCCCAGCGCCTATTAGTTCTAAAGAAGCAGAACGCATTCTTAACCGTCTTCAAGAAAACGCTGAAGCACCTAAACCAGCTACATTATTTGAGCCAGGTGAAGTTGTGCGTGTTACTGATGGTCCATTTGCTGACTTTAGCGGTGTTGTTGAAGAAGTTGACTACGAAAAGAGCCGCGTGAAAGTGTCGGTACTTATTTTTGGTCGTTCTACACCGGTTGAACTTGAATTTGGTCAAGTTGAACAAGATAAGTAATTGATTAAAAAAGCTTCGCCATTATTTACTTAAATTTTGGCACGAAGCTTGAAAAAGGCCGCTGATTAACTTATAATCAGCGGCCTTTTTGTATTAAGGCAAAAATTTATTTTTGCTCGCAAAAAGTACGAAACCAATTTTTAAACTGGGAAGCCGTTAGAGTACGCGTCCTCGCGCGCACAAGGCTAAGACCCACCAAATGAGGTATTTATAATGGCTAAAAAAGTTGAAGCTTTAATCAAGCTACAAGTTGCCGCTGGTATGGCTAATCCTAGTCCTCCAGTAGGTCCTGCACTAGGTCAACACGGTGTAAACATCATGGAATTCTGTAAAGCGTTTAACGCGCGTACAGAGTCTATCGAAAAAGGCGCTCCAGTTCCTGTAGTGATCTCTGTTTACGGTGACCGTTCATTTACGTTCGATATGAAAACGCCACCTGCTGCTTACTTACTTAAGAAAGCTGCTGGTATCAAATCAGGCTCAGGCCGTCCTAACACTGAAAAAGTAGGCACAGTAACTCGTGCTCAACTTGAAGAGATCGTTGAGACAAAACGAGCTGACCTTACAGCGGCTGATATGGACGCTGCGGTTCGCACTATCGCAGGTTCTGCGCGTGCGATGGGCTTGAACGTAGAGGACTAAGAAATGGCTAAATTAACTAAACGTATGCGTACTATCCGCGAAAAAGTGGAAGTAACTAAAGATTACGAAATCAATGAAGCAGTTGCGCTTTTAAAAGAGTTAGCGACAGCTAAATTCGTAGAAAGTGTTGACGTTGCTGTTAACCTTGGTATTGACGCTCGTAAATCTGACCAGAACGTTCGTGGTGCAACTGTACTACCTAACGGTACTGGCCGTGATGTTCGTGTTGCTGTATTCACTCAAGGCGCTAATGCAGAAGCTGCAAAAGAAGCCGGTGCTGAATTAGTAGGCATGGAAGATCTTGCTGAACTAGTTAAGAAAGGCGAGATGGATTTTGACGTTGTTGTTGCATCACCAGACGCTATGCGTGTTGTTGGTCAACTAGGTCAAATCTTAGGTCCACGTGGTCTTATGCCTAACCCTAAAACTGGTACTGTAACGCCTAACGTTGCAGAAGCAGTTAAAAATGCGAAAGCAGGTCAAGTACGTTACCGTAATGACAAAAATGGTATCATCCATACTACTATCGGTAAGGTTGATTTCACTGCTGAGCAACTTCAACAAAACCTTGAAGCTCTAATCGTTGCGCTTAAGAAGGCTAAACCTTCTCAAGCTAAAGGTGTTTACGTTAAGAAAGTAACCATCTCTACAACAATGGGCGCAGGTGTTGCTGTTGACCAAAACACTTTAAGCACTTCTGTAGCTTAATAGGTGTTTACATGGCGTGAAATTTGTACTATAATTTTGCGCCATTTTGTTGAATAATTTATTATTTAACAAGTAAAGAATTCGGGTTGAAGTCCATAATTTCGCTAAGCTCTTGAGTGATGCGATAAATTGGGCTTCCGTCCAAGACCGTAGGCGGCTTCGGCCTTAATATTACCTACGTAGACGGTGTGAATCCCCAGATAGATTTTTCCTAATCTCTTCTGGCTCTCGCCGTAAAAAGCATCTCTATCAAGTTTGTTGATAGGGAAGAGTAAAACAGGGAAGCCGAGTGTCGGTGACCCATTAGACCAGGAGTAACACCCATGGCTTTAAATCTTCAAGGCAAAAAAGCAATTGTTGCTGAAGTCAACGAAGCAGCCAATGGTGCTCTTTCTGCAGTTGTTGCAGATTCTCGTGGTGTAGCAGTAGGCGCAATTACAGCCCTTCGTAAAGAAGCTCGTGAAGCTGGTGTATGGATGAAAGTTGTTCGTAACACTCTAGCAAAACGTGCTGTTGAAGGTACTGAATTTGAATGTCTATCTGATTCGTTAGTTGGTCCAAGCTTAATCGCTTTCTCATCAGAGCACCCTGGTGCTGCTGCGCGTATCTTCGCAGATTTCGCGAAAAAGAATGAGAAATTCGAAGTTAAAACGGCCGCTTTTGAAGGAAATGTTGTAGATGCAGCAATGCTTGCTACATTACCTACATACGATGAAGCTGTTGCACGCTTAATGAGCGCTATGAAAGAAGCGTCTGCTGGCAAATTGTGTAAAACAATTGAAGCAGTACGTGTACAGAAAGAAGAGCAAGCTGCTTAATTTTAAGCTGTTTAACCTCTCTTTCGGTGTAAATTTATTTGGACCTAGAGTCCGTTAATTATTAGGAAATTTGTAATGTCTGTAACTAAAGACCAAATCCTTGACGCAATTGCTGAAATGTCAGTAATGGACGTTGTTGCTCTTGTTGAAGCAATGGAAGAAAAATTCGGCGTAACTGCTGCAGCTGCTATGGTAGCAGGTCCTGCTGCTGAAGCTGCTGAAGAGAAAACTGAATTTGACGTAATCCTTACTGGCGCTGGCGCTAACAAGGTTGCGGCAATCAAAGCTGTACGTAGCGCAACAGGCCTAGGCCTTAAAGAAGCGAAAGCTCTTGTTGAAGCTGCTCCTGCACCTATCAAAGAAGGTGTATCTAAAGAAGAAGCTGAAGCACTTCAAAAAGACCTTACTGAAGCTGGTGCTGAAGTTGAGGTTAAGTAATCTAGCTCACGCTAGGTTCGCTGCCTGAGTAATCAGGCAAGGGCTGGTGATTATTTAATCACCGGCCTTTTTGCGCTATAGAGTTATGTATTCCTATAGCTCAAATAAAATCTGATTTTCTCTTTACTTTCAACGCTTTATAGTTTGCTAGTGTTGCTAAGGCGGAGTTAATTAGAACAACAATTAAATGTTGTAAATCTTGGCATAGATGCCAGTTAAGTCTGTTCTTACAAGAACAGGTCGGGTCAAAGATCAGCAAGCTGAGGAACCCCATGGCTTACTCTTATTCTGAAAAGAAACGTATCCGTAAGGATTTTGGTAAACGTCCACAAGTTTTGGATATACCTTTCTTACTGTCGACACAGTTAGAATCGTTTAAAAAATTCTTAGTCCCAGACGCTGATGGCGATCATGGTTTGGAAGCAGCCTTCCGTTCTGTGTTCCCTATTAAAAGCTACTCGGGAAATTCTGAGCTTCAATACGTAAGTTATCGTATTGGTGAGCCAGTATTCGATGTAAAAGAATGTCAAATTCGCGGTGTGACTTATTCTGCTCCACTTCGCGTGAAACTGCGTCTTGTAGTTATGGACAAAGAAGCTCCAGGCACAGTTAAAGACATTAAAGAGCAAGAAGTTTACATGGGCGAAATTCCGCTCATGACTGATACCGGTACTTTTGTAATCAATGGTACAGAGCGTGTTATCGTTTCTCAGCTACACCGTAGCCCTGGTGTATTCTTTGATAACGACCGCGGTAAAACCCATTCATCGGGTAAAGTATTATATAACGCACGCGTTATACCTTACCGTGGTTCATGGTTAGACTTCGAATTTGATGCAAAAGATAACTTATATGTACGTATAGACCGTCGTCGTAAATTACCGGCGTCTATTATTTTACGTGCACTTGAGTACTCTAGCGAAGAAATCTTAGATATGTTCTTCGATACTACCGCGTTTGAAGTAACTGACGGTAAAGTTCTTATGGAACTTGTGCCTTCACGTTTACGTGGTGAAACTGCCGCTTTTGATATCAAAGGCGAAGACGGTGAAGTACTTGTTGAAAGCGGTCGTCGTATTACGGCTCGCCACATCAAGAGCATCGAGAAAAAAGGCATTAATCAATTAGAAGTACCACATGAGTACATCATTGGCCGTATTGTAGCTAAAAACTATGTTGATGAGTCAACAGGTGAAGTTATTGCAAACGCTAATGACGAGCTATCACTAGAGTTGATGGCTGAATTGGTTAAAGCAGGTCACACTAAAATTGAGACGTTATACATCAATGAAGTGGACAGCGGCGCTTACATGTCAAATACATTAAATATTGACTCGTCTAGCAACCGTTTAGAAGCATTAGTAGAAATTTACCGCATGATGCGCCCAGGCGAGCCACCGACGAAAGACGCGGCTGAAGCCTTATTCGAGAACTTATTCTTCTCTGAAGAACGTTATGACTTATCTACTGTAGGTCGTATGAAGTTCAATAGCCGTGTTGGTTACGATACAGACACAGGCCCTGGCACATTAAGCAAAGAAGACATCGTGTCTGTTATGAAAGTATTAATTGCTATTCGTAACGGTCAAGGCGATGTTGATGATATTGACCACTTAGGCAACCGTCGTATACGTAGTGTTGGCGAAATGGCTGAGAACCAATTCCGTGTTGGTCTAGTACGTGTAGAACGTGCTGTACGTGAGCGTTTAAGCTTAGGTGACCTTGACGCGATAATGCCACAAGATCTTATTAACGCTAAGCCTATTTCGGCAGCGGTTAAAGAGTTCTTCGGCTCGTCTCAGTTATCACAGTTTATGGACCAAAATAACCCGCTATCAGAAGTAACGCATAAGCGTCGTATTTCTGCATTAGGTCCGGGCGGTCTAACACGTGAGCGCGCTGGCTTTGAAGTACGTGACGTTCACGTAACTCACTATGGTCGCGTATGTCCAATCGAGACTCCTGAGGGTCCAAACATCGGTCTAATTAACTCGTTATCTACGTACGCACGTACAAATGATTACGGTTTCTTAGAAACACCTTACCGTAAAGTGGTAGATGGTGTAGTAACTGATGAAGTTGATTATTTATCAGCCATTGAAGAAGGTCAGTTTGTTATCGCACAGGCGAACTCAAACTTAACTGAAACCAATGAGTTTGTTGATGAACTTATTCCGTGTCGTCACAAAGGTGAATCTACCTTTATGGGTCGCATGGACCAGCAATATATGGATGTATCACCACAACAGGTGATCTCTGTAGCGGCAGCACTTATCCCGTTCCTAGAACACGATGATGCTAACCGTGCATTGATGGGTTCAAACATGCAACGTCAAGCAGTACCAACATTGAAAGCGGATAAGCCGTTAGTAGGTACAGGTATTGAGTTAACACTAGCGAAAGATTCTGGTGTAACGATTGTTGCTAAACGTGGTGGTGAAGTAATGTACGCCGATGCTAGCCGCATCGTTGTAAACGTACATGACGATGAGCGTATTCCTGGTGAAGCGGGCATCGACATTTACAACCTTACTAAATACACACGTTCTAACCAAAATACATGTATTAACCAAAAACCAACGTGCATGGTTGGTGAACCGGTTACTCGTGGTGACGTGTTAGCAGATGGTCCTTCGACTGACTTAGGTGACTTAGCCCTTGGTCAAAACCTTCGCGTGGCATTCATGCCATGGAACGGTTATAACTTCGAGGATTCAATCTTACTATCAGAGCGCGTAGTTGAAGAAGATCGTCTAACGACTATCCACATTCAAGAACTACAGTGTGTTGCCCGTGATACTAAATTAGGTCCTGAAGAGATCACTGCAGATATCCCGAATGTGGGTGAGTCTGCGCTAGGCAAGCTTGATGAATCAGGCGTTGTTTATATTGGTGCTGAAGTTAAAGGCGGCGATATCCTAGTAGGTAAAGTGACTCCGAAAGGCGAGACGCAATTAACACCTGAAGAGAAGCTACTGCGTGCTATCTTCGGCGAAAAAGCGTCTGACGTTAAAGACAGCTCTTTACGTGTACCAAACTCTGTAACTGGTACTGTAATTGACGTACAAGTTTTCACCCGTGATGGTGTTGAAAAAGATAAGCGTGCGTTAGAAGTTGAAGACATGCAGCTTCGCGAAGCGAAGAAAGACTTCAACGAAGAGTTCCGTATTCTAGAAGCTGGTGTATTAGACCGTGCTCGCAAGCTACTTGCTGCAGCAGGCTTCGATGAAGACAACTTAGCGTCACTAAATGCTGAAAAGCTACTTACTCAAAGCCTTGCACAAGAAGACAAGCAAGCTGAACTTGAGCAACTAGCTGCACAGTACGATGAGCTTAAAGCTGAATACGATAAGAAGTTTGAAAACAAACGTCGTAAAATTACTCAAGGTGATGACTTAGCACCAGGCGTACTTAAGATTGTTAAAGTATACCTAGCTGTTAAACGTCGTATCCAACCGGGTGATAAAATGGCGGGTCGTCACGGTAACAAAGGTGTTATCTCGACTATCGTACCAGTAGAAGATATGCCATACGATGACAAAGGTCGTACGGTAGATATCGTACTAAATCCACTAGGTGTACCATCACGAATGAACATCGGTCAGATCCTTGAAACACATATGGGTCTAGCTGCACGTGGTATTGGTGAGCGCTTAGAGGAAATGATGAAGGAACAACGTGAGCTACATGAGCTACGTGAATTCATCAAGCAAGCTTACGAAATCGGTGAATCTCGTCAAGAAGTAGATATTGCTAGCTTCTCTGATGATGAAATTCGTCGTTTAGCTGATAACTTAAAAGGTGGTTTACCAATCGCTACTCCTGCATTTGATGGCGCTAAAGAAGACGAAATCAAAGACATGCTAGAGCTTGGTGGATACCCAAGAAGTGGTCAGGTTACACTCTATGATGGCCGTACTGGCGATCAGTTTGAACGTCAAGTAACTGTTGGTTACATGTACATGCTTAAACTTAACCACTTGGTTGACGATAAGATGCACGCACGTTCTACTGGTTCTTATAGCCTTGTTACTCAGCAGCCGCTGGGTGGTAAAGCACAGTTCGGTGGCCAGCGTTTTGGTGAGATGGAAGTATGGGCACTTGAAGCTTACGGTGCTGCTTACACTCTACAAGAAATGCTAACAGTGAAATCGGATGACGTGAACGGTCGTACTAAGATGTATAAAAACATCGTTGATGGTAACCATAAAATGGAACCAGGTATGCCAGAATCGTTCAACGTATTGTTGAAAGAAATCCGCTCACTGGGTATCAACATCGAGTTGGAAGAAAATTAAGCCAATTAGATGCTGCAGTTAACGCTGCAGCATCTGTTACGGCTGAATAGAATGTAGGGGCGAGATTATCCGCCCTCAAGATTAACTCCGACAGGAGAGCTAAGGTGAAAGACTTACTTAAGTTTCTGAAGCAACAAAATAAGACCGAAGAATTCGATGCAATTCGCATTGGTCTTGCTTCACCAGACATGGTTCGTTCATGGTCATACGGTGAAGTAAAGAAACCTGAGACTATTAACTACCGTACTTTCAAGCCTGAGCGCGATGGCTTATTCTGTGCCCGTATTTTCGGCCCAGTGAAAGATTATGAGTGTTTATGTGGTAAATATAAACGCCTTAAACACCGTGGTGTGATCTGTGAGAAGTGTGGCGTTGAAGTTACACTTACAAAAGTGCGTCGTGATCGTATGGGTCATATCGACCTTGCGAGCCCAGTAGCACATATATGGTTTTTAAAATCATTACCGTCTCGTATTGGCTTAATGCTTGATATGACACTTCGTGATATTGAACGTGTTCTTTACTTCGAATCATTCGTAGTAACTGAGCCTGGTATGACAACGCTTGAGCGTGGTCAACTATTAGGTGAAGAAGAATACCTAGATGCACTTGAAGAGCACGGTGATGAATTTGAAGCTAAGATGGGTGCAGAAGCAGTATTA
Source organism: Pseudoalteromonas sp. P1-11 (assembly GCF_001399995.1). NCBI lineage: Bacteria > Pseudomonadati > Pseudomonadota > Gammaproteobacteria > Alteromonadales > Pseudoalteromonadaceae > Pseudoalteromonas > Pseudoalteromonas sp. P1-11. The sequence continues at coordinate 139,813 of NZ_LJSP01000008.1, forward strand.
GACTTGCTTCGTGAACTTGATCTTGGCCAATTAATTGCTGAAATGCGTGAAGAGTTACCAACAATTAACTCTGAAACGAAGCGTAAAAAGATCACTAAGCGTCTTAAGTTAATGGAATCGTTCCACCAATCAGGTAATAACCCTGAGTGGATGATCATGACAGTACTTCCAGTATTGCCACCTGACTTACGTCCATTAGTACCACTAGACGGTGGTCGTTTTGCGACATCTGATCTAAACGACCTTTACCGTCGTGTTATTAACCGTAATAACCGTCTTAAGCGTCTATTAGATTTAGCTGCACCAGATATTATCGTACGCAACGAAAAACGTATGTTACAAGAAGCGGTAGATGCGCTACTTGATAACGGTCGTCGTGGTCGTGCAATTACAGGTTCTAACAAGCGTCCGCTTAAATCTCTTGCTGATATGATCAAGGGTAAGCAAGGTCGTTTCCGTCAGAACTTACTTGGTAAGCGTGTAGATTACTCTGGCCGTTCTGTAATCACGGTTGGTCCTACACTTAAGCTTCACCAATGTGGTCTTCCTAAGAAGATGGCACTTGAGCTATTCAAACCATTCATCTATGGCAAATTAGAGCGTCGCGGCATGGCTACGACAATCAAAGCTGCTAAGAAAATGGTAGAGCGTGAAGTAGCGGAAGTATGGGATGTACTAGACGAAGTAATTCGTGAACATCCAGTATTACTTAACCGTGCACCTACACTTCACCGTTTAGGTATCCAAGCGTTCGAACCTGTACTAATTGAAGGTAAAGCAATCCATTTACACCCATTAGTATGTGCGGCTTACAACGCCGACTTCGATGGTGACCAAATGGCGGTACACGTACCGTTAACGCTTGAAGCTCAGTTAGAAGCTCGTGCACTAATGATGTCTACTAACAACATTCTATCTCCAGCGAATGGTGAGCCAATCATCGTTCCTTCACAGGATGTTGTATTAGGTCTTTACTACATGACGCGCGATCGCATTAATGCGAAAGGCGAAGGCATTGTATTTAAAGATCCTAAAGAAGCAGAAAAAGCATACCGTAGTGGTAACGCAGAACTTCACGCGCGCGTTAAAGTGCGTATTAGTCAGTCAATCACTAACGAAGCAGGTGTTGTTGAAGACACTGTAACGCTTATCGACACTACTGTGGGTCGTGCAATTCTGTCTCTAATTTTACCTAAAGGCATGCCGTTTGAGTCAATCAACCAAGCATTAGGTAAAAAGCAGATTTCTGGCTTATTAAACGAGTGTTACCGTCGTCTAGGTCTTAAAGACACTGTTGTGTTTGCTGACCAAGTTATGTACACCGGTTTCCACTACGCAATGAAGTCAGGTGTTTCAATTGGTATCGATGACTTAGTTATCCCACCAGTTAAAGCATCAATCATTGAATCAGCTGAAGCTGAAGTAACTGAAATCAACCAACAATTCCAATCAGGTCTTGTAACGGCTGGTGAAAAGTACAATAAAGTTATCGATATCTGGTCACGTGTAAATGAAAACTTATCACGTGAAATGATGGCCAACTTGTCTAAAGACACGGTTATCAATGCCAAAGGTGAAGAAGAAGAGCAACCGTCATTTAACTCAGTGTTTATGATGGCCGACTCAGGTGCTCGTGGTAGTGCCGCTCAGATCCGTCAGCTAGCAGGTATGCGTGGTCTAATGGCACGTCCAGATGGTTCAATCATCGAGACGCCAATCACGGCTAACTTCCGTGAAGGTCTAAACGTACTACAGTACTTCATCTCAACGCACGGTGCGCGTAAAGGTCTTGCCGATACAGCACTTAAAACAGCTAACTCAGGTTACCTAACGCGTCGTCTAGTAGACGTTGCACAAGATTTGGTAATCAATGAAGACGACTGTGGCACAGAAGATGGCTTAACAATGAAACCGCTTATTGAAGGTGGTGACGTTGTAGAAGCACTTCGCGAACGTGTACTAGGTCGTGTTGTAGCTGAGCCTGTGGTTATCCCTAATACAGACACTGTATTAGTAGAGCGTAATATCATGCTTGATGAAAAACTGTGTGACCTTTTAGAAGAGCACTCAGTAGATGAAGTTCGCGTACGTTCTGTTATCACCTGTGATAACGACTTTGGTGTATGTGCTAAGTGTTATGGTCGTGACCTTGCACGTGGTCATATCATCAACGCGGGTGAATCAGTAGGTGTTATCGCGGCACAATCAATCGGTGAGCCGGGTACACAGCTTACGATGCGTACATTCCACATCGGTGGTGCGGCATCAAGAGCATCAGCTGAAAACAATGTACAAGTTAAAACTGACGGTACGTTAAAACTACATAACGCTAAGTATGTACTTAATACCGACGGTAAGATTGTAATTACTTCACGTTCAACTGAAATCACTATCATTGATAGCTTCGGTCGTGAAAAAGAGCGCTATAAAGTACCTTACGGTGCGGTACTAACAGTACAAGACAATGCAGAAGTTCAAGGTAACGACATCGTTGCTACTTGGGACCCGCATAGTCACCCAATCGTTCTTGAGCATAAGTCAAAAATCTCTTTCAGCGATATTGATGACTCAAATACTGAAGCACAAACTGATGAACTAACCGGCTTAACCCGTGTAGTTGTTAAAGACCTTGCTAAAGTAAATGCGAAAGAGCCTAAGCTTATCATCGAAAGTGAAGAGCGCGGCTTGCAAGAAACACGTCTACCTTCATTCACTACGATTGAAGTGACAGATGGCGTTACAGCAAACCCAGGTGACGTACTTGCACGTATTCCGCAAGAAGGTTCGAAAACTCGTGATATCACGGGTGGTCTACCACGCGTAGCCGACTTATTTGAAGCACGTAAGCCAAAAGATCCAGCTATCTTAGCTGAAATCACAGGTACTATTAGCTTCGGTAAAGAAACTAAAGGTAAGAAACGTTTAGTTATTACACCAGCTGAAGGCGATCATTACGAAGAGATGATTCCTAAGTGGCGTCAACTTAACGTGTTTGAAGGTGAGCAAGTGTCTAAAGGTGAAGTTATCGCCGATGGCCCTGAATCACCACATGACATCTTACGCCTACGTGGTGTGACTCATGTTGCTAACTACATTGTTAACGAAGTGCAAGAGGTTTACCGTTTGCAGGGCGTTAAGATCAATGATAAGCACATTGAAACAATTATTCGTCAGATGCTACGTAAATGTACCATCCTTGACGGCGGTGATACTGAGTTCTTAGCGGGTGAGCAAATTGAAGTAGCTCGCGTTAATATCGCTAATCGTGACCTTGAAAAACAAGGTAAAATCCCAGCGAAGTTTGAAATACAACTTATGGGTATCACGAAAGCATCACTAGCAACCGAATCTTTCATCTCGGCAGCGTCTTTCCAAGAAACAACACGTGTTCTTACAGATGCCGCAGTGAATGGTAAGAGCGATGAGCTTCGTGGTCTGAAAGAAAACGTAATTGTGGGTCGTCTGATCCCAGCCGGTACTGGCTTTGCGTATCACCAAGACCGTATGGCTCGCCGCAAGCAGGGTGAAGTTGTTGAAGAGCAAACAGTAAGTGCAGAAGAGGCAACTCAAGCACTAACAGATGCTCTGAACGCAGATTTATCTGGAAATCAATAAACTCTTATTAATCAACAGATTAATAAATCGTAAGACAGTTATCTACTGTCTTACGATGAGTTTAGGTTGACAGGTTAAACTTTGCTCATTAAAATTCCGCCACCCATTTACTTGCATGTATGTTACAAGCTTGTAAAAAGGGCGGATTTTTTTATTTTTTTCAGTAGTAATTTTAATTTCAGGAGCTATTTAAATGGCAACTATTAACCAGCTAGTGCGTAAGCCACGTCGTAGCAAGGTTACTAAAAGTAACTCAGCTGCGCTTAAAGCGTGTCCGCAAAAGCGTGGTGTATGTACTCGCGTATATACAACTACACCTAAGAAACCAAACTCAGCGTTACGTAAAGTAGCTCGTGTACGTTTAACTAACGGTTTCGAAGTAACATCATACATCGGTGGTGAAGGTCATAACCTTCAAGAGCACAGTGTAATCCTAATCCGTGGTGGTCGTGTTAAAGATTTACCAGGTGTGCGTTTTCACACTGTACGTGGTGCACTTGACTGTGCAGGCGTTAGCGACCGTCGTCAAGCTCGTTCTAAATACGGTGCAAAACGCCCTAAAGGCTAATTGTTTTCCGTTAGTAAGGCCAAGCACTAAATATTATTAATTATTGTTTTGGGTGATTGTTCCAAAAGGACAAACCTGAATAAACCGGAGATACAAAATGCCTAGAAGACGCGTAATAGGTCAACGTAAAATTCTTCCAGATCCTAAGTTCGGATCGGAACTTCTTGCTAAATTCGTTAACATCGTAATGTTAGACGGCAAGAAATCTACTGCTGAAAAAATTGTTTATGGTGCGCTAGACGTGGCTGCTGAGAAATCAGGCAAGTCGCACCTAGAAATCTTTGAATCTGCACTTGATAACATCCGTCCACAGGTAGAGGTTAAATCTCGCCGTGTTGGTGGTTCAACTTATCAAGTTCCAGTTGAAGTACGTCCAGTACGTCGCAACGCATTAGGTATGCGTTGGTTAGTAGACGCTGCACGTAAGCGTGGCGAAAAATCTATGGGCTTACGTTTAGCTCAAGAAATCGTTGACGCTGCTGACAACAAAGGCACTGCGGTTAAGAAACGTGAAGACGTTCACCGTATGGCTGAAGCGAATAAAGCATTCGCACATTACCGTTGGTAATCTGTCCTTAACCTTTAAGAGGATCATATGGCACGTACAACTCCACTTGAGCGCTACCGTAATATCGGCATAGTAGCTCACGTAGATGCAGGCAAAACCACCACAACAGAACGTGTTCTGTTCTACACAGGTCTTTCTCATAAGATCGGTGAAGTACATGATGGCGCCGCAACTATGGATTGGATGGAGCAGGAACAAGAGCGTGGTATCACAATCACTTCTGCTGCAACAACGTGTTTCTGGAAAGGGATGGACGCGCAATTTGACGACCATCGTATCAATATTATTGATACTCCAGGACACGTAGATTTCACTATCGAAGTAGAGCGTTCTTTACGTGTACTTGATGGTGCGGTAGTTGTTCTTTGTGCTTCATCAGGTGTACAGCCGCAAACTGAGACAGTTTGGCGCCAAGCGAACAAATACGAAGTTCCAAGAATGATCTTCGTAAATAAAATGGATCGCACCGGCGCTGACTTCTTAACGGTTGTTGACCAGGTGAAATCTCGTCTTGGAGCAACGCCTGTTCCAATCCAGTTGCCAATTGGCGCTGAAGACGACTTTAAAGGTGTTATTGACCTTATAAAAATGAAAGCCATTAACTGGAACGAAGCGGACCAGGGTATGACTTTCTCTTATGAGGCAATACCGGCAGAACTTCAAGAGCTCGCTCAAGAATGGCACTCTCATTTAGTTGAAAGTGCAGCTGAAGCCTCTGAAGAACTAATGGATAAGTACTTAGAAGGTGAAGAGTTAAGTGAAGCAGAGATTAAATCTGCCTTACGTCAACGCACATTAGCGAACGAAATTGTTCCCATTACGTGTGGTAGTGCATTTAAAAACAAAGGCGTTCAAGCTGTGCTTGATGGCGTTGTTGAATACATGCCTGCACCAACACAAGTGAAACAAATCCAAGGTATCCTAGAAAATGGGACTGAGGAAGAACGTCCAGCTGATGATAAAGCGCCGTTTGCTGCACTTGCATTTAAAATTGCAACAGACCCGTTTGTTGGCACTTTAACCTTTTTCCGTGTTTACTCTGGTACTGTTAAACAGGGTGACGCGGTTTATAACCCAGTTAAAAGTAAGCGTGAGCGATTTGGTCGTATCGTACAGATGCATTCAAACTCACGTGAAGAGATCAAAGAAGTTTACGCAGGCGATATTGCGGCAGCTATTGGTCTTAAAGACGTAACAACAGGTGAGACACTGTGTGATCCGAACTCTATCATTACGCTAGAGCGTATGGAGTTCCCAGAGCCAGTTATCTCTGTTGCGGTTGAGCCTCGCACAATCGCTGACCAAGATAAGATGGGTATTGCACTAGGTAAACTAGCTGCTGAAGACCCTTCTTTTCGTGTACAAACTGACGAAGAATCAGGCCAGACTATAATCTCTGGTATGGGTGAACTTCACCTTGATATCATTGTCGACCGTATGAAACGTGAATTCAGTGTTGAATGTAACGTTGGTAAGCCGCAGGTTGCATACCGAGAAGCTATTCGTTCAACTGTTGAAGTTGAAGGGAAGTTTGTACGTCAATCAGGTGGTCGTGGTCAATATGGTCACGTCTGGGTTAAACTTGAACCGATGGATATTTCGGATGATGAAGCACCAATTTATGAGTTCGTTAACGAAACTGTAGGTGGTTCGGTTCCAAAAGAATTTATCCCTGCGGTAGACAAAGGTATCCAAGAGCAAATGTCTCAAGGTGTACTGGCAGGCTACCCATTACTTGGCGTTAAAGCGACTTTATATGATGGTTCATTCCATGATGTAGACTCGAATGAAATGGCATTTAAAATTGCAGGTTCAATGGCAATGAAAGCTGGGGCGCTTAAGGCTGACCCTGTACTTTTAGAGCCAATGATGAAGGTTGAAGTAATCACTCCTGACTCAAACATGGGTGATGTAGTTGGCGACTTAAACCGTCGTCGCGGCATAATCGAAGGCATGGAAGATGCAATAGGTGGACTTAAGCAAGTTAATGCTCAGGTTCCTCTTTCTGAAATGTTTGGTTATGCAACTGCTTTACGATCTGCAACACAGGGCCGTGCTTCTTACTCTATGGAGTTTTTGAAGTACGCTGAAGCCTCTAAAAATGTTGCAGATACAATAATTTCAGCTCGCGCTGTTATATGATTTTAGCTTGTCTGGCTCAATAGTGAGTCAGGCTTTAATTTCTTAATTAGGAATTTTTTAAGATGGCAAAAGAAAAGTTTGAACGCGTAAAACCGCACGTAAACGTTGGT
>NZ_LJSP01000009.1:0-125279 GCF_001399995.1 Pseudoalteromonas sp. P1-11
CGTTATCGCCTATTTATGGGGAATAACCACACTACATAGGCTCTGCCTTGCCTAAAAACCAAACACGCTGCTGCAAATTCAAACATCAAAGATCAACACGCCCTACTAATACGCGATTTAGAAAGCTGACTATTAGGAATAATAATCATATTATTTGGCAGCATTTTAACCCATGTAGAGCGCCAACCAATTTTCTCTACAAAGCCTTGCTCCTTTGACTCAAGCTCAATAAAATCTCCCACCCGTATGGGTTTATCTATAACAAGTTGTACGCCCGAAAAAAAGTTTTCAAGGGTGGGTTGCAGGGCAAGTGCCACCGCTAATGACGTAATACCTAACGAGGCAATTATAGGTGTAATAGAAATACCCAAGGTGCCTAACAGCACTAAAGCCCCGACCGATAAAACGCTTACCCTAATAATGCCTTTAATAATACTTTGTGAATTAAAAATTACCGCCGACTCTTTGCTGTAGTAATTAATGGCGCCCACAAAAAAGTGGTCAAAAAATAAAATAATAGCCACTAAGCCCAAAATAATATTAATGGTCGAAAACGACATATAGCTCGCAACCGGCTCGCCTTGTATTAACAACCCTTGCTCTATAATGGTGAGTAGCAAAATAAATGTGCAAAGGGTGAGCGGTTTAGAGATAGAGGCGATAAGTAAGCTATCGAATATAAATTTAGTATGAGAGGTCCACTTTTTAAGCCAGTACATTATAAAAAAGCGGATACAAAACAAAGCTATAGTTATAGAAACTAAACAAATAGCAATAACCACCCAAGGTTGCTCTGTTAGGTTGTAAAAAGTAGTAGCAGACATTACTTACCTCTCTTTTATAAACTTAAAAGAGTAAGCAGCAAGTTATGTACCTATATGAATAGTTAGCCAAGGCAAGGAAAGAGGGGCTATTTAAATAGGGTTAAACTGGCAAGCTAATACCTGCCAGTTTTAATGAAGGACTAAGGCCGTATATCTTTCGAGGTTAAATTTATACTTTTTTAGCTATCCACATACCGCCAAGTACGGCTGCAAAAAATAACCAAAATTCCATTTTAAGTGAAGTAAGTTGCACAAGGCCAGGGCCTGGGCATATGCCGCTTAATCCCCATCCTAAACCAAACATTACAGAGCCAGTGATTAGCCGAGGGCTAATGTTTTTGACATCACTTAAAGTAAACGTTTCACCAAGCAGTGGTTTATCTTTTTTGGCAACCCAAAACCATGCCAGCATCATTATTCCCATAGCCACAGCCATTACAATAATTAAACTGCCATCCCATTGATTTTGAAAATTTAAAAAGTTAAGTACTTTGTCGGGGTTTGTCATACCACTAATGATAAGCCCTAAACCAAATATAAATCCTAAAATAACATGAATTACTGCTGTCATTTTTTTAACCTACTAGGTTTGCTGTAATTATAGCCACGGCCATAAATGTACATGTTGAAACCCACGAACGGGTAGAAAAACGCGACATGCCACATACGCCATGGCCACTTGTACAGCCATTAGCTAATGAGGTGCCCATACCGACAAGTAGCCCAGCTATAACTATAAGCACAGGCGATAAGCTCAGCTCACCTTCTAATAAAGATGGCGCAAATATACGCACTGCAATACCGGCTAATAATAGCCCTGCAATAAAGTATAATTTCCAACGCGACTCAGCCGTTTGCTTATTAAAAACAGATTTAACAATGCCTGATATACCGGCTATTTTTCCGTATAAAACCAGTAATAGTGCGCACGCTATTCCTATTAAAGCACCCCCTATAGCTGCCGCTATTGGCGTAAACTCTGTAACCATTTTATATTCCCCAAACAACCGACACACCTAGGCCTGATTGCTCCATTTCAATTGATACTTGTTGGTTTGGCGCTAAGTAGTTAGCACCCGATACTTTTTTAGCTGGCGAGTAAAAAGCCATTGCATTTAATTGTACCGTGTTACTAATAGAATGGCTAAACCCCGTAGTAAAATGCCATTCTTGTACACCTGGCGCTAAAATATTAAGTAAAACGTTTGATGAAGGAATAGGTTGCTCTGTATACGAAATACCAAAGCGAATTTTTTGTTTTGCTGTACGCTGCCACTGATAGCCAAGTTTATAAATGGTCATATCGTCCCAACCAAAACCTGCGCCTGCATCGGCACCTAGTGGAGCCGACATTAAATTATCAATCGGGTTAGCAATGCTGTTTACTTCACTGTAATTAATTTTTTGCCAATCAAATACAAGCTGGTTGTTTGGCGTAATTTTATAAGCTGCGCCAATTTGAAGCGAACTAGGTAAATCAAATCCACCTTGCTCTGCAAACAAACCTTTATAGCTATCAAACTCTTGCATAGATACTGATGAGCGGTAACTTGCTCCCCAGCTTAATGACGAGTTTATATCTTGGCTAATACCTAATTGAATACCTAAGCCTGTGCTGGTGTCGGTACCATTATTGGTAAGGGCTTGGGACGATTGCGAAAAAGGCGCAAAGTTTCCAAGGCCTGTAGCTTTAAACTGCTGCACTGCATAAATTGGTGATACACCAAGGCGTATTTGCTCGTTAAGTTTGTAGCTTATTGTTGGGCTAATAAACATTTGCTTTAAATCAACACCCGTAGTGCCAGCATAAAATGTGCCTTCAGGCTCTGAATCGGCGCTGTAGTCGGTGTTCATACCGCCATTACCATAAACTAATAAGCCAATACTTACTTTGTCATTAAGCTGGTGGCCAATAGCAAATTCAGGAATAGCAAATAAAGTGTTATCACTTTTTTGGGTTTTTGCTTGCAGGTAAAATGCGTCAGGGTAAAAGGTATCTACATCGGATGCTGAGTATTTTCGAACAGGCGAAAAAAGCTCCAAGCCCACAGATAATTGCGTGCCATTTGCTAAAAAGGTAGCAGGGTTATTAGCGCCAGACATTAACTCTTCAGATAGCGCAACACCCGCACCCGCCATGCCTTTGTGGGTCATGCCATAACCATGAGTAAAATACCCATTGGTAGCAAATGCGTTAAACGAACCTAAAGTAAGGGTTAGGGCCAAACCAGATACTAACTTATTTTTCATTTTGATAGACATACGTAGTGGGAAAACGCGGACAATAGCTAATTTTCTATATTCAAAAAAGGAATTTAAATCGATTACTTATAGTAAAAAGGAATACTGAATGCGAGAGATAAGCCAATGTTTAGTGCAGTAATTATTAGATGGTTTAATACTGATATTAAATCAATCATTTACCTAAAAAACACAAAGCGGTGAAAAGGGTTCACCGCTTTCAGGACTAATTACATAGACTCAAGTGTTTTACCACGGGTTTCTGTAATGTATTTAGCCACAAAAAATATGCTAATAAGTGCCGATAAAGCATAAAAGCCGTACGCACCTGCAAGGCCAATGTTAGCCAGCATAATAGGGAAGGTCATGGTAATGGCAAAGTTAGCAATCCACTGCGCGCTTGCAGCAACAGCAAGCGCTGCACCGCGAATACGGTTATTAAACATTTCGCCTAATAACACCCACACAACGGGGCCCCAACTTAAACCAAAAAATACCACAAATAAGTTAGCCATAATAAGCGCAAACGTACCCATGTTATCGCTAAGTGCAAGCTTGCCTGCTTCATCAAGGCCTGCGCTGCCAAATATATAAGTAAGCGCGCTTAAGCTGATAAACATACCAATACTGCCTACTAATAGCAGTGGCTTACGGCCAATTTTGTCAACAAGGGCAATAGCAATAAAGGTCGATACAATATTAGTCGTCCCCGCTAATACATTTATAAATAACGATTGCGACTCGTCAAACCCTGCGGCTTGCCAAAGCTCAGAGCCGTAATAAAACACCACGTTAATACCTACAAATTGCTGAAACACACTCAGCGCAACACCTGCCCATACAATCGGGTGTACTTTTTTACTGCCATCAATAAATAAGTCGCGAATACTTGGCTTTTTATCGCTACGTAAGGAGCTTTTAACATCACTTATTTGTGCAGCAACGTTGTCGTTCGAAATTTTACTAAATACTGTTTTTGCATCGTCCACTTTACCTTGCGCCACTAAATAACGAGGCGACTCAGGAATAAACAACACCCCCACTAAAAACAGTATTGCAGGCACAAGCTCAGCCCAAAACATCCAGCGCCAAGCGGCTATATCAAGCATTAAAATATTTTGCGCACTACCAGCTGCATCAGCAATTAAATAATTACTTAAAAACGCAGCAAATAAACCCAATACAATAGCGAGCTGTTGTAATGTAGCTAAACGACCACGAAGGGTAGGTGGCGCAACCTCTGCAATATAAGCTGGCGCCAATACCGATGCAGCACCAATACCTAAGCCACCAAATAAGCGGTAAAAAATAAACTCGGCCGAGCTTTCGCTAATGCCTGAGCCAAACGCACTAATGGCAAAAATAATCGCGGTGATGATCATAATTGCACGGCGACCAAACTTATCAGCCAGCGGCCCCGCAGCAAGTGCACCTAAGGCACAGCCAAGTAATACAGACGCTACGTTAAAGCCCGTAGCCACACTGCTTGAATTAAACGCATTACCCAGTGCCGACACCGTGCCGTTAATAACACCCGAGTCAAAACCAAATAAAAAGCCACCAATAGCAGCCACGGCAGAGATAAAAATTACGTAAAAAAGAGAGGTGTTTTCAGCTGTGTTGGCTGAGTGGGAAGGCGGTGTGTGCGTTGTCATTATATGCCCTGAAAGTTAATTTAAATTTAAAGGAGCATAATATCGTAAAGCGTTATGGCTGAATACATTTGTGCAGGTATAACGATTTAGCGGGTTTAAATTGAGCTGTATTTTAAAGGTTTTAGCTTAAAGGAATTAGTTAAAAGGCGTTAGATTGAATTCTTTTGACTTAAGTACCGCCTTTTGTAAATAACACAGACTGAATTTTAAAAAATAATATGCACTTTATGGGCCGTGCATGTTTAATAATATTAATTTTATCAAGCATTTAGATGTGTTTTTGCAATTACATAAACTGATATGAGTTTTGTAATTTCTTTCATGTGGTTATTTGGTGGTTAAAGTGAATATATAATAAAATAAGGATATTTGCCGGTCTAAAGCGATAGGTGTCGTAGAGTAAGTAGTCAGCTTTGCTTTAATATTCCGGCTGTAATTTTTATCTCAAAATTATATATTTTTGAGACAAGCTCAGTTCGATAGTATATAGTTAATTCAATTGGTAACATAATTGAGATAAAAAATGATCACAAAGCCACCTAGCAAAAATGTGGTAAACCCTTTTCAGCAAATTGCAGAAAATGCTCCATCAAAACTGGATGCTTATCTCGAATTGTTTTCACCTATTGATTCTAAAGGCAGGTACCTTCATTTTGACGAACTTAAATATAGATTACCCAAAGATCTAGATAGCACTATTGCTTGGTCTATTGTGAAAATGGCTAGAACTAGACAGTTCCAAACGATGTTTCGTATCGGAGAGCCCAAAGTCTCCTGTAAATTTTATTTATCACCATCTATACAAAAAGCTATTTCAGAAACAGATAGAAATACTACAAGTGCTTCATTAGACTGGATGTGCAGTAAGATAGGTGAAGAAAAGCATTTAGAGTATTTATTAAATGACCTTATTGAAGATGAGGCTATCAGTAGTAGCCAATTAGAAGGGGCTGCGACAACCACTAAGGTTGCAAAAGATTTGTTGAAAAGACAGAGAAGACCTCGTTCACCAGATGAGAAAATGATAGTTGGCAACTTTAAAATGATGAAATTCGCATGGGAAAATAGGCACAAAGATTTGTCTGTAGACCTCATCTTGGAATTACATCAGATAGGTGTAGACAATATAGATAACGATAATTACACACCAGGAGTGTTTAGAAAAACTGATGATGTTGAAGTCGTAGACTCAGAAGGTAATACCGTGCACGTGCCTCCTACAGCCACAGGGTTGACCAAAAGAATTAAAGAATTATCCAAGTGGGTAAACATATGTCATCACGATATCGATAATAAAAATTATTTGCACCCTCTGGTAAAAGCAATTGCTTTGCATTTTGCTATAGGTTATGAACACCCATTCAGAGATGGAAATGGCAGGGTAGCTAGAGCATTATTCTATTGGTACATGTTTAAAAATGATTTTGCTGCATTCAGGTATATTGCAATTAGTGTTCTATTGAAATCAGCACCAGTTAAATATGGAAAAAGTTATTTATATACAGAAACCGATAAAATGGATTTAACTTATTTTTTAGATTACCAATGTGGAATTATCATCAAAGCAATAAATCAATTTAAAGGTTCTTACAAGCAAACACTCGAGGAAACTGAAAAATTTAATAAGTGGTTATGGGAATCGGGGCTTTATAAAAAGCTGAATGATAAACAGCAGACTGTTTTTCAAGTGGCACGAAGTGGAGTAGCACATAGCTTTACAGCGACGAATGTTAAAGAGAACCTAGGGTGTGCGTATAACACAGCATCAACTGTATTGAATGGTTTAGTCGAACTCAAACTATTTACAAAACAAAAACAAGGCAGAGAGTGGGTTTATAGTATGAGAAGCCAGAAAAAAATACTGGAAGCCTGGAAGAACTAATAAGAAATTATGGCATCAATAGCTATTTTTAAGCAACTGGCGCTTCTTATTCTTTATTGTCTTTTAGTGATGAATTTAAGATCACAACCATTTTTCTAATTCAATTAAAGTGGCTAATTAGTTTATTGAGTATTAATTCTTTTTTGAGGCTAGATGGATGCTAGAGATTGTTGCTACTGAAGACTTAAAGGCTGCCGCGCACTTTACGTTTAACAATATGAAGCCCTATTACGAAATGTATGCGGTAGATTGGGATGTAGAAGACGTTTATCAAGCTACCAAAAACCTTAAAAATTTTGATATTTTGTGTAAGGAACAACACATAGGTGTCGTGCGCTTATCATTTGAAGAAGGGCGTTGCCAACTTCGCGATATTCAGATTGCAGCTACTTATCAAAACAAAGGTTATGGTGCTCTTGTTATTGCTAAAGTAGTTGATATAGCTCGACAACACAGCGTCAAATTCATAGACCTCAAAGTATTTCAGCTAAGCCCAGCATTTAAGTTATATAGCCGTATTGGATTTGCAGTCGATAGAGAAGACGATCGTTTCTACTACATGAGCTTGCGAGTCTAATAGCAACAGTATTAAGAGGCGTAAAGTACTTGGTTTCACTACTCTTTAGCTAACTTTAGTCAAGTCCGACTGTATTACCCTATGCAGGCATTAGTTTTTAGGAGAGCGAGGTGTTCTTAATTGCTGTGTGGTCTGCTCAAAAATTTAAAAGTACATTTAGGCCTGCAGGTATTGGCTCAATCCTATTTGGTGTTTTTTTGGTTTACATAATTACGATTAGTTACCACTTAATAAGTGGCTAAGCTTGCCAAGGGTAACTAAGAATGAGCGTTAACATATTACCCAGTTTCCCCCTCACACCTCAGAGTTATTAAAGTATTCTTTTTGCAGCTCTATAGTCAGTGCTTTAGGGCGAATACCTTGTACTAGGCTGTATACTTCTTCTTTTGTGTAACCTGCCGAATTTAAAATAAGCGCAGCAACCAACCCTGTGCGGCCAGTGCCGCCTTTGCAATGTATGGCAATGGTTTGTTTTTGCTGTATGGCTTGTAGTATGTCTGTTTTGTGGGTATTCCAGCTTGATGTAAAAGGTTGTTTTGGGGCTTCGTCGTCATTTATTGGTAAATGAAACCAGGTTATATCGTGCTTATTGCACTCACTATTAATTGTTTGTACGTTGTTTTTTTCAAGCTCCTTTTGTGGCATAAGCGATAGTAGCATGTGAGTGCCAGCGGCTTTTAATGTAGCGATTGAATCCGCTAGGTTTTGCGTTTTTGTACCAGGGCAAGGCGTAAAAATAATATTTGCGCCGTTATTGAGTGATAAAACATCGTATGGGTGCGCGCTCATGGTAAGTCCTTTATTTTTAATAAATTTGCTTTTATACGCTCACTATAGCGTGTTTTAGTTACAAGTTTAAGATTGAATAATAAGCATAAATACTAGATACTGTTTTTATATACAGTTGTGGCGATGTTATGAAAAAAGAATTACCAGCAAAATACTATTTAGCGCATTTTAGAGAGCTTATTGAGTTTGTAACAAGTAAATGTATGCACTTACTTGAGCCTAAACATAGTGAATTTATTAGTAAAATTAACCAACTAGATGAGCAAAGCCAATGCATGTTGGCGCGTGTGTATTCGCGCAAGCCTTATTTAGTGCAGGCGCAATCGCTTAATTATGAAGAAATAACTTCGCCGCATCAGGCTATTTATACGCTAAAAACAGCGGGTATTTTATATGAGCCAAACGCACAGCATTACAAGCAGCTTATAGCGCATTTAACCAAGCCCATGCTGGTGGAGTTACTCAGTAATTACAGTGAGCAAGTAAGCTTTAAGAAAAGCGCAGCTAAAGGGGAGTTGGTTACTATTGCGTGCCAATTTTTTAGTGAGCGCGCAGATGATTTAGCCCCTTTATATAGCCAGTATGTCATTAATAACCGTGAAGATTATTACGAGTATTTTGAATTTTTATTTGCAGGGCGCTTAAGTAGTGGCGATGTAAACCATCAAAACCGCTTTGTTATGCGCGATTTAGGGTTAACCGCTACCCGCGAAGGGCACAGCGAGAGCTTATCGCGCTTTAATACACTCGCTGAGGCGCAATCTAATTACGTTTTAAATCGTTACCGTTTAGCGTTTAAAAACATTGGCAAAACGGGTGGTAATGCAAAAGCTGAAACCTTGGATGACAAAACCGCTTACACCGAGCTTGCGCATTTAGTATTAGCGCAACCGGCGCATGGCGCACAAGCGCACGACATTAAAAATAAATTGCTGGTTAGGCTGTATAAACAACTTAAAAATACCGATAGCGAACTTGCCTTTAGCCTACTTGAAGGCTGCACCGATTACGCCGAAGCACAAGAAATTCAAATAAGAGAGCAATACCGCCTAGGTAATAAAGCGTGGGTTAAAGCGCAGCTAGAGCAAATTATAGAAAACCCGCTCACCGACGATTTACTGTACTTTGCTGATGACTTTTTAATGCGTAAGTTTAATAAACAAACGCGTTCGCGCTTAAGTACTATGCTGGCCGACACCCAATGTGTACTTGAAATTGACGAAATTTACCGAGGCGATGTAGAGCAAGGCGTAAATGAGTATTACAGTGCAAAAGGGTTAACGGTTTTTAATACCGAAAACACCTTATGGCAAAGCTTGTTTGGCTTAGTATTTTGGCACGAGTTATTTATTGAATCGCCTTACCCGCCGTGTAATGAATTTGATATTTACCCGCAAGTTTTACAGCTTGGTAATTTTTATGAAGCACAAAGCACGCAAATTGACGCACGTTTAAAAAGCTGTAGCACTAATCAGGCGCTGCTTAATTTGGTATGTAAGCATGCCGCGCAGTATTTTGAGCAGCCCAATGGTTTATTTAGATGGCGCAGCAATTTATTAGAGCCACTAGAGGCACTTATTTTAAACAGCCCGCTTGAAGCGTTAATTGCGCACTTAACGGCTATGAGCAAACACTATTTACAGCTAAAAGACGGCTACCCCGACTTAATGGTTATTAATAATGGCCAAGTACATTTTGAAGAGGTAAAAGCCCCAGGCGATAAGCTTAGGCGCAACCAACTTACCACTATTGATAATTTAAAAAATGTAGGCTTTACAGTACATATTGCTGCAGTTAAGTGGTTTGTAGACCCTAACCGTATTTACAGCGTGGTTGATATAGAAACCACGGGTGGCTTAAAAGGCGGTAACCGCATTACCGAAATTGGCATTGTTAAAGTGCAGCACGGTAAAGTAATTGATACCTGGACGACACTTATTAATCCGCAGCGCCATATCCCAAGTTTTATTACTAAATTGACCGGCATAAGCGATGGCATGGTTTGCAACGCGCCTGTATTTGCCGATATAGCACAGCCACTACTAGATAAACTCGCAGGCAGTATTTTTGTGGCCCATAACGTAAACTTTGATTACGGTTTTATAAAAAAAGAATGCGAGGTTGCAGGGCACTTTTTTAAAATGCCAAAAATGTGCACCGTGGTCGAATCGCGCAGAGCGTTTAAAGGCTTAAAGTCGTATTCGCTTGGTAACCTCAGCGCGCATTTTAATTTAAACTTAACCAGCCATCACCGCGCATTGGCCGATGCTACCGCCACTGCCGAGCTGTTATTGCTGATCCAAAACAGTGAAACGCTTACGCAGTAAACGAGTAATTTATATTTAAGAGTATGAAACTTAAATAATTAAGTAACGTTATTATAATTTTTTATTTATTTTTGGAATAAAGTGGTTTTGTAAATCGTCTTCATTATGTCAATCCGACAAACTAGAGGACAAAACAATGACTAAATTAAATAAAACTGTAAGCGTAATGATGTTAAGCGGTGTGTGTACTTTTACAGGTGCAGTGCACGCCGCTGATATTGAACTATCTCAGTCAACGTCGGCGCAGCAACAAACATCTACATCTATTGCGCTTTCACAAAATGGTTTAACAGCCAGTGGTAGCAACGAGTCAAACGTATCTAACGATACACAAGTAACGGCTGATGATTCGCAAAACACTGATTCAACGGCGAATAACACGCAAACTCCAACGCAAGAAAGCAGTGAGGCCGCAGAGCCTGCAAATACATTAGTTGCATCTGCCAGCGGATCTTTAAATAATGCATTAAATGCATCGGCCTCGTCTTTAAATGCCACAGCCAATTCCACAAGCAATACCACAGCCAATACAGCGCTCGATGCAACAACACAGTTAACTTCATCGGCGGGTAATTTAACAACCGCTGTGAGCCAGTCGTCATTACTTTCTGTTACCTCTGAGCAAGGCGCTCAGCCAGATACTACCGATACACCAGCCGATGCCTCTTTACTTTCAAATGTAAGTAGCGCTACCGATCCAGTTACACAAGCTGATGCAACTAATGCCGGTGAGCTTACAAACCAATTAGCAATTACTAATACGGCTGCAAACTCAGTGAGTTCTGCACTGCAAATGGGTGATGCAATTAATACCAGTAATGAAGTAGTAAGCAGTGTTCAGCAATCTTTAATTGCCAGTGTGCAAGACAGTACGGTTAGTAGTTTACAAAGCACAGTACAACAAAGTGTTAGCGGGCAGGTGAGTGCAGCGGTCACTGATCAAATTAGTAACGATGTAGCACTTAGCACCGCAAGTGAAGTAGTAACCAACATTACTAACGATTTAGACCTAGGCCTTTAATACGCCAAGTGCTTGCACAAATGCCGAATGGGGAAACCTATTCGGCCTGTTGGAGAATAAATATGAAAGCAGTTATAACCGCCACATTGTGTGTTTTTAGTGCTCAAGCGGTGCTTGCACAAACTAACCACATTAAAACAGCTGAGCAAAATAAGCCTTTTAAAAGTAGCTTTGAGCTAAATGCAGATGCTGAAGTTGGGGTATTAAGTAACTCGGCGCTCTCTGTTCAGGAGCTTGACGATATTTCGTCGCAAAGCGACAGCGGCATAAAAACCGCAGCCGGTGTTAATGCAAAATGGCAAGTAACCAAAAGCGCTAAATTAACCTCAAGCTATAAGTTTGAACAACAAGACTACGATGAGTTTGATCAATACGATTTAGACCTGCATCAATATGGTTTAGATGGCAGTTATAGCTTTAATAGCCATGAGCTAGGGGTTCGTTACGATGGCGCAAAAGCAAATGTAGATGGCGAAACATTTTTACATTTTAATCAAGCCAGCGCCTACTATGGCCATTTTTTAAACCCGCATACGTATTTGCGTATGAGTGTAAAAACCAAAGCTAAACGTTTTGCTACTGCAAAAGCACGTAATGCCGACGGCGTAGGTGGCGATGTAGCGCTTTATCATTTTATAAATAACGGCCAAACCATGCTAATGGCAGCGCTAAGTGCCGATAAAGAAAACGCCGACGACAACCAATACGACTTTAACGGCTACGGTTTTACTACTAAAGTTACGCACAAATTTACGGCCTTTAATGTAGCGAATAAAGTGGGCGCAGGCTGGCGTTATCAAAATAAAGATTACGATGAGCAAACAACGGATGATTTTTTTGAGCAAATACCGTCGCGAGATGAGCACCGAAATGTAGTTAATGCGTTTTATAACCTAGCTTTATTTGAGCACGTAACATTAATAGCCGAGGCTGAATATGGCGATTATCAATCAAAGCTTAGAAGCAATACCTATACGCAATCGGTTTTATCGGCGTCAGTTAAAGTGCATTTTTAGGTGGGTAAATGGCACCATAACCAAAGGTGGTGTCTTTGCCATGCTCGCCTAAATCGACGGCAAGCGATGTAAGCTCGTTAAGTGCTTTGGTTTTATTATTACCATGTTTTAACAATAAACAACTTAATGCCGCGCTTACATGCGGCGCTGCCATTGACGTACCCGACTCCCTTCCAAATTTTCCATTGCCTTGGCTTGTAACAACATTTACACCAAGGGCTGCAAAGTCTATGTAATCGCCTTTATTTGACCATCTATAAATTTGGTTTTGTGAATCAATAGCACTTACCGCTATCACGCTTTTATACGCACCTGGGTATAACGGCTGCGACGCCGGCCCTTGGTTACCTGCAGCAGCTACAATTAACACGTTTTGTTTTATTGCTGCAGTAATACTTGCTTCTAAAACTGCGTTATTTGGCCCCGTTAGGCTCATATTTATTACGGGTATTTTATTACTGACTAGCCAGTTAAGTGCTTCTACTATGGCAAATAATGTAGCCCCTTGAGCATATTCAGATTGCCTATAAAACACCTCGGCACTGTAAAGCATGGCACTGCCTAAAAGCGGGTTAAGTTTTGCGCCTTTACCTGTAATTAGCCCTGCAATGGCGGTGCCGTGTAAATTTGGAGAGCTTAACCCTTGTGGTAAAAAGCTTTGCGTAGTGATATTTGCGCCTTCAAAAGCACTGTGTTTGGTATTAATGGCGCTGTCGATCATGCCAATTTTTACGCTTTGTGTGCAGTAGGGGGCAATAGAGTTATTTGGTGTTACTTTTTCGGTAGGCTCGCCAATTTGCGCCTGGTATATGTGGTTTCGGTCAAGTATTGCAGACTCATCTAAGTTAAGTGCTTTTAATAACTCACTTTTAGAATTAACACCTTGGGGCACGTTAAAGCGCACTAAGCTCATGTTAAGTGCGTTGTAATTTTTTACCGATACAATGGTTACATTTTGCTGTTTTAGGGTATTAAGTTGTTGGCTATTTGCCATTAATAACCATTGGCGCTCTATTGCTCTAAAGCCGTTTTCTAGCTCTACTTCAACAAATGCGGTGTTTTGGCTATTTATATTAATGTTAAGTACATTGGGTAAGCTGCTAATTGGCTCACTAATTTGCGCTTTTAGTGCATCAATCGAAACTTGTGGTACAAGCATCGGAAGCGGCAGGCGTTGTGCTCGTTCTATTGTTTGCTCAATACGCTGCTCTATTGGGTTTAACTGCCCAAGCACTTGATCGACACTCACTATATTGGCAGAGCTCGTTGCGCTAAATATGCAAAGCGAAGCGGCTATTATGTGTTTAACGCGTGTGTTTTTAATATTCATAGTGGGTTACTTCTATTAAATTTATCATGCTTGTAATTAACGTTTAACACATAGAAATATTTCATTATTCAAATTATTTTGATTATTTGGGAATAAATGTTTTTTTGAATCGTCTTCTTTATAAAAGGGGTAAAAATCAATGAACGAAACATTAAAAACCTTATTGCCCATGCTTAGGCGCTTTGCCTATTCGCTAACGGGTAGTAAAGCAGATGCAGACGATGTAGTGCAAATAACAATTGAAAAACTATTAGTAAAAGGCATTCCGGATGACGTTGAGCCTGCTAAATGGGCGTTTAAAATTTGCCGCAATGTGTGGATAGACGAATACCGCTCACGCAAGGTAAGACAAAATACGGCCCAGGCCGATATATTACCAGAGCCAATTACAAGTAATGAGCACCAAACACTCGAAAACAAACAAATGCTTAAAAATGTAAATACAGCACTTGGGCAATTACCCGAAGAGCAACGCGCCATTGTATCGTTGGTGGCAGTGCAGGGCATGGCCTATAAAGAAGTAGCACATACACTCGATATACCTATAGGCAGTGTAATGAGTAAATTATCGCGAGCACGCAGTACACTTTATAATTTAATAAAACCCGACTTTAAAAAGGAGCAAGTATGAACATTAACGACGAAACACTTAGCGCCTTTTTAGACTCAGAGCTAAGCGAGCACGAAATGGGGCAAGTGCGCAAAGCCCTTGAAACCGATGATGAACTAGTAATGCGACTTGCAGAGCTAAGCGAAGTAGACATGCGTGTAAAAGAGCACGCAACAAGTATTGATGACGCACCCCTTAGTGACTCATTAGCTAAAACGGTTGCAAAGCTTGATACAGCAACGACAAAAAACACGTTAAATAGCAATGTAGTAACGTTAACGCCTTGGCAAAGGGTTAAGCAGTCGGCTAATAAAAGCTTAGCAATAGCTGCAAGCGTTGCCGTGGTATTTGGTATTGCAATGACTAGTTATTTACAACCCAATGAGTCGCAAAATTTAGTAGCCAGTAACATAGCATCAGCACTTAATACACAGCTAAGTAGTGGTGAGTATAAGCAAAGTGATGGCTCAGTATTTAGCGCGCAGCTTAGCTTTAAAAATCAGCAAGGTGAGCTTTGTAGGCAGTATGCGCTAAGCTCAAACAATACCATGCAAACAAGCATTGCTTGTAAAACGCAAAGCGGTTGGCAAATAAAAGCGCAAACAGCCGCGCAGCAAAGTGATAATGGTGCGCAATATCAAACGGCGTCTAATAACAGTGAGTTAGATGCTGTTATAGATAGCATGATCAGCGGCGCACCACTAGATAGAGCGCAAGAGCAGCAAGCAATTAGTGCAAAGTGGCAGTTAAACCAATAATAGTTTTTATAAAACGAGGTGAATGATGAAAACATCTATTTTAATTATCAGTATTTTAGTTATGGCGGGTTGCGCATCTAAACCCGACTACCGCCCAGCTAATAATGGCTCACAAGGTTATAGCGAGCAAAAAATTAGCGACGATCAATACCGCGTCGAGTTTAAAAGCGTGTCAAACAACGTAGCCGATGCAGGTGACTATGCATTGTTACGCGCGGCTGAGCTTACCCAAGCGCAAGGCTACGACTGGTTTGTTGTAACAAATAAAGAAACCTTTGTTGAGTCTAAATCGCAAGCGCCCGCGTCATCTATTAGTGCATCACACAGCCAACAATATGAGCGAAACTGCGGTTTATTAACCTGCGAAACACGCGTACGCCCGAGCAATAGCGTAGGCGTACAAGTGAGCAACAATGATAAACGAAAAGAAGTACACACCCTGATTGACATTAAAATGGGCAAAGGTATTAAACCCAGCGACAACAGCTATAGCGCACAAGACTTAATTGAAAACTTAAGCAAAAAGACACAAAACTAATTATGAGAATAGTTATTAGCTGTTGTTATTCTACATGTGATTATATTTCAGCTACACACTTACGGTCTAACCTTTAGAGACAGTGGGCACTTAATTATTAGTCGGTTAGGTGCCTACTTTAAATGTGATTACACACCCCTTGGACTTCGAAGTCTTTTAATCTGTATTTTCTCTACCATACTTCTTTCTTTGGTTGTTTTTGTTAAATTAAACAGATCAAACCAGTGCTTTAAGGAATAAACCTAAAAAATAACTTTATAATTTTAAAAGGT
Organism: Pseudoalteromonas sp. P1-11; assembly: GCF_001399995.1. Classification (NCBI taxonomy): domain Bacteria; kingdom Pseudomonadati; phylum Pseudomonadota; class Gammaproteobacteria; order Alteromonadales; family Pseudoalteromonadaceae; genus Pseudoalteromonas; species Pseudoalteromonas sp. P1-11. Next base: position 15,841 of record NZ_LJSP01000009.1, read on the forward strand.
TTATTTTCATTTGAATACTCCGCTTCGTTTTTAGTGTTATGAACATGTAAAACTTTTACATAATCTTTATTGCATTCGAATGCAGAAAGCGATAGTTTTTATAAGTCGAAAAAATAGGCATTTAAATCGCGCTTTTAATAATTATAAATACTTAAAATTCGGTTGCGGGTTATTTAGCCCTTAAATGCTTAATAAAATAACTTATATCAACAGGTGGAGAACTAATCTCATGGCCGCACATATTTTACGTAAAACACTTATTTTTGCTGCAGTAAACACGGCGATATTGGGCTCAGCCTCGGTATACTCGCAAGAGGCAAAGTTAAACCCTAACAAAGAGTTGGAGGTTATTTCGGTTACCTCTACTAAGCGTGTTAAAAGTATTCAATCAGTGCCGTTGGCTGTGACCGCTGTATCTGCTAAAGATTTACTAGAAAATGGCGTTACTGATATCTTAAACCTTGATAGCTTAGCGCCAGGGTTAAAGTCGGGTGTGTCGGGCAGTGATGCTCGCCCAGCTATGCGCGGTGCTAGAACAGAGCAAGTAGAGGCTAACGATGTTGCCATCGCGTTTTATTCTAACGGTGTTTATCGTCCTCGTCACGGGCAGGCGCTTGCTGGGTTTGTTGATTTAGAGCGTGTTGAAGTATTACGCGGGCCACAAGGTACATTGTTTGGTCGTAACTCATTTGGTGGTGCGATTGATGTTATAGCTAAAAAACCAGAGCTAGATATTACCGAAGGCGGTATGGCCGTTACATTTGGTAATTATGGTCATTTACGTGGTGAGGGCTTTTTTAATGCAGCGCTTACTGATGATACCGCGGTGCGATTTACTGGCGTTCGAGAAATAAGAGATCCCTACGTTGAAAATACATTTAATGAAGATGCAGGCTTAAAAGATGCTGATATGTATTTTTTACGTGGCCAAGTTTTTACTGAAATTAACGACGATATAAATTTAAATGTAAAAGTAGAAACGTGGCAGGATGAATCAAATGGCGGCGGTGCTTTTGGCTACCATATTTTAGGCGTTCCTATAAACCCTGCAACGGGTAAAACAAGTTTGTCGGCACCATTAACTGAGCGAATTGGTCGTGACGATGTGTGTGGCAGTAATTGTGGCCGCTTTGGTGCAGGTTTAGATAACGCTGCAACACCAGGGCTTGATACAGCACAGGCGGTATCGTCAGACCCATTTACTCAGCAGTTTGACTATAAACCATCGCGTGATGTAAGTGATGTAAGCATTAGTGCAGAGCTTAACTGGTCATTAGAGTCGGTAGATTTGAAAGTGATTGCAGCCTCAATGGATTACGAAGAAACGCGCCTTACTGATGGTGATTTTTCGACTTATGCAACCACGGTTGATGGCAATGCGATTGAATCAAAAACAAACTCGTTAGAAGTGCAGGTTAGCTCAACGTATGAAAGCGACTTTGAATGGGTAGCGGGTATTTATTTGCTCTCAGAAGATTTAGACAACGCATTTTTAAATGGCAGCTATGGGGCTGTGGTTGATAATGTGCCAGATACAACGCAACCCCAAGAATTTCAGTACGCGTCGTGGTTAAATCAAATTCAGTTAGAAACAAGATCAGCTGCTGCCTACTTTCAAGGTAATTACACATTTAATGATGATACACGCGGTATAGCCGGCATTAGGTATACAAATGACAGCCGTGAGTGGGATATTTACGGCCAAAACCCAGATAACTTAAGCACGCTTGATTTTTCTGTACTTGAGGTTGATAACGCAGACGATGATTGGAGTAAAATAACGTGGAAGCTAGGTCTTGAACACGATTTGGCAAGTTCTCAACTGCTTTATGCTACAGTTTCTACGGGCTTTTTAGCGGGTAACGCACAGGGCGCTTTTAATGGCGAAGATAGCTACGATGAGCAAACAGTAACGGCTTACGAGCTTGGCTTTAAAAGCATGCTGCTTGATAATTCATTAAGATTTAACGCTTCTTTATATTACAACCAGTACGAGGACCTACTTTCTACTCGTTTTCAAAACGTGGGTGGTACGGCGGTGTCGTTTTTTGGTAATGCCGGGGAAATTGATGCTGCAGGTCTTGAGTTAGAAATTGATTGGCAGGCAAGTGATGCATTGCGCCTAGGGGCACGCGCCGCGTTTACAGACTCAACGTATGGCGACTTTGTTACGCCAAATGTATTTGAAGAAGGTGGAGAGACCATTAATGGCGTAGATAACTTACTGCAACTAGATGGTAATGACGTGCAACTAAGCCCTAAATACAATATTACACTATTGGCCAGTTATGAGTTTGATTTAGGTGATAAAGGCCGCGTTGTGCCTGCTACCAGTATTCAATTATCGGATTCGTATACAACCAACGATTTGCCTTTTTCATTTGGTACTCAAGAAAGTTACCAAAAGTACGATGCTAGCCTTGCATGGTATTCGGCAGATAATGAGTGGTCTGTACGTGCGTATGTTCAAAACGCAGGAGATGAGCTTATACTACTTAGGACAGTCCGCTTTGGTGGTAATGTGGCTGCGGCCGATTATGCTAATCCTCGCACTTATGGTGTAAGGGTAGGTTATAACTTTTAGGCATTTTTCAATAATGTATTTTAAGGTTTAAGTAAAAGTGTAAGTTTGTGCATTTTGCTAAAATATAGCATTAAAATTTTAAATTAAACAATCGCTTACATAGAGCCAGTAATAAATTATTACTGGCTTTTTTTGTGTTTCGAAATCACTTTGTTTTCATTTTAATATATTGTTTTATTTAGGTTAATTTCGATAAGGTTATTATTCGAGCAAAAAGTTGTTGATCTTTTTGACTTCGAAGTCTATTTTAGAACCATGCATTTTCAATTGATACAACTTGTTTACTGTAATAATTGAAAATGTAGGTTTGGGGAGAACTAAATACGTTTTATACTGGGGAGAATAACTATAATGAAAGCTAAATTTACACGGACTCTCGTTCACTTTGCTGTAACCACCGCTATTGCAGCAACCACAATGAACGCATACGCTGCGCAAGAGCCAGAACAAGCACAAGCACAAGCGCAAGAACAAACCGCAGAGCCCGCGATAGAGCGTATAGCGGTAACGGCAAACCGTCGCTCACAAGACCTACAGGAAGTATCATCATCAATAACAGCATTAGGGGAAGGGGACATTGCCCGCGCTGGTATTATTGATGTTACGGGTCTTGAACAAGTGGTACCAGGCTTACGTATGGGCTCTTCGGGTGGTGAAGTTAGACCCGCTATGCGTGGCGCTCGCACCAACGAAGTAGGTGTAGCAGGCACCGGTATTGCTGAGCAAATTGTAGGTATATTTCAAGATGGTATTTATGTGCCGACTACCTCATCGGGCTTAGGCGCGCTGGTGGATGTTCAACGCATTGAGGTATTACGCGGGCCGCAAGGTACGTTATATGGCCGAAACACGTTTGCGGGCAGTATTAATATTATTACTAATCAACCTGTTTTTGACGATTTACTGGGGAGTATAAAAGTTGAAACAGGCAGTTATAACCGCAGCGCTTACGAAGGAATTATAAATATTCCAGTAAGCGATACCGTGGCAACCCGTTTTGTAGTGGCCTCTGATCGTCACGATGGTTATATCAATAATTTAGTTGTTCCAGGCCCTTCAGATGACTTGCGCGAGAAAAACCAGTTTTATATGCGTAACGTTACTAAGTGGGAGCCAAACGAAAAGTTTAATGCCACAGTACGCTTTGATTACTCGCGTAAAGACTCTAACTCAGAAGCTATTTGGGGTTACCAACAAATAGCGGGCTACCAAATTGAAGAAACCTCGCCGGGGTCGGGTGTATTTAACACTACGCCTACAATAACCGAGGGGCATATTTATCAGCCAAGTGATGCGCAGCACGAAGACCTTGGCCCGTATGATGTTTACCGCAATGGATTTTCACTTGATAAGCAAGAAAGCTTTTCGACCACATTAGCACTTGAATGGTATACCGACTTTGCTGATATTAAATGGACCACCAACTACTCAACGCTTAGTGGTAAGCAATATTACGATAACGACTACAGCGACGGTGGCATTGATTTTGTAGGTGGTTTTGGCCGTGAGGATGAACAAAAAACACTCTCATCTGAGCTGCAGTTTTCATCTAACGATGAGGGTGATTTTTCGTGGATTGGTGGCCTTTACTACTTTGACCAAGAAGCAGATTGGAGCTGGTTATCGCATGCAGATACCACAGGCGATGGTGTGTCAGATTCTGTTGTAGTGCCTTCATGGGGGAACCCGGATTACGACCCGCATACGGCAAAATCTATTGCGGCGTATGGGCAATTACGCTACCAAGTAACAGAAGATTTGCGCGTGGTAGGTGGGTTGCGTGTAAACCAAGACGACAAAACATTTACCGGCGATACAATTCCTGATTGGGATGACTCTGCGCTACTTTATAAAGCGGCTGCCGAGTACGACATTAATAACGATATTATGGTGTATGCAAGTGTAGCGACAGGCTACAGAACCGGTGGCGCAAACGATTCGCGCGTTGTAGCTCGCGGTGCTGACCCACTTTACGATAACGAAGATGTTATCTCTTACGAAATGGGTATGAAAAGCTATTTGCTTGATGGCGCAATGCGTTTAAATCTTTCGGTATTTATGAACGAATACGAAGATGTAAAAGCACAGTTATTTGCAACCTCATGTAACGATACAACCACTGGCGATACTGTTTTAGAGTGTGTTGCCGCAGGTACTGCTACCACCTTTGAATACTACGAAAACGGCGGCGATGTAGAAACTGTGGGCCTAGAAGCTGATATTCAATGGGTGCCAATTGATAACCTAACACTAACCGGTACTTTATCTCTTCTTGATAGCGAATTTGCTGATGGCTATGCAGTAGGTAATGAGCAGCTTCGCCCATTATTAGCATTAGGTAACTTAGAAGGCCGCCAAGATATAAACGACAGCTCTAGTCAGTTTAGTTTTGAAGGCTGGAGCCCCGCTATGGCGCCTGAGTACAGTGTTGGTTTTTCAGCTCGTTATGAGTTTAGCTTAGGGGGGGATTCGTACTTAGTACCGTACATTCAACTAAATTACTTAGACGATTACTACGCGTTTGATACGAACATCCCAGAGGTGCAAGTAGATGCGCACTTAATGGCTGATGCACGTTTAACTTGGTACATTAACGACAGTGTGCAAGTAGAAGCGTACGTTAAAAACATTGGTGATAAAGCGATTTTAACTCGTGGTGTAGTGCACTCACAAATTGTTGATGGCTTACCTGCAAACTCAGTACAAGCTAACTGGAACAATCCACGTACGTGGGGCGCAAGCTTAAAATATCAGTTTTAAAATTTCCTAAAATGGCCGCTACGGTCATTACTTTCAGCCAGCTATTTATTAGCTGGCTTTTTTTATTTTGAGCTTGTTAATTAGCTTCAGTTAGCTGCTATTTAACCTTACTATTGTATTTAACCCACCTTTACAGGTATTTATTAAGTGCGCTTTTATTGGCTTAAGATTGTAAGCTTAACCCCTCTAACCAGCCCTTCATTTAAGTTTGCTAAATGCATACGTGTATTTAAGCCATAAGTGCGTAACTTACAAAGTGGGGTGCTTGGCTTTTGGTTGTATACTCGGGCTTTAGTAAGGCGAGGCTGATACTTTATTTATTGCCTTTAACTATTTTAAAGCGTTATTTTTTAAATAAGTAATACCCACTCGCTTAATTAAGTGAGCCATTTTAAGTTATAAAAGCGAGTCATTAACTAGGTGAAAATTGCTTAAGTATGATTACAGGTTGCTAAAAGACCATTTATAAAAAAAGCGCTCAGTGAGCGCTTGAAGGGAAGTGGAAAAGGTGACCTTATAATGCAAACTGCTGGTTAAGTGCCAGCGTGTCGAATTGCATTACTTCGTGGGTTATTTGATTATCGCTGATGCTAATAACGCTAATTATTTGCTGACGTACACGTACGTTTTTAGCATTAAAGCTGCCATCGAGAGTCCAGCATAGGGTGGCTTGGTTTTGCGTACTGTCATACTCAATGGTTTCTAGCTGAGCATAGCGTCTGCTTAGCGATTGCGTAAAATCTAAGTGGCAATCAAGCAGCGCGCTAATAGGTTGTGGCTGTGTGTTACCTGCAAGTACAGCCGTAGCGCTTGGAGTATAAAGGGTTTCAAAATGAGCCAAGTTATTAGTTTGCCAAATTTGCCACCAGTTATCTAAAGTACGAGCAGTGTGAGAGGGCAGCTCGCAAATAGCGCTGGGGGTTGCATGAAAAGTAGTAGGGTGCAGCTGGTTATCTAAATCGCTAACAATAATCGGGTCACTTTTTGGTAGTTTAGGAATAACCGAGCTGTTATTTACCGTTGTATTTACATACTCGTTATTGGCTAACGACAACGTATCAACCACACATTTTACTGACTTAATAAAAGTCCCGTTGTGTTTTATTACAAACGTTAAACGCACTGGGTTTTTAAGCTTTTTAGGCTGTAAAACCAGCTGTAGGGTTTCACGTTCTGCGCCTACACTATGAGTGTGCGATACACACTCAGACACACCATATTGAGCTAAAAAGCTAAGCCACAAAGGCTGCGCCTGCAAAGCACCCATGGCGGTAAAGTGGTGCTGCTGCCAACGGCTACTGCGAAGCAACTTGCTGCTTAGACCTTCAATGTCGGCTTTAGTGTATAAATCGATAATAGCGTTGATCATGCATTTTCCTCCCACTGTGATTTGCTGACTAATGCATGTGCTTTAAATAAGTTTGCATAAAGTGCTACTTCATCAAAAACGGTGATCTCTTCGATGATTTTTTTGTTTTTAATACGCAAATGCGATGCGCCTAAAATAAAGTAAGGCTGCTGTTTAAGCTCACTTAGCTCGCTATTTTGCGGATTAAAGTGGCCTGCTAGCGACCAACGTATCGCTACATCTGTCGTGGTTTCGTCAAATGGGGTAATAGCTATATGATCAATCGTTAATTTGGCGTCGGGGCAGGTTGCAAAAAATTGTATAAATACGCCATTAATTTGTGCAAGTCCGGTGGCCATTCTGCCGCTAGGCCATTGTTGTGTTGCCGTTAAACTGTAAAATTCGTGTACTTTAGCAAACTGTTTTTGATTAAATAGCGTGTCTAACCAAGTATGAGCAAATGCCGCAAGCTCACCCTCTACAATGGGCGTACTTGCTACGCGGTGATCTATGGCAATTACACGGTTAAATTCATCATTTAGCCACTGCGTGTGTTTTTCTTTACTCGGAATGTTTGCCATGTGTTTGGCTACATTAATAATGTTTAAGCCAAGCTGCTTAACTAAAAAGCCGTTGTCGCGCACTAGCCACTCTTTAACTATTTTGTTTTCAAAGCATACGCAGTCGGCAATGGTTGTAACACGGCCTGTTTTATGTGTTGCTGGGCCAAACTCAGAGTTACCTGTGTTGGTCATTACACTGCTAATTAAATGTGATGAGTAATAGTGCTCGTTGGCTTCTTCTGAAAACACCACGTTTTCGCCAATTAGGCTTCTGTCGGGGAAGGCGGCAATAGTTTTAAGGGTGCCTTGAATAACATCTTCTATGTTTTCGCCATAGGCGCCAAGGGTAAAAACAGGGCATACATCGGCGTAATAGCGATAGCATAAGCCAATGTTTTTTTGCTCCCAAATACGGTGCGTTATGCGTAAAATGTAATCAACGATATCAACAAACTCGTCATCAAAACCGATTAAAGGCTGTTGTTTGTCACCTTGCGGGTTTAACACGCTCGATAACGGCAGCCAGTAAGGTTGGGTCATATTATTGTGTTTGTTCATGCTCACCTCTTAATTAGCTGCGGCTATTTTGCGTTGCATTTGCTCAAAAATATCAATGCCCATTCCATCTAATAAATGAGGGATATCAATAGCGACCCAGTTTTCTTTTAATATGCCGTTTTCGCAGCGCCAAAAGTCCATGACACGTGGGAATAGCTTATTGCCAGAAGGCGGTAAACCTAACCAGTCTTCACCAGTGTGGGTGCCATACATGTGAGGCCAGCCGCCGGTAGCAACAAAGTTATCGTGACTTACTAAACACAGTGTTTTATTAATACCGCGATCAGGAAAGCCTTTTAAAAACGGCCCTTGATGGTGCTCTCTAAAGCCGCTAATTCCGCGGGTTGTACCAATGCCTGCTGGGCCATACCAAATAAAGTCTGGGTGCCAGTATTTTTCTAAATTAATGCTGTATAAGTCTTTACCGTCATAGCGGCCAAGCTCTGTGAGCATATCAACTACAAGTTGCTCGTTAGTTTTGCTAAGCGTTTCGTTTTTATCACCTGTTGGTACGCCATCAAGTGTGGTGGGGGGCACAACTAAACCTGGGTAACCTAAGCTTGGGCGTAATGGGTTTACGCCTACTTGGTTCATTACATCAATTAAATCTAAAAATGTATAAACACTAACCACTTGGTTGTTTTCTATTTGCGCCATTTCGCTGTAGCGAATAAACACACTTTTGCCACTGGCAGGAATACCCAATAAAGGCTGTGTAAATGTGCCGGTAAAATACCCTGTTGCACACACCCATTGCTCACCTTTGTAGTCGCCCTGGATAGAGATAAACGGTTTGCGCTCTATGTCAGGTAACGAATGTTTAAGTACGCCAAAGTAATCATTAATCACATTTTGCTTTGTGCTAATAGGCTCAAAAGGGTGGCTTACCTGCCATTGAACGGAGTCTGCGAGCAATGCTTGATTTGGCAATTCTGCAGCGCTGAAGTTTTCGAAAAGTTGTTCTAAAATATTCATTTATTTCACCTTACACAAAATATTCAAATAACATGAGAGAGGTAAAGCTCAGTACAAAAAAGCCAAGTAACCAGTAATTGATTGAGTCAAACTTACCCGGAATTAAGTACCAGCCGTTTTCTTTTTCTGGACGTTTTTCATTTTTAAATGCTTTTAACTGACCTTTAATGGTGTATTCGTTGTAATCCTCTTGATAGCCATCAAATGCAATACTTAACGCAATGCTAAATACAAGGCAGGTTATTGCCCCTATGGCGCAGTACCATGGCCATGCAATGTCGGTAAACAGTGCGCACACAGCAACGGTAATAAACGACACTAAGGTGCCTATTAATAAGCCTTTTTCGGTGGTGTGCTTAGAGAAAAACCCAAGGGCAAACATGCCAAGCTGAGCACCTACAAAGTACGAGCCTACTTTAGTGAGTATTTCTAAAATTGAGCCTTCGCTGTATAGGTGATACATAATGGCCGGAATAATAATGATCACCGCCCAACCTAGCGTAAATAAGCGAGTAACATTTAAATAGTGAGCGTCGTTTTTTTCAGGCGCAAAGTACTTTTTATAAAAATCGATAGTACTTATGGTTGAAAGTGAGTTAAGTGCTGAGTCGAGGCTCGACATAGATGCTGCCATTACCGCCGCGGCAATAATGCCCATTAATCCCGGTAAACCATAATCAGCTGCAAACTGTAAAATAATTAAGTTGTCGTTTTCAAAAGTGCGCCCGCCGTAGTAGCTATAAAACAGCACGCCCATAAATATAAAAAACAAGTAAATAAAGAACGCGATAAAGCCCATTAGTAAGTAGGATTTTTTAGCATCGCCAATATTTTTAGCGGCAAGGGTGCGTTGCACCATCATTTGGTTAGTGCCATACACCGTAATGTGATAAAGCGACATAGCCAGCACGCCAGACCACACGGTAGTTACTTGGGTAAAGTCGAGCGAGAAATTAAGTGGATCTAATTTACCTTGGCTTTTTAGCTCGCTCAGTGTTGAGCTAAATGAACCATCCATAGAGGTAATAAGGGCATACATAATAATACCAGCCCCTATAAATAAGATGGCTGACTGAATTACATCGGTCCATATAACGGCGGTTATGCCACCTAGCATGGTATAAATAAGGGCGATTATGGTAACTAAAAATATCGCAGTTATAACATTTATATCAATAATAAAGGCCAACACTAAGGAGGTTGCATACAGCACTGCGGCTGAACCCATAGTTTGCGATATTAACCAAATAGTAGAGATAAGTAAGCGGGCCTTTTTACCAAAGCGGCGCTCTTGGTATTCGTAAATAGAGGCCACACCCGCGTTGTAAAAAAACGGAAAAAACAAACACACCACCGCCACAATAACCAATGGGTAGTTAAGGTGTATGGCAATAACCGAGAGTCCCTCTTTGTAAGACCACGCTGGCGCACCTAAAAAGGTGAGCGCACTTACATAAGTAGCAACAACCGATATACCAATAGCCCACCAAGGTGTTGTTTTTCGACCTATGTAAAAGTCGTTAGCACTACTGATCTTTTTACTAATTACAAACCCAAGTATTAGGTTGGCAATTATGTACCCGATGAGAATGCTCCAATTCAACAATCCAAAATCATTCATAATTAATCCTGTTAGATTAGGTTTTACGGGCTTGAGAGCCTATTTGTATTTTTTATTTTGAATCATCATGAATCACTTTGACTTCGAAGTCAATTCTCATTAGTATTATTTTAAAGCAATTTATAACTTACTATTCACAGGCTTTTAATTACTCTTTAAATGCAATACATTTTGTTAAAGTGTGTTTAACGGCGGTTTGAAGACATTAATTTGACTGCGCAAACAATGAGGAATAATCATGGCAGATATACTTAAAGATAAACAACTAGTTCGTCAATTTCATACTGCACTAGAAAAAGCACAAGGCAATGATTTACAAGCCGTATTTAATGAGTTTATGGCCAGTGAATACAGCTTTAAAGGGGTGCATCCGTTTAATGAGCTTGAGTGTGCGAATGATGTAATTGCCCAAGTTTGGCAGCCATTATTTAGCTCGTTTAGTGCGCTGCAGCGCCGTGAGGATATTTTTATTGCAGGGCAAAGCGAAGCCGACGGTGGCCAGTGGGTGATGAGCATGGGCCATTTTATGGGCTTATTTGATAAAGACTGGCTAGGTATTGCGCCAACCCATAAGCTTGCCACTTTGCGCTATGCCGAATTTAACTGCGTTAAAGACGGAAAAATAATTCAGACCGGTTTTTTTGTCGATATTATTGGCCTTATGATGCAAGTAGGTTTAAACCCGCTGCCGCTCTCTACTGGGCAATATTTTACGTACCCTGGGCCGCGTACGCACGATGGTATTCGTTTGGGTAAAAGTAGCGATGAGCAAAGCGAAAAAACAATGGCGCTGGTAAATCAAATGATTGATAACCTAACCGCGCTTAATAAAAGTGGCGTTGATACGTGCCCGCCCGAAGTGCTTGGTAAAACCTGGGATGAAAACATGGTGTGGTATGGCCCAGCAGGCATTGGCGCAACTTACACAATTAAGCGTTATCAGCAGCAGCACATGTATCCGTTTAGAGAAGGGTTAACGGGTAAAGTATTTAACGGCCATATTTGCCGTTTTGCTGAAGATGAGTTTGCCTGCTTTTTTGGCTGGCCTAATTTAACTAACACGGCCATTGGGGGCTTTTTAGGCCTACCGGGTGCTAATACCCCAGCAGATATGCGCGTGGTGGATGTGTATCACCGCGAGGGCGATAAACTGGTAGAAAACTGGGTCATTATTGATATTCCTTATTGGTTAAAACAACAAGGCCTAGATATTTTAAAGCGCACGCAAAGTATTGCGAACCCTGGCGCATAGTCTATTTAAGTAATAAAAAAGCTCTGTTTAACAGAGCTTTTTTTGTTTATACGCCCTAGGGCGCAAAGTTTAAATAGCGCGCTTTGGTAAGCTCTTTCATGCGTGCGAATACATCTACTCCAATTTGATGGTAGACATCAAGAATATCTATTAATACCCAGTTTTCGCGAATTAAGTTATTCTCGGCGCGCCAAAAGTCGAGACTACGCATGGTTATTTGCTGATTTGCGGGCGCAATACCTAACCAACCATCATTACTAATAGTCATGCTCATACCCGGCCATGCGGTAAAGCCAACATAGTTTTCATCGGCAAATAAATAGCCTTTACTTGCATCACCTACTCGGTTTGGCAGGGCATTTAAAAACGGAATTTGATGCCAGTTTCTAAACCCTTTTATACCTCGTGCAGTGCCTATGGTACTTGGCCCATACCAGCTACAGTGCGGGTGCCAAAATTGCTCAAGCTTCATGGCCTCTATACCGCCTTTGGCATAAAAACCAAGGTGCTCACACATGTCGCCCACAAGTTTTAAGCTTTGTGCTGCGTGCTCTTCATTGTATTCGTTTGTGATTAATCCATCTTGCGTTGCAGGGCCTGGTACATGCCACTCTTTACCTAAGCTCACCGAAAGCGGCCATACTTTAGCTTGCATCATTACTTCTGGAATATCCCAAATAGCTTGTACTTCTACCACTTTGTTATTTTTAATGCGGTAAAATTCATGAAAACGCATGCTAACTTGGTGCCCTGTAGGGGGGATATCAAGCCATGGCTTTTCAAACGAACCGGTATAATAACCGCAACAACCTACCCAGTCTGAGTCGTTAATTGAGCTACCTGCCATAACGATTGTATCGCGGCGCTCTAATCCTACAAATGCCTCGCTAAGCGGTAAATAAACTTGCTCAATAAGTGCATTAGGGTTGGTAAGAGTTTCAAACGGGTAACACAGCTGAATGAGTGCGTCATCGCTAAACACGGTATTAATTTGTGTATGCAAGGCGTTTATATCAAAGTTATACAGGGCCTGTCTAAAGTCGTGTATTAACGCTTTATTTTTATTATGAATGTTCATTGTTTTGGACTCCTGTTGCTGTTTCAAATTGCTCTCGCAATTGCTTAGCGCCACTTAATAAAAAGCTGTGATCTGAGCCTAATAAATAAAAGCTCACGCCTAATGATTGCCAATGGCTCAGCTCGCTCAAATTACCTACAAACATGCCACAGCATTTATTATATTTAGCCGCTGCCTTGGCTATTTTAGTAACTGCCTCAAGTACAGTAGGGGCACTTGGGTTGGTTTCGCCAAGTGAAATAGTTAAATCCATACGGCCTATAAAAATGCAGTCTATTTCATCTATTTGGCACAGTTGCTCGATATTATCCAGTGCATCGGTATCTTCTATTTGCGCAATAATACAGGTTGATGACTTATTGCTTGCTAGGTTATCGGTTAGGGCATGGGTTGTGTAACCAGCAAAGCGGCTTGAACCGGCATAGCCTCGGCCGTTATTACCATAAAAGCAGTTTTTAATAATTGCTTTTGCTTGTTCGGGGGTTTTTATATGCGGCAGCACAAGGCCATCTGCGCCTATATCTAAGCTACTTAATAAAGTGGCGTGGTCTGTATTACTAACACGTATAAGCGTGGGCATATTTTTAGTACGTGCTGCCATTATGCAGCTATCTAAATCGCCTCTATCAAAGGGCGCATGCTCTGCATCAAGGCACAGAACATCAAGGTTAGTGTGAGCCAATACTTCTGTATTATGATAATGCGTGCTTTTAATAAAAGTACCTAGCAGTAGCTGTTTTGCATTTAACTTTTGCTTTAAATTCATGATAAAGACTCCAACCAGTCTAATAAAATTGCGTTTACCGTATTACTTCGCTCAAGCGGGGCAAAGTGAGCGCAATGACCAAGCAGTACAAGGTCACTATTAGGCGCTGCTTCATGCATACTTTGCTGAACACTTGCCGGGCATAACGGGTCATGCTCGCCCCCAATAATGAGTAGTTTTTTTGTACTTTGCTTTATTACGCTTAACGTATCTTCGCGGGTGGCAAGTGCACTCAGCTGGGCGCTAAAGGCGTTAATACCAAGATCGTCTGCCATGCTAAGTACGGTCTCTTCATGGGCTTTATTTGGTTGGTAAAAGTAGTGCGGCAAAAAGTCACGTTTAAGCAGGGCTTCTAAACTGCTGCTTTTGGCGTGTTCAATTTGTTTGAGCCTAATTGCAGGGCGCTCAGGTTTATCGGCTAAATAATTGCTCGACATTAAACACAAGGAGGTAACAAGCTCAGGGTTTGATTTTAACAGGGCAAGCGCAACAATTCCGCCCATGGAAAAACCTATAAATGGGCCCGGCTCTTGTGCAATTTTTTTGCAAAGTTCTACCATTTGCAAAATGCTAGATTGCTCGGTGAAGGGTATTACACACGGTGTATAACCTGCATTTTGCAGTGCGTTAATTTGCGCTGCAAACATGCGGTCATTACACAGTGTACCAGGTAAAATATAAACAGGATTTTTGGCCACAAAAATTCCTTAATTTAACGTTTTTTAATAGAGTTCCCTTCAATTAATGAACCAGTAAATACCCGAACTTCTGCAGCCGCTTGAGGGTTTTCAATGCGCTCCATTAAAATATCAACAGCGGCTTTAGTAAGCTGTTTCATTGGCTGTTGTACTGTGGTTATTTGATAGTTGTACCATGAGGAGGCATTAATACCATCAAATCCTACAACCGACATGTCGTCGGGCACTTTAATGCAAAAGTTTTCTTTTAGTTCATCAATTACGCCAATTGCCATAGCATCATTACTGCATATTATGGCATCGGGCTTGGGGTGTTTTTTTAACCATTTTTTAAGTGCGTCGCGTGCCGATTTATACCCATAATCACCATAAATAACCGGCGTGTCTTTAACGCCTAGGGTTTGTAAATAATTTTCGGCTATTTCTCTGCGCTCGTTTGCAACATCTGAGTCGGTAGGGCCGGAGATAATTAAATACGATTTATGGTTAGCTTCGTGTAATAAATCAATTAACTGTTTAATGCCTTTGTCGTGATTACAGCAAACGGTGTTTGCATTCGACTCAGGCACATGGCGGTTATAAAGCACAATAGGCGTACTGTGTTTAGCAAATAAGTTTAAGCTTTTACTATCAAAGTGAGCAGCTAGGGCAATTACACCATCAACCTGAAAGGTCCATATGTTTTCGAGTAATTCATCTAGCTCTTCTGCGTTATCAAGTGTAAAGAGCAGCACACGTTTATTGTGCAGTGCCAGCTCTCTGTTTAGCTCAGAAAGCACCTCTGGGTAATTCAGGTTTGCTTGCGATGACAATATAACCGCAACCATACCCGATTGTTTGGTGATCAACATACGGGCAATAGCATTCGGGCGATAGCCCATTTCATTGGCCGTTGCGATTACTTTTTCACGGGTTTTTTTAGACACACTAAAACCGGGTCTAAAAACACGTGATACCGCCGATTGCGATACGCCCGCTACACGGGCAACATCGTATGAGGTGACTCTTTTTTGCTTCAAGATTTACTTCCTATATCGTCTTACACGAATGTCTGCTTGTTCTTTGTGGCCTGCGAACCCTTCTGCAGCACATAATCGTGAACAATACTCACCAACAACCACCGAGGCTTGCTCTGTTACTTGCTGAAAAGTACATGTTTTTATGAATTTTCCTACCCATAGTCCGCCAGTATAGCGCGCAGCTTTACCTGTGGGTAGTGTATGATTTGTACCAATGCATTTATCACCATACGAAACATTAGTTTGCGGACCTAAAAATAAAGCGCCAAAGTTTTGCATGTTCTCTTTAAAGTAATCGGTATTGCTGGTCATCACTTGCACGTGTTCAAACGCTAAGTCGTTGGCAACTTGCAGCATTTCTTCGTAGGTGTCACATACAATTACTTCACCGTGATCTTCCCATGCTACGCCTGCAATATCGGCGGTAGGTAAAATAGTAAGCTGCCTTTGCACCTCAGCGATTGTATCTTTAGCTAGTTGCTCTGAGTTGGTGAGTAAAATAGCCGGTGAAGTCGGGCCGTGCTCTGCTTGGCCGAGTAAATCTGCCGCACATAACTCGCCATCTACACTGTCATCGGCAATAACGAGGGTTTCGGTAGGCCCTGCAAATAAATCAATACCAACACGGCCAAATAGCTGACGCTTTGCTTCGGCGACAAACGCGTTACCTGGGCCAACTATCATATCTACCGGCGCAATAGTTTGTGTACCAATTGCCATTGCAGCTACCGCTTGCACGCCGCCTAAACAATAAATTTCATCAGCACCGGCCATATCCATCGCGACTACAATTTCAGGTGATGGCTTGCCATTAAACGGCGGAGCCATGGCTATAACGCGTTTAACACCCGCTACTTTAGCGGTTAATACGCTCATGTGCGCAGAGGCTAATAGCGGGTATTTACCACCTGGCACATAACAGCCTACGCTATCCATAGCGATATGTTTATGACCAAGGGTTACGCCCGGAAGAGTTTCTACCTCTACGTCTTTCATTGAGTCACGTTGTATTTGTGCAAAATTACGTACTTGGCTTTGCGCCCACTTAATATCGTTAATTAATTGCTCATCAAGTTGTGTATAGCAGGCTTTAATTTCGTCTTCTGAAAGTTTGAAAGACTCCGGAGTCCAGTTGTCGAACTTTTCAGAGTACTCACGAATGGCTGCGTCACCTTCGGTTTCAACATGCGCTAAAATATTCTCTACAATATCTCTTACTGATTGATTTTGTTTTTGTTTTGAGTCAATTGGTTGACCCTTTTTTAAATGCTTTATCATTGCTAGTGTCCTTAGTGAGTCGTTGTTATATACACATTTGATGAGACGTATTGGTTAAATAATGTCTTGCATCTAAATGCACTCTAATTAATAATGACTTCGAATGCAATATAGAATTTAGGTGAACAAATGGGATTTGATAAAACGCTTTTAGTGGGTAAAACCATTTTAGTGACAGGTGCAGGCAAAGGTATTGGTAAAGCATGCGTAGAAAAATGCGTAGATGCAGGGGCCCAGGTTATTGCAGTAGCACGTACCCTCAGTGATTTACAAACACTGCAGCAATACGCGCCTGAGCAAATAGAAATTTGGCCGCTAGATATAAATAGCGATGCTTTTTTTGAGCGTTTAAAGGCGCTAAAAACACTTGATGGGCTGTTAAATAACGCTGGTATAAATCGGGTTGCGCCAATGCTTGAGCAAACAGATGAAAATATTGATGACGTAATTGCGATGAATATTCGCAGCGTTTACAAAATTAGCCAAGCGGCACTGCCAGCGCTAATAAATTCTGGCGCTGGGGCGGTGGTTAATATGTCGTCGCAAATGGGGTTTGTTGGTTCACCTAAACGTACTTTGTATTGCATGAGCAAACATGCGGTAGAGGGGTTGAGCAAAGCAATGGCGGTTGAACTTGCCGATAAAAATGTGCGTGTGAACACCGTAGCCCCCACCTTTGTAGAAACCCCAATGACCAAACCCATGCTAGAAGATGCGACGTTTAAGCAGTTTGTTTACGACATGATCCCACTGAAAAAAATTGCCCAAACCGATGATATTGCCAATGCTTGTGTGTTTTTACTAAGCGGCCTTTCAGCAATGATCACCGGAACAAGTATTAAAATTGATGGCGGTTGGACCGCACAGTAACCAATTTAGGAGAGAGTAATGAGTGTATTTTCAGATAGGTTAGTACGATACGATGATTTAATTGCGTGTAAAAATGCCTTTATTGATACACGCTCGCCGGGGAGCGATCAAAAAGAAAACTTTACAATTATTGGCCCAGGCGTTGCCGAAAACCCAAATCAACATGTACATATTTCTATTCCTCATGGGTTTAATATTGGTGGTGCGCGCCAACCTGCAGGGTGTTTAAATTCGCAGCATAGCCATTTAACTGAAGAAATTTTTGTAGTACACAGTGGTACGTGGGCTTTTTACACTGGTGTTGACGGTAAAGATGCCAAGGTAATTTTAAATGAAGGCGATATTATTTCGATCCCGATGGATATATTTAGAGGGTTTGAAAATGTTGGCGACGGCGTAGGCTATTTATATGCGGTACTTGGAAGTGATAACCCCGGTAGAGTACTTTGGGCTCCGCAAGTATTCGACATGGCAAAAGAATACGGACTAATTTTGCTAGAAAATGGCAGCTTAGTAGATACCACGTTAAATGAAACCATTCCCGATGGTGTAAAGCCAATGGCAGTCACCAGCCAAGAGCAAATAGCGCAGCACAGAGTAATAACCGATGAAGAGCTGGCACAAACAGTGGTTAAAGCCAGCAACTTTAACTGGAATAAACGCTCGTACCTTAGCCAGTTTGATGGCGTATATGAAGCGCCATTAGTCGGTAATTTAAACGCCAAAACATGTATTCAAACACAGCTAAATTGGCCTCATGGCTTTAATATTTCTGCGTTAAAGTTACAACCTGATGCACAGGTTGCGCCTCATATTCGCTTTGAAGAAGAGGTTATATTTGTTCATCAAGGAAGCGTAACAATAGACTTAGATGATGAAGTATTAACGCTTTACCAAGGTGATACTTTTTCAGTGCCTATTGAGCACGTAAGAGCCTATAGCAATAATAGCCAAACCGACTGTGTGCTTTATATAACGCGCCGCCACGACGCGCCAAAAGACCCACAATTTATTTAAACTATAATGCTATATAAAATTTAAGGCACTTAGCTTGTTTTAGCTAAGTGCTTTTTTCGTGGTAAAAAACCAGTAACCAACATAGTACCCACAATAACAAATAATGCGCCGAGTAACGTATTTGGCCCTATTTGCTCATCTAAAATTAAATGCCCCCAAAAAATGCCAAATAGCGGAATTAAAAACGTGACCGTTAAAGCTGAGGTTGGGCCTATATCGTCAATAAGTTTAAAAAATAAAATATAAGCAAGTGCGGTACATACCACGCCAAGTGCTAATACGCCAAGCATAACGTTGGTACTAGGTACTTCGCGCATTGGCATAAAAAGTATAAGGGGCAGTACTATAAAACTGGCTGCCCACATAGAGCCGTGTGCGTTATCGAATGGGGCAAGCTTAGGGGCATTTTTTGTATAATGGGATGCAATGGCATAACACAGGGAGGCGCTTAGCGCTGCTGCAATAGCAATAAGTGACTGACTATTTAATACAAAATGATTTTGCCCAACTAAAATGGCCACGCCTATTAAACCCAACAGCAAACCGAACACCATGCTTTTAGTCGGTTTGGTTTTGCTCCAAATAATGCCCACCACCGCGCCCCATATGGGCGTTGTAGAATTTAAAATAGATAAAGTAGAGGCGCTAATCGTTTGCGCGGCATAAGCAAACAGTAAAAAGGGGAGGGCGGAGTTAAGTGCGCCAATTATAAAAAAGTGCTTTGTGTGCGCAGTAAACGCCAAGCGGCGTTTTAAGTACAGCGCCACAATAAAGAGGGTGAGTGCGGCAAAGCCAACTCTAAACTCTATCAACACCGCTGGGCCTAAGCTGTTTGCTGCCATTCGCATAAATAAAAATGACGCGCCCCAAATTGCAGCCAGAAAAAATAACCGAAGTAAACTTGCTAAGCTCATGATAGTATTTTAATTATACAAATTAATTTACAGAGTAACAGGCTTTGCATTAACTGTAAGCCAGATTCGGTACTCGCATATAAAAATAATAAAAAAGGAATAGTCATGAGCCGATATTTACTGATCACAGCAATAATGGGAGTGGGTTTATTAAGTGGTTGTGGGTCTACGCCTATTAATTTATACGATGACATAACCATGAAAAAACATGAGTACAATGGCATAAAAGCGTATAAAAAAGGTGATTATAAACAGGCCTTTATGTATCTAAAAGACCCTGCAGCACTTGGCTATAAAAGCGCGCAATACACATTGTCGTTTATGTTTTTAAAAGGGCAGTACTTAACACAATCCACTAACATGGGTATGGGGTGGCTAGGCGTTGCAAAAGAGGCTGGCGTTGAAAGTTGGCAGGCGCAATATAATACCTTTTATAACGCAGCCACTTCGGCGCAACAGCTTAAAATAGACGAAACCGTTGCGTTGTACATAAGCCAATATGGTAGTAAAGCAAAAAAATGACGTGCCGTCGCTCAACAACCCCAAGACGCACGTTTGGCGAGATTAAAATTGATTGTAACAAACACGATGGCACTGTGACTAAATACGAAGTGCAAACAAAAGAGTAATGCTAAGCGGTGGCTTGTTTTTGTTCAAAGTCACTTTTTACAATTTCGAGCGCTTTTAATACATCCTCTGGAGCAACCTCGTGCTGCTCCAAAAGCATAATTAAATCCACTGCCAGTTTTACATGTGTAGGGGCGTTATCAAGTGGGCTGGTCATCTAAATCTTTCTTTTTTGAAATTTGGCTAATAGCAACATCAATAGCGGTTTGTACGCGCTCTTCCATGTGAATACGTTCACTTTGTGGTAAATAAAAGGCCATATCTACATCGTATCTAATATAACGTGGCGGCAATTGATTAAGTACCGTGCAACAAAAATCGGCCATTACATCTTCACTGTAAACTTTATCTAGTTTACGTTTAATGATTTCTTCAACTACAATTTTTTCGTAAAAGTTATGTATGTCGTCGTGCAGTCGCATCGTGCTAGCGCCTTTTATAGAGTCCGTTTATTTGAGTGTATACTAAGCACTAAAATAAATCGATAGCAGCTTTAAATAGTTGTTTATGAACATTAATTAACGCATTTAAATTACGCTGATAACCGCCACCTAAAGCGCACATAAGAGGGATGTTATGGGCTTTGCAGTAGTTAACAATAAAATGATCGCGCGCATAAACCCCTTCAAGCGATACGTTAAATAACCCTAGCTCGTCTTTTTCGTAAATATCAGCCCCTGCGTTATATAAAATAATGTCGGGGTTATGAATACGCACGCAAAATTCGAGGGCTTGTTTTAACGTTATTAAGTACTCGGTATCTGATGTGTTGGCAGGTAGGGCGAAGTCGTAATCGGAGTGTTGCTTTAAGCGCGGAAAATTTTGCTCGCAGTGAATAGAGCAAGTAACTATAGCGTTATTATGTTGCGTAATTTGTGCCGTGCCATCGCCTTGGTGTACATCACAATCAAATATTAATACGGTATCGGCTTGGTTTGTATTGATTAAATGCGCGCCAGCCACAGCCAAGTCGTTAAAAATACAAAAGCCACTGCCGTAATCGCTATATGCATGATGATAGCCACCACTTAAATTAGCGCAAAAACCATGTTTTAGTGCGTATTCGCTGCCTTGAATACTTGCCCCAACCGAAAGTAGCGTACGCTCTACTAATTCGCGTGAATACGGGAAACCCATTTTTTTAATTGCTTTATTACTGAGCGTGGCGTTTAAAAAATCATTTATGTAGTCTTGGCTATGGCACAGTGCAAGCTGCTCGGGCGTAGCTTTGGTTGGTGTATTAAACTGTGTAGCCCCAAAGCCTAAGCGTTCTATTTCTGCTTTTAGCATTTGGTATTTTTGAATAGGAAAACGGTGGCGCTCAGGAAGCGTTAAAGCACTGTAAAGCGGGTGGTAAAAAAGCTGCATTAGCGTAATTGTTGTTTTTCGACTTGTTGAATTTTATCTTCGGTGGCCGAAATAGCTTTACGGCAGCGGCCTAAACGCGCATGCGTGGTTAAAATTTCCATATTAAGTTTTTGTGCTTGCGCTGGGCTGGCTTTTTCCATTTGTAGTTTACGCTCTTCAATCATTAACACTAAGCGTCGTTCAAACTCATGGTTTTGTTTAAGCTCGTCGTATAGCTCGTGCGACGATTGCATTATTTTTTTTACGGCTTGCTTATAAACCGTATTTTTGGGTCTAGGTTTGTACTGGCTTTTGTTTTCTTTTGCCCAGATGGGGGTCGATTTAATAACACTAAATACAGCTTGTACTTGATTACCTATGCGCTCGAGTGCATAAGCATAAGCATGGCGATGATCACTGGGTGGTAAGCTGGTAATTTCGTCTTCAATTTCTGTTACGTAGTCAGTTAAGTTCATGCTTTTAGTACTAAATACGCCGCGGTCAAATAAACTAGGCTGCGCCTGCATATAGCGGTTTTTAGAAAACAACTTTGCGCTATCAAATTGCTCAGCTTGTTGTTTAAGCGTAGCAACTTGTTGGCGTAATTTATCTAACGCGTGGGTTTGCATTTACAAATAAGCCTCGTAAATCAGTTTTAATGCTAGCAGTATAACCATAGTGTTAAAAACAGGGCGAATAAACTTACCGCCAAAGCGAATGGCTGAGTGAGCACCAATCCAAGCACCTAACATAATAAAAAAGCCCATGATAAGGCCTAATAAAAAGTTTACATGTCCAAGTGCCACAAAGGTAATAAGCGATATAAAATTAGATACAAAGTTCATTGAGCGGGCTAAACCACAGTTAAGCAGTAAGCTCATTTTATAAAATAAACTATTAGATGCGGTCCAAAAAGTACCGGCGCCTGGGCCTGCTACGCCATCAAAAAAACCTAACGCTAAGCCCTGTAACCACTGCTTTAGTTTAAGTATTGGTGTTACTTTTGGTAAATCATCGCCCTGTGTGGTGCTTAAACTACCAAACAAGCTATAACAGGCCACCATAATAATAATGATAGGCAAAAGCTTATTTAAAAATTCAATACTTAAGTGATCGACTATTAACGTACCAATCACAGCGCCTATGGCTGTAGCAAAAATGGAATTTGCCCAAAATTTAGGACTAAATAGATTTTTTTTATAATACGTGTAGCTGGCCGTTAATGAGCCAAAGCTTGCCGCAAGCTTGTTGGTGCCAAGCGTTACATGCGGTGGCAAGCCAGCGGTGAGTAGTGCAGGGACTGTTAATAAGCCACCGCCGCCGGCAATTGCATCAATAAAGCCAGCAGCAAGGGCCGCGGCACATAAAACTGCCAGTGTTGTGGGATCTAAAGCAAGTTCAAACATTAATAATCTATTTGTCTTTTAAAAGGTGGTAAGGTGTCGAGCATGGCTTTGCCGTAGCGCTTGGTAACTAAGCGTCTATCGAGAATGGTTATACGGCCTTCATCGCTCTCTTTTCGCAGCAGTCTACCACAGCTTTGTACCAATTTCTTTGCTGCATCGGGCACCGTTATAGACAAAAATGGATTACCGCCTTTACTTTGTACAAATTCGGCTTGGGCTTCTTCTATTGGTGATGTAGGTACTGCAAACGGTATTTTTGTAATTATTAAGTTTTCTAAATATTTACCTGGTAAATCAAGCCCTTCTGAGAGGCTTTGCGTACCAAATAAAATACTACCTTTACCGCTATCAATATTTTGGGTGTGTTTTTTTAATAATGCCTCGCGCGACATTTCGCCTTGTACTAATAAGTTAAAACCTTTTGTTCTAAGAAACTTAGCCACATGGTCCATTTGCCAGTACGAGGCAAACAATACCAAATTAGCTTTTTTTGTATTTAAGTACTCAGGCAAAGTTTGCGCTATATGGTCACTAAATGCTTTGTCGGTTGGCTCAATTTTACTTACCGGGATACGCAAGGTTGCTTGTTTAGGGTAATCAAACGGAGAGGGCACTTTAATAAACTTAACGCCTTCTTCTTTTGCTAAGCCGCTTTCATAGGCAAAGTGGCTAAACGAACCAAGAGCACTTAAAGTTGCCGAGCATAGTACCGCCCCTGCGCATTCATTCCATAGTTTGTCTTTTAAGTAGTAGCCAACTTCGATAGGGCAATCACTTAATAGGTGATCGTGATGGTTTTTATATTCTAAACGTTTGATCCACCTTGCGTGAGGTGTGCCTTCGCCTTTATTGGCATAGCTATACCACAGCTTATTTAATTGCTCTAAGCGGTTTATATAGTGCCCGCTTTCGGCCAAAACAGGGTCGGCAACGTAGGGTTTTATATCGCCATCGCTTACATCTTGAGTGAGGGTATCGTGCATTTTATTTAAACAACGCAGTGCATCTAGTGTGGCGTCACTTATATCTTTAGCTTTGTTGTGCAATGATTTTGGTATTTCGCCATGCTCAAAACGGTATGTGTCGTCTTTTGAGTATTCAAAGTCGGAGTTATCGAGAATATCACGCACCACTTTTAAGTCTTTATTAGCATCGTTAATGCTATCGCACAATTTGAAATTTTGCCCAATGGCTTTTTGACCCACTAATACCTTAGACATTTTGCCACTAAATTTAGTGAGCTTATCGAGCCAATCAATGGTGCCTTTAATAGTGGCCGCTGCCGATGAAAAGTCGCGGGTAATATGCGCAAGGTGGTGCGCTTCATCTATTACATAAATGGTGTTATCGGGCTCGGGTAAAATTTTACCGCCCCCTAAATCCAAATCTGCCAGTAGCAGTGAATGGTTAATAACAAGCACATCCATTTGCATAAGCTGATTACGAGCAAGCTGAAACGGGCAGGTTTGATGGGCTTTCATTTGGCGTTGGCAAGCGTGTTTATCGCATGCGATTAAGTTCCACACTCTATCGGGTATGGTGTCGGCCCAACTATCTCTGTCGCCTTGCCATTTTTTATTTACATAGGCATCGTAAAGGCCTTTTAAGCATTTCGTTTCCATATCACTTAGCGGCGAGGTAAGTGTGGGCATAAACTCCATTTGCGTTTGGCTATCGCCATTAACAGCGTTATGTAATTTATGGGCACATATATAGCGTTGCCTACCTTTTACTAGGTCAAACTTAAAGTCGAGCCCAGAGTGTTTTTTAAAAAAAGGCAGCTCTTTTGCTATTAATTGCTCTTGCAGGGCCACGGTTGCAGTAGAAATAACCAGCTTCTTTTTTTGAGCAAGGGCAAGCGGTAACGCGCCTAAACAATAAGCAAGCGATTTACCAGTTCCTGTGCCAGCCTCAATAACACATATTCGCTGCTTTTTATGGTATTCGCCAGCCAGTGTTTTTGCTATTTCGGCAACAAGGTAGTTTTGGCTACTGCGGGGGCGGTAATCAGTAAGGTTACTAGCCACATGCTGGTGTACTTGCCTAATTGTTTTTTTTAGTTGGTCAGAAAGCATGGGGAGATAAACCTAAAATATGTATATAATTACAGTGTATGGATTTTAGAGTTATAACCGTGTAACTACAAGCAAGGATGAAATTAATTTAGTAAATTAATGCGGCAATTTTTTAAGTTTATAAATTACTCCCTATTATGGCCTGTTTATATTTTGAGGTTGAACAATTTTCAATCCTTAACGTTCATGGCCCTAAAGTAGAAAAACAAAATATAAGTAAGGTTTATTGATAGTGTATTTAACATCTGGTTTTGTACTTTCTGCACAAGCGCACGATAGCGCTCAGGGTTTACAATATGAAATTTGGTTTGCTACCGATAATGGACCAATAAAGACAATTTCTGAGAATGAAACCGCACTATTTTTTATAAAAAACTCAGATACAAAAGCAGCTCAAGCTATTTTATCTGCCGAATCACTAAACTTTTTAATTAAACCTCTTTCACTTAAAAATTTTCAGCAGCAAGATATGTGTGGCTGTTACTTTTACTCACTCAAACACTTTTATAGCGCGAGCAAAGCGTTAAAAAGTCGCGGTATTACACTCTATGAAGATGATATAAGGCCCATTGAGCGTTATTTAATGGAGCGCTTTATTAAAGGCGGGGCGTGGATCACGGGTAAACGAGTGGATCATGCACATTACACTGAAATTTTAGATGCTAAATTAAAAACCAACGCTGACTATACGCCTGTGCTTTCTAAGTTGTCACTTGATATAGAGTGCAATGAAAGTGGGGTGTTGTTTTCTATTGGCTTGGTAGGCTGTGGTTTAGATTGCGTAATCATGATTGGAGAGCCTGAGCATCACGACCCAGTGATTGGTTATACTATTATATGGTGCGCAGACGAGGTTGCACTATTACAGCAACTTGTAACACTTATTAAGCAGTGCGACCCAGATATTATTATTGGGTGGAATGTTATTGAGTTTGATTTTGCAGTTATTTATGAGCGCTCTGTGGCACTTGGGGTAAAACTATTACTAGGAAGAGGAAACCTTCCTTTATATGTTCGAAAAGGCCATTTTACACGGGTTTCTATTCCCGGGCGCTGTGTAATTGATGGCATTGATACTCTAAAAAATGCCACTTATAGTTTTGAAACTTTTTCACTTGCTAATGTAGCTAAAGAAATTTTAGGCGAGTCTAAATTAATTGAATCTAGTAACAGCTTACAAGAAATTATTCGTCAATTTAATGAAGATAAACTCGCGCTCGCTAACTACAATCGGCAAGACTGCATACTCGTTAATAAAATCTTCGATAAGCTAAAACTTCTCGATTTTGCTGTTATTCGCACACAATTAACAGGCCTTGAGCTAGAAAAGCGCGGCGGCTCAGTGGCGGCTTTTGTAAACATGTATTTGCCTTTATTACATCGCAGCGGTTATGTAGCACCTAATATGGGCGACCATGGGCTGACGTTTGAAAGCCCAGGTGGTTATGTTATGGAGTCGGTACCGGGGCTGTATAAAAATGTCATCGTGCTTGATTTTAAAAGCCTGTACCCCAGTATTATGCAAACCTTTTATATAGACCCGCTTGGACTAATAGAAGGGATTGAAAACCCTGAAAACAGTATTGAAGGTTTTAATAACGCATTGTTTTCAAGAGAGCAGCACCATTTACCAGCGCTTATAAAAAGCCTAGCGCTACAGCGCCAGCGGGCAAAAGATAATCACGATTTAATGCTATCCCAAGCGATTAAAATAATAATGAACAGTTTATATGGTGTATTAGGCTCACAAGGCTGTCGTTTTTATGACCCTCGACTCTCAAGCTCTATTACTTTGCGTGGTCATGAGATAATGCTGCAAACTAAAAAGTGGATTGAAGAGCAAGGTTATAGTGTTATTTACGGAGATACAGATTCGACCTTTGTAAAACTAACGGATGATTTAAGTGTTGAGGCCTGTAATAAAATAGGTAAACAGTTAGCTAAACACATAAACACATTGTGGCAGCAAAACATACACGCTAAACATAATTTAACTAGCCATTTAGAAATAGAGTTTGAATCGCTTTACAGCCCATTCTTTTTACCCACCATAAGAGGTAAAAGCGTGGGGTCTAAAAAACGCTATGTGGGGCAGTTAATAAAGCCGGATGAATCAAAATTGGTTTTTAAAGGCTTAGAAACCGTAAGAAGTGACTGGACTAGACTGGCTCAACAGTTTCAATTTGATTTATTTACCCTCCTTTTTGATCAACCAGAGCAAATAAATGACCTTGTACACGATTACATTAGTAAACTTTTACGCGGCGAATTTGATCATTTGCTGGTTTTTAAAAAACGTTTAGGTCAAAACTTAACCGACTATCAAAAAAATATCCCTCCACATGTGCAAGCAGTAAAAAAGTTTCAGAAACAAAATAGTGAATTTACGCTAAAAAGAGGTGAATTTGTTACATTTGTTTACACAACCCACGGTGTTGAGCTGTATCAAGGGCTGCATAGCTACGACTACCCATTGTATATAGACAAACAAATTGTACCTTTATTAGAAATGGTTACGCAATTTGTTAACGTTAACGTAAACAGTTTCGAGCTAAAACAGTTCGAACTATTCTAGCTTGTACCTATTAATGCAATTTTTGATTACATAATCTACGCTTTAGCTTTATTTTTGTACAGTTATTCCTCATCTAAGCTAAAAAACAATAAAAAACCCTTTTTTAATTAATATTTGGTTAACAGTAGTTGGCTTTTAGATATTTTTTGTTTAGTATTTGGTTTAGTCGCTGTTAACAAACTGTGACAACAAAAAATAATTAAATAATAGTCGCTTCTAACAAGTGGTGACCCAGGGAGAATCAAATGTTAAATAATAAAGTTTCAAAGGCAGTTCGCTTAGCGATTGCATTTGGTGCAGTATCAACAGCTGCATTTTCGTCAAGTTCATTTGCTGCAGAAGAAGAGTCTGCAGAGAAAGTAGAACGCATCCAAGTAACTGGTTCACGTATCAAACGTACAGATTTAGAGGGTGCTTCTCCGGTAGTATCTATTACTTCTGCTGATATCAAGCTAGAAGGTGACTACACAGTTGCAGATGCACTACGTTCTAGTTCATTAAACTCATTCGGTTCGTTCTCAGAGCGTTCTGGTAGCTCAGCACAATCTCAAGCAACTATCAATTTACGTGGTGCTGGCTCACGTCGTACTTTAGTACTTTTAAATGGCCGCCGTTTCCCAGGTTCACCAACATTAGGTGGTGCTTCTGCTAACCTTAATGCTATTCCAATGGCTGCTGTTGAACGTATCGATATCATGACTGAAGGTGCATCTTCTATTTATGGTTCTGATGCAATGGCAGGTGTTGTTAACGTAATTATGAAAGAGAACTTTGAAGGTTTAACTTTCAACATTGGCGCGGGTCACCGTGACCAAGATGAAGGCACTACTTCAACTGAATTTTCTGTAGTTGGTGGTGTTTCAAACGATAAAGGTAACATTACATTCTCTTTCGATCACCAATCTCGTAAAGGTATTTCAGATGCTGACCGTGACTACACTAAAGCTCAGCTTGGTGATTTAGACGGTGATGGCGACATTGAAGCTTACACTGCAGATACTGTAGGTTGGTCATACTTTGGCGCTACTGTACTTTCTCCAGATTTTGCTACAGCGTCAGCTTCACTTTTATGTGATGATTTAATCTCTGAATACGGTGAAGATACTTTCCGCCGCGTTGATGCAAACGAAGATTGGGGCCCAGGTTCTGAGTACTGTATGTATGCATTCGCTAATGTATCTTACAACACAGCATCAATTGACCGTAACACATTATATGTTAGTGCTAACTACGAGCTAACAGACGACATAGAGTTCTTTGCTCAAACAATGTTTGTACAAAACTCTTCATTTGGTCGTTACGCTCCACCGGCTGCAGCATGGGAAAACATGGCAGCTGATAACCCGCATAACCCATACGGTGAAGACGGTGCATATGGTTTATTCCGTTGGGTAGGTATTGGTACACGTGATGGTAACGTAGATGATTATAACCAAGATTTAACAGCTGGTTTACGTGGTGACTTAGATTGGAACAACGCTTCTTGGGAAGTTTACTACCACCACAATAAAGCAGATAACAAATCTGTAGGTGAGTACTACCTTTCTTACAGTGGTTTAGCATACAACGAAGCTAACGATATCGATTTAGGCTCTGATGAAGGCATTGCCAACATGAAGTCGACTACGTTACAAAACTCAGGCTCTACTTTTGACCAATACTTTGCTGGTTTAGGTTTTGACTTATTTGAACTACCAGGTGGTGCTGTTGCTCACTATGTAGGTGTTGAATATTTTGAACAAACTTACGAAGATATTTACGATGGTCAATCTGAAGCTGGCTTAATCGGTGGCTCTGCTGGTAACTCTTCAATGGGTGACCGTGATGTGACAGCTGTTTTCTTCGAATCAGTACTACCAGTTTCTGATACAGTAGAAGTGAACTTAAAAGCTCGTTACGATGATTACTCTGACTTTGGTGACAACGTTGCTCCAGCAGTATCTGCTCGCTGGCAGGTTGCTGATAACGTAGTGATTCGTGGTTCATACTCTGAGTCGTTCCGCGCGCCAGGTCTAGATTTACTTAATGCAGCACGTACATTCTCTGCTGAATCTGCAATCGATTATAATAACGGTTCTACTACATCACGTCAGTACAACACATACTATACTCAGAACTCAGAACTTGAAGCTGAGACTTCAGATTACATCAACTTAGGTGTGGCATGGGATGTAAACGATAACTTAAGCTTTAAGTTAGATTACTTCCAACTTTCTATTGATAACGTTATTCAGTCTAAATCTCTACAGGGCTTATTATCTGATGAGGCTGCTGGCCTAATCACTGCAGTAGGTGTTGATACAGATACGTCTGATGAAACTTTCTACCTTAAGCGCTCTGCTTCAGGTACACTAATCGAAGCAGGTACTTCTTACTTTAACGGTGCTGGTTTTGAAATTGAAGGTTTTGATTTCACTATTAATGCAAACGTAGAGACTGATTTTGGTGACTTCCGCTTTAACAATGTTAATAGTGTAACACTTTCATACGATTCTGAAGTAGGTGGTGTTGTACAAGACACTGCTGGTTGGTCTGGCCAACCTGATCTTAAGTCAGTAGCAACAATTTCTTGGTCACTTGATGATCATACAGTATCTTGGAACTCTACTTACACAGCAAGCACGTCTGAAACTGAAGTTGATGAAGATGGCGATGGTTTCTACGAGCAATCAGGTGATTTAGATAGCTGGTTAATCCATAACTTAACTTACAGCTACAATGCAGGTCCTTACGGCGCTGTAACATTTACTGTAAGTAACTTAACTGACGAAGACCCAGTTCTTTCTTCAGCTGGTACATGGGATAACCAAGACCTTTACAACAACTTTGGTCGTGATTACCGTGTAAACTACTCAATTAGCTTCTAATATTAATTAGAAACAGGTTGATATATAGGGCTGAATTTATTCAGCCCTTTTTTTATGGGGATTTTTTATGGAAAATTATTGGAGTGAGTATTGGTCTCAAGGGTATTTAACTTCATTTGGGCAGGATATTAAGAAAAACTATACAGGCAAGCTCAAGCAGAGCTGGACAAGTTTTGCTACTGAGCTTAGTCCACAGTGTAAAATACTAGACATAGGAACAGGCAATGGTGCACTGATACAGCTTATACACGATAGTAGTAAAGATCAGCTGAGCTTTATTGGTATTGATAAAGCAACAGTGGCAAAGAGCGTTACAGGCGTGCCCGACTCTAGTATTTTATCAGATGTAAGTGCAGAGTCCTTACCTTTTGAAAATAATGAATTTGATGCGATAGTGGCTCAATTTGCAATTGAATACAGTGAGCTTTCGAAGAGCATTCCTGAATTATTTAGGGTATTAAAACCGGGTGGGTTATATCAAATTGTTTGCCACGAAATAGATTCAGATATAGTTAAACCAAATGTGCTTATATTGGAGTCTGCTGTACGTGTACGTAGTGACTTGTTAACTCCTTTAAAGCAGCTAATTGATGAGCTGAAAAAAGATGATAATGCTCAGGTTAATAGCTTGATAAAAACAATAAATAACCTTATCCAGCTTGAAAGGCAAGTACACCCTCACGCAGTTAATGGAACACGGTATCCCGACTTTTTTCAGTTTATTTTGAATAATAGAAAAATTGATTTAGAACGCGCTTATCAATTATTTACTCAAGAGCTCGAAGGGCTGATCTTTAGGTTAAGTGACTTAAAGGAAGCGGCGTTAAACTCTAAGGATATTAGCCAGTTGTTATTGTTAGGGGATAAAACATTTAAAGAGGCTTTAGTTGACTCTAATAATGAATATATCGGAACGCTTTACAAAGGACGCAAATAGCTAGCCCCATTACTAAAATTTGTTCTGTTCTGCACATTAATAATCTAGCAGCTTTGATGGTATTCCAATGGCTATACGAGCTGCAGCTCCCGATTCCTTTACTTTTTGGCGACTTGTTAAACATTGTTCTTGGTCACCTTGTCATTTATAAATTTTAAATTACCTTGTTAACACCTTTAAAAATGTAAATAAGTAGAAGTATTTTACGTTTTATTTTCAAAAATGCATTGTTCCGGTTATTGGTATATTCATACTTTATTTTTTGTCCCCTTTATCGAAATAAACTAATATTAATTATATTTAAATTGATGTGAATTATTGGTTTTTAATATGTTGACTATGTTTATATATTGATACTAACATTCACAAAAGAAGCGGTACTTTCACTTCTTAAGCTATTTATTTAATGGCTAAAATAATAAATATATAAATAAAATTATTTCAGGGAGAATCCAATGTTAAATAACCAAGTTTCAAAAGCGGTGCGCTTAGCGATTGCTTTTGGTACGGCATCTACAGCTGTATTTTCAGCAAATTCAATTGCTGCTGAAGAGGGAGTTGAAAAGGTAGAGCGTATAGAGGTTACCGGTTCACGAATTAAACGTGCAGATCTTGAAAGCGCTTCACCAGTGAGCATTATTACTACTGAAGATATGAAAGTTCAGGGTATTTCAAATATTTCCGATGCGTTACAAAACCTTACCGCTCAGTCGGGCGGATTAACTGCTGCTGTAAATAATGGCGGTAATGGTAATGCAACTGTTAACTTAAGAGGTATGGGTTCATCACGTACATTGGTACTTGTTAATGGACGCCGTATGATTGCCTCAGGTACTGGTGCATCTTCTACCGTGGATCTTAATGCCATTCCTTTTAGCGCTGTAAAACGCATAGAAGTTTTAAAAGACGGAGCATCAGCTGTTTACGGCTCTGATGCTCTTGCTGGTGTGGTTAATATTATCATGCGCGATGACTTTGAAGGCTTTGAGCTAGATGCCAGCTATGCAGAGACAGGTGAAGGTGACGGTGAAGAAGCTAGCTTAAGTAGCACCTTTGGTGTGAGCAGTGATAAAGGTAATGTTGTTGTAAACGTTGGTTTTTACGACCGTGGAACTGTACGTGCTAGCGACCGAGATTATTCAGCATGTCCATACGCTGAAAGTGGCGGTGAGCGTTTTTGTGCCGGTTCTGGTAACTCTTTAGGTATGAATGCAATCTTAGATGATGGTAGAAGAGTTCAGTTTGAGCCTGGCGGTAACGGTTCATCAACTGATACTGGCTATCACACATATGTGGGTAGTGGCGAAGGCAACGATACCTATAACTACTCTTCTGCTTCATACTTATCTACGCCTGCAACTCGTTATAATGTGAGCGTGTTAGGTAATTATGAATTAGCAGATAACTTAAACTTTTTTGCAGAAGCGTACTATACAAACCGTACCTCAACGCAACAAATGGCACCAGCACCTATCAACTACACATACAGTGTAGATGGTCGTAGTTGGGTATTAAGTCAAAACCCAGAAGTTTACCCATTCTCAGGCTTGTATGATTTTGCAACTCCTGGCGACAATGTAGACATGTTACCGCTGCGTCGTATGTCAGAAATGGGTGGCCGTGTATTCGAGCAAGAAGTAAATACAGCACAATTTACAACTGGTTTAGAGGGCTTTATCGCTGATCAATACGCTTGGAATGTGTTCTATACATATGGTCGAAATAGCGCTATTGACCGTTCTAAAAACTACATCAACGTAGACAAAATGATAGCGTCAGTAAATGAAAACTGTGAAGGTGTCTCGGTTACAGGTTCGCCTAGTGACTACACGGTTACAGGCAACGATGCATCTGCTCCATGTATTAACTACTTCGGTGAAGGCGCGCTTTCACAGTCAGATGCCGATTACTTGCGTTACACCGATCAGGGTACTTCAGGTACAGAAATGCACCACTTAGGCGCTTCAATTTCGGGTGATTTATTTGAAATGCCTTCTGGTGTTGTTGGCTTTGCATTTGGTCTAGAGCACCGTGAAGAATCAGCATTTAATCAACCAGATGCATTCTCTTCATCAGGTATCGGTTCAGGTAATGCTGTACAGCCAACTTCTGGTGGCTATAAAGTTGACGAAGCATATGTAGAGCTTGTTGTTCCACTATTGAATGATTTACCACTGGTTCAGTCTTTAGATTTAGAAGCTGCGCTTCGCTACTTTGACTACGATACATTTGGATCAGATACTACTTATAAGTTAGGTCTAACTTGGCGTATGACAGACGAAGTTATGCTTCGCTCTGTATTATCAACAGCATTTCGCGCACCAAGTGTAAGTGAGCTTTACGGTGGTCAGTCAGATAGCTTCACCAATTATACAGACCCTTGTACTGGTTTTGGTGGTGCTGGCTTTGATTCTAGATACCAAACAGCCTGTGCTTCTGATGCAGCAGCCGGCCTAATTCCTTCAGATGGTACGTTTGCACAAAACAGTGGTCAACTTCGTGCGGTTGTTGGCGGTAACCCAGACCTAGGTCCTGAAACTGCTGATACATTTACAGTTGGTCTTGTTGTTGAGCCAATTGAAGGGCTAAGCTTTACTGTTGATTACTACGATATTGAAGTAGATAACGTAATAAGCTCTGTTGGTATTACGACTAAGCTAGATAAATGTTATAGCGCGGGTGAAGAAGGTGGACAAGGTGGTTCTTTTGCACTTTGTGAAGGTGTTGTACGTGATGCAACGGGTAACTTTGATGGTACTCCATCACTTGATCAAAACCTTTCTACTTGGAACCTATCGGGCGTAGATTTCAACGCTCAATATAGCTTTGACGCTGCTGACTTAGCGTGGAGAGCTGATTGGGAAGCTTCTTACATCTCTAAATGGGAAGTACAAGAGTTTGCTGGTGAGCCTATTCAAGATTACGTAGGTGTTGCATCAAGTGGTTCTGGCTCAATTCCTGAGTGGAAACATAATGTAAGCTTACGTGCAGCCGGTGATGATTGGACTGTTTCATACAAAGTGATGTATGTAGATTCGCTTGTTACAGAATCAGTTGCATTATTTGATGGAGACCCTGCGGATTACTATTCACCAGAAGCTGACTCGTTTGTATCACATACACTAAGTGGTACTTACCAACTTAACGAGCATGTTTCGTTACGTGGTGGTATAGATAACCTAACAGATGAAGAGCCTCCATATTACAGCGATTATGATGATGCCAATACAGATACTACGTTGTATAAGTACATCGGTCGTAACTTCTTTGTAGGTACAACTATTTCATTCTAAGCATAAGCTTTAATGCTAAGGCCGGTATATTATCGGCCTTTTTATTATTTAAGAGAACATATGCAAAGCCAAGGCATGTCATTTCAAGATGTAAGCAACTTAATCCTTAAGGAAATTAATAATAATAATTTCCTTAAGGCATTAAAAATTGCTAATTCGATTAAAAGTAATGAATCGAGTATTGTAGCGCACCTTCATCACTTAAAATCTATAGCATACCAAAAGAAAAAAGATTATATATTATGTTTAGCCGAGATTGAAAAAGGCATTAAACTAAGTCCACGTCATTTTCATTTAAATGTAAATAAAGCAAAATTATATAACTTGTTGGGTGAACCTGATAAGTCAATAAAACAATATTTAAATGTATTGACTATATATAGTGACGATATAGAAACACTTTATAACATCTCTGTTTTATACTTTAAAAAGAATGAATTTACTAAAGCAAAAGAATACATTGATAAAGCATTTACACTATCCCCTCAAAATGCAGTTATTCTCAGTGCAAAAATAAAAACAGACTTAAAGCTTGAGAAGTTTACTGAGGTCGATAGGCTCACAGATGATTATATTCGCAATTTTGGTGCTGATGCTAGTATTCTCAATAGTAAAGGGTTGGCTTTAAAAGCTTTATGCTTTTGGGATAAAGCAATTATAACTTTTGAGCAAAGCTTAAAATTAAGCCCTGGTTTAGTTGAAGCTAAAAAAAATATGGCCAGCTGCTATCACTTAGCCGGTAAGTTTAAAAAAGCCAAAGCAATATATACAGAACTAACAACTATCAACCCGCTAGATTTAGACAGTCATCATTGGCTAAACCAAATGCTATGGGAAACTGCAGACTCTGGTTTTTTATCCTCATATAACCATGCTTTAAAAATAACTGGAAAAAATACTGCACTGGAAGCTGAGCTTGCACAAAAGCTTTATACATCGGGTAAGCAAACTGAGGCTTACAAAATAGCAAAGCAAATACTCTCTCAAAGCAATTGCCCACAAAAAGCGTTTTCTATAGTGGGTGATTACGAACGTGAAAACAGCTTATTTGATGAATCTTTAGAGACCCATTTAGCTGCCAGTAATAGGTTTAAGAATAATCACGCGTACATAGAATTAGCCAAAAGCTATATTGCGATAGATAAACCAGATCACGCATTGAACATTATAAATAAGTTATTAAATCAAGACGAATATAACCAAGAGTACTTGTGTATTAAAAATACAGCATTGAGATTACTAAAAAGCGAGCTGTACTCATATTACTGCAATTATGATTTATTTGTTATGCAGGAGAAAATAGCAACACCTTCTGGCTTTGCTTCTATAGATGATTTTTTAACTGAGCTTAAAGGTACGTTAAAACAGTATCATTATTATCAAAACCACCCTTTAGAGCAATCTTTAGTGAATGGTTCTCAAACCGCAGAAAAATTATTTGATTATCAACTGCCGATACTAAAAATGCTTAAGCAAGAGCTATACGAGTTAACGTCATGCTTTTTAACAAGGCTTCCAAAAGATAATCAACACCCTTTTTTAAAAAGAAATGTTGGTGATTTTAAAGTGACTGATTCATGGTCGGTAATTCTGAAAGGTAAAGGTTTTCATAAAAATCATTATCACAGCCAAGGTTGGATGAGTTCACCATTTTATGTATCTATACCCACGCTGATATCCGAATCAACCAACCAAGAAGGGTGGTTAAAGCTAGGTGAGCCAGGATTTAATATGCACACTAAGCTTTTACCTGAGACAACATTAAAACCAGAGGAAGGCAAACTTATTCAATTTCCATCCTATTTTTGGCATGGGACTAATACCCTAAATAGTGAAATGGAACGAGTAACAATTGCTTATGACATACTCCCTCAACACACTTAAATTAAGGATAAACAATGAAACATCTTTGTACCGTATTATTAGTAATTTTAGCTTCAGGTTGCACTAGTGCAGCAGCGCTTAAGGCCAGTGAAAGCGATGGCAAAATATGTAAACTCGAAAAAACCACAGGTAGCAACATTGCAACAAGAGTGTGTAGAACACCTGAACAAATTGCTTACCAAGAAAAATTAAGCCAAGAGGCAATGAGAGAGATGACCCGTGGTAGTGTAAAAATTGATAAATAGACTTTAACTTTATAAGTTTATTAACCTCTATTAAAAAATTAATAGAGGTTAAATATTTTTTATTTGATATTAAAGTCCATTACTATACTTATTTTATGCTGATTTCTCATGCTAAAGTATTTGCTTTTATACCTTTTACTATGGAGTAAAATTGCTCATGGTAAAAATATATTGTTGGGTTTATACTTGCTTTGAAACTAAAAAGTTAACTCCAACAAGCAAGAGAGATATAAATGAAAGAAGTTCGATCTTTTATTAAAACAGCATCATTAACTGAGCTAGAAAAAGCACAACAATTAATCACTGATGCGATTGCAAAATATACTGAGCAGCTACAAGCTAAACAGGAAGTGTTGGATCTTTTAAAAGAAAAAGGACTTACGTTAGAAGATTTACAAGACGGTACTGCAGATAAACGTACTAAAGTAAAAGCTAAGTATCGTATTGAAGTAGATGACGAAGTGATTGAATGGACCGGTCGTGGTCGTCGCCCTAAAGCGTTTGAAGGTGTTGATTTACAAAAGCACCTAGCTTAATAAAGTAACAGAGAAGCCACGGCTTCTCTTTTTAATGGCGTATAACTTAATAACTAAACCTTAGGCTAAGGCTTACGCTTTGTACGCTAGATTTAATTGGCCAAAACTTACCTTAAACTCCCCGCAGTCGCTTAGTATTTGTTAAACTGCAGTTCTGGTTATTCTATTTACTATTTTCATGAGCTATAAATTAAGGCCGTATCAGCAAGAGGCCGTAGAGCGCACCGTTTTACATTTTCGAAAAACAAATGATCCTGCCGTGATTGTACTGCCTACCGGTGCGGGTAAAAGCCTTGTTATTGCAGAGCTTGCGCGAATTGCTAAGCAAAAAATTTTGGTGCTTGCACATGTTAAAGAGTTGGTAGAACAAAACGCACAAAAATATAAAAGTTTTGGTTTAGAAGCGAGTATATTTTCAGCAGGGTTAAAAGAAAAATCACTCAACCACCAAGTTACCTTTGCCAGTGTTCAGTCTTTATCGCGTAATTTAAATAAATTAAATGAGCATTATTCTTTGCTTATTATTGATGAGTGCCACAGAGTAAATGGTGATAAAAAAAGCCAATATGGAAAGGTTATAAATACGCTCAAAGAATATAATCCTCAGTTAAAAGTATTGGGTTTAACGGCCACACCTTATAGATTAGGAATGGGGTGGATATACCATCATCATTACCATGGTTTTGTAAAAGGTAATAAAGAAAGTCCATTTAAAAACTGTATATTTGAATTACCGCTCAGGTATATGATCAAACATAATTACTTAACGCCGCCAAATGAAGTGGACGCGGCAATTAGTCATTATGATTTTTCGTCCTTGGCTACTAATGCGTTTGGTCAATATACGACTGATGACATGAATGCGCTTTTAAAAAATAGTGAGCGCGCAACGCAAGCTATACTGAAGCAGGTAATACAATACAGTGAAACCCGCCAAGGCGTGATGATATTTGCGGCAACGGTGATGCACGCGCAAGAAATTTTAACTTATTTACCCGCAGAGCAAAGTGCCCTTATAACTGGCGATACCCCCAATGCAGAACGCGATAAATTAATAAATCAATTTAAACAAAAAAACATAAAATACCTCGTTAATATTTCTGTTTTAACTACCGGATTTGATGCGCCGCATGTCGATTTTATCGCTATTTTACGCCCCACCGAATCGGTTAGCTTATACCAGCAAATTGTTGGCCGTGGGCTTAGGCTAAATGAAGGAAAAACAAACTGCTTAGTTATAGATTACGCAGGCAACGGCTTTGATTTATTTCACCCTGAGGTGGGCGATAAAAAAGGTGATAGCGATAATGAGCCCGTTCAAGTGCTTTGCCCTGGGTGTGGGTTTGCAAATATTTTTTGGGGAAAAACTGATGCTGATGGCAAAGTAGTTGAGCATTTTGGCCGGCGCTGCCAAGGTTTATTAGAAGATGACGAAGGCCATAAAGAGCAATGCGATTATCGGTTTAGGTTTAAAGAGTGCGAACAATGCGGCGCTCAAAACGATATAGCAGCTCGTAAATGCCATGATTGCGGCGCAGTAATGGCCGACCCCGACGACAAGCTACGTAACGCCCTTAATTTAAAAGATGCGTTAGTACTGCGCTGTAGTGGGTTATCAGTGGTAAAACTTAAAGATGATTTAATTAAAATAACCTACTTTGATGAAGATGGTGCAAGTTGCGATGAGGTATATAACCTTGCCAGTAAAGGCGGGCAGTATATTTTTAATAAACAGTTTGGTAAACGCCTAGGGCAGGGGCAAGCGCCTGTCGAATTTAAAAGTGCTGAGCAGGTTATTAAGGCACAGTTTGATTTAGTGCATCCCGATTTTGTTATCGCGCGTAAAAGTAAAAAGTATGGCTGGAAGGTATCTGATAAATTATTTGATTACACTGGCAGCTTTAGAAAAGCTAATCAGTTAAGCGGCTAAGCTTAACTGATTTTTGTTAAGCGGCGTCTTCGTCCATTAAACCCCAGCCATCGCCATAGCCATTGTAACTATTAGCAATACTTTCAAGGTATTGCTCTGCTTGGCCAAGCAATGTGTGCTCTGGCACCATTTGTACATGAGTAATCACTTCCCACACGCCAGTGTCTTTACACTTTTCAACGTTTGCGCTTTGTACTAATGCATCAGAGATTATTTCTTTGGCAAATTTTTCAGCATCAGCTTGTTGTTCAAATAAAATGAAAAAATCGATTTGGTGCATTTTGCTTAAATCAACGCCAGCGGCGGCTATTTCGGCTAAAAGTTGGCCGTTATCATCATCAGGGAATTGCATTAAAAACTCATTTAAAATTAATTTTGTATTCGTAGCCACTATTGTAACCAAAATATTGCTTTAAAGCGTATTAATTTTAACTCTATAGGCTTTAAAAGGGAGTGAAATTTGGTTCAAGATTACTATTAAGTTAATGTGTTGCTCATTATGGCTATGGTAGTATGCAACTCATTGGTGGTTAAATTTTAAAGAATAAAAAGTAAGGATATTTACTTGTTCAAACAGTTATTACGTTTTGTGTTTTTTTTAGCTTTTTTTATAAGCACTCAAGCCAGCGCTGAGCAAAGGGTAATTGAAGATTACGAAATTAAAGGGATTAGTGGCGAGTTAGAAAGTAACGTTGAGCTATATTTAAAACAACTGGTTGGCGAAAAACCCACCAGAACCTTGCGCCGCTATGCTAAAAAACAAGTGCAAAGCAGTATTAAAGCGCTGGGGTATTACAACCCAACGGTAGACATTGAGTTTGATAAAGACGACAAAGAGCTTATCGTTAAAGTAGAGCGCGGCCCTGCAACGCGCATAGAAGCTATTAATATAACGCTTAATGGTGAGGGTAAAAACGACTCGCAATTACAAAACGTTATTAAAAACTTAAATTTAACCCAGGGCGATGTTCTTAATCATGGCAGGTACGACTCAGCTCATAAAAAAATAGAGTCAATGCTATTAGAGCTAGGCTATTTTGATGCTAAATGGCCAGCCCGAAAGCTTGCGGTATCAGTGCAAAAAAACAGTGCCGATATTACATTTAATATAGATACCGGCGTGCGCTACACGTATGGCAATATAATCATTGCCAGCGAAACCCCCGCAGAAAAATACATTCGTTCACTTGCACCTTTTACCCAAGGGCAAGCTTATAAAGCCACACAAATTGCCGATTATAACCTTGAGCTCTCAAGCACACCGTATTTTGCAAGCGTGCGTATTTATGCCGATATACCAGCAAGAGCCAACGGACAAGTGCCTATAAATATTGATGTGCTACACAAACCTGCTAATAGCTACGAAGTAGGCGGTGGCTTTAATACCGAGCTGGGCCCGAAAGTGCGTTTTAAATGGAGTAAACCCTGGATCACAGAAGATGGGCATTATCTGGAAAGCAATTTAAATGTAGCTGAGAAACAGCAAGATATTTCTATGGCGTACACCATTCCGGTAGATGACCCTAACGACGATTTATGGCGTTTATCAGTGGGTTACAAGTTAGAAGATGAACTTGCCGATGACATATACAGTGAAATACTGACCGGCCAACTGCAGCGCCAATGGTTAACTGAAGATAAATGGGTACGCACGGCCTTTTTACGTCGAGACCAAGAAACATACCGCATTGGTGATGAACCAGAAGAAAGCACCGAAATGCTTATGCCTGGTATTAGCTATGCCCGTAAA
The DNA here is from genome assembly GCF_001399995.1 of Pseudoalteromonas sp. P1-11. Lineage (NCBI taxonomy): Bacteria > Pseudomonadati > Pseudomonadota > Gammaproteobacteria > Alteromonadales > Pseudoalteromonadaceae > Pseudoalteromonas > Pseudoalteromonas sp. P1-11. The sequence goes on from NZ_LJSP01000009.1 coordinate 56,614, forward strand.
AAGTCAAAAGGAGGCACAACACCTTATTGGGGTGAGCAGTGGCTAATTTCGGGTGAATTTGGTTTAGATGATGTACTTTCAACCACAAACTTAGTGCGGGTGCAGCTGCAGCATGCGTGGCTGCGAACCTATTTAGATAAACACTTAGTTTTTTTAAAAGCAAACGTGGGCGCCATGCTGGTCGATAATATTGAAAACGTACCTTACTCGCTGCGCTTTTATGCCGGTGGTGATCAAAGTGTACGTGGTTTTGCTTATCAGTCTATTTCTCCTGAAGATGAAGACGGTGATTTAATTGGTGGTAAATACTTACTAACCAGTACTATTGAATACAATTACCAATTTGCACAAAATTGGCGCGCAGCTTTATTTGTTGATGGCGGTACTGCCACAAATGACTTTTCGGACGACTTTGAAGTGGGCGCAGGCTTTGGCTTTCGTTATTTAACACCCATTGGCCCCGTAAAAGTAGACCATGCATGGGGGCTTACTAAAGAAAGTAAAAGCACACGTTTAAGCATTACCATAGGGCCAGAAATTTAATGTCAGTATTTAAAAAAATATCCGCCGCCGTCATCGGCGTTTTAATCACGCTTGCCGTTATTATATTTTGTTTGTTATTTACTGCGCCCGGTAATCAATTTATTGCTTATAGTGCCAATAAAATGGTGGATGGCTTACATATCGAGATTAAAAAAGGGCGCTTTTTATATAACAACCCGTTTAATGTGAGCTTTAAAAACCAAAGTACAGATTTTAAAGCGCAGCAGCTTAAAATAGATTTATTTTGGTGGCAGTGCGATGGCCTATGTATTGAAAATGTAAGTGCGCGGTCAATCAAACTTGCCCTTGGCAATACACCTGAAGCCACACAACAGAGCAACCAAAAGCCATTAGCTAAAATTACGTTTCCCTTTAATATTGCCGTTAAAAATGTAGCAATAAACGAATTTGTATTAAATCACCCCAGTGCTGATGTAACCGTAAATAACTTTACCCTTGCAGCGAAAGCTGAAGATGCAACCTTAGCACTAAAAAGCCTAACTATTAGTGATGTATTGGTAAAGCTTAAAGAGCAACCCGCTTCATCTAATCAAGCAACGGCTAATCAAGGCCAGGCGCTAACAGCGCTGCCTGCGTTACCTGATATAGAATTTACATCGCCCCTTAATTTACGGGTAGAGCAGTTTGACGTTAAAAAGGTGGATATTGAGCAAGGTGAGCAAACTCACACAATCGAAAATATAGCGCTTGTATTAAATGTAGAAGATGAAAAAGTTAACTTACAAACGCTTAGCGCGCAGTACCAACAATGGCAATTAAATACAGAGTTAACTAGTGAGCTTGCAGGTAATTTACCAATAAACGCTAAAGTAGCGCTAAACAGCGACTTGCACCAAGCGAATTTAGCGTTAAGTGGTGACCTATCTGATTTAAATATAAATTTACACACGACTGGTCAGTACCCATTAAATTTAACGGCAACGGCTAATTTAAAACAAAAAAATTATCCGTTTGAACTTACCGGTAAAGTTGAGCAATGGTTGATTGACGCTCAAAGTAACGAGCTAAAAGTAAATAATGTTGATTTATCAGCCTCGGGTAATGCGGATGATTACACGCTAAGTTTAAAGGCGCATAGCCAATTAGGTGCCTATCCAGCTGTAGTACTAAACACGCAATTAAACGGCTCGCTTAGCCAAGCGCAGCTAAGTACCTTAAGCCTAAACGCAAACGATAGTAGTGCAATATTTAAAGGTAATGTTAATTGGCAAAAGGGCATACAAGCCGACTTTACCGGTTCGTTAAATAGCTTAAAAGCACAATACTTAACAGATGCGCTTACAAGTAATATCTCTGGCCAGCTAGAAGGGCGCTTTAACAGCGAAGGGCAAAACTGGCACTTGCAAATGGATAATACACAACTTGCAGGTAAACTGAACCAAACACCGCTTGAATTTGCCTCAAACTTTACACTTAACAATACGCTAAAAGCCAACATAGACAGCCTATATTTAAGTAGCGGTGCCAATAAATTAACCTTGAGCGGGCAAGTTGACGACACCTGGCAGGTTGACGGAAAAGTAACATTGACAGGAAATGAGCAAACTAATCTGCCATTCGTTGCAAACGGTAAGGCCGATTTAAAAGTTAGAGGACCCCGTTTAACCCCCGCCGTTGATTTATCGTTATTACTCGATAACTTTATGTATAACGACATAAACGTTAATAAACTCACCCTTAAAGGCCAGCTCGATACAGCCGCAGATTGGCAAACCGATGTGAGCTTAAACGTAGGCTCAGCAATGGTTGCTGATCAGGTAATTAATAGTGTTGAGCTAACTGCCACTGGCGATAAAACCGACCATCAGCTGGTTGCCGCCATAGATGCAGAGCAAGGCGCTGCTGAGCTTGAAGTAACCGGTAAGCTCAATAATGACGTGTGGAATGGCTCGCTCAGTAATATAACGCTAAGTGACAAAAAGCTCAGCTTTAGTAATAGTAAAAAAATTGCGGTGATGTTTAATACCCAAACCAGCGATTTTGATGTGAGTGCGCATTGCTGGCGCTCAAACAAAAGTGAGCTATGTATTAACACCCTTGCGCAAACTAAAAACTTGGGTCAATTTAATGCTACGTTGAGCAATTTAGCGCTTGAAGAGCTTAAACACTTTTTACCAGATAACATGCGTACGCGTGGCGATATAAGCGGCGACTTTGCTGCAAATTGGAACGAGGGCGCTTTAAAAACACTTCGCGCTAATTTAAATGCGCACGACCTTGTTGCTGTTCTTACCTCTGAGGAAGACCGGTTTAGATTACCCATCGAAACGCTAAAAGTTAGTGCCTACACTGACTCTCAAACGGGTAAGCTAGAGGCCGATTTACGTTCAAGTGTGCTAGGTAAAATAGCCACCGAAATTAATATTGATGGTATTCAAAATCAGCAAACATTAAACGGTCACCTTAATATAAATAAAATATTGCTATCAGACTTACATCCCTTTCTCGAAACCCTTGAGCAATTAAAAGGCGATATAACAGGAAACGTGGCAGTAGCCGGCACTTTGCAAGACCCTCTATTAAATGGTGAACTAAATGTCAGTGATATCAATTTAGAAGGTGAGCAGTTGCCGGTGGTGTTACAAAAATCTAACGTAAACATTTTATTTGATAAAACCACCGCCACAATTAAAGGTAATTTAAACGACACCCAAGGCGGTAAAATCAACCTAACCGGCGACGTAGATTGGCAAGGCGCCCAGCCTGAGGTAAATGTAAGCGTTAACGGCGAGCAGTTTTTTGTACGTGCGCAGCAAGGCGTGACGTTTAAAGTATCGCCTGATTTAACCATTGGACTTGCAAATAATGCATTAAAGCTGTCTGGCGAAGTGATTGTGCCTTATGGCAGGGTAATGATTGAAGAGCTGCCAGAGGGCGCCGTTCAAGTGAGCGACGATGAGATTATTGTTGATCAACAAACTGAAACGGCAGAAAACGTGCCGTTTGATTACGATGTAAATTTAAAAGTGATTGTTAAAAACGATGTAAAAATAGAATCGTTTGGTCTTGAGTCGAAAATAGCGGGCGATTTAGCCATCAAAATGAGCCAAGGTGCCCCTATAATTGCCACCGGCGAGCTAAATTTAATTGATGGTACGTATTTAGCTTTTGGCCAAGATTTAATTATTAGTACTGGGCAAATAGGGTTTAGTGGCTCAATTGAGCAACCATTTTTAAATATTAAAGCCATACGTAATCCAGACACCACAGCAAACGATGTTGTGGCAGGTGTTACGCTTACTGGTAACGTTGAACAACCTACCTTAAAAGTGTTTTCTGAGCCGGCAATGGATCAAGCACAAGCGCTGGCCTATTTACTTAATGGGCAGCCGCTAGGCGAGGGCGACAGTTCAAGCGATGCCATGCTTACTCAGTTATTGCTCTCACAAGGGGTGAGCCGCAGTGAAGGCGTTGTATCTAAAGTTGGCGAAACCATTGGTTTATCTGATGTAAGCTTAAGTTCAACGGGCTCTGGCGATAACACTAAGCTTGAAATATCTGGCTATGTAGCGCCTAGCTTACAAGTTAAATACAGCGTAGGGGTATTTGACTCGCTCAGCGAGGTCGCTATTCGCTATCAGCTGCTTTCGCAGTTTTATGTAGAGATCACCAGTGGTTTAAATCAAAATGTTGATTTACTCTATAAGTTTGATTGGGACTAAATAGGCAGTATAAGGATTATATGAAAGGACTATATTTAGCAGCACTAATAACAGGGTTAACTGGCTGCGCCCAATACACAGAGCAACACGCGGGCACTCAACAAACCCCAACCCGTAGCGCAAGCGAGGTAATAAAGCATGCTAAAGCGCACGAATGGCGAAATGTAGACAGGCAAAATGTTTTAAAAATTACGCTGCCTACAGGGGCGGCTTATGTTGAGCTTAACCCACAGCTTGCAGCTAAACATACTGCGCACATAAAACAACTTGCACGAGAAGGCTTTTATAAAAATACCCGTGTTTATCGTTTTGTTGAAGGGTTTGTGGCACAAGGAGGCGACAGCTCAGGCAATAAAGCAATTAAAACGGCTAATAAAACTGTGCCTGCAGAGTTTTACCATAGCACCGCACAGCCGCTTAAAATTACAGAGCTACAAGGCGATGGTTACGCGCCTGTAACGGGGTTTTTAAACGGTTTTGCTGTCGCACAAAACGCCTCTAATACACAAACTTGGCAGGTACATTGCCACGGTGTGTTTGCCATGGCGCGTGGCAATGAGATAAACAGTGCAAGCACTGAATTTTTTGTCACCATTGGCCAAGCTCCGCGCTACCTTGATAAAAATATTACCGTATTTGGAAGAGTGCTTGAAGGTATGCAGCACTTTAATCGTTTACAGCGTAAGCCTGTTGCTAATACGCCATTTAACCCAATTACAAACATTGAGGTATTAGCCGATATTAAGCGTGATAAAAGCACCTTTAATGTTATGAAAACAGACTCGCAATCATTTAGAGAATTGATTGAGGCGCGAAAAAATCATACCGAACCTTGGTTTGTATACGCCCATAATTATGTTGATGTGTGCGCTATGCCTATTCCGACTAAGCGCATTGATTAACTTATAACGGGTATAAAAAAGGAGCTTAAGCTCCTTTTTTATGGTGATATTTAAGTCGATTGGTATTACTGGCGATTAATTTTTACCGCAAAAGGCGTATCGTTATAGTGCGTTGAGCGATACGGATTTATATCCAGCCCACCGCGGCGTGTATAACGCGCATAGACTTCAAGCTCTTTAATGTTTAGCTGCGTGGTTAAATCACTATAAATACGCTCTACACATTGCTCATGAAACTCATTGTGGGTTCTAAATGAAATTAAATAACGCAAGAGTGCCTCATGGCATATTTGCTCACCAGTGTAACGAATAATTATACTGGCCCAATCTGGCTGCGAGGTAATTAAGCAGTTAGATTTAAGCAAATGGCTATGCAGGGTCTCAGTAACTAGGGTGTCACTTTTTGATTTAAGTGAGTAGGCGTCAATATCGTAGTTATCTATTTCAATATCTAAATCGTCAATACATTGCCCAGGTAATGGCGTGCAAGGTAAGCAGTTATAGTCATCAGGTGCGTATAACGTTACCGCTACATCGCTATTTACCGCATTTGATAAGTCTTCAATTAAATGCTGTTTTACCACCTCAATACTTTCAAAGCGGGTTTGATTAAAGCTATTTAAGTAAAGTTTAAACGACTTAGACTCAATAATATGGCTGCTTTGGCACGCAAAAGTAAACAGCGCCACGGCAACCTGCGGTTTACCTTTAGCGTTTAACCACGAAAGCTCATAACCTGTCCAAATATCTTGGCCTTTAAAGGGCAACTCGGCTTCGTCAATATTTAAAGCATCACGATTTAACTTGCGGGCAATAGGAAAAAGCAAGCTAGGCGAATATACATCTACATATTCAGTAGATTGTCCTAACACACTACCTTTAAGGTCTGGAGAATTGCTGTAATCTGTCATGTTTGCTCTTAAATAGTTACAATAGGGACATTATATCTAATTTAAATGAGTTTCGCAGTATGTCTGTTGCAATGCAAATGGCCCAACTTCACACGCAATTTTGTGAAAAAACCGTTAATAATACCGCTAAATATCCGCTTATGGCACACGATGAACAATGGCCTAGCCCTTGCGAGTTTGGCGAGGTAGACGCACAAGGCAATATTCAATGGAAAAGTGCTTTGCAAACCCCCGCAGGTTCATTATCAGATTTAGCTAGCGCGCTTGAGCTGAACTTCCCAGCAGGGGTTGATGAGTTTTATGGGCACATGTATGGCGGTAGCATTTTAGCCAGCATAGATGGTCATCGTGTGGAGTTATTACAAGCTTGGAATAAAGATGATTTTGACCTGCTGCAACAAAATATTACCGGTCATGTATTAATGAAACGAAAATTAAAGCAGCCAGAAACCCTATTCATTGGTTTAACTGAGCAAGATGACTTACTGGTTACCGTGCAGGTAAATACCGGTGAGGTATGTTTAGAGTACGTAGGTAAAAAGCCTCATCATGTACTTGCACCCAATATAGAATCTTTTTTAAAAGCGCTTGAGGTTTAGATTAATTAAACCAATGTGCAGTAATCGTTAATTATTGTGCAGGATAAGCCCTGTGCAAGATGCGTTAAAGGTTGCTTAGTTATTACAGCGAAAAGAGCGATATTGTAGCCTTACTCGCGGCCTTTACTTAATTTAATTGAGCATTAAAAAATCAGCTTAGTGCAATGCATTAAGCTGATTTTGTACAAGGTGTGTAACTTTATTTTGCAAAGTGCAGGCTTTTAGTTACTGAAAATCCCACGAAACATTAGATACCAACCCACATGGCTCACACCTAAAATCAAATAACCCAAACCAAGGCTCTGGCAATTTCCACTCACTATTGCAGCTAGGGCATTTACGCTCAAGTTCTGAGGCTTTATCTACACCGCCTACACGGTATAAATAATAATAAACCGGTTTTTGAGTTAAAAAGCGGATACGTTTAGCAATGTCTTTACCGCGGCGGTATAAGTCACTTTGTGTGCTTGATATTTCTTCAAGCGCTGGAAATTCACACCGAGTAGCGCCGTTAATTTGTATTTGATCGCAGGCTTGCCAATCTTCTTGCCATTTTATGAGTGTTTTATAATCCCCATTAGCAATGGCCGGAATAGTAAACAATGGCACGGGTAAAAAGTCATCACCACAATACAGTGGGCTACAGGTATGCACATAGGTTGTGTATAAAATATAGCTTGAAGGCGATTTACAGGTATCGGCACCGTTTGAGTGAATGTCTTGGCCGATAACTTTTATTTTAGGGGCGAGTAAACCTGCACTGTGCAGCTTCTCAATACTGTGTTTTACAAAAGGGCTATTATTTAATGGGTGCATGGCGTCTTCGGTTGGGCACATTACACGGGTAATAAAATAGCCATCTTTTAGTACAGTTGGGAATTCTTCACCCATAATTTGGCCGTTAAAACGCAGTGCATTAACTAATCGGTTAATGGCTTGCTCGGCGTGCTCTAGGGTGGTGTCTTGGTAGCAGTCAAACGTTAAATCAACAACGAACATTTATAGTCTCAAATTATTTTTGCTCTAACAGGGCTAGCAACCTATCGAGTTTTTTCTCAATGCGATCGAGTTGAGATGTTTTAGGCTCAACGATGCTCTGCTCAGGGTTTTTCATTAAATTATGAATTGAATCAGGGTTATTTTTATATTGGCTTACTGCGGCAATAATAACCGGCATAGGCACAGGTTGTGCTAAACGGCTTTTAGTTAGGGCAACAGTAGGGGTTTTGCCTTCATCAAGAAGGACTTTAATTGCATCAAATACAACTGCATTCATTAGATTTGTAACTCTTTAATATATAAGCGCAGCAAGTGTTTGCTGCGCGGGTGCTATAGTAGCAACAATACCAAGGCGCATAAAGCCTTGGTATAAGCAGAGGGGGGGATTATACCAATTCGCAATATTACTTAATCATTTTGCGGGGCTAAACGGGTCGCTACCTGTGTTAAAAATTTTACATTTAGAACAAGCAAATAGTTAATTTTTGCTTAGCTATAAACACGTTTATCGAGCCTCAAAATAGGTCGCATAATTAAGCAAATTAGTATTACTTACCTTCTTGGCGAAGCCTCACATCAAGTTCATCAATTACTTCACTCCACGCGCCATCTTCTGCTAGCGATTCTGCTAAAAAATGCTGCTGTGATTCATCCCAAAAAGGAGCTTGTTGTAAAAGCGTTGTGTCTTCTAGTGTGTGAGAAGCAATAAAATCGTCAATCTGTTGTTCTGAGCTAGGTAAACCCAATTGTGCAAACAACGTTTTCATATCGTGTTTTGTCGTATCCATATTATTACTCCATCTGATTAAATTAAACCAAGCTTAGAGCCAGACTATAGGCTTTGCTAGTTAAACTCTCGCTGAATTGACGGTATTTTTGCTTTAGGTATATAGTTAACTTGCAGTATAGATAAACATCTTCGCCATACAATTGCTAATTACTTTATATACGGTAAATAGTTTGGCAACGTTGAGGGTAGTAAAGCAAAAAGGATACACAATGACAGTCACCTCTAATGAGCACACATTAAGCGTACAATACCTTGCCCCTGAAGATATAAGCACTGCAGGGAGTTTAATCTATCAGGCCTATCATGATGATCCGCTACTTCAAAATTTATTAGGTTATGATCAACATAATATGGCTGCCTACGAGAAAAAATTACGCTCAGTGATACGCGAAGAGCTCAGTGCTTTTTGGCAAGAAAAACTGCCATTAATAGGCTTGTACCGCGATGATAAATTAAAAGCAGTGGCGTGTGTATTTGAGTCGAGCAGCCAATTACAACCAGAGCGTTATTGGCATTGGCGCTTAAAGTTAATGCTGAGCGCAGGGTATTTGCAAACCAACCAACTAATAGAAAAAGAGCAAACAATACGCACTGCGCTTAATGAGATTGGCGATTACTACTATTTAGCGTTTATTGCGGTAGACCCGCACGTGCAAGGCCACGGGCTTGGGCGATACCTGTTACGAGGCTTAGATGATTTAGCAACTCAAAACACAGGGGCTAAAGGGCTTGCCGTTTTTGTTACACGCCAAGAGCATAATACGTTTTTTAAATCAGAAGGATTTAGCACTTTTAAAGCACTTGCCTTTAATAAAGTATCCGGAGAGCTTCTTTTTAAACCATATGCAAAGTAAGTCTGTAAGCGATAAGCGCCATTACGGACATATGCCCGTGAGATATATCTTACATTGGCGTGCGCATTATCAGTTACGGTCGTTCACAAATGCAGCTTTAGAAGGGTAAGATTTTGTTTTATATGTGGTTTTATATTTTTTCATATATATTACGAAAAATTAATTTTGTTTACCTAGTAGGATGAAACCCAAACTCGCGTAGTATTTAACTTGTCAAGACGACATAGCTTAATGACTAAGCTACTGCCAAGGATACGGAATAGGCAACATAGCAGATGCTAGCAGGAAGCATAAAGGACAAGTTAAAAAGGACGCAAGGACGAACTAGGAAGTGCATGAAGCGCTTAGTAGTTGGAACTACTTAAGGATATTTACGGATGAGGCTACAGGAAGTAGCAGGAGCGTTAGTTTACGCAGGATGGCCAAGGCGGCAAGTGGAAAATGCAGGATGCATTTAAAGTGGCAGGAGCTACTTAAAAGGATGACCAAGGATGATGCTACAGCAAGTAGCCAAGCGTTAGTTTACGTGGGTTAGCCAGGATGGTTATGGATTTTGCAGGATGCAATGTTGAGGGTAAATAGGGTTGTTTACTCGTTCAGGGGATGATAATACGGATTTTGGGTCAAGGATAACAAGCAGGATGCTGTAAGAGTGGGGCGTAACTTTTGTTACGCCTTAGTTTTATGTATTAACTTATTTTAGTGGTTTCACTTTAACCCCACCGGTTTTAACGATTAAAGTTAAATTTTGTGTGGCGGCACAACAACGCTTTTTAGCATTTCATTTTCCATAATTAAAATACCTTGATAGGCATTTTCGCCATCACTTGAAAACTCAAACATAAATTCGCTTTTGATCCCCGGTTTGCCATTTTTTAAAATGCCAAAGCGGCGTTTTGTGCACGCTACGCTCATTAACTGAACCTGTAATTGCTCAGCTTGGCGCGCGGCATGACTGTTAGCAGCTTCTGCTACTTTTCGGTTTAGCCAAAATAAGTAAATTACAGCGCCAATGGCGATAAACGTCCACAAAGTAGCCATTAAGAGAACAACCTTCCAATTGCGCGAGCGAGCGTTTCGCTGCGGTTTTCTTTACGTAATAAGCCTAGTAAGTGTGGGCGTATAGTGGGTATTGCAACTAAATCAGCAAAGATACTGGGAAATAGCTCGGCAATTTGCTGGTGGTGCGCACAATTATCCATAAAAATATGTAAGCGTTCAGGCTCTTCTAGTTGAGAAAAGCATCGCCCTGCAATCGTTAAAAGTACATCTGAATCAGTGCCAACAGATGAGCTTAATGCAGCATCTACTAGTTGTGTACACAGCCCTTGGGCTTGGCCTTTTGAAAGCGAGCGCAGTGCGGCAGTTAGTGCAATTGTATCGTTATTTTCAATGGCAGTGTGGCCATAGGCGACTAAAAGCTCACTGAGTGATGGCGGTATTTCTACATGTTCAAGCATGGCGCTCAAAGGCTGCAATACCTCTAGTGGTAAATGCGGCCAAGCTTTTTGCAAGTTTGCTAAGTTGTTGTCGTTATTTAAGCGCAGTGCAAAATCGGCAATCCCTTGTAGCGCAACGCTTTGCCAATCATCAAAACCTAAAGCGCCACTAAAGTACAGCTGCGTGTGCTCGTAATATTTAGAGGCTGGTTGCTTTAACAATACTTTAAGTTGGGCGTTAAAAGCCGCTAATTTATTTGCATTAGGGGTAAACACATAAGGGTTATTATCTAGCTTACCATCGGCTTGCTCGCCGGTAATCTCGCTGCCTAGGGCTTCAATTACCATATTAGCGAAATGATCGCGGCTCGCGCTCACTAATTTACTTTGCTCATCAAGTGGAAACTTTAAAAACCATACATAAGGTTCTTTACTTGCTTTGCTATCCCAAAATTGAATAGCCAGCCATGCATGCCCCGCAAGCGGATAAGGATAAGGAACTTGCGCTTGCTCAATAGCTAAAAACTGTTTTTTATCAAGCTTAGTAATATGCCTACCAATATCAAAAGCACGCCATTGTGTACCGGCGCCATCTAAAAGTTGGCCAAGTGTCGCTATGTGTTCGCTCATCGTTATCTCAATTGTTTTTACTGCAAAATTACCTTAATTATACGCCATAGCAGGCATTGAGGGAACAGGGTATAATTGCCCTATAACGTAAAAAGAAGAGTGGTTATGTATCAGCAAACGCAGGCTTATTTAAACCAATTAAGCACACTTTTAAAAAAACATAAGCTGTGGCAAAGCACGCCAATAGAGGCGCATAAATTACAATCTCAAGTGCCTTTTTGTCACGATACCATGGCATTTGAGCAATGGTTACAGTTTGTATTTATTGAAAAAATGCAGCAATTAATAACGCTCAGCCAACCATTGCCGCAAAATTTTGCCATTGCGCCTATGGCAGAGATGGCGTTAGTGGATAAAACCGGCAGCGGCGAAATTATAACGCTACTTAGTGAACTTGATGCTTTTTTAGGTAAACCCCATGACTGAAAAGGGTGAACCTGTAGAGTACGGCGAGCTTAATATTCTTTACCAAGACGAATACTTTGTTGCCATAGATAAGCCCGCAGGCTTATTGGTTCATCGCTCTTTTTTAGATAAACACGAAACTCAATTTGCAATGCAGATGCTGCGCGACCAATTAGGGCAACATGTATTTCCGGTGCACAGGCTAGATAGACCAACATCAGGTGTGCTGCTATTTGCTTTAAGTTCAGAATCTGCCCGAGACATGAACAAGCTATTTATTGAAGGCACTATAACAAAACGTTATTTAGCGCTTGTACGTGGTTTTGCGCCTGAATCGGTGTTTTTAGATAAACCGTTAAAAGAAGAGCTTGATAAAATAGCTGACAAATTTGCCACGCAAGATAAAGCGCCACAAGCGGCGCAAACGAAATTTAATTGTCTGCATCAAGCCACGCTACCAATTCCTATTGGTAAATACCCCACGGTGCGTTACTCGCTCGTAGAGTGTTTCCCAAAAACGGGGCGAAAGCATCAAATTAGGCGCCACCTTAATCATTTATCAATACCTATTATTGGTGATGTAAACCATGGTGATAACCAGCATAATCAATTTTTTAGGGAGCATTTTGCACTGAGGCGGTTAATGCTATTTGCAACGCAGCTTAGTTTTGTGCACCCTTACACGCATAAACCCATCGTAATTAAAGCGCCACTAGGTGAAGACATGCTTTGTATATGTAAGCAACTAGGTTGGCCACAGCAAGAAAAGGATTATTAATGGCACATATTAGTATTTTTGTAGGCAGCGTTAACGGCGGTGCAGAACGTTTAAGCTACGACGTTGCAAATACAATTGAAAAAGCGGGGCACACTGCGAGCGTTATTAGTGAGGCCTCACTTGATGATATTAAAAACGCCTCACATATATTAGTTGTTACCTCTACCACAGGGCAAGGCGATGTACCTAGCAATTTAGCAGGGCTCTACTTTGCTATGAATAGCACATTTCCGATGCTAACTGATAAGCCATTTGGTGTTATAGCCATGGGCGATAGATGCTACGGCGATACGTTTTGCGGTGCAGGGCGCAGCTTTGATGAGCTACTTCGTGACTTGCAAGCTAAGCCAGTAGGAAACCGTTTAGAAATAGATGCCTGCGAAGACTTTGAGCCATGGCCTGTAGCAGAGCCGTGGTTAAAAGCATGGCTTGAAAAATTACCAGCTTAGTCACATCAATGCGCAATAATGCTTAATCATTTTGCGGGGTTAAACGTGTCGCTACCTGTGTTAAAAAATGCTCATTTACGACTGCATGGATGCAGAAGGTAGAGCCATGCAGGAGCAATTGCCGAGAACAACTAAATAGCGAATTTATTGCCTAGCTATTAACACCTTTTTCCGGCCTCAAAATAGAGCATTTAATTAAGCGAATTGGTATTAACTGCTTATATGTACAAAAAAAGGAGCGCATGCGCTCCTTTTTTAATTATTAAACCGTTGGTTAACTACTTCTTACATCAACCTTAAGCTTTAACTTTTGGCCTGGCTGTAAATACTTTTGGCCGGCTAAGTTATTCCACTTAATAATTTCGTTTACGGTTAAATTAAATTTAGACGCAATACGTGCAAGCGAGTCACCACGGCGTACTTTGTACGTAATGGTGCGATTAGTACTTGCAGTTGCTTGTGGTTTACTCGCTGATTTATAAACAATGAGCTTTTGATTTAAGCGCAATACTGAGTTTTTCTTCAGTTTATTCCACGAGGCCAGCTCATCCATGGTGACATCGTATTCGCGACTAATGTCCCACAGGGTGTCGCCACTTTTAACCGTGTGCGACAGCTTAGTACGGGTAGCTTTATTAGCAGCTAAACGCATTTGCTTAGGTAAATGTTCGCTATTAATTGCCCCATCGGTTAAGGGTACTAATAACTGTTGGCCAATACGTATGGTGTTTGACTTTAATTTATTAAGCGAGCGAATAGCACTGGTGCTGGTGGTAAACTTTTTAGCAATAACCGATAGGCTATCTCCGCGCGCTACAGTGTATTGCTGCCAGCGTAAGCGGTCTTTAACATCTGTTTGCGCCAGCTTTTGGCTGAATTGTTCCGCTTTATCGGTGGGTAATAGTAAAAAGTGCGGACCGTTAGGGTCGGTCGCCCAGCGGTTAAAGCCTGGGTTTAGCCTGTATAATTCAGTAAGAGTCATATCGGCCATATCTGCGGCCAGCGCTAGGTCAATTTGCGTGCCTACATCAACCACTTCTACAACTTGCGCGTTGATAACCGGTTTCCACTTTACATTAAACTCATCAGCGCGTTTTAATAAATCGGCAAGGGCTAAAAGCTTTGGTACATACGCGGTGGTTTCGCTTGGTAAGTCGAGAGACCAAAAGTCTGTTGGTAAATGCTTTTTACGATTTTTTTTAATCGCACGCATTAAACGCCCTTCGCCTGAATTATAAGCGGCAATGGCGTTTAACCAATCGCCTTCAAGGGTTTTGTGTAAATACGATAAGTAATCAAGGGCAGCACGCGTAGATTGCACTATGTCGCGTCGGCCGTCGTACCACCAGTTTTGTTTTAAATCAAAACGCTCGCCAGTGGCTGGCATAAATTGCCAAATACCCGAAGCACTGCGATTAGAGTAGCCAAATGGGTCAAATGCGCTTTCTACAATAGGTAAAAGGGCGATTTCGATAGGCATTTCGCGCTTTTCTACTTCTTCAACAATAAAATGTAAGTAAGGTTCTGCGCGTTTTGAAATGCGGTCTAAATAAGCTTGATGACGCGCATAGTAATTACGCTCGGTAACAACAGGGCGGTTTTGCGGTACATCAATAGACAGTTGGTAGCGAATGCGCTCCCACACATCATCAAAAACGGGGGCGTCTTCGCTCTGCTCAACGTGTTGATATTGGGCGTTTACCATTAATGCATTGTTAATATCGTTAGGGCTTGCGCCTTCTAAGCGCTTATTTGCTTGGGTAGCAGCTTGTGCGTCTGAATCTACGGTTGTTAATGTTTGACAACCACTTAGCGCAAGCGCCAAGGCAATTAATAGAGGAGATTTATTCATATATACCAATACATCAGGTAAAAAAACTCGGCGAATACTACCCGTTATGAGTCAACATTGCCACTTAACGACCAACTTTAACATGTTGATAAAACCATTCGCTATTTTTAAACCAATGGTTTTACCTAGGATATAGCTAACCACGATGCTGCAAAATTAATTACAACAGGTCAACATATCTTAACTAAAAGTTGTCTTTGAATCGTCTCAGACTTGCAAAGTTTTCCCATGGTTCATTGTTTTTTGTAACCAACACAAATTCTTTTGGAATTAATTCTGTAATAGTAGGTAGGTCGCTGCGCATAAACGGATTAACTTTAAGCTCTTGGCCTATTGTACTTGGCAGTGTAATTTCGCCCTTAGCACGCTGTGCATCTACTTTATCGCTGTATTGGAGTAGCTCAGGGTTACGCGGCTCAACGGCTTTTGCAAATGCTAAATTGGCTTGTGTATATTCATGCGTGCAATACACTTTGCAGGTTTTAGGTAGCTCACGCAGCTTATTAAACGACTCCCACATTTGCTCAGGCGTCCCTTCAAATAATCGCCCGCAGCCCCCACTAAAAAGGGTATCGCCTGTAAAAGCCAACTCTTCATGAATATAACAAATGTGATCAAGGGTATGGCCAGGGGTGGTAATAATGTTAAAACGCGTACCCAATACCTCAATGCTATCGCCATCAACCAGTGTATTGGTGATCCCCGCAAACGGACTGTTAATAGGACCGTACACTGCAATGTTTGAAAACTGTTTTACAAGCTCGGCTACGCCACCGGTATGATCGCTATGATGATGGGTAATTAAAATGCCACCAAGCTGTAAGTTATGCTCTGCTAAATGCGCTATAACGGGCTGGGCGTCGCCTGGGTCAACCACCCACGCTAGGTCGCTATTATGGGTAGTTAAACACCAAATATAATTGTCAGAAAATGCTTTAATTGCTTTAACTTGCACCATATTAATTTGCTCTATAAAGTGACGGGTAACACCTAGTATAACGAGCTATAAAAATGAAACCAGCCCTTAGTTTTCAAGAAGGACCCAAACCGCTGTCATGGCAGCAGTTCCCTCATGGGGATTATTTACGTGCTGACATTGAACAAAAAATGGATCAATGGCTGCCGCGTATGTTTGGTTACCATATGCTTAAATTAGGTAATTTAAGTGGCGAGCTTAATACCAGCATAAGCACTATAAAACACCAAGTATGTGTTGCCGAAGAGGGGCCTTACACAGGTGTAATAGCCGATATAGACGAACTGCCTTTTTATGAGCACAGTGTTGATGCGTGTATTTTAAGCCACTGCTTAGAGTATCACTCAGACCCACATCACATATTACGCGAGGCGCATCGCACACTTATACCCGGTGGTTACATTGTTATAACCGGATTTAATCCGTTTAGTTTATGTGGATTGGCACAAATGTTGCCCTTTAGCGGCCAAAAGCTGCCGTGGACGGGGCGTTTTTTTACGCCTGCGCGGGTAAAAGATTGGCTTAATTTATTGGGGTTTGAAATTATTAGCGATGAGCGCTTTATTTACTCATCTCTTGCGCGGGGTAACAGGCTTTCGCGGTTTGCATTTTGGCGCAGCTTTGCCAAACAGTATTTAAAACCTATGGGGAGTGTGTATATGCTGGTGGCGCGAAAACGCGTGGCTCCGCTTACGCCTATAAAACCTAAGTGGCATGCAAGGCCGCAGTTTTCACCTGTAAAAGGGGCAGGGCTTAGGCAAACCTCAAAGCAGCACTTTAAACAGTGTGAGCAAAAAAATAATAATAGTTAAAAAATGTAAGTAGGCACTTTTTAACCCAGCCATGAGCCTTACACTCATGGCATTAAAAAGTGCGAAAGCTTTAACGGGTTAAGGCTGATACCCTACATCATCAAGTAGGTTGCTACTGCCTGCAGCGTCACGTGCTAAATCGTCAACTATTTCGTTATATTTATGCCCGCTATGTCCCTTTACCCATTTCCATGTAACCGTGTGCTCGCTACA
Source organism: Pseudoalteromonas sp. P1-11 (assembly GCF_001399995.1). Classification (NCBI taxonomy): domain Bacteria; kingdom Pseudomonadati; phylum Pseudomonadota; class Gammaproteobacteria; order Alteromonadales; family Pseudoalteromonadaceae; genus Pseudoalteromonas; species Pseudoalteromonas sp. P1-11. Next base: position 73,449 of record NZ_LJSP01000009.1, read on the forward strand.
AGCGCTATCAAGTCGCTTCCATAAATCAACATTTTTAACCGGCTTTTTTGCTGATGTTTGCCAGCCCCTTTTTTTCCAATTTGCAATCCACGACTCAATACCCTGCTTAACATATTGGCTATCTGTGGTGAGGTTAACGGTGCAAGGGCGGGTGAGTGATTCAAGGGCAACAATGGCAGCGAGCATTTCCATACGGTTGTTTGTGGTGAGCTTATACCCTTGGCTTAATTTTTTTTCGTGGCCGTTATAAATCATAAAAATACCATAACCACCAGGGCCCGGATTACCTAAACATGAGCCATCGGTGTAAATCTCTACGGTTTTTTGCACTGTTTTACCTTGATATTATGTACAATAAAGTGATTATAGAAAGATACCAGAGTCAGGCTAAATTCGATATGGCACGTAGACAAATAGTTTTAGATACAGAAACCACCGGCATCGACCCCAAACAGGGGCACCGCATTATAGAAATTGGGTGTGTAGAATTAATAAACCGACGTTTAACCGGTAATAATTTTCATGTTTACATTAACCCACAACGCAGCATTGAAGAAGAAGCAATAGATGTTCACGGTATTACCAACGAGTTTTTACGTGATAAACCACTTTACCGCGATATAGCGCAAGAGTTTTTTGACTACATTAAAGGTGCAGAGCTTGTAATACATAACGCCCCGTTCGATGTGGGCCATATGGATAACGAGTTTGCGCTGCTTAACCAAGGCTACCCAAATACGCACGAGTACTGCCAAGTTCTCGACACCCTTAAAATGGCGCGTGACTTGCATCCTGGTCAAAAGAACAACCTAGATGCTTTGTGCCGCCGTTACGATATAGACAACGCAAAACGAACATTACACGGCGCATTACTGGATTCTGAAATTTTAGCCGATGTTTACCTAGCCATGACTGGCGGGCAAACCAAGCTAAACTTAAACCAAAATAAAGATGACGGCAGCGAGCAACAGACTGGTGGCATAAGACGCTTAAGTAGTGACCGAGCACCTTTAGTTGTATTGCGCGCAAACGACGCTGAGCAAAGCGCACACGAAGCACGACTCGATCTTGTAGACAAAGAAGGCGGCCACTGTTTATGGCGCGCTGAATAAGGCCAACTATGAAAACGATGTATTTTATAACTGTACTGTGCGCCACCTCGCTGTTTAGCGCCAGTGCGTTTGCCGTTAAGCAAGTAGAGCTACTTAAACGCGACGGCGAACAAAATGAAATACCGCTGCTAGATAACCGTTTTCGTATAGACAGCCAATTAGACGAAATAACCTTACTATTTTTTAGAAAGCCAGGTTCGCCCGCGGTTATTTTAGTCAGGCCCGATGGCAGCAAGTACTTTGCCACTAACGCCGTTAAAGATCCCAACCTCGATTGGTTTGATGAGCTTAGTTACGACTTAATCACCATAAAAAAACCGATGGCTGGTCCATGGCAAGTTATTGGCCGCATTTTGCCCGACAGCCGCATTGTGGTGTTAGGGGAAGTATCTTTAAAAGCACAGCCACTACCTCCTATGTTATTTAGAGGCGAGACAATAAAAATAACGGGCGAAATTTTAAATGATGATGAGCCTATCGATGCTAACTTATTCACAGATGTAGTTAGCCTAAACGTTGACTTTGTAAGTACCAACGATGAAAGCTATGCAAACTTTGGTGCAGGCACTCAAGAAGTTGCCGAATTTAAAGACGATGGCCGCGGCTTTGATGAACGCCCTAACGATGGAGTGTTTACTGGCGAATTTAAATTAGACTTTCCTGCAGGGCAGTGGACACCAGAACTCTATATAGCGACCCCCTTATTACAGCGACGCATTGTGCAAGACCCTATCATTGTGCATGAACCGCCATTCAAATCTGAGGTCGCACTGGCAGAGCTTGATACTGACGATCACCAGCTAACTATTAATATAGATAGCAACATAGTTAAACCCGAAACCGTTATTGTGCAGGGAAAAATTTATTACCCTAACAATGAAGAGCAAATGTTTACAATTGACGCGCAAGCGGGTGATACACGCCAACTAGCAATTAAAAACTATGATTGGGGAAGATACAGCGTTGAACTGTCTGTTTTTGGCACTAATATAAACGGTCGTGAGTTTATGGCCACAATACCAACATACAAATTTGAGATAGAAAGGCCAATAGAAGCAGTACCAGAAATAGACCCTGCTACGCTTATTGATCAAAATCTAGCCTTGGAAGCTGAGCCCGTTGAAGAAAAAATGGCCACTTCTACATTGGTGACTTTAATCGTGGGCTGTAATTTACTCATTTTATTGTTAGGGTGGTTAGCAATTCGTATTTTTGTACAGAAAAAGCCAATCAAATTTAACTTTAAACCGCCTTTTTTAAACAAAAAGAAAGTAAACGATGAGAGCAACGCCGATGCAGAAAAAAATCAAGTCGGCAAAAATGGCTCAAAAAGTGACAAATCAGGTGAAATTTTAAACCTTTCGATGTCAGATGACTAAAAAACCTGTAAAAAAACAAAAAAGCCCTTGACGAAGTAGGGGCTGATTCGTATCATTCACGCCGCTGCAAAGGGAGACCTAAGCAGAAACGAAAATGCGGAGTGGTAGTTCAGTTGGTTAGAATACCGGCCTGTCACGCCGGGGNGGGGTCGCGGGTTCGAGTCCCGTCCACTCCGCCATTTGATATCGTAACAAAATTAGTAAGTGCATTACCCCATGCACATACCACTGCGGAGTGGTAGTTCAGTTGGTTAGAATACCGGCCTGTCACGCCGGGGGTCGCGGGTTCGAGTCCCGTCCACTCCGCCACTTGTTATTTCCTCAATAGCAAGCTTATAAAATCCTTGGTTAAATAATTTTATAAATTACCCTTTGGCTATCAGCTATCAGCTATCAGCTATCAGCTATCAGCTATCAGCTATCAATAATCGACTACTTAATGCTAACCTGCTAATATTCCTGCCTATTCTTTAATATTCAGCTTCTTATATCTGCATGAATAGCCAAGAATCTAGTCTCACTTTAAAAAAGGAAGCACTAAAATGAGCACACTAGGTCAACAAGTAAAGCAGCTAAGAAATAATAAAAAATTGAGCCAACCTGAATTTGCCCAGCAAGTAGGGATAGAGCAAAATCATACCCAAACTACCTCAAGATGCGAGTTTCAGTTGGAATTAAAAGCGATTTAGGCAAGGCATTGATAGCAATTAATAGTGGTTCTATTGTTAAAATCAATAACGCAGTATCAATCGCTTTTAAACCAACCCTTTGGGCGTTTCACAGGCACTTACTCTCATCGTTGTTACTTCTTAAAAGGGACTGCCATTGTTGCAAAGTAACGCCTTGATATTAAGCCCCTGTGAGACGCTGAATTCTGCATCTTGAGGTGGTTTGGGTATATATCAAAACTTGAAAACGATAAATCAATTCCCTCGAATGAAATATTTAGAGCCTTATTGATAGCATTAGATCTTTCAATTGATGAGTTTATGAAGCCGCTTGTATCAAGTCATGATAAAGCCAGGCTTATGCAGATACCGGATGTTGAGCAGTGGTATAAAAATAAAGCTGTGAGCACTTCAGTAACTCAGCGTAAATTGATTTATTTAGCAATGTTTTTAATTTCGTTTGGGTGTGCACTATTTTATGCAGGCCATAAAAATTATGTGTTTAACGAACATTTTTATGAGTATCGCTCAATTGGAATTATTAAAAATGATGAACCACTCAATGTTTTCAATCATTGGAAAGATTATATAATAGATCCCAGTGCTGAAAAGCGTACAGCAAAACTTAAAGAGATGCTTGCAAGGCGTGTTGAACTTTTTAAATTAATGGATGAGTATATCGGTGAATCATTTGTCGAAGAAGTAACGGGTGGTAAACGTGTTTATACAACAAATGCTGTCCCACGCTACATATCACATGCAGGTAATACCTGGCTTGAGTTTATTGGATTATTTGCAGCTGTTTTAGGTTTAGCTCTGGCGGTATTAGAACCAAAACTAACGCGTCACGCATAAAAAGCTGTATGCGAACAAGCACACAGCTTTTATCTTAAATTTAGCCCATAGTTGTATGGGCTTAAGCGCTATTTTAGATAGGTATCTAAAAAGTTTAAGTAAGCGTTAGAGGCTGTTATACGGTTTTCTTTTTTAGTAAAACCATGCCCTTCATCATCAAACAATACATACTCTACTGGCACGCCATTGGCTTTGACTGCGGCAACGAGCTCATCGCTTTCAACTTGTAAAACACGTGGATCGTTAGCGCCTTGTATTACCATTAAAGGTTTAGTGATATTTTTAGCATGAAATAGTGGCGATATAGCCCGATGACGCTCACCATCTGTTGCAGGGTCGCCCATTTCATCGTACAACGCCTTTTTAAAACTCTCCCACCAGGGTGGAATTGAGTTTAGCGTTCTTACCCAGTTAGTAACCCCAAAAATATTAATACCGACTTTGAATTCTTCCGGCTCAAAAGCAAGGGCTGCAGCAGTCATAAAGCCGCCGTAGCTGCCCCCTATGATGCCAATTTTATCGGCATCAACCCACTCTAAACTCTGCAGGTGCTTTTTACCGTACACAATATCTTGTAAGTCGTCAGTGCCGTGCTTTTTATCGTCCAAATGAAAAAATGTTTTGCCATACCCTGAACTCCCCCGGTTGTTAACTGCAAAAATAGCATAGCCATGATTAACTAAATGTTGTTGCATTGCTCTGTAACCAGTACGGCTTTGCCCACCAGGGCCACCATGCACCCACACCAGCGCAGGTACTTTATTGTTTCTGTTGGCTTGTTTTGGTTTATACAACACGCCTGGTATTTCTAGAGTATCAAAACTTTTAAAGCGTACAATGGTGCTCTCTACTAAGTCGTTTTGATCTATGTCTTTACTTAATGTGTTAGTAAGCTGCTTAGCTTTATTACTACCGACTTGCCAAACAAATAAATTGCTTGGTGAGGTGTCTGAGTTTAAATAAAACGCCATGGTTTTCTCGTCACTTGAGAAATTCACACCGTGTAAATTACCATTGGGTAGGGCGGGCATAGCAACTTGTTTACCTGTCAGAGTATCTAAAATAGACACTTTGGTACTGGCATCGGCATTGACACCACTTACTTGGTAGCGACCAGATTTAGAAAAATAGATAAAGGTTACATCCCACTCATCTTCTAAGGCCGGCGTGTGTTTACCTGTGGCTAACTCATAGCGCCACATTTGTGAAAACTCGCCTTTTGCGTCTGTAGAGTAATATAAATATTTACCATCAGCAGAGAAGGTTTCAGGCGTATATTGTGCGGGATCATCATGCTGGGATATAAGTTGTGGCTTGAGGGTTTTTTTATAAGTGTCGAGAATGTATGTATCACTGTCTTTATTGCTATTATTTTTAGATAAAGCAATAAAGTGTCCATCGGGGCTAATGGCGCCAACATCTAATCCGAGCTCATTTTGATAAACAGGAGACACTTTATAGGTTTCACTATCTACACGATATAAATCCATAAATTTGGCATCACGCTGATTACTTGAGATAAAAAACTGGCTGCCGTCTTTTGTAAAGCCTGCAAAGCCAGCTCGTGTTTCATCGCCAGGGGTTAAATCTTTGATTGAACCGTCAACTTCACGCACGTAAACATGGTACCGTTCGTTACCGCCTGAGTCTTTGGTAAACAATATACGCTCATCATTAGGGAAATAGCGCACTGGGTAAGTACTGTCTTCAAAATTAGTTAAGCGGGTTTTACTACCGGTTTTAACATCGACTTCGTATAAGCTGTAAATGCCGCTTTCATCGCTACTGACTAACACTTTATCACCACTTGGTGAAAAACTACTGCCCATAATAGAGGTGGTGTCAAAAAAAGTTTTTGCGTCGTAGGTTTTTACTTGTTGTGTTTGCTCAGTTTTTACAGCGCTAGAGCCTAAACTATTAGATTGATTGCAACCCGCTAATGCAAGAGATACAGCACAGGTAATACAGGCAAGTTTGAGGGCTTTTTTCATAGGTACATTCCTTGGTTTATAGTTATGTTTTCATTTAGAAGTGTTGACCTAACGTTTTTCAAACGCAAGTATTTCTGATATGCAAACAGTAATAAAGTGTTACAAACCATAAATCGTTTTTATATAAGTAATCGCTATAATGATAACTCTTTGAAAAGTGAGTATTTATGATAGAAGTCATTGGGTTACATAAACAGTTTGCTGAAAACATATTGTACAATGGTTATAACGTGCGATTCTGTGCACCTAAAATATGCATCGAAGCACCTAATGGCCAAGGGAAAACAACTCTATTGATGATGTTAGCGGGGCTTGAAACTTACGAAAGTGGTGAGTTTTTGTTTTCTGGAAACGCGTTAACCAACCCACATAAGCAAGTTGCTATTGCCTCTGACAGTATTGCTTTACCCGACTTTTTAACAGCAAAGCAAATAATTAACTTATCCTCAAATACATTTGGCTGTTGTTGGCCAACAGCTATAGTCGATGGGTTTAATTTTAATGAATTTCTAAATACGCGCTTTGACGCTCTATCATCAGGGAACCAAAAGAAGTGTCAGTTAATTTTAGCGCTTATGCGTGATGCACCGTATTTACTGTTAGATGAACCCAGTGCAGCGCTTGATCAAGCGAGTATTGAGTATTTACTAATTTTACTTGATGAATATTTAGTAAATAAGCCACAAGGTCAAATAATTATCACCTGCCACGAGCCCGAGCCTTTTTTACTGCATGGCTTTGAGTGTATGCCTTTATGATTGCAAATTTAAAACAATCAATTGACCAATACCGCTCTTTTATGGATTATCGTTTTCTGGCATACAAGACTGAACTTACACAATTATTATTCCAACTGAAAAGCTTTGGGGTGTTATTTTTAGTGGTGTTAGGCTCGTCAGTGTTGGGTTTGATATTGCTACTTTTTTTAGGGCTTGGAAAAATTATTGATAGTAGTGATGCACCTCAATATGGTGCGAAAATGGCTTGGCTGTATTTGCTGCTACAAAGTGTAATGTTGAGCGCAATGAAGTCCGCAATAAAAAACTCAGCCCAACGAGCGTTTCAACAGACATTGGTAAAGCGGTATTGGCTTGGTTTGGTGGATATAAAGCTTTTGCTGTTAAGTAATGGCTGGTTGATTGCAAGCCTTGTTATCGCGATTGACCTGAGCATAAACCAGTGGCTTAGGGTGCCGCATTTTTTGGTGTTTTTACTATTACAATTTACGCTCGGCATTTTATGCTTATACAAGCCAATTGCGCTTGTTTATGGATTTTTGTTATCTGCAATGTGGCTAATGTTACCGTTTGATGTAAGTCCACTGACTTATCAGTATGTCTTTGTGCTGTTATTTGCCTTAAGCACCTTAATGGTACCTTTTAATTTTGCAGCTAAGTTAGATCTAAGCTCACTTACAGGCTTTTGGCTAATGTTTTTTATACACAACAGCTGGACTTTGATTTGGCGAGGTACTTTATTGTTGTGCGTATTTATGGCATTTGAGGTACTACTACAAGAGCGCGCTAATTTAGCTGATATATTTAGTATTTTGTCACTAGCTTTTGTGGTGTTGTTTAGTAGTTCATTACAATTTGATTGTAGTCATCTACATCAACAATATAGTGTGTTTTTTAAAATGCAGAATAAGCAAACAGCATTTTTTATTGGCCAATTTGTTCCTAGTTTAATTGTGCTCTTACTTTCGCTTATTGGTTATTTTGCTTTATTCAACCAAGCAAGTGGCTTGTTGCTATTAACTGGCATTATTTGGTGCGCACTCCAACAAGCTATCGTGCAAAAAAAACCAGCGCATTACGCGCTGGTTTGGATGATCACAACAGGCGGACTGTTGGCTGCGTTAACCTAACGGGTTAAGCTGCATCTGCTTTGCTGTCTTCACTTTTACGTGCGGCTTTGCCTGCTAATAAATCAGCTGGGTCAAAGTCATCAACGTTAATTACGTCTAAGCGGGCTTTTTCAACAGCGGCTAATTTATCAGCTTCTGCTTGGCTTAATATGCCAGCTTCAAGGCCCATTTGCGCTACTTTATCAAGTTGGAAGAATGGCAGTTTAAGGCCTTTTTCTTTACATACTCGTTCAAATAACGGCTCTACAGCCAGTACGTCTTTAAGTGTTTGCTCTTGACGGCCAACTAGGTTTAGTGGCTCATCTTTTAAGTAAACATAGCTTGCTAAACGGTTACGCGTTTCGCTAGGTACTTGAAGTAGTTGTGCTAGTTTATGCTCAAGTTTGTCGGTAGGTTTACGAACCGGGCGACCAAACGGGAATAACAATACTTTTAATACGCCACGTAATGGGGCAGAGGGCATGTTATTGATTAAATCAGCAAGGGCACGTTGGCAGTGGTAAAGATGATCCTGACAGCTCCATTTTACTAGGGCTAAATCTTCTTGTTTACGGCCTTCATCGTTATAACGCTTAAGCGTTGCAGACACCAAATATAAGTAGCTTAGTAAGTCACCTAAACGTGCTGAAATACGTTCTTTACGTTTAAGCGAGCCACCAAATACCGCCATGCTAATGTCAGACATAAGCGCAAGCGATGCACTAAAGCGTGATGCTATACGGTAAAACTCTGCGGTGTCGTCTTTGTACGGTACGCTAGTAAAACGTGCACCACTAAGCGCAAGCCACTTAGTACGTACAAGGTTCGACATTGTAAAGCCAATGTGGCCCATTAGCGCTTTATCAAATACGTTAAGCGCTTCTTCGCGGTCTTCAATTTCACAAGCACCAAGCTCGGTTAGTACAAATGGATGACAGCGAATTGCACCTTGACCATAAATAATCATATTACGGGTCAAGATGTTGGCACCTTCTACTGTTATAGCAATAGGGGCACCTTGATAGCCACGACCTAGATAGTTATTTGGCCCAAGCATAATCCCTTTACCGCCAAGTACGTCCATTGCATGAATGGTCGACTCGCGCATTTGCTCGGTTAGGTGGTATTTAATAATAGCTGAAACAACCGATGGCTTTTCACCTAAATCTACCGCACCCGTTGACATACTAACGGCTGCATCTGAGCTGTAAGCGTAACCTGCAAGTTTAGCCAGTGACTCTTCAACACCTTCCATTTTACCAATAGGTAAACGGAACTGACGACGAATACGGCTGTATGCACCTGTTGCTACGGCAATTGTTTTAATGCCACCGGCAGAGTTTGATGGCAATGTAATTGCACGGCCAACCGATAAACATTCAACCAGCATGCGCCAGCCTTGGCCAGCCATTTCTGGGCCACCAATAATGTAATCAAGGGGTACAAAAATATCTTTACCGCGAGTCGGGCCATTTTGAAATGGTACGTTAAGCGGGAAGTGGCGACGACCAATTTCAACACCTGGCGTGTTAGTTGGAATAAGTGCACAGGTAATGCCTGGCTCTTTGTTGTCGCTTAGTAAACCATCTGGATCTTGTAGTTTAAAGGCAAGACCAAGTACTGTAGCCACTGGTGCAAGAGTAATGTAACGCTTGTTCCAGGTAAGGCTGATACCTACTACTTCTTCACCGTTCCATTGCCCTTTACACACAACACCGTAATCAGGAATTGAGCTTGCGTCAGACCCTGCTTCTGGCGAAGTTAATGCAAAACATGGAATTTCTTGGCCTTGGGCTAAGCGCGGTAAATAATGATTTTTTTGATCTTCAGTACCGTAGTGCTGTAGTAATTCACCTGGGCCTAACGAGTTAGGTACACCTACAATTGACGATAGTAAGGTCGATTTACTGGTTAACTTTTGCAGAACACATGATTGTGCAAACGCAGAAAACTCTAAACCGCCGTATTCTTTTTTGATGATCATGGCAAAGAATTTATTATCTTTTAGATATTGCCATACATCTTGCGGTAAATCGGTAAGCTCGTGTGTTGCTTCCCAATCATCTAGCATGCTACATACTACTTCTACAGGGCCATCAATAAAGGCTTGCTCTTCAATAGTCAGCTTTGGTACTGGGTATTGGTGTAGCTTTTTCCAATCTGGGTTACCACAAAATAAATCAGCTTCCCACCACGTAGTACCGGCATCGATTGCTGACTTTTCAGTGTCAGACATGCTTGGCGTTACTTTTTTAAAGGTAGTAAAAATCGGCTTGATTATATATTGCTGACGAATGCCAGTAACAGAAAGAGGAACTGCGATGATCAAAAAGATCAACCAGCTAATTAAACCAAAAGCACCTGCAAAGGTACCAATTAGTAATGTTGCGGCAGAAACACCAAGTGCTGTGTTCCAACTCGCTCTGTGGTAAACCGCGATGCTGAGCAGTGCGATTAAACCGAGTGTAAATATGAGTGTCATTGCTTATTCCTTAATAGAGGTCAGACCACCTCAGTTAGAGTAGCGCTAGTGAGCGTAAGTTTCAAGTACATTACAGCGTTAAATTAACGACAAACTAGCCATTATGCTTATCATCATTCCCTTTATAAGGAACAAGCATGCACCACTGCTGTGTTTAATTCAATCACAGCGATTATTTAAGCGCTAAAAATCAGTAAATCAGCTAGCCAAAAAAGTTTTTTTAAGTAAGTATGTCTGTTGTAGCGCACAGTAAAGTACAGCGCTATTTATACGTATTTTTTAAGGGTTAGTTTATTAATGTGTGAATTACTTGGCATGTCAGCCAACGTACCTACGGATATTTGTTTTAGTTTTTCAGGTTTGTTAGAGCGCGGTGGTAATACTGGCCCGCATAAAGATGGCTGGGGTATAACGTTTTATGAGGGTAAAGGGTGTAGAACCTTTAAAGATCCTGAGCCAAGCTATCAATCAGAAATCGCCAAGCTAGTAAAAGCTTACCCCATTAAAAGCGTGTCGGTAATTAGCCATATTCGCCAAGGCAACCGTGGTCGAGTGTGCCTTGAAAATACCCACCCGTTTACTCGTGAGCTTTGGGGGCGCGAAATTACCTATGCACATAATGGCCAGTTATCTAACTATCACGATTTAAAACCACAATATTATCGCCCTGTGGGTAACACCGACAGTGAGCTGGCGTTTTGTTGGTTGCTAGATAAAATTCGTGAAAAATACCCAAAACGTCCCTCTAATATGGCCTCTGTATTTAGATATGCGGCTAAGCTTTCACATACGTTACGTGAAAAGGGCGTATTTAATATGTTATTGACCGATGGCGTATTTGTATTGGCTTACTGCACGAATAACTTACACTACATAACGCGCCGAGCGCCATTTGGTAAAGCAACGTTAATTGATGCCGATATGGTGGTTGATTTTAACGAAGAAACCACCCCAAACGATGTAGTAACAGTAATAGCTACACGGCCATTAACCAACGACGAACGCTGGCAAAAAATGCAGCCAGGGGAGTTTGCGTTATTTAAAATGGGCGAACTAATTTAGTTAATTAGCCTAAAAGCAAACACAAAAAAACGCGATATAAAATCGCGTTTTTTTGTGTTTGCTATCACCGTGTTTACGGCGCTTCTGATCTTACTTCGCTGCTCTCACTTACAGGAGTAGAAACAGGCTGGGTAACGGTAAATGAATTCATTTGTACTTCAAACTGCTCCATGCCTTTTTCGCCTTTCCACATACGTACTAGCATGTAGTCCATTTCTGGTGCAAACCAGGCAAGGGCTTGGCGTTTATCGTTATCGTATAAACGTTTTACTTTTATAGCTTCTACGTTACCAATTGGCAGCGAAATCATTTCTTTGCCAACCACTTCAAAGTTGTAGTCGCGGCGATTGCCTTTTTTATCAATAAGCGGAAACGAAAAATAAGTTTCGCCTTTTTTTAAGCCTTCGCGTACTTGTACTTGATACGAAATAGCATCTTGAAATTCGTCAGTCCATTCGCACTTTAGCGGGTATTCGCTAGTACTACTGGTGACCACTTTATTTTGTGTATCAAAGTCTATTTTATAATCTTTATCTGGGCCGGTGCCGGTACGCACCATATTGTAATGATGAGGAGTGACTTTGTTATTTAAAAAAGTAAATACTGAGGTTTCTTCTCGCTTGTCAGAGAAAATCATCCACTCAATATTGCTGTGATAAGTAAGTTGATACGTTTGCTCGCCAACTTTTTTAAGTTCGCGTACTGCCTCGCCATGATTTTTACCTTTGCGTAAAATATCGTAGCTGGCTTGATACTCTGTTAGTTCGCCTGCAATTAGGCTAGTAGGAAGTAAAGCGCCCACACATAACAGCAGGGCACTTATTTTTTTATTGTGGGTAGTGCGCGCCGTGTGCAGGAAGTTGTTTTTCGTCAAGAACTGCATAATCTGCTTCCATAGTAAGTCTGTGTTCACTGAACCACTTGACCACCAAAGGATAAATTATATGCTCTTGTTCGTGCACGCGTTTAGCTAATGTTTCTGCTGTATCATCCTTGAGTACAGGTATTTGCGCCTGAAGAATAACGGGACCGCCGTCTAACTCTTCAGTTACAAAATGAACACTTACGCCATGAACATCGTCTTTTGCATCAATTGCTCTTTGGTGGGTATTCAGCCCCTGATACTTAGGCAACAAAGATGGATGAATGTTCAACATTTTTCCAACATATTTTTGCACTAAGCTAGGAGTAAGAATACGCATAAACCCAGCTAATACAACTAGATTTGGCATAAAAGAGTCAATAACGTTCATTAATTGCGCATCATAGGCCTCGCGCGAGTCAAAATCTTTGTGACTGAGCACTTTTGTAGCAATACCTGCTTGTTTTGCACGCTCAAGGCCGTAAGCGTCTGCTTTGTTACTTATAACAGCCGCTATGTGTCCGTTTATTTCGCCGCGTTCGCAGGCATCAATAATGGCTTGTAAATTAGAACCACTACCCGATATTAATACCACTAAGCGAATGGGTGCCATTACTTAGCACCACCTACAATTTCTACTTGCTCTTCGCCGGCAACAGCATCTTGAATTTCACCAAGGTGCCATGCGTTTTCGCCAAGCTCTTTTAAAATGCTTAAGCTTTGCTCTAGCGCATCGCCTGGTACTACTAATACCATGCCTACACCACAGTTAAATGTACGGTACATTTCGTGCGTAGTAATATTGCCGTTTTCTTGTAACCAGTTAAAAACGGTTGGCCACTGCCAGCTATCGCCTTTAACTACTGCTTTTGCAGAATCAGGTAATACACGCGGAATGTTTTCCCAAAAGCCGCCGCCAGTAATATGCGATAGGGCATGCACGTCTACTTGCTTAAATAGCTCAAGTAAAGGTTTAACGTAAATACGGGTTGGCTCTAGTAAGTGCTCGCCTAGTGTTTTGCCGTCAATAACTTGGTTCGTATCGGCGTTTGATACTTCAAGCACTTTACGAATTAAAGAAAAGCCGTTTGAGTGCGGACCGCTAGAGGCAAGGGCAATAAGTTGATCGCCGGCTGCTACTTTTGTGCCATCAATAATTTTAGATTTTTCTACTACACCGGTACAAAAACCGGCCATGTCGTAGTCTTCACCATCGTACATACCTGGCATTTCAGCTGTTTCGCCGCCAATCAGGGCACAGCCAGAAATCTCACAGCCTTTACCAATACCGGTTACTACATCGGCCGCTGTGTCTACATCTAGTTTACCTGTTGCATAGTAATCTAGAAAAAACAGGGGTTCAGCGCCTTGTACTATTAAATCGTTTACACACATTGCAACTAAGTCAATACCTACAGTGTCGTGTTTTTTTAAGTCGATAGCTAAACGTAGTTTAGTACCTACACCGTCAGTACCTGCTACTAGTACTGGCTGTTTGTAACCTTCTGGAATTTCGCAAAGAGCGCCAAAACCACCAATTCCGCCCATTACTTCTGGACGACGCGTTTTTTTAACTACGCCTTTAATACGCTCAACAAGTGCATTACCAGCGTCGATATCTACGCCCGCGTCTTTATAGCTTAATGACTGTTTTTGTTCGCTCACAGGTTTTCCTCAAATAATTGCTTGGGGTTGCTTTTCGATAGCTTAGAAACGCGCGTATTTTACAACAATTGCAACTGCGCGGCTAGCTCAAATATAGTTTTGAAATAATTAACAAGGATACTTGTCCGCTATTAGTTTGTTAATTGCACAAAAAAAGCACCCTAGGGTGCTTTTTAGTTATTTATGCTTTGGCAGTTAGTATCGCTCTAAGTGGAGCAGGGTAACCTTCAATGGTTTTACTGGTATCGTTTGGGTCTAAAAAATCAACTAACGATTCGTTTTCCATCCAGTCGGTCCTGCGTTGCTCATCAAGCGTGGTAATTGCGCAATCTTTTATTTGCACATCTTTAAAGCCAACGCGCTCCATCCACAGTTTTAGTGCAGCAGTACTTGGAATAAACCAAACGTTGCGCATTTTTGCGTAGCGGTCGGTAGGTACCAGTACGGTGTTTTCATCGCCTTCAATTACTAACGTTTCTAGTACGAGTTCGCCACCTGGGCGAAGCTGCGCTTTTAACTGCGCTAAAAAATCGATAGGCGAGCGGCGGTGATACAGCACCCCCATAGAAAACACCGTATCAAACGCTTTAAGCTCGGGTAGTGCTTCTACACCTAATGGTAATAAATGCACGTTTTCGTCTGGGTTGTAATGTTTAATGGCCTGAAACTGACACAAAAATAAATCAGAAGGGTCAATACCCACTACAAATTCAGCGCCTTCACCGCGCATACGCCATAAGTGATAGCCAGAGCCACAGCCTATATCTAATACTGTGCGGCCTTTTAATGGCTCAATATGAGGAAGTAGGCGGTCCCACTTCCAATCGCTGCGCCACTCAGTGTTTATTTCAATACCGTGTACAGTAAAGGGGCCTTTGCGCCATGGCATCATGCGTTTTAATAAATGCGTGGCTTGTTTTTGCTCGCCTTCGCTCATCTCCCCCGGTGCGCCAATTTCTACTTTAGTGGCGATATCAACGTGGGTTGTTTTTACTTCTGGCAGATTTTTAAGTACTTTTTGCCATTTTGGTAAATCGCCATGGCTTGCCTCGTTTTGCCAATGCTTTAATTGAGCGGGCAGGGTTTCTAGCCAGTGGCTAAGCGGGCTTTGTGCAATTGCTGCGTAAAATTGGTTAAACCATTGAGACATAAGTCACTCTCTTTATTTAATTGCTACCATTGAGCAAAAATTAAAACATTGATACCACACCTGCGTTTGGCTAAAACCAATGTCGCTTAAACGATTAAAGTGAGTGCTTAGCGTATCGGGGCGCATCACGTTTTCAATGGCAGTACGTTTTTGGCTTATTTCAAGCTCTGAGTAGCCATTGTGGCGTTTAAAGTCGTGGTGCAAATCAATTAACAAATTATCGCACTGCTCGTTTTCGGCTTTAATTTTTTCGCTAAGGAGCAGTACGCCACCGGGTTTTAAGTTAGCGTAAATTTTTTCAAGCACGGCTTGGCGCTTTAAAGGCGGAATAAATTGCAAGGTAAAATTCATGGCCACTACCGACGCATTTTGAATCTCAAGCTCGTTAATATCACCTAAAGTTACTGTAACAGGCACGTCTGATTTAAAGCCTTGTAAATGAACCTTACAACGTTCAACCATAGCTTGTGAGTTATCTACAGCAATAATATGGCAGTTATCGGTGCGAATATTACGGCGCATACTTAGGGTAACCGCACCAAGCGAGCAGCCTAAATCGTAAAGGTTTGAATTACTTTGCGCATATTCACCGGCCAATTTACCCATAGTGCTTACAATGGTGGCATACCCAGGCACAGAGCGCTGGATCATATCCGGAAAAACCTCAACCACATTTTGGTCAAAGCTAAAATCTTTTACTTGTTGCTCAGAGGCGTAAATACTGTCTTTTATACTCACTAAGGCAGTCTCTTTAAAAATAATGGCACTATTTTAACATTTTATACTGGATAGTCAGTGATAAATTCAGTAGCTTGGCTAGAATTATGAATAATAAGTATAAAAGAGAACGTTAAATGAGCAAAAGTAAGGTAATTAGCACAGACGATATATTAGCAACCCTATGTCATTCAGTGACGGGTGTTCTGTCATCAGCCAGCGGTAACGAAATTAGCTACTCGGCTATGGTGCAAAAAATAACGCGCACCTGTATGCGTCCAGACATTGGCTGTTTTGTATTATTTGATGGTGGCTTTACAGGGCTGGTAGTCACTAATTTTACAGCGCAAGCGGCAATGGAAATTTACGGCGATTACATGCGCAATATGGGCATGCCTGAAGAAGAAATTGCCCACAGTCATTTATCAGATGACGTTTCAAATGTAATGGGCGAGCTGATGAACCAAATTGTTGGTGACTTCACTTCTAAAGTGCGTGAGCAGCTGCATACCTCTATTACGCAAAACCAGCCAAAAATGATGGCGATTAATAAACAAGTGCAAATATCGGTTGATACCACAATGGATCGCCCACAAGCACGCCGCGTGACCTTTACTACGCGCAACCAAAATATTTTTTACCTAGAGCTGGCAATGGATAAAACAGAGTTTATTAAACTACATGACTTTGACATTGTAGAAGCGATAGACCCTGATGACATTATCGAAAACGAAGCTAAGCAAAAGGCCGAAAAAGCAAAAGCTAAGTCAAAAGAAGCAGAACAAGATGATGCCGATGATGACTTTATGGCTGAGCTAGGGCTGTAATGTAGGTTGGGTTGAGCGAAGCGAAACCCAACGTGCTTTTGAGCTGTCAGTTTTAAGCTATCAGCGGTCAGTAGAAAAATTACTAAAGAGAACGCGATTTTAAATCGCGTTTTTTTATTGAGAACTTTGATTACGAGTTAGGTTGTATTTATTTTTCGCTGGCCGCTGGCCGCTGGCCGCTGACCGTTCATGAATAAGGATTCTCTCCCATTGCCACCACCACACAAAAAATCCGTAAATCTAACTCTAACTGATGGTATTGCGGCTCCATGTGGCAGCACAGTTTATAAAAGCTTTTGTTGTGATCTTTTTCTTTAAAGTGGGCGAGTTCGTGTACGACTAGTGCTTTTAACAGTGGCTCGGGTGCGCGCAGTAAATCGCTGTTTATGGCTAAATCGTGCTTACGGGTTTTACCCTGCATGCGGTAGGTGTGAGTACCGAGTGCGTTGGTAACCATATCACCTTGTTTTTTAAATGCAGCGCGGCCAAACGGTGGGGCGTTTTTTAAATACTGCTTTTTTAAATCAGTGGCGTAGCTGTAAAGTAGTTTGTCGGTGGTGATGGTGTGCGCATGTGGGTATTTTTTAAGTAAGTAGTCACATACCTTGTTGTTATTTATAAGGCTTAATACTTGCTCAACAATGTTAGCTGGGTAGCCGGTAAAGTAACGTGCGTATTCACTCATTTTTATTCTCTATTTAAAAAAGCGTTGGCTGGTGGGCTTCTTTTTCGCCGCTGAATGGATTTAATACCGGGTGATTATACCCTAGGTCTTCACAAAACTGCCTAGCAAGGAGCGGAGATTCTCGGTTATCGGCAGTATGAAAAAACACATACGGGGTTTTTCCCTCATCAAGCCATTGTTTTACTTTATTGAGCCAGGGTTTATAAAAGGGTTTATAGTCGTTTTGTAAATCGGCTATTACAAAGCGTGCCATCGGCTGCGAGCCAGTAGCTATTGCATGTACCGGTAAGTGGGGCTTTTTTTGTTGTGCATCTATTAAAGCCTCTGTGGTGGGCTTTACTGCAAAAAGCGCACGGGTATCCATAGAAATACGGTTTATATTATTTGCCATTAATAGCTGATTAAGGGCAATTTCGGCCTCACCTTTTTTAAAAAAACCACTATGGCGTACTTCTACGCCGTAATTTAGCTCTTTGGGGAGCAAGCTAATAAATTGCGTTAATTTAGGTAAATCGCTTGGACCAAACGCTTTGGGTAATTGCAGCATTATTTGCCCTGTTTTTTCAAGTATTGGGGCAAATAACGTAAGCCAGTCATTAAGTTCTGTTTGAACATTACTAAGCGCAAGCTCGTGGCTAAAGCGACGATGAAACTTAAACGTGAATTTAAAGTCCTCGGGTACGCTTTGAGCCCAGCGTAAAACAGTGCTTGGCGCTGGGTCTGCGTAAAAGCTGGTATTGCCTTCAACTGAATTAAAATGCTGGGCATATTGGCTTAGCATATCGGCATTTTTACATTGGCGGGTAAATAAGTTGCCTTTCCAGGCGCTGCTCGACCACTGAGGGCATCCAATATATAACATAAAAAGGGTGGCTTAATGACTTCGTGGCGTAAGTGTACCAAATACATACGGTGCTTGCTGCAAATTCAACCACCAACGTTCAACACGCCCTAGCATCTTGATACTACTTGGGTATAATGCAGGGCTTAATTTGATTATTTTTAGATTGCTAGCGGCTTTATTTGTATTGTGGTGACCAGTTTTTTAAATCACACGCCTTAAAACAAATAAATATAACCGTTTAAGCCTTTTATCTGACAGGAAAACTATGCGCTCTATATATTGCGGACAGCTAAATAAAACTCACGTAGATCAAGAAGTTGAACTATGTGGCTGGATCAACAAACGACGTGACCTTGGTGGACTTATCTTTGTCGATTTACGCGATAGAGAAGGGTTAGTACAAGTTGTATTCGATCCAGAGGTTGAAGGACTAATGGATAACGCTAACAAACTTCGCCAAGAGTTTTGTGTGCAGTTAAAAGGTGTTGTACGTGCGCGCCCAGAAAGCCAAGTCAATAAAGACATGGCAACAGGCGAAGTGGAAATTTTAGGTACTGAGCTAACTATTATTAATCGCTCTGAGCCGCTTCCGCTTGATTTTAATCAAACCAACTCTGAAGAGCGCCGTTTAAAGTACCGCTACTTAGATTTACGTCGCCTTGAAATGAGCGACCGTATTAAACTGCGCGCTAAAGCAAGCAGCTTTGTTCGTCGCTTTTTAGATGACAATGGCTTTTTAGACATTGAAACACCTGTACTTACAAAAGCAACACCAGAAGGTGCACGCGATTACTTAGTACCGAGTCGTGTTCATAAAGGTAGCTTTTATGCATTACCACAGTCGCCACAGTTGTTTAAGCAATTGTTGATGATGTCGGGTTTTGACCGTTACTACCAAATTGTTAAATGTTTCCGTGACGAAGATTTACGTGCCGATCGTCAACCTGAATTTACCCAAATAGATTTAGAAACCTCGTTCATGAGCTCTGATCAAGTACGTGGTATGACTGAAAAAATGATCCGTGAAATGTGGCAATCATTACTAAACGTTGATTTAGGCGATTTCCCAATTATGCCTTACAGCGAGGCAATGAGCCTTTACGGTTCTGATAAGCCAGACTTACGTAACCCAATGAAGCTTGTTGATGTAGCTGATTTAGTAAAAGACGTAGAGTTTAACGTATTTTCAGGCCCAGCTAATGACGAAAAAGGCCGCGTTGCTGTATTAACAGTACCGGGTGGCGCTAAGCTTTCGCGTAAGCAACTTGACGATTACACTAAGTTTATTGGCATTTACGGCGCTAAAGGTATGGCGTGGATGAAAGTAAACGACCGTGATGCAGGCGCTGAAGGCGTTCAATCTCCAGTTGCTAAGTTTTTAAACGAAGAGGTAATTACCCAGTTACTTGAGCGTACTAACGCACAAACGGGCGACATTATTTTATTCGGTGCCGATAAACGCAACGTTGTAAACGAAGCAATGGGCGCGCTTCGCTTGAAGATTGGTGTTGATTTAGAAATCACTAACCTTGATAGCTGGGCGCCACTTTGGGTTGTTGACTTCCCAATGTTTGAAGAAGATGACGAAGGCACGTTACATGCTGTGCATCATCCATTCACAGCACCAAAAGATATTAGCGCAGAAGAGCTTGAAGCAAACCCAGCAGCGGCTATTTCAGATGCTTACGACATGGTATTAAACGGCTACGAAGTAGGTGGTGGTTCGGTACGTATTCATAATGCTGATATGCAAGAAGCAGCATTTAGAATTTTAGGGATTGATGCGCAAGAGCAACAAGACAAGTTTGGCTTCTTACTTGATGCCCTTAAATACGGCACACCACCACATGCTGGTTTAGCCTTTGGTCTTGACCGTTTAGTTATGCTTTTATGTGGTACCGATAACATTCGTGACGTTATTGCATTCCCTAAAACCACTCAAGCATCGTGCTTATTAACCGATGCACCTAGCAAAGCTAATAGCGACTCGTTAACTGAGCTTGCAATCAGTGTGGTAGAAAAAGCAATTCCTAGCGAAGAGTAATACCGCGCGCAACAAATGCGCTTAGCTAGATTTAAAAACCCTTAGGAGTATGCCTAGGGGTTTTTTTATGGTTAAATTTAAACCAGTTCATACCAATCGTGTTAAGTTATTAGTCTATTTAGCACGCTAGAATAGTTAAATATTTAAGTCGATTGGTATCAAATATTATTCAATAGAGAGGGAGTTCTTATGTCGTTTAATCTCACATTATTTGGTGAATTTTTAGCTTTTTTTATTTTGTTTTGCATTCCAATTTTTGCGCTTATTAGCTACAAAATAGGTAAACGCAAAAGCACCATGCCGGGCGTTTTAGCTTTTGTGGGCGGATGCTTAGCGGTATTTCCGCTCTTTGGCTTAATTTTTATCGCCTTATTAGCGCTTAAACAAGACTTGCCAAAAACAAGCCCTTATGCCCATTAAACAACCCTAAATACGGACACGTAGTCACAGTGCCAATTTCTAATAATAGCTATTATTGCGATCAGCAATTTAGTGCCTTACAGCTAGCAAAACACACACTCGAAAACACAGAGTTTGAAGCGTGTACGTTTATAGATTGCGACTTATCTCAGGGGCAATTTAAAACGTGTCGATTTATAGAGTGCAGCTTTGAGCGTTGCAATTTATCGAGCATTGATTGGGGATACAGCTCGCTTGAAAATGTAAGCTTTAGCCATTGTAAGTTAAACAGCGTGCAATGGAGCAATGCTGATTGGGGAGCGCTAAGTATTGATGCGCCGGTGAGCTTTAATAGCTGTGAACTTAGTAACAGCTCTTTTTATGAATTAACTTTAAAATCACTAAAATTAATACACTGCTTTGCAAAAAATGTTGATTTTAGACATGCCAATTTAAAGCAAAGTACATTTACAGGAAGTAATTTTCGCGATAGTGAGTTTTTTCAAACCACTTTAACTGAGTGTGACTTTGTAGGGGCTACAGAATTTAATATAGATTTAAACAGTAATGCGTTAGCGGGTGCTAAGTTTGAGCGCTTTGAAGCCCTTAATTTACTTACAAGCCTTAATATTGAGCTTTGCGATTAATATGTGAGGAGCGTTTAGAAGCTGCATATTGCAAGCCTCTAAACAATGAATAACCTTTAATAAGATTAAACAGTAGCCTGTAGCTTGGTATTAACAGCTAGGGCCATTTTTATTACGTGCGTTTGCCAATGTGCGGGCAATTTCAAGCAGTGCAGGGGTGATGTCATCAGCGCCGTCTTTAATTAATTTGGTTACATCGCCTGATGAATATAAGCTATCGCGCGGCGACTTAATACCAAGTTCGCGCACAAAGTCTTTTGTTTTACCTGTGCTGCCTGTTTCAATAAATTTAAATATAATACGCTCGTTGTTACTTTTTGGCTCGGCCTGTAACACGGCAATTTCTTCTTTATAGGCTTCTATTCGACTTTGCAAAATGTCGATACGTTGTTCAATAGTGCTGTATGATTTCATGGGGTACTTTTCTAAATTAACTAAAAATAATACCCGTATTATCGCATACATTAGCAATGGCGCGCGCTAACCTTTATAGTAAAAGTTATTTTTATTTAAAAACAATAATTTATATAAGTTACAACATGCATAAAACAATAAAAAAGTTACTCACATTAAGTGCATTTAGCCTAACCGCGAGTTTAATATCACCATTAAGCTTTGCTGATGATGATGTAATAGTGGATCAAAGCCGCAATCGAACCATCCCTATAAATATCACATACCCCAATGAGAGTAATCAATGCAGCGTACACGCAAAGTGCCCTGTAGCATTTGTAAATGCAGGCTACGGCATTAGCCACAATGACTACACGTTTGCGAGTAAGCTATTTAATGCACAGGGTTATTTAAGCATTGCAGTCGCGCATGAGCTAAAAACCGACCCTGCGATTAATCGCATACAGCCTTATTTAACCACCCGCATGGAAAACTGGCATCGCGGTGTAGTTACCCTTAAATTTTTAGTTAATCAGCTAAGTGCTCAATACCCTGAGTATAACTTTTCTCAGCTCACGTTATTTGGCCACTCAAACGGCGGCGATATATCTGCTTTATATGCTTCGATTTACCCAAATGAAGTAAGCCAAATGATTACCCTCGATCACCGCCGCATGTTGATCCCACGTAATAAAAACATACGCGTGCTTACACTGCGTGGTAGTGATTACCCAGCCGATGCGAATGTTTTATTAAATGAAACAGAGCTAAAAAGCTTCCCTGTAAGCCAAGTATTGATTGAAAAATCGCGCCATAACGATATGTACGACGGCGGGCCAAAATGGCTGGTGGATAGAATGAGTAAAGAAATGACCGTATTTATAAGTAGTAATCAGCTAAACTTCTTGGACTAAAAGATGGAATTATATGAGCAAGTAGGTCGGGAATTTGTTAATGGTAATTATACTTGTGATTTAAATAAATTAACTTGGACACAAGCTTTTACATTTATATTAAGAGAATACCACGACTTAGATATTCAAAAAGATAAAGTCCATCTTCTATGGACAGAAAACGGCGGTCACTTAAGGCGTAAACTGAATCGCCCCGAGTTCATCGGAGACCAGTTTGTTTAAGTCAGGCCACTTTACCTGACTCGTTTAAATTATCATAGTAGTCTGTTTCATATTGAGCTGGTGAAATATACCCAATTGAAGATAATAAGCGTTGATTATTAAACCAATTGACCCACTCTAACGTTGCGTATTCAACAGCATCAACATTCTTCCACGGGCCATTTCTGCGAATAATCTCTGTTTTAAATAATCCATTTATTGTTTCAGCCAATGCATTGTCATAAGAGTCACCCACACTGCCTACAGACGCTTGAATTCCAGCTTCAGCAAGTCGCTCAGTGTATCGTATAGACAAATATTGGCTGCCTCTGTCGCTGTGGTGAATTAACCCTTCGGGGTTGCCACGATGCCAAATAGCTTGCTCTAACGCATCAAGAATAAGCTCTGTGTGCATTGTCGTTGATACACGCCAACCTACAATGTATCGTGAAAAAACATCTATCACGAAAGCGACATAAACAAACCCACTCCATGTGGCAACATAGGTGATGTCAGCTACCCAAAGTTGATTTGGCTGCTCAGCAGTAAATTGACGATTAACTAAATCAAGTGGCTTATCTTGTTGCTCGTCAGGTATCGTTGTCTTATGTGCTTTACCCCGACGAACACCTTGAATTCCCATAACTCGCATCAATCGTTCGACTGTACAGCGGGCGACTTGATGGTCGTCAAGCTGTAGCTGCTTCCATATTTTTCTTGCACCATAAACTGACATATTATCCTCCCACACTTCGCGAATGAGTATTATCAGCTCAGCATCACGCTTTTTGCGGTTAGACAGTCGCTCAGGCTCTCTTTGTATCTGTTTATGAGAATAATACGTTGATGGTGCAATCGGCAATTCCTTGCAAATTGACTCGACACCGTAATGCTCTCTGCAAGCATCAATAAAATCCACTATTACTTCTGTTTGCGGTCGAGCTCCGCTTGGGCGAAAAAAGCGGCAGCTTGCCTCAGGATATCATTCGTTCGCTTGAGCTCTTTATTCTCGCGCTCTAAGACGGCAAGGCGTTCTTCAGTTGATTGCGTATTAGAAGAGGGTTTAGACGGTTGAGCTTGAGATTTCTTGACCCATGCTCTAAGTGTTTCTGGGGTACATCCCAGTTTATCTGAAATCGATACTAGCGCAGCCCAAAGAGAAGGGTATTCATGCTGTTGTGTGGTAACAAGCCTAATTGCACGTTCACGAAATTCTGATGTATAGCGATTTGATTTTTTCATAGTTCCAGTTTCTCAAGTTATTGAGTCTCTGGCAAACACGGGGCGATTCAAACTTTCAAATGATAAACTTTTACTGAATGTATTAAAGTTAACTCTGCCAACCTACAGTGGAAATGGATTGGTTTTGTATCGAGGTGAATGTCATTTTTTATACCAACAAAATAAAATAGGTTTTTGTTGGACTCCTCTTCAAAGTGTTGCAGAAGCTTTTGCCAGTGGTCTAAATGCTATTGAGTCAGGTGGCGTCCTTTTAAAAGCTTATGCCCCAACGCCTGCGATTTTATCCGCTCCAAATAAGCATAGCTCTGACCAAATGGGGGAGTTTGAGTATACTTGTGATCCTAACTTGTTAGAGAATATTAAGACCGTTCAATTTTTTAAAAAAATTGAATCTTAGTTATTGCTTTTCGTATATAGCGCAGCCACAGCTGCGCTATTTTTGTTTTAGTTACTCAACTAATTCACTTACTACAATTGGGCTGTTATGCAGGGTTTTATGCACTGGGCATTTGTCGGCTATTTCTAGCAGACGCTGGCGCTGTGCTTCGGTTAAGTCGCCGCGTAGGGTAATTTTACGGGTAATGGCCTCTAGGTTTTGGGTACATTCGCCGTTGTCGCAATCTTTGTAATAGTCGCGGGTGTGTTCAAGCTCTACTTTTATATGATCAAGCGGCAGCTTTTTTAAGGTTGCATACATACGCAATGTCATTGAGGTACACGCGCCTAGGCCTGCGAGTATATGGTCGTAAGGATCGGGGCCTAAATTACTGCCACCTACTTTTAATGGCTCATCGGCAAGCCATGTATGATCTTTAGTACTTACGTGCTGAGTAAATATATGATCTTTTTCTTCAACCAGTACTTTGCCGTTTTCTAATTTTGCGCTGTAGTTGCTTTGCTCGTATTTAACGTAGCGGTTTGCCCAATTAGCAATTAGCGTAGCAGCGTACTCGGCATCGTTTTTATTACTTAGTAAGTGGTCGGCGTTATCGAGGCTAATAAAGCTTTTTGGGTGTTTGGCTGATGCGTAAATTTTCTCGGCTTCTGAAATATTAACCGTGGCATCAACAGGGGAATGCATAACTAAAAGTGCGCGTTTTAATTTGCCTATATGGCTACGGTCGTACTTTGCAATATCCTCTACAAATTGTTTTTTTATGGTAAATTCGCGCCCAGCTAAGCTAACTTTAGCTTCACCTGCGGCGTTTATTTCGTCTAAATGGGCTTCAAAGTTATGTGCAACGTGTTGTGCATCTGAAGGAGCGCCAATTGTTGTAATAGCCGATACCTCAGGAATATGCGCTGCAGCAGCCAGTACGGCAGCGCCGCCTAAGCTGTGGCCAATTAATAACTGCGGCGCATCAAAGTGCGTACGCAGGTGATCGGCTGCGGCCACTAAATCTTGAATATTTGATGAGAAGTTACTGTTTGCAAAGTCGCCGTCGCTATTGCCAAGGCCGGTAAAGTCAAAGCGCAGTACGGCAATACCCTGTTGGGTAAGGGCGCGGCTTATGCGCGTAGCGGCAGCAATATCTTTACCACAGGTAAAGCAGTGTGCAAATAAAGCATAAAACTTTACATCGCCGGCTGGGCGTTCAAGCTGGCCTGCAAGTTCTAAATCGCCGCTTTTAAAAGATACTTTTTGTCGCATAGAAGAGCCTTAGTGTTTCATTAAATTACGTTACAATAATAGATAAGATATAAGCACTAACTAGTGTAATTTCAATGTTTATTATGCTTTGATCTTGATCAAGCAAACTGCTTACTATTTCATCGTGAGGACATTTGTCCTTATGTTTTTTGGGTGGTTTGTCTATCCTCGCACAGCGCTATAATGAAGGTTTTGCTACTTTATATTGGCTAATTAGCTATATTTTAAAGCAGCTCACTTCTAACAACCTATTCACTGGAACGTACAATGCAATTACCTACTGTTGATTATAAAGCTCCCGATGCGGCTGCTCACTTTGTTGAATCGTTAAGAAACACCGGTTTTGGTGTATTAAAAAATCACCCAATCCCGCAATCTTTAGTTGAGTCTATTTACGAAAAATGGCAAGACTTTTTTAATTCAGAGCAAAAGCACGACTTTTTATTTTCTAAAGAAACGCAAGACGGTTATTTCCCGCCTTCTGTATCTGAGGTAGCTAAAGGCTTTACGGTAAAAGACATTAAAGAGTACTTTCATGTTTACCCTAAAGGTCGCGTGCCTGCAGAGCTTGAAGCCGACGTACGTGAGTACTACCGCTTAGCTAACGAATTTGCAGCAACGCTTTTAAGCTGGGTTCAAGCAGAGGCACCAGCCGATGTACGTGCTAAGTTTTCTATCGATTTAAAAGACATGATTGCTGATTCTGAGCAGACATTGTTACGCATTTTACATTACCCGCCAATGACAGGTGATGAAGAGCCAGGTGCAATTCGCGCTGCGGCACATGGTGATATTAACTTATTAACTGTGTTACCTGCATCGAACGAGCCAGGTCTGCAAGTACAAAAAACAGATGGCGGTTGGTTAGATGTGCCATGTGACTTTGGTAGCTTAATTATTAATATTGGTGACATGCTACAAGAAGCGTCGGGCGGGTACTTCCCATCGACTATTCACCGTGTAATAAACCCAACGGGTAAAGCGTCGACTAAGTCGCGTATTTCTTTACCGCTGTTTTTACACCCACGTCCTGATGTTGTGCTTTCTGAGCGTTACACGGCAGACAGCTACCTACAAGAGCGATTACGCGAGCTAGGTGTTAAATAACGTTATATTTATTGAGTTAAATATAAACCAAAAGCGGCTTTTAGCCGCTTTTGTTGTTTTTAAGCAAGGTTATACCAATCCGCAATAATGTTGAATCATTTTTAGGGGCTAAACGTGTCGCTATCTGCGTTAAAAAATTCTCATTTANATGGATGCAGAAGGTAGAGCAATGCAGGAGCAATTGCCGAGAACAACTAAATAACGAATTTATTGTCTAGCTATCAACACGTTTATCTATTCTCAAAATAGATCACTTAATTAAGCGGATTGGTATTAATTTTTTGGGTAAGTTTGTTTCATTATTAAAACCGACTCAGCAATTATTTGCTCAAGTATAGCTAAATCGATATTTTCCAATTTTGTCACGTACAAACAGCTTTTACCTAGGCTATGTTTACCAAGCTTATTTAATAATGCCGCTATTTTGGGGTGATCAAAGCCAGGCATAATATAAATAGAAAGCTTAGTTTTGCGTGGTGAAAACCCTGTGATTGGCCATTCACCTGTGCGGCCGGAGTCGTACTTATAGCTGTATTGGTCAAACCCTATAATATCTTTACCCCATACAACAGGCTTTGCCCCTGTGACTTTTTCAAACAGGGTTAGTAAGGTTTGTGTGTCTTCAATACGCTTTGAATCTATACTTTCTAGGCATTGCTTAAGTGTTATTTGGTTTGCTTTAGTTTTTAATGTCATAGCGTTGATTTGTATTGTTATTAGCTACTCTAAGGTTAGCACTTAATTTGCTAAGTGAATATTTCCATGCATTTCTAAGTTAGTTGCGTATAATGCGCCCTTGGCCGGTTTGGCCTTTATTTTATTGAGAGATTTTATGAGTTTTGATGGTTTAGGTTTATCACAGTCTTTAGTTAACGCGGTTTTAGAAAAGGGCTATGAAACGCCAACGCCTATTCAGGCTCAAGCAATTCCTGCAATTATTGAACGTCGCGATGTGATGGCGGCTGCACAAACAGGCACAGGTAAAACCGCCGGTTTTACGTTACCGCTTATTGAACGTTTATCGTCAGGCCCTAAAGCTAAAAGTAACCACGTACGTGCCCTTATTTTAGCGCCTACGCGTGAGCTGGCTTTGCAGGTAAGCGAAAACGTTGAAGAATACGCTAAGCACTCTGATGTAAGTTCGTTTGTAGTGTACGGCGGCGTAAAAATAAACCCACAAATGCAGCGCCTTCGTAAAGGGGTTGATATTTTAGTGGCCACGCCTGGGCGTTTAATCGATTTACATAATCAAAACGCTGTTAAGTTTGATAATGTTGAAGTGCTGGTACTTGATGAAGCGGACCGCATGCTTGATATGGGCTTTATTCACGACATTAAACGCCTGATTGCTAAAATGCCGCCTAAACGCCAAAACTTAATGTTTTCGGCAACGTTTTCAGATGATATACGTGCATTAGCAAAAGGGTTAATTAACGACCCTGTTGAAATATCAGTTGCGGCAAAAAACACCACTGCTAAAAGCGTAACGCAAAGCGTTTACGCTGTTGATAAATCGCGTAAAACCGCATTACTTAGCCATTTAATTCGTAGCAACGATTGGCAACAAGTATTAGTGTTTAGTCGTACCAAGCACGGTGCAAACCGTTTAGTTAAACAGCTTGAGCGCGACGACATAGTAGGCGCCGCTATTCATGGTAATAAATCACAAGGTGCCCGTGTTAAAGCATTAGATGGCTTTAAAAGCGGTGAAGTACGCGTACTTGTAGCCACTGATATTGTGGCACGTGGCCTTGATATTGTTGAGCTTCCGCATGTGGTTAACTACGACTTACCAAACGTATACGAAGATTACGTTCACCGTATTGGCCGTACAGGCCGTGCTGGTGCATCAGGGCATGCTATTTCGTTTGTAACAGCCGATGATGCCGCTGATTTATACGGTATTGAACGTTTTATAGGTGAGCTAATTCCTCGCGCTGAAGAGCCTGGATTTGAACCAACTAGCCCAGTACCTGAGCGCGCATTAGATGCTCGCCCAATTAAACCTAAAAAGCCTAAAAAAGCAAAGCAGCCGTTTAACAAGCCTAAGTCTGATAAGCCGAACAGCAAAAAACCAAACAATGGGGGAAGCGGTACCGGCCCTCGTCGTGGTGGTTCTAAAAAACCAGCAGCCAAAACCGATGACAACGCACAAAGCCCATGGGCAAAGCGTCAATCGGTAGGTGGTAATGGCCAGCGCCGTCGTCGCCCAAATAACGATTAATCATTATTAAAAGATTGTATTGGCCTTTAATTAAACGCCAATACAAAAAACGCGCTACCTTTTTAATAGAAGTAGCGCGTTTTTTATTATCTGTAATTTATACTTACCTGATCAACGAATTAACGCCTAATCCTACAAACAAGGTAACGCTAACGCTTAATAAGGTGCCTAGCATAACGTACTCGGTGAGCTTTTTATCTTTACTGGCACTTAAATCGCCAAACCTAAATACCGACTTGGCAGCTAGCAAAAAGCCAAGCCCAGCAAATTGATCAAGTAATATAAAGCTCAGCATAAGTACTCGCTCTATCATGCCAATGCTTTGTCCGGCCAACGGTAAGCTGCCCTCACTTGAAAAGTTAGCGGTGAGCCTTTCAAGCATCATTCTTATAAATACGGCACTTGGGCTTAATATAATTAAATATCCGCATACAACCCAAAGCACTTTAGGGTTTGTGGCAAGTGCGCTTACGTACGCGATTAAACTTTGGTTATCAGTTATATAAATACACAGCGCTATTATTACGGCTATATGCGCTATTTGGTCGAGTAAAAAGGGCACAACCCCTTTATTTGAATACGACTTAGCAATATCTATTAGGTAGTGGCTAAGCATAATTGCAGCTGTTGAAAGTAACACGGTGCTTAGTTGTTGCCAGCCATAGCTATATTCCCAAAGCGCTAAAATAACGGCGCTAACCACACCGTGTACTAATACATGCAGGTAGAGCTTTTTAGCTTTAAAGTGGTGGGTGTTTCTATCGTTTACCCAGCTCATTGGTTGTAAAAAAAAGTCACTGACTAGGTGGCCTATAATTAATGTCACTAATAATAACGAAAACCCCATTACTCACTTCCTTTTGCAATCGTTGTTATGACCTGTTTAGCGTGTACTATAAATCGCTCTATAAGCTGATAATTTGCTAAATTAAGCAATTTAGTGACATTTTCGCGACTGGTGTTAAGCTCTTTTGCCAGTGCTGCATGACTGTTATCGGCCTGGGTTAAATACACGTAAAGCGCATTGGCTTGTTTTTGCGTTATTTTGCTAAGCAAGGTATCGACAAAGGCAAGGTTAAGGCTAAAACTTTCATCTAGGGCGTGCTTTGCTACCTGTAAGGTAAAGCGTTGGTTGGCTATTTTATCAAGGCCTTGCCCTGAGAGCACAAAGGCCGAGCCGGTGGCTGTTTTTATATCGCTGCGTAGGTTGTCTACCTCACCTAAGGCCATACTTTGGCGTAGCTCGTAACCTGCCGACTTTAAATGCAAATAAATGATAATAGCGGTTTTAATTAACTGCTCGCTTTGATTTATTTGTAACTGAAAAGCATCACCTCGGTATATGGTCCACAGTGAGGTATTATTACTAATTGCACGCAAACTTTGATCTAGCTGATAAAGCATGGCATCGTATTGCTGCTTAGGTATTTTTTGCGATTTAATTATATCGCCGCTGATCACACCAATCATAGAAATCCAAAAAGTAACTTAATGCAGTTACATAGAATCAGGTAACCAAATTTGGTTACATTTAGTTAAGTAACCAATTTAGGTTACTTAAAACAAAATTGCAAGGTTCACTCGTTAATGGCGTTTTATTTCAGCTGCGCTGAGCTGTGAGCACTTAAGGAAACAAATGACTTTACAAAACGATCAGCAAATCAGTAAGCCACGTGTCGGTATTTTTGTTGATGTACAAAACATTTATTACACGTGCCGCGAAAGTTACCGTAAAAACTTTGACTACAATGCATTTTGGGCGCACATGAAGCAGCAGTATTCTATAGATTGTGCATTTGCGTATGCCATTCACCGCGGTGATGAAAAACAAAACCAGTTTCAAAATATTTTGCGTGCTATTGGCTTTGAGGTAAAACTAAAGCCGTTTATTCAGCGCCGAGACGGCAGCGCAAAAGGGGATTGGGATGTAGGCATAACAATAGATATGCTAGAGCAAGGCAAAAACCTCGATAAAGTTATTTTGCTCTCTGGTGATGGCGATTTTGCGTTATTGCTAGGGCATTTAAAAAATCAATACAATGTACCGTGCGATGTCTACGGCGCCGATAAGTTAACCGCAGAGGTGCTTAAACAAAGTGCAGAACAGTTTCATTTAATTGATGATAGCTTGCTACTCTAAAGCATAAAATATAGCAGCTAAGTGCCTGCAACATGAGAGTTTTTAATAAAGAGCCTATATAGCTAATATAGGCTTTTTTTATTGCTGTAATAAATTGGGTTTACTCAGCGGTTATGGTAATTTTACGCCATACCATGTTATTGAGGACTCACATGCTTTATTACAGCGACATGCCATTAGACCGCGGGTCTAATTTTCGTAAAAACGCGGCGTGGTTAAACGCGCAAATGTCGGCACAAAGTAAGTGGCTTTTGGTGAATAATAACCACACTTTGTTTTATAAAGACGCAGCTCAAGTGTGCTACTTAACGTATCCGCAAATTGCCCATTTAGATTTATCAAACGCTATTTATTTAGGCTCAAATACTGAGCAACAGGGTGTGTTTGCGTTAGATGTTTCAGCCATACACGATGACGAACTCAAGTGCGTTATAGGCGACGCACAGTTTTTTGATATACGCCAATATGGCCCTCACGTTGATATACAAGATGGCTCTATCGCCGCTCTTGCCCGTGGCTTATGTTATTGGCATGCAACGCATAGTTTTTGTGGGCGTTGTGGCAGTAAAAATACATTAATAGAAGCAGGGCATTCTCGCCTATGTGAAAACGAGCACTGCAAGCACCCTACATTTCCACGCACTGACCCTGCAGTAATTATGGTGGTTACTAAAGTATTTGAAGATGGAATAGAGCGTTGTTTATTGGGTCGCCAAGCAATATGGCAACAAGGTATGTATTCGTCATTGGCAGGCTTTGTAGACCCAGGTGAAACACTAGAGCAAGCTGTAGCGCGCGAAGTTAAAGAAGAAGCCGGTATTGACGTTGATAATGTACGTTATATTGCCTCGCAACCTTGGCCATTTCCTTCCTCTATTATGTTGGGTTTTATTGCACAGGCTAAAACTGAGCAAATAAACGTAGATAAAGATGAATTAGACGATGCCAAATGGTTTACGCGCGAAGAAGTTAAGGCGTTTGGCAATATGGGCGATGAAGGCGATCATTATAAACTCCCTCGGGTCGATTCAATTTCGCGTTTTTTAATTGAACAATGGCTTTCAAATAAGGCTTAAGGATTGGTAATGGCGACAAGCAAAAATAAAAATACCCAGTTAGTATCAACGGGGCGTAAAAAAGTCTACACCCATGGTGTGGTAAATCCCGTAGTACAGCGCGCTTCTACAATTGTATTTGACAGCGTGGCCGAATTAAAAGAAGCCGCTAAAACCCGCGGAGATAAAACATTATTTTATGGCCGCCGTGGCACAACTACACATTTTGCACTGCAAGAGGCGATAACCGAGCTTGAAGGCGGCGAAGGCTGCGCACTTTACCCATGCGGCGCTGCGGCAATAAGCCAAGCGTTATTGTCGTTTGTAAAAGCGGGCGATCATATTTTAATGGTTGATAACGTGTATGAACCTACGCGTGATTTTTGCGATAAAATTTTAGCGGGGTTAGGTGTTACCACCACTTATTACCCACCCACGATTGGCGCAGGTATTGAGGCGTATATTCAGCCAAACACAAAAGTGCTGTTTTTAGAATCGCCTGGCTCTATAACCATGGAAATACAAGATGTACCTGCCATGGTTAAAGTAGCCAATGAGCATAATATTATGACCATGCTTGATAACACCTACGGCAATGGCTTGCATTACCGCCCACTTGAACACGGTGTAGATATTAGTATTCAAGCAGCAACTAAGTATATTGTTGGCCACTCTGATGTAATGATGGGTGTAGCAGTGGCAAATAAAAAGTACTGGCCAACCCTGCGTGAGCAATCGTACTTATTAGGGCAATGCACCAGCGCAGATGATGCCTATTTAGCGCTTAGAGGCTTACGCACTATGGCAGTGCGTTTAAATCAGCACGAAAAGGCGGCTATAGAGGTGGCAAAATGGCTTGAGCAACATGAGTTAGTTGATCATATTCGCCATCCTGCATTTGCAAGCTGCCCTGGACATGAATTTTTTAAGCGCGACTTTGATGGCAGCAATGGGTTGTTTTCATTTGTAATGAAAACCGGTAACCAAAAAGCTATTGATGCGTTTTTAGATAGCCTTGAGCACATTAAAATGGGTTTTTCGTGGGGCGGCTTTGAAAGTTTAGTCACCGCCAATTTGACCATGAAAGGTTTACGTTCGAACACCGGTTGGGATTTAGGCCCTGTTATTCGCTTGCATATTGGCCTTGAAGACATTGATGATTTAATTAATGACTTAAGCCAAGCACTTGAGGTATACCAACAGCATTTATAAAAATAGGCTAAATAAACAAAGTTTGGCCTGTTACATTTAAACGGTTTGTTACAAAGCTCACGTATTGTGAGCTTTTTTTTGCTGGTAATTCAAGGTGTTTACACTTACTGTTGTTACATTACGCTTTATTTTAAAGCATGAGCAACGTCATTAAGGAAAGCCAATGGCAACATCATCATTAGTGAACATAGGGCGATTAACCCAAATAGCGGGTTTTGAGCTAATACGTATGTTTTTAACCAAGCGCGGCTTAATTGCTATGGCCGCCTTTGCCCTTGTGTGGTTACTTATTTTACGCTACCCGATAGGCCAAGCCGTCAGCATTATTAGTGCCCCCAATTTTGAACAAATGGCACGCGATATTTCAGGCAGTATTGGTTTAAGTAAGTTGCTTGATTGGCCTGAGGCCGAATTTGCTATGTACTGGCTAGTCGCTTTGTATAGCTTTCCGCTGTTTGCTATTTTTATATCAAGCGATCAAACCGTTGGCGATAGAGAGCGCGGCACATTACGGTTTTTATCATTGCGCTCTACACGGTTTGAAATTTTATTTGGCCGTTTTTTAGGTCAGCTTGGCGTGTTAGCGTGTTTATTAGCTATTACCCTAGTGGCAACCCTTGGCGTACTTGGTTACAGAGAGCCTAGCCTATTAATGGGTGGGTTAAGCCGTGCGGTTTCTATATTTATAATAATGGTGGTGGTACTTAGCCCGTTTGTGGCATTAATGAGTTTGATTAACACGTTTGCTCGCTCGTCGCGTTTAGCAATTGTATTAGCCATTTTATATTTTGCTGGTGGCGGCATTATTGTGGGTATATTGGCGTGGCAAGTACCGGCTCTAAATGCGCTCGATTACCTTTTCCCTGGGGTTAATTCTGAGCTTTTAGCTGGGCAAAACCTACCTTTATTGAGTGCCTTAGGTGTGCCGCTTATTCAAAGCGCTGTATTTATAGCGATTGCGCATCGAATATTTACAAGGAGTTCGCTATGAGCGTATTAATAAAAGCCAGCGGCTTGAGTAAATCGTATGGCGCAAAGCAAGCACTTAACAACGTAAGCTTTGAAATTCAAAAAGGCGCACCTGTGGCGTTAGTGGGCCCTAATGGCGCCGGTAAAACCACATTATTTAGTTTATTGTGCGGCTATATTAACCCAAGCCACGGTGAGCTCAGTATTTTAGGGCATAAGCCTGGTAGTGCAGCGTTGTTCAACCAAGTGAGTGCATTACCGCAAGATGCGCAGTTAGATCCGCGTTTTAATATAGATAAGCAACTGGCGTTTTATGGCAAGCTTCAAGGCATGGGCGCTAAACAAAGCCACAATGAAGCGCTGCGCGTACTTGATTTGGTAGGCTTAAAAGAAGTCGCTAAACAGCGTGCGGGCGATTTATCTCACGGTATGCGCAAACGGGTTACGATAGCGCAAGCGCTGATTGGCTCGCCGAAAATAGTGATGCTTGATGAAGCCACAGCAGGGCTTGACCCTATTCATGCCAGAGAGGTGCGAGAGCTGGTATCGAGTTTAAGCGATGAAGCCACCTTTATTTTAAGTTCGCACGATTTAACCGAACTTGAGCGATTATGCTCCCAAGTGCTCCACCTAGATAAGGGCATTTTGAGCGAGCACCAAACAAAAGACAACAATACGCATACTCACTTTTATACCTTAATGCTCAACGAGGCGTATCAAAATGTGGAGCAGCAACTGCAGGCGTTAGCAGGTGTAAGCCGTGTGTATATGAGCCAACATAAAGAATACGTGATTGAGTACCAGCCAACTGGTGAGCCACTTGATATTGCTTTATTAAACTTTTGCCATCAACAAAACTGGCAATATAGGCAGTTAGTAAATGGTCACACCTTAGAAAATCAAATATTTACACAGGAGAAAGCATAATGGGACTACTCAGTGGTTTAATCGGAAATGCAAGCGAAGTAGATGATTCTGATTTAGAAAAAGTACTTGCCAATACCCTAATAGATGGCGAACAAGTAGAAAAAGCCTATAAGGTGATTCGCGATATGTTTATTTTTACTAATAAGCGTTTAATTTTAATTGATAAGCAAGGTATGACCGGCTCTAAAATGGAAATGGTGAGTATTGCTTATTCTAAAATTACTAAGTTCAGTAAAGAAAGTGCAGGGCACTTTGATTTAGATGCCGAGCTTAAAATTTGGATTGGTTCAGACCCAACGCCTATTAGTAAAGAGTTTAAATCGGGCGATAATATTAACGAAGTTTATCGTGTAATAAGTCAGCATGCGCTTTAGTTTGCTGAACATGTTTTAAGTAGTTGTTGACTATATGTTGCAACTACTTTAAATTTACAGTTTCTTACACCTACTTACAATTAACTTAATAAATACAACTGCTTAATTAAGTTTTCATTCAGTTTCTCAGCGTTAGCATGTCCCCACTTTAGTCAATGAGCTAAAGCATAAAAAGCAATGCACAAAGGGAAGTCTTACAATGAAAAAATTAGCAGTTATTATTTCAAGCATTTTATTATCTAGCACTGCGGCTGCTGCAGACAGCTACAATTCAATCAGTAATTTAAGCTACAAAGATAGCGATAACAACGACACCGTTGCTGTAGATTCTATTTATTACCTATCTCCTAAAAAAACATTAGGTCCGTACGATCAGTTTGAGTACATTAATAAACAAACTAACGTTTACGGCAGTTATGCTGATGACGACTTTGGCGATGTTACTAACATTGGTGGCGAATACTTTATTAATGAATTTGTTGTTGGCGCATCTTACGAAAACCTTGACCCAGATTCGGGCTCTAACGGTGAGCTTTACAAGCTAACTGGTGGCTACTTCTTTAACCCTGATTTATTAGCAAAAGTAACGCTTGTTGAAAACAAAGACGGCGATGACTTTGCTTTGTTTGATTTAGCATACAACCACATGCTAAACAGCACAGACTACGTAGGTGTAACACTTACATCTGATGACGACTTTGATTACCGCGCTGTTGCAGCTAAGTACTTTATTGACTTACAGCAAGGTAACTTTTTAACGTTTGAAGGTAAATACGAGAGCATTGAAGATGCAGAAAACCAGTGGGTAGCAGAAACTAACTACTACTTCTCAAAAGCAACCTCGGTATTTGCTAACTACAACAAGCAAGATACATACAGCTTTGGTGCTCAGCACTTCATCAATAAAAACATTGGTCTTAAAGTAGGTTACGAGAACAATGCAGATGACTCTGATAACGATGCATACTTTGCAAACATGCGTTTTCAGTTTTAATTAAGCCCTGTACTTAATTAAAAGCATAAAAAGCCCGCTACTGTAGCGGGCTTTGATGTTTTTAACTTAAATTAACCGTGGTAAACGTTTTACCAGCCGCAATTACGGTCTTTGTTCTGCTCATCTAAATAGCGTTGCAGCGGTGCAAAGTAATCAAGCATAGCGGTTGCATCCATTTGCGGCTTGCCAGTGATGGTTTCAAGGGCTTCTTGCCATGGACGAGAAGAGCCCATTTCTAGCATAGCGTTTAGCTTATCCCCCGCTTCTTTTGAATTATAAATAGAGCAGCGGTGAATAGCTTTATCGTTACCGGCTATTTCACATAAGCTACGGTGAAATTCAAACTGTAAAATATGCGCTAAAAAGTAACGTGTATAAGGGGTGTTGCCCGGTACGTGGTATTTAGCACCTGGATCAAAGTCATCTTCGCTACGTGCAATAGGCGCTTTAACACCTTGGTATTTTTCACGTAGCTCCCACCACGCTTTATTATAATCTTGTGGCTTTACTTGGCCCGAAAATACCTGCCAGCGCCATTGATCAACCATTAAGCTAAAGGGCACAAAGGCGACTTTATCTAGCGCCATTTTCATTAGTAAGCCAATGTCTTTTGACTCATCAGGTACTTGCTCAAGTAAACCAATCTCTTTTAAGTAACCGGGTGTAACCGATAAAGCAATGGTGTCGCCAATGGCTTCGTGAAAACCATCGTTGGCACTTTCTTGATAAAATAAAGGCTGTTTATTATAAGCGCGCTGATAAAAGTTGTGGCCTAGCTCATGGTGAATAACAGAAAATTCTTCGCCGGTGCGTTGAATACACATTTTAATGCGTAAGTCGTCTTTGCTATCTATATTCCAAGCAGAGGCATGACACTGTACGTCTCTGTCTTTTGGTTTTACAAATAACGAACGCTCGTAAAAGGTCTCTGGCAATGGCTCAAACCCCATTGAGGTAAAAAAGGTTTCAGCACCTTTAATCATTTTTAGCTCGTCGTAATTATTTTTAGCTAATAGCTCGGTCACATCGTAACCCGGATCGGCGTTTTCTGGCGCGACCACATCGTAAATATTACCCCACGCTTGCGCCCACATGTTTCCTAATAAGTGCGCAGGAATAGGCTCATCTTGCACTACTTTGTCGGTGCCGTATTTTTCGCCTAATTTAGCGCGTACATGACAATGCAGTGAGTTATAAAGTGGCTTTACTTGCCCCCAAATGCGGTCAAGCTCGGTTGTAAAGTCATCGGCTGGCATATCATACTTGCTGCGCCACATTGCGCCGGTATCAGCATAACCTAGCTCTTTAGCCCCTTCGTTTGTTAGGGTTACTTGCTGCTCGTAAAGTGGGCGCATTGGCTTTGAAATTTGACGCCACCCTTGCCATAAATCAAGTAGCTCGTTGTAATCACGGCTGGTGGCCATTTTTGCGGTCATATCACCAAGGCTTAAACAGCTGCCATCGTCTTTACAGTATTTACCTTTACCGTATAAACCACCTAGCTCTGCCACAATAGTTGAAAGTTGGGCTGTTTTTTCGGCGTCCTGAGGAGCGGGTAAAGTAAGCGCAAGTTTAAGTTTATTAAGCTTGCGGCGTGCATCGTAATCAAGCGCTAAGTCGTCAAATTGGGCTGCCTGATTGGCTAAACGTACGACCGACTCGGTCATTTTACGATTAACCTCGGCAGATAACGCCGAGGTGTCGTGTGTTATAAAATTTGCGTAAATCCACTCAGCGCGGCTCGACTCTAGGTAAAGCTCGCTTAGCTCTTGCTCGGCTTTGGCAATAAATGCATTGGCATCTTGTTTTGTAAGGGGCTTCTCGGTCTGTGCTGAATCGGTAGTGTCTATGGCTATTTCTGCTTCGCAGGCGGTTAGTGCTAATGTACTTGCGACTATGAGGGCGCTCATACTTAATTTAAAGCGTGGCGTGTTCATTGTATTCCTTTGGTTTATTGTTATTAAGAAAGTGATAATAGCAGCGATGTTTAAAACAATAAAATTAATACGTTAAGGCGTGTGGTGCATCGCGCAATGATTGTATTTAAACTAAGATGGGTCATAATTAAGTTACTATTTTCATTCAATGTAAAAGGAATGTGCTCATGTCAGTATTTATAATATTGCTGGTCGTGGTGGTGGTTATTTTTGCAGTCAAAGATATTCGCCTCAACCTGATCAGCCGTCCTACGTTTAAAATGTTTAAAAAGGTACTTCCGCCGCTCTCGCAAACTGAGCGAGAGGCAATGGAAGCCGGCGATGTATGGTGGGATGGTGAGCTATTTAGTGGTAATCCAGATTGGCAAAAACTGCATAACTTTCCAAGGCCTGAACTTAGCGATAAAGAAAATGACTTTATGGATAATCAGGTTAACACGCTACTGGCGATGCTAGATGATTACCAAATTGTACAAAAAGATAAAGACTTGCCAAAAGAAGTCTGGGATTACTTAAAAACAGAGGGCTTTTTTGCGCTGATCATTCCTGAAAAATTTGGTGGACGTGAGTTCTCTGCCATTGCTAATTCAACCATAGTGTCAAAAATTGCCACAAAAAGCTTAACTGCGGCGGTTACAGTTATGGTGCCTAATAGCTTAGGCCCAGGCGAGCTGTTACTGCATTATGGCACAAAAGAGCAACAAGACCGTTGGTTGCCAAGCCTTGCAAGTGGTAAAGATGTACCGTGTTTTGCACTTACAGGCCCAGAAGCAGGCTCTGATGCCGGCAGTATTCCCGACTCAGGCGTAGTGTGTAAAGGGCAGCATAATGGTGAAGAAGTTATAGGCCTGCGTTTAAATTGGTCTAAGCGTTATATTACGCTTGCGCCGGTTGCAACCGTACTTGGCCTTGCCTTTAAAATGTATGACCCAGATGGGTTATTAGGCGATGAAAAAGAGCTAGGTATTACCTGTGCGCTAATTCCTACAGATCACGAAGGGGTAGAAACGGGTGAGCGCCATTATCCATTAAACATGGCATTTATGAACGGGACTACCTACGGTAAAGATGTTTTTATTCCGCTAGAGTGGATTATTGGTGGTGAGCAGGGCGCAGGACGAGGCTGGCGCATGTTGGTTGAGTGTTTAAGTGCTGGACGCGGTATTTCTTTACCTGCACTAAGCACCGCAACAGGGCATTTAGCCTCTAAAATGACCTCTGCTTACTCTGTGGTACGCCAACAGTTTGGTGTATCAATTGGCCAATTTGAAGGTGTACAAGAAGCCTTAGCCCGTATTGGCGGGTTAACGTATACGTTAGAGTCTGCGCGTTTAATGACCGCAGGCGCAATAGATTTAAAACTGAGCCCATCGGTTGTTACCGCCATTGCAAAATACCATATGACCGAAATGGGGCGTACGGTAATGAACGATGCAATGGACATTCATTCTGGTAAAGGTATTCAAGTTGGGCCTAATAACTATTTAGCCCATGGTTATATGGGGATCCCGGTATCGATTACCGTTGAAGGGGCAAACATTTTAACCCGCAACTTAATGATTTTTGGCCAAGGTGCCACCCGTTGTCATCCGTTTGTGTTAAAGGAAATGGAAGCTGCCGCAATGGAAGACGATGATGCAGCACTTGATCAATTTGATAGTTTATTGATGAAGCACATTTTATTTGCTGCCAGTAACGCCGGCATGGCTTTTGTGCATGGTCTTACGCGAAGCTGTTTGGCAAAAGCGCCCGTGTGCGGTGCAACCGCAGTGTATTACAAACAGCTAAGCAGAATGAGCCGAGGGCTTGCTTTTACTACAGATGTAGCCATGTTGGTACTTGGTGGCGAGTTAAAGCGTAAAGAGATGATTTCGGCGCGTTTAGGCGATGTGCTTAGCCATTTATATTTAGCGTCTACTGTATTAAAGCGCTTTGAAGATGAAGGGCGCCAACAGGCTGATTTACCTTTTGTGAAATACGCTATTGAAAATTCTCTTTATGAGATAGGCCAAGCGTTTGATGGTTTTTTCAAAAACTTTTCAAATCCGGTGGTTAACTTTTTACTTAAACGCATTGTGTTTCCGCTGGGGAATCACTACCACAAGCCAAGTGATGAAACAGCCCAAAGTATTTGCGAGCATATGACGCAACCTGGGGTGTTTAGAAACCGCTTAACGCACTTATGTTATGTAGATGAAAATGCGGGCACTGGCGTGATGGAAAATGCATTTTTAGCTATGCACGATATGCAAACACAGTTTAAAGAGTTAAAAAACTGGCAACGCAGTGGTAAGGTCCCTGCAACGCTCGACATAGAAGGCGCAATAAATTACGCACTAGAGAATGAGCTCCTTGCGCAAGCAGATGCCGATGCAATGCACCATACCAATAAACTAAGAAAACAAGCAATTGCCGTTGATAACTTTAAACCCGGTGAATTATAACGCTTAAGATAAGCGCTAAACGTAAAAAGGCCTTACATGTGTAAGGCCTTTTTTGTGGTGTATAAGTTAGCGTGCGTAAGGGTCTGCAACTATTTTATCTATATACCATTTCCCTTTTTTACGAAGCATTTTAACGCTGCGCATATCATCGACTTTATCGCCATTAAAGTAGCCTGTAAAAATGAGGTTTATTTTAGCGTTATCGCCATATTGTTCGCGTACACTCATGTTGGTCATATCGACTTCAATTACTACTTCATCGTATTGCAGGTTTACTAAGTTGCGGGCAAATTGCTTAGCGGTGCCATAGGATTTCATAATTCGGCTGAGGTTAGGGGTGGCCATTGTGCTGGCTTTTTGTAAATCTTTTTGATTATACAATGCATCAAAGTAAGCGGTGGCTGTATCGCCCGGTGAGTCGCCCAGCGTTTGTACGCTATCGCCACAGGCGGCTAAAAATAAGCATACGATAAAACTTAAATAAGCTGTTATTTTTTTCATGTTGAATGTTTTTAATTAATTTTTTTAAAGTGTGTGGTTAATTAAACAAGATGTAAAGCAGCACTGGGGAATAAATAGAAAATTGAATCATAAATAATAAAAAAGGATGCCATAAGCACCCTTTTAAGTATCTCAAGGAGAGAAGTTTACTGTACTAATTCTTGCTCGCTAAATTCTTCAGCAAACATTGGGCTAGACAGGTAACGCTCTGTGGCACTTGGTAAAATCACCACAATATTTTTATCAGCGTTTTCTGGCTTTTCAGCAAGGCGTTTAGCGGCAACAACAGCTGCGCCTGATGAAATACCCACTAAAATACCTTCTTTTTTCATTAGCTCATGAGCCATTGCAATAGCATCTTCGTTTGATACTTGCTCAGCACCATCAATCACACTTAAATCAAGGTTTCCAGGAATAAAGCCTGCGCCAATACCTTGAATTTTATGTGGGCCTGGTTTTACTTCTTCGCCTGCAAGCGTTTGGCTAATAACAGGTGAGTTAGTTGGCTCAACTGCAATCGCTTTAACATCTAGGCCTTTTTCGTTTTTAAGGTAACGGCTAACACCTGTAATAGTACCGCCAGTGCCTACGCCTGCTACAAAAAAGTCTACTTTACCATCAAGCGCTTCAAAAATTTCTGGGCCGGTTGTTTCAAAGTGAATTTTAGGGTTAGCTGGGTTTTCGAACTGTTGTAATAAAATGTATTTTTCTGGATCTGTTGCTTGAATTTCTTTTGCTTTTTCAATTGCGCCATTCATACCTTTAGCGCCATCTGTAAGCACTAAGTTAGCGCCTAATGCTTTTAATAGTTTGCGGCGCTCTAGGCTCATTGTATTTGGCATGGTGAGTGTTAATTTGTAACCACGTGCTGCTGCAACAAATGCAAGGGCAATACCTGTATTACCCGATGTAGGTTCAATTAGTTCTTTACCTTCAACAAGCTGACCTGATTTTTCAGCTTCCCAAATCATTGATGCACCAATACGACATTTAATACTAAAGCTAGGATTACGCGATTCTACTTTAGCGTAAACGTTTCCGCCTGTTACGCGATTAAGTTTTACCAGTGGTGTATTACCAATGCTTAGTGAGTTATCTTCAAAAATAGTAGACATAATGTTCCTTTGGATACAATCTGATCAATGTGTTAATAGCCTTTGCTATTAACTATATAAATACACTTTACTGCGAGTTTAAAAAAACTAAAG
Organism: Pseudoalteromonas sp. P1-11; assembly: GCF_001399995.1. NCBI lineage: Bacteria > Pseudomonadati > Pseudomonadota > Gammaproteobacteria > Alteromonadales > Pseudoalteromonadaceae > Pseudoalteromonas > Pseudoalteromonas sp. P1-11. The sequence continues at coordinate 116,177 of NZ_LJSP01000009.1, forward strand.
TAAAGTTTGGCTATAACATATATCTATTGGGCTTATAACCAGCCGAAATAAAAATTAGTTATTATTGTTGCTTTAGTTATTAAAGATGCGGGCTCATTTTTAAATTTAAAGAGTAAATTTCGCCCCGTAGTTAAAAAATGCTCAGAGTAGGCTAATTATTGCGATGTTTTTGTGTGTTATTTGCGCACATGAATATAACTTGAATACTTTTATCACACAATGCGCCTAAAACATGTTAAAAACACTCTATCTATATTCAACTAAGCAATCACAATGAAGTTAATCTTAAAATTAATTGCCGGTATTGTGGCCGGTATTTTGGTCGGGCTTTATGTGCCTCTCACAGGTGTTGAGCTTTTATTTACTGTTAAAGAACTTATTGGCCAACTTATTTCTTTTACCATCCCATTAATTATTTTATTTTTTATTGCTTCGGGAATTGCGGGCTTGCCTAAAGGGTCTGGCCATTTATTAGGTAAAACTGTTGGCTTTGCTTATAGCTCTACTGTAATTGCGGGTACGCTTGCCTTTTTATTAGTAAGTGCGGTTATTCCACTGCTAAGTGGCAATATTACGTTTGAAGCCGAAGTTGCCACTGAAATTGGCAGTTTTATTGATTTAGAAATTCCACCGCTGATGGGTGTAATGACAGCGCTTGTGACTGCATTTGTGTTTGGTATTGGCATGAGCCAACTTGAATTAGAAACACTTAAAAAAGTGTCTGATCAGGGTCGCGATGTAATCGATGCTTTATTATCTAAAGTAATTATTCCGGCATTACCATTTTACATTGCAGGTGTATTTGCAGAAATGACCGTAGCAGGTACCGTGGTAGATACATTGCAAACCTTTGGTGTTGTGCTTATTGCAGCACTTGTTATGCATTGGCTGTGGCTAACCGTATTATATGTTTCTACGGGGATATTACTTAAACGTAACCCGTTGGAGCTAGTTAAAAATATGCTTCCTGCTTATTTTACAGCGCTGGGGACAATGTCGAGCGCGGCAACCATTCCAGTGTCTTTGCAATCAAGCAAAGCAAATAACGTAAAAGAAGATGTAGCAAACTTTACAGTGCCACTGTGCGCTACTATTCATTTATCGGGTTCTACCATTACGATTGTGACGTGTGCAATGGCCGTTATGTTTTTATCGCCAAGCATGGAAGTACCTTCTTTAATGGGGATGCTACCGTTTATTATGATGTTAGGGGTAGTAATGATTGCAGCGCCAGGTGCGCCTGGTGGAGCAGTAATGTCGGCGCTCGGTTTATTAACCAGTATGCTTGGCTTTAACGAAGGCGCTGTTGCACTTATGATTGCACTTTACCTTGCGCAAGATAGCTTTGGTACTGCGTGTAATGTTACAGGCGATGGCATTATTGCCCTATGGGTAGACCGTTTTAGCGAAAAAGCAGCGTCATAAAAAACTAAAGTACTGGTTTTTAGCAGTAGTAAAATAATGCTAAAAGATGAGTACACCTAAAGCGAAGCAATAATATTAGTTATTGTTTCGCTTTAACTGTGGTAATGTGGCAAATTAGATTGTTTGTCGCGTATTGTTAGGTTAATGAGGGTATTACATTGATTAATGTGCTTTTAGTTGATGACCATGAGCTGGTACGAACTGGTATAAAACGTATATTAGATGATGTACGTGGTTTTAAAGTGGTAGGCGAAGCTAAAGATGGAGAGGCTGCGGTACAGTTTTGTCGCCAGCACGCACCTAATATTGTATTAATGGATATGAACATGCCTGGCATGGGTGGCTTAGAGGCCACAAAAAAGATTTGTCGCTATTGCCCAGATGTAAAAATTATTGTGCTTACGGTTAATTGCGAAGACCCGTTTCCATCAAAAGTGATGCAAATTGGCGCGCATGGCTTTTTAACCAAAGGTGCAGGCTCTGATGAAATGGTTCGTGCTATACGGTCTGTTCATGCAGGTCAGCGTTATATCGCCCCAGAAATTGCACAACAAATAGCCCTTGCACAAGTAACAGGGCGTACCGATGAAAACCCTTTTCAAAGCTTATCTGAGCGCGAGCTACAAATTATGCTAATGATCACCAAAGGTGAAAAAGCTCAAGATATTGCCGAGCGCTTAAATTTAAGCTCAAAAACAGTGAACAGCTACCGTTACCGTATGTTTGAAAAATTAAACGTAGGGGGCGACGTTGAGCTTACTCATTTGGCTATTCGCCATAAAATGATTGATATAGACGTATCTCATTAATTTTTTAATTTATGTCTGAATTCGATCACGCCCAATTTTTAAAAACGCTATCAAGTGAACCGGGTGTATACCGTATGCTTGATAGTGAACAACAAGTTATTTATGTCGGTAAAGCTAAAAACTTAAAAAAACGGGTAAGTAGCTACTTTAGATCTAATCTAACCGACAGTAAAACCCGTGTGCTAGTGAGTAATATTTGCGATATTGAAGTTACGCTCACAAACACCGAAACCGAAGCCCTGCTGCTTGAAAACAACCTTATAAAAAAATATCAGCCGCGTTATAACATTTTATTACGTGATGATAAGTCATACCCCTATATATTACTTACCAGTCATAAACATCCGCGTTTAGCCTTTCATAGAGGCAGTCGCAAGGTAAAAGGCGAGTACTTTGGCCCTTTCCCAAGTGCTGGCGCAGTGTCGGAAAGTTTGCGTTTAATGCAAAAAATATTTCCTGTACGTCAGTGCGAAGATGCCTATTACCGTGCCAGAAGCCGCCCGTGTTTACAGTATCAGCTAAAGCGCTGTTCAGCACCGTGTGTTAATAAAGTGACAGAGCAAGAGTACGGCGAACAAGTTGATTATGTACGTAAGTTTTTAACAGGTAAGTCGCACGAAGTAATAGCCGATTTAATAAAAAAAATGGAAGCGGCGAGTAAAGACCTTAACTTTGAGCTCGCAGCTAAAGTGCGCGACCAAATTATGCTACTGCGCAAAATGCAGGAGCAGCAGTCTATTTCAGGTAATTTTGCTGAAATGGATGTGGTAGGTTTTGCGCACTTAAATGGATTAAACGGGATTCATTTATTAATGATCCGTGATCATAAAGTGCTAGGCAGTAAAACCTATTTTCCAAAAGTGCCTAAAGATTCGGGGCAAGAGGAAATACTCACTTCGTTTTTAGGGCAATATTATTTAGCGCCTGGTGCGACAGGGCGCATAGCAAAAGAAATTATTTTACCGTTCGAGATTGAAGAAAGTAGCGCATTGAGTGAAGCGCTTACGCAAATTAGTGAGCGCAAAGTATCGCTTAAAGTGGTTACCCGCGGAGAGCGAGCACAATACCTTCAGCTTGCTAATAAAAACGCATTAAACAGCATTACCGTTAAACAAAGTACGCAAGACTCTATAAACAAACGTTATGCACAATTAAAAGCGACCCTAGGCTTAGATGATATAAACAGAATGGAATGTTTTGATATCAGCCATACCATGGGGGAGAACACAGTAGCCAGTTGTGTAGTATTTGATTCGCAAGGGCCAAATAACAAAGAGTACAGGCGCTACAACGTAACGGGTATAACCGGCGGTGATGATTACGCGGCAATGGAGTTTGCACTGAACAAACGCTACAACAAAGTGGTAGATGAAGACAAAATTCCTGACGTTATATTCATTGACGGTGGTAAAGGGCAATTAGGCCGTGCAGAGCAGTATTTCGCTACGTGGCCACATGCTAAAATGCCGCTGTTAGTCGGTGTAGCAAAAGGCACAAGCAGAAAGCCAGGCCTTGAAACCTTATTAATTGATGGCGGACGAAAAACGATTCCTATGGATTCGGATGCGCCAGCACTTCATTTAATCCAGCATATTCGCGATGAGTCGCACCGATTTGCCATTGCAGGGCACCGTAATAAGCGCCAAAAACAGCGCACGCAATCATTATTAGAAGAGATCAACGGAGTTGGTTCTAAGCGCCGCCAAACATTATTAAAATATTTAGGGGGCATGCAAGGGGTAAAAGCTGCTAATATAGAACAGTTAAAGAAAGTTCCTGGGATCAGTCCTGACATGGCTGAGAAGATATTTAACCATTTGCATGACAAGGGCTAGCCCTTCATGCGAATATAGAAAAAAAGACATATCCAAGTAGTTATGTGGAATATTCCAAACACACTCACAACCTTTAGACTTTTTCTTATCCCCATATTTTTGGTGATATTTTACTTGCCTTATAGCTGGGCGTTTTTTGCTGCCGCTTTTATTTTTTGGCTTGCATCAATCACCGATATACTTGATGGCTATTTAGCACGAAAGCTAGAGCAATCTACGCCTTTTGGTGCGTTTTTAGACCCTGTAGCCGATAAGGTTATGGTGTGTGCTGCACTTGTTGCGCTCTCTGATCATTATCAGTCTATGTATATGACGATTCCGGCCCTTATTATTATTAGCCGTGAAATAGTGATATCTGCATTACGTGAGTGGATGGCCGAACAAGGCAAACGTGGAAACGTTGCAGTATCAAATATGGGCAAAATAAAAACCGCGGCGCAAATGCTGGCGATTATTGGCCTAATTTGGCAATACGATACGTGGATGATCTATTTAAGTTTTGCTTTATTGTATATAGCCACCTATTTAACACTGAGCTCTATGGTGCAATATTTAATGGCTGCATGGAGTGAATTGACCAAAAATTGATTGTAAACGTCTAATAACGCACCGTTTTAGATAAAAAATAATCAAACAGTTCAAAAGTGGCATTTTTTGTGTTGACGCGTTTAATAATCTCTGTAGAATGCGTCCGTGTTGAGAGGGCATAGCCCCTAAGATAAAGAAAACCAAAGTTACTTAGTTAGCAGCGTATACATCGCAATATGTTGAATAACGCAGATAATTAAATAATAATGCGGCACTAGCTCAGTTGGTAGAGCGCGACCTTGCCAAGGTCGAGGTCGTTCGAGCCTCGTGTGCCGCTCCAAGTTTTCATTAGGTTGTCCAACGGTTTGGCGGAATGGCAGAGTGGCCATGCAGCGGATTGCAAATCCGTCCACCTCGGTTCGACTCCGGGTTCCGCCTCCATTTAATTACTCCACATGCTTTAAATAGCAAACTCGATGCCCGAGTGGTGGAATTGGTAGACACAAGGGATTTAAAATCCCTCGACTAACAAGTCGTGCCGGTTCAAGTCCGGCCTCGGGCACCACTTTTACTAAAGTCCTTTTAGTAAATTAAATACTCCCTATTTTTAAATAAATACCCATTTTTTATATAACAATCACTTTGTTTATGTTTTTCTATTCTTTAAAGATTAATAGCAATTGGCTTAAAACAAGACAATCGTGCTTAAAGCAAAGCATACGTATTGTTACACGTTAGCGTTAGTTGTTTAAACCTACATTACTTTTCCTATATCCCTTTGCTGCTGCCGTCTAAATCCAATTCAGTTCATCAAAGCAATTTACATACATGCGCGACTACCTGATGATATAAACTTGATAGCTAAAGGTGCAACTAATAGCAATTGGTCGTTATGCGCTTATATGTGCGCTCTATTTATTTAAAACAACGTGTTTTAGAGGTGTATTGCCAAAACTAAACAGTTTGATGATTAAATACGGTCGTTAATGTATTAGCTAAAGTGTAGGTAAGGGAGGAAATAAAGTGCAAAGCAAAGCGACACAAAGCCGCTTTGCTAAAGTACATAATGCTATAACTTTGTTTGTGCCTTATAAATAGGGTATTCGCTCATTAAACCCTGAATAAGCGCCACGCACATTAAAATAAGCACAATTGAGAAAGGTAACGCAGTGGTTACTACTCCCGACTGCAAGGCCTGCAAGGCTTGAGAGCCACCTACCCACAGTAATACGGCGGCTATTGCCCCTTCAATCGATGCCCAAAATATACGTTGTGGTACCGGCGCATCAATTTTTCCGCCAGCGGTTATGCCATCTATTACAAGTGAGCCAGAATCAGAAGAGGTAATAAAAAATACTAAAACAAGCACAATTGAGATCACACTAATAAGGCCACTAAGCGGAAGCTGCTCATAAACTTGAAATAGCGTTACAGAGATATCGGTTAACCCGTTTTGCCCAAGTGGGCCTACTTTATCAATAATTTGTGAAATCGCTAAATTACCAAATACCCCCATCCACACTAAGCTTAATAGTGTTGGCAGGCCAATGACGACTAATAAAAATTCTCGCACGGTACGGCCTCTAGAAACACGGGCAATAAACATTCCTACAAACGGCGACCACGATATCCACCATGCCCAGTAAAATACTGTCCAGGCATGCATCCAGTCTTCATCTTCACGGCCAAACGGATTACTAAGCGGAACCATATGTTCTACATATGCACCAAAGGTAAACCATATTGCTGTAATTGAGTCACTAAAAGTAAGCGATATTATGGCTACAAGTAAAATAAATGCACATATAAGATTGATGTTACTAAGTACTTTCACACCCCCTTCAATGCCTTTAATAACAGAAACAATAGCAATACAGGTAACGAGCGCTATAACTGTAATTTGAAAAGCGGTACCGTAGTCAGTGCCCATTAAATAATTAATACCACTTGTTGCTTGCTGTGCCCCTAAACCAAGAGACGTTGCTAAACCAAAAAGCGTGGAAAGTACAGCAAGTATATCAATAACGTGACCAAGCCAGCCCCAAGCACGATCGCCAAATAAGGGATAAAACACGGAGCGTATAGATAAAGGAAGGCCTTTATTGTAAGCAAAAAACGCTAAGCTAAGTGCAACAATGGCGTAAATTGCCCAACCATGTAAGCCCCAGTGATACATGGTGGCGCCCATGGCTAAAGAGTGAGCTTCTGGGGTATTTGGCTCTGCGTTCATTGGCATTAAATACCAATCAGTAAAATAGGCTGCGGGCTCTGCGACACCCCAAAACAGTAAACCTATCCCCATTCCTGCGGCAAATAACATTGCCAGCCATGAGAGATAACCATGTTCAGGTTTTGCATCAACACCCCCTAAGCGAATTTTACCAAGAGGGGAGAGCGCAAGTGCAAAGCAGAATAATACGAAACCATTAGCAATCAACATGAAATAGCTATCAAATTTATTGATAATGGCATCTTTAGTTGAGGTAAGTGCTTCCCTGACCACTTCAGTGTCAAGCAATAAGGTAAGGGCAACAAATAGTATGACTAAAAATGCGCTTATTCCAAACACTGGGTTATGAACATCAAACCCCCATTTTTGTACGTTATCTTGACCTACCTGATAATCGGTAGTGTCAATACTGTATTTGTTCAATTGGTCATCCATCATGACTCCTTTATATTATAGATAACAAACTTCAATTTTATAGTACGTAAGTAAATCAAAAAGCGCCTATTACTGATATTTAATTATGGTATATATCTCTGAAATACATTAATAAATTTTTATATAGTTTGAAAGGCAAAAAAAAGCGAGCTAATGCTCGCTTAATAATTTTTTAATTTAGCGTTACTTCCACGCGTTTGGATCAACCTCTTTGGCAAGCTTAGGGTGCTTGTCTTTGTCAAACGTAGGTAATACACCTTGCTTGTTTTGCGCGTTGTAATCTTTTGATAACCACACAACAACGCCTGAAAGCATAAACAGTGCAACTACGTTTACAATAGCCATAAGGCCCATAGAAATGTCAGCAAGTGTCCAAATAATACCTAGTTCACCAATGGCACCAAACATAACCATACCTAATACAAGTAATCTAAATATAAACATTCCTTTAGTAGAGTTGTGCTCTAAAAACATTAGGTTTGTTTCGGCATATGAGTAATTCGCGACAATAGAGGTAAATGCAAAAAACAAAATGGCAATGGCAATAAAGTAAGTACCCCAGTCACCTACGTGCTCTTGTAGTGCAGCTTGCGTTAACTCTATTCCCAATACACCCGATTCAGGCACAAGTTGATTAGACAGTAAGATTAATGAGGCAGTGGCTGTACAGATCACAATAGTATCTATAAATACACCTAGCATTTGCACATACCCTTGCGAGGCTGGGTGCGGTGGATAAGGTGTTGCCGTTGCTGCGGCATTGGCTGCGCTACCCATACCGGCTTCGTTCGAAAACAAACCGCGCTTAATACCTTGGATCATAGCTTGCGTTACACCATAGCCAATTGCACCGGCGCCTGCTTGCTCTAAACCAAAAGCACTTTTTATTATAAGTACAATAACATCAGGTAGGGCAGTAAAGTTAATCGCGCATACATATATAGCAACTAGCAAATAGGCAAGCGCCATAAATGGAACAACCATTTCGGCAAAACGTGATATTGTTTTTAATCCACCAAAAATAATAATGCCTGAGCCAATTACAAGTGCAATGCCTACTATATACTTAGGTACATCAAACGCTACTTCAAATGCGGCAGCAATAGAGTTTGACTGTACAGCATTAAATACCAGGCCAAAGGCTAAAATTAAGCATAATGAAAACAACACACCCATCCAGCGTTTGCCTAAACCACGCTCCATATAATAAGCAGGGCCACCTCTAAAGTTGCCATCAGCGTCTTTAGTTTTATAAGCTTGCGCTAACGTACTTTCTGCAAAGCTAGTTGCCATACCTATTAAAGCAATCAGCCACATCCAAAATATAGCCCCAGGGCCACCTAAATAAAGTGCCACGGCAACACCGGCCATATTACCTGTTCCAACACGCGCCGCTAAAGAAGTACAAAAAGCCTGAAAAGAAGAAATCTCATCTCCACCACATTTACGTGAGCCAAACATAACTTTAAACATATGGGGGAATTGTACAAATTGAATAAAGCCTAACCGAATGGTAAAAAAGACACCTGCTGCTATTAATAAGTAGACGAGAACTTGGCCCCAAAGTAAGGCACTTATACTATTTATTATATCTGTCATGAATACTACCTAAGTACATGAGTTGAAAAAGTGCTGGCAACTTACCATAACAAATCAAAAGAGTTTAGTTTTAAAAGCAAAAAAGCAGTCTTATCCACAGGCTTTTGTGGGTAACATGTGTTTTTAATGTGGGGTTCTTATGGGTATAAATTAAATGCAATTTTATTCAATAAAACGCTTGCGTATAAAACGTTTCTCCCTATAATGCGACCCCACTGAGACGGCAGAGCGCAACGCATAGC
>NZ_LJSP01000010.1:0-114234 GCF_001399995.1 Pseudoalteromonas sp. P1-11
GTTTCGCTATCCGTGAAGGTGGCCGTACTGTAGGTGCTGGTGTTGTAGCCACTATCGTTGAGTAATAGTTAACATTTAAGTTAATTAATACTAAAAAAGCCCGAGCTTAGCCTCGGGTTTTTTAATGCCTGAATAAAAGTGTTTAGTTTTCAGCTATCAGTAGCTTGGTGTTAAATTATACTTAACACATAAAAAAGCACGACTTTAAGCCGTGCTATTAATTAAACTTTTTGACAACTGACAACTGACAACTGACAACTGACAACTGACAACTGCAACTGACAACTGACAACTTACAGCTTAGTGCTTTTTCGCATATGCTTCGGCTTGCTTCCAAACCCTTAGCGTATTTTCGCTTAAAATCTTTTTAATGTCTGAATCGCTGTAGCCTCTGTCCATTAAGCCTTGCACTAGGTTAGGGTAGCTAGATACATCCTTTAAGCCAATCGGTAACGAATCGCCAACCCCATCGTAGTCAGAGCCAATGCCCACGTAATCAATGCCAATAAGCTCTACAACGTGATCAATATGATCAAGTACTTGCTCAAGGCTTGCAAACGGGAATGGGTTTTTAGCGCGGTACGCTGCATCAAAGTCTTTACTTGGCTTAGTGCCTTCTTTTTTAACGGTCTCTTTAGTACTTTTAAGGTCTTTGTACCACGCACCGGCTTTAGAGGTTACAAAGCTTGAGCCAAAGTTAATTTGAATAACCCCGCCATTCTTTTTAAGCGCTAATAACATGTCATCATTCATATTACGCTCAAAGCCTGGCGTGTATTTGCGAAGTGAAGAGTGTGAAGCAATAACCGGCGTTTTAGATAGCTCCATTACCTGATAAAACGCATCATCTGATATATGTGATACGTCAATTAGCATACCGACGTTGTTCATTTCAGTAATTAGCTTTTTACCAAATGGGCTTAAACCTTTCCATTTACGGCGAATATCGTACGACGAGTCAGAAATATGGTTGCTTTGCGAGTGCGCAAGCGTGATGTAGCGTACACCTCGGTCAAAAAAGTGCTGAAGGTTTTCCATTTTTCCTTCAATTGGCGAGCCATTCTCCATGCCCATCGCAATTGACAGTTTACCTTGCTCAAATTGCGCTTCTATATCCGCTGTTGAGCTAGCAATAGCAAATTCTTCAGGGGCACGTTGTGCAATGGCTTCCATGCTATCAATCATTTGATTGGCTAGCTGGTAGCTTTTACCTTTGCCTTCAAATTCTAAGTGAGCAGGAATATAAATCGACATAAAAGGGGCGTTTAGCCCCCCTTGTACTGCGCGAGGGTAGTCAAAGTCGCCGCCTTCGGTGGCTTTAGTTACATCAACCCATTTTTCGTGGATGCGATAAGGTACATCAATATGGGTGTCGATTAAAATAGTGTCTTTTGCTAATTTTACTGCTTTGTCTGACGGGCTTTTTACTTGCTCTGCAAAGGCTTGTGGTGTTAAAGCTAGTGATATGGCTACCACTAGAGTGCTGAGTTTTATCATGTTTTGGCTCTTTGGGTAAAAAGCCATTGTGTACGTTCAGCTCAAAAGTTACAAGTGTTAGGCGTTAATCAAACGACTGTGCTTCATGCTCTTCGCTTTGCAGTGCTTTAAATTCATTTTTTGAAATAATAGTGACCGACTCATGTAGCTCAGAAAAAAACACCATCGCTTCACCATTTCTAAGCTGCTGATTAACCTGCGCTACTTTACTTTGAATACTCACTTCTTGCTCACCGTAATCGGTGCCTTCACGAAGCACGTAACTTTCAATTAGGTTATAGAGGGTGTCTTTATCAAGTTGTTCAAAAGGGATAATCATAACTGCTTACTGCTCGCTTTAGTGGGGACGTGCTGGCCAAAATAATGAGGGACGGCTTGTTCAAGCCAAAATACCGGCCTAAACGGATTATTACCGCTAATAAACCCTACGTGGCCGCCTTTTTCAGAGACGCTCAGGGTAACATGCTCACTCACATCTTGCCTACTTGGCACGGCTTTAATCGACAACATTGGGTCGTCTTTGGCATGAATTATTAACGTAGGAATCGCAATATGTTTTAAGTAGGGCATTGCGCTGGCTTGACGATAGTAATCGTGTGCGTTTTCAAAGCCATGCAGTGGAGCGGTTAGTTGATTATCAAACTCTAGCAAATCGTCAATTTTCATTAACTGCTCAGAGGTAATAGGTATTTGCTGCTTGATTTGTGGCAATTTACGCTGCATTGATTTTTTCATTCTATCGAGCAAATACTTTTGGTAAATTTTGCCTAAGCTTTTACGAATAACATCGCTTGATGATGATAAATCATAAGGAGCCGAGACCACGGCTGCAGCACTTAAGGGGCAGTTTTCGCGCTCTTCCCCTAGGTATTTAGCCAGTACATTGCCCCCTAACGAAAAACCAACAGCCATAATAGGGCGGCTGGGAAATTGCTCCCTTAAATGATTTATAAAAAAAGCTAAATCGGCGGTATCGCCACTATGATAAGCACGCGGTAAGCGGTTAACTTCACTTGAGCAGTTTCTAAAGTGCATAAGTACTACGGCATAGCCTTGCTTTTTTAAGGCTTTCATCATGCCTTTGGCATAAAAGCTATTTATGTTGCCTTCAAGACCATGTAAAACCACAGCAAGGGGAGCGTTTTCATTATGAGGCAGCGACCATGCAAGTTCAATAAAATCGCCGTCGGGCGTATCAAGTTGCTCAAGTTCGTAGGACGTATTGTGAAATGGACGGAAAAAACGCGGCATTATGGTTTGAACGTGACGATTGGTCATCCACCATGCTGGTTTAAACTTATTGATCATGTTTGTACTACGCACTATGAAAAAAACGAAACGTTAGTGTACCAAATTTTTCGCTTTATAAAATAAAAAGCGCCTAATCAGTAACCTGAGTAGGCGCTTTGTGCGTCGTGCTTAATGATGCTCGGGAACTTCAGCCTCGCTAATTTTTTTAATAAAGTAAAAAGCGTAAAATAGGCAAAGAGAAATCACGACGCCTAAAATCCCAAAAGACATAAATAAAACAGGGTCGCTAAAAAAGTCTCTAAAGAATACGTTCATGATTAATCTCCTCGTTCAGTTGATGGAGACATTATAAAGTGACTTTGCAAAGCATAATGTGATCGAGATCAAACTATTTCCCTGCGTGGAAAAAGTAACCAAGTAAAGTTGATGTAGATCATGTTTTAGGGGCTATTCAGTTCCTACTACAGCGCCTATAGGCTTTGAAGAATCAATCGGCTTAAAGATTTTTTGCACAAAGAAAATAGAATGAACATTTAGAAGAGGGTATAAAAACTGACAGCCTAAGTCGCTTTCACATACAGCTCAATATTGTTTGGCTTTACAGCTTCTAAAAAGCTAAGTTTATTCGCTGTATCAATCAGTATTTGCTGTTGTTGCTTTTCAAGCTTTAATTCGGCGCTTAATAGCTCTTGGCGTATTTTTGCATAGTCGCTGATACTTTCTTGATTGGCTTTTAAATACTTGCGCGTTGCACGCAGTGGCTTAAGTGCCTGCGTATCAAACTCATTAATAGATGCTATTAACGCACTGAGCTGCTCGGCATTAATGCTTAGCTTAAGTGAGTCTAAATACAGCAAAAATAAGCACAGATTAACGTTTTTACCTTGCTGGTTTTGTAGCGCCAGCAAGGTTTGTTGTTGCCCTGGCTTTGCGTACAAAGCGCAGGCAAATTGCCAAAAGTCGTTTTTATTGAGCAAGTTCATCGGCAAAGGCCTGCTCTTTTTCTTCCATTTCTTCAAGCGCCATCAGTAGCTCTTCTTCAGTGTCGTTTACTTTAGGGGTAAGCGTTGCTTGCTTAGCAATTAGCTCTTTTAACTGGGCTTTGTTATCGTCGTTGTAGAGTGTGTTGTCGCCAAGGGCTACTTCAACTTCGCTAAGCTCTGCAGTAAATTTATCGAGCTGCTTTTCAAGCTTTTCAATTTGCTTTTTAAGCGGTTGAATGGCTTTTCTAAACTCAGCTTCTAGGCGCTTTTGCTCTTTACGATTAACGCTTGGATTTGCTTTTGGCTCGTCAGGTTGCTGGCTTTTAGCGGCTTCTTTATTGGCATTGAGTAACCATTGGTAATACGCATCTAAGTCGTAACCAAACTGAGTGACTTTGCCATCATCGACTAAATAAAATTCATCGGCGGTGTTTTTAAGCATGTGGCGATCGTGCGATACGGTAACCATGGCGCCTTCAAAGCCTTGCAGTGCCATTACTAGCGCGTGGCGCATTTCTAAATCAAGGTGGTTAGTTGGCTCATCAAGTAGTAGTAAATTGGGTTTTTGATACACTAACATGGCTAGCACTAAGCGGGCTTTTTCACCGCCCGAAAACGGCGCCACGGGTTCAAGTGCTTTATCGCCAATAAATGCAAAGCCACCTAAAAAGTCACGTAATGATTGCTCAGTGGCCTGTGGGTTTAAGCGTTGAATATGGGTCACTGCGCTTGCTTTTAAATCAAGCGATTCAAGTTGGTGCTGCGCAAAGTAACCTATATTTAAGCCATGGTGCTGAACCACTTTACCTGCTTGCGGCTCAAGCTCGCCCGCTAATAGCTTTATAAGCGTTGATTTACCCGCGCCGTTACGACCGAGTAACGCAATACGGCTGCCAGGAACTAGGTTTAGCGCGATATTATTTAAAATAGTGACATCGCCATAACCTGCTTTTGCTTTATCTAGGGTCATTAGCGGGTTAGGCAGGGCTGTTGGCTCGGAAAATTCAAAGTCAAACGGTGAGTCGGCATGCGCAGGTGCCAGTTTTTCCATACGTTCGAGCGCTTTAACACGGCTTTGTGCCTGTTTGGCCTTACTGGCTTTGGCTTTAAAGCGAGTTATAAACTGCTCAAGATGGGCAATTTGCTCTTGTTGTTTTTCAAACATTGCTTGTTGTTGCAATAAGCGCTCTGCTTTTTGGCGTTCAAACTGTGAGTAGTTACCTTTGTACACATTAATAAGCTGTTTATCGACATGCCAAATTTGATCAACCACGGCGTCTAAAAACTCGCGGTCATGAGATATAAGTACCAAGGTGCCTGTGTAGGCGCGTAAAAAGCGCTCAAGCCAGTAAACGGCGTCTAAATCAAGGTGGTTGGTAGGCTCATCGAGTAATAGTAAGTCGGCATCGCGAATAAGTGCTTGTGCAAGGTTTAAACGCATACGCCAACCACCAGAAAACGCGCTTACAGGGTTTTCTATTTGGTGATTAGCAAAGCCTAAGCCGTGCAGCAATTCGCCTGCTTTTGACTCTATGCTGTAGCCTTTAATATTTTCAAGCTGAATATGTACTTTGGCTTGGGTGTCACCATCGTTTGTTTGCTCAGCTTCACGCAGGGCAATGCGCAATGCATAGTATTCAGGGTGACCTTGAAGTACATAATCAATGGCGCTTATTTCAAGGGCTGGGGTTTCTTGTTTTACAGAGGCAATAGACCAATCTTTAGGTATATTGCAATCACCCGCATCGAGTTGCAGCTCAGATTTTAATAAACTAAATAAGGTAGATTTACCACAGCCATTAGCGCCAACTAAGCCCACTTTGTGCTGTGGAAATAAAGTAGCCGAGGCATTTTTTAATAAGGCTTTTCCGCCACGAAGTAGTTCTATTTCTGAGATTTGGATCATGAATGCGTTACTTTACTGTGCCCTGGTTAAGTTGGCGCTATCATACCATAGAACGTATTGCTCTTATCAAGCGTATCAACGTAGGAAGTTATACGATAAAATATGTGCAGTTCAAACCACAGGAAAAATGTTGTGAGACAAAAGAAGCGATTTATTGCTGGTGCATCGTGCCCTGAGTGTAAAGCCATGGATACCATGATGCTATACAGAGAACATGATGTTGAAAAAGTAGAGTGTGTAGAGTGTGGCCACAAAATGGCGCAACCCGATAACGCTGTTCAGGCATCTACTCGCCAATTTGAACAAGTAATTGGTGTATTTAAACCGGGCGATTAACCCGGTTTTTATTTTTTACCCACCTTAGTAATGTGGCGGAGGCGGCTCTTGCATTTGCGACATTAGCGACGGCTGCTGCGCTTCTTTAAGTTTTTCTGCTAGTAACTCAGTTTGGCGCTTCATTTTTGCAAGCTGCTGTTGGTGTGCTTTTAGCTCGTCATTTAATATTTCTATTGTTTCGTCTTGAAAAGCAACTTTTGCCTCAAGCTCCATTAAACGATTTTCAATTGTGTTCATTTGCTTCTCGTATTGTAAAGTGCTCTGCAATTCCGCTCGAGCTCTCGGTTAACAACGACTTGCCGTTATCTATAAACGTTACATCTAGCACCACAGCCGATTTAGGCTTACTGCCTTCACGTGGTGTGACTTGCCAAGTTTGAATTTTTTCTCCGCTGGGTAACTGCCATAAGTCAACGCGCTTATTGGGCGAGCCTGTGGCCAGCAATGTGCCTTGTTCGTTAAAGCGTACCGCAGTAAAAATTTTCTGACGCGCAATATACGCCAGTTTACTCACAAGATCACCTGTAGTCAGCTTCCATACATGTGCTTGCTTCATACTATCTGCGGTAAATGCGTAGCGACCTTGTGGGTCTAGGGTTACTTGGGTAACACGCGTCGGGTGATTAAAGCGATGAATTACTTGCCCTGTACGTGTATCCCAAAAATAAGCAACGTAATCGTTTGAGCCGCTTAAGGCATAGCGTCCATTAGGCGATAAATCAACGGTGTTTACTTTGTCTTGGTGGCCTAAAAACTCAATGCGGCGTCCGGTTTCTAGGTTTAAAAATACCACTACGCCGTCGCTTCTGCCGTATAAAACACTGCGGCCTTGGTTACTTATCGCAATATCGCGAATAGTGGCTTGTTGAATTTTATAATAGCCGCGGTTTTCGCCGCTGCTAATATCCCACACGGCAAAGGTGGTTTTTTCTGCGGTAACGGCCACGCTATTATCAAAGGCAATAGCCACAGCATACACTAGGCTTTCTTGTGATTGCTGTTGAAACCATTGATATTTTAGCACCTGCTGTTGATTATCCCACAGGGCGACCCCATGGTGAATGGAGGAGACTAGGCTGTATTTACCATCGTTAGATACTGCCGAGGAAAACGCACCCTGTGCTGCGTGTTCAAAGCGTTGTGCAGCTTGCTGTTTTTGATCGCTACAAGCTAGGGCTAATAAACAGCTAAAAGCGATTAAAAAAGTACGAAATATCGACATATCACAGGTATTTCCTCTTAACTCTTAGTGACTGAGAGGTTAGACTAGGTCACGTTGAAGGCCTAGGGTGTTTGTCTAATCACTATAATAGGTTAGGTTTTAATTTAGTTAGTTATTAAACAAGCAGCCTATCATGTAGGCCGTTAATCTTTAACTAGTAATAATACAATAAATGACAACTGCAAAGTGTGTCGGAGATTTAAAATGAAAAAGACGATTAGATTGTCATTGATTGCAGCGTCGGTTTTAGCGCTTACAGCTTGTAATCAAGAAGCAAAACAAGAACAAGCTGAAGTTAAATTAGACACTGTAGAGCAGCAACAAGCATACGGTATTGGTGCATCAGTAGGTAACTTTTTAAATAAAGACCTAGCTGATAAGTCAGAGATTGGTATTGAACTAGACCAAGCACTATTAATTCGTGGTTTTGAAGACGCGCTTGCTGGTAATGCAAAAATCGATGAAGAAAAAATCCGTGAAGTGCTAACTGAGCTAGATACATCAGTGCGTGCAAAGCAAGAAGCTAAAGCTAAAGTTGAGTCTGAAAAAAGCAAAGAAGCAGGTAAAAAATACCTAGAAGAAAATGCTAAAAAAGAAGGCGTAACAGTAACTGAGTCAGGTCTACAGTACGAAGTACTTAGCGAAGGCGAAGGCGAAAAGCCAGCAGCAACAGACGTAGTTAAAGTACATTACAAAGGTACTTTATTAGACGGCACTGAGTTTGATAGCTCTTATGCGCGTAACGAGCCAACTACTTTCCCTCTTAACCGTGTAATTGCGGGTTGGACTGAAGGTTTACAGCTTATGTCAGTAGGGTCTAAGTACAAGTTCACTATTCCTTCTGAACTTGCTTACGGCGATCGTGACCTAGGTAAAATTCCAGCTAACTCAACGCTTGTTTTTGAAGTAGAACTACTTGAAATTCAAGATGACGAAGCACCTGCGCAATAAGCGGTAGCTTATAACGCAAAAAGGGACCATAACGGTCCCTTTTTTGTAGGCTATTTTATTAATCTGTGTGGTTAGAAAACAAATTATCTATTAGCTCATCTTCTAGTTCAAAACGTGCTTCTAACGTTTCGCCAAGTACCGACAAATCGTTATCAAACTCTGCTAATAAGTCCTCTTTACCTACTTCTGCGTATTTATCGTTAAAGTCTAAAGCAATATCTGTTGTGCTAGAAATGCGCGGGTAAATTGTATTTGCCAGCTCTTGGCTTTCAAGGCCCTTGCTTTCGCAGGCTTTTGCAATGTCATCGTACACTTCAAAATGGCCGGCAGATAAGTAATCCATTAAAATTTGGCAAAATGATTGAATTTGTTCTGGCTCTGGTAAGGCGTGATCTTTTTTGTCGTATGGCGAAAACCCAGCCATTTTACAATAAAGTACAATTAACTCTTGGCGCTCGTTTAACCATTTATCAATGACAGTATGGCTACCACCCCATTTTTGTTGAGCTTTCTCTACGCGCGTCAGCATTACTGTTCTCCTAAGCTGGGTCACTTTTATGGTTAAATTTAAATTTTCTTATACATCAAGATATATTTTATTTAAGTGTATATCAACAAGTAAAAGGTATGAGCTGGTGCATGAGTGTATTTATTGTAGGTAAATTATTATTTTATTGCAGGCAAGAAAAAACCACCGGTTAAGGTGGCTTAATTTCTTGTTTTGGCCTGTTAATACAAGCTTTCTTATTGTTATAGAAGATTTTTGTTATTTTTATTATAAATATTTTTGTTATTGTTGTTTAAGATTTTTATTATTGTTCTTGTTAACGCGGGACAAACAATACCAAGGTTTTTGTTATGTTGCAAACATATTAACAAAAAGTTTTTATTGTTAGTTCTTTTTGGTTATTTAATACTCAAATGTGACTAAATAAGCAACAAAATAGGTTCTGTTAGCTGTAACACATGTTTTACGAGCTTAGCGATAGAGAGCCGGAGAATATGGTGGTACAATCTTGAACAATTTCTATAAGCCTCAGGATTATTTACGCTATGAGCGAATTAAAAAACGACCGTTATTTACGTGCACTTGCAAAACAACCCGTTGATGTAACACCGGTATGGATGATGCGCCAAGCAGGACGCTATTTACCAGAGTACCGTGCTACACGTGCACAAGCGGGCGATTTTATGAGCCTGTGCCGTAATGCTGAGCTTGCATGTGAAGTAACACTACAACCACTTCGCCGTTACCCGTTAGATGCTGCTATTTTATTTAGTGACATTTTAACTATTCCCGATGCTATGGGTTTAGGTTTGTACTTTGAAACCGGTGAAGGCCCTAAATTTGAAAACCCTATTTCGTCACTTGCTGATGTTAAAAAGATTCCTAAGCTAGACCCAACTGACGAGCTTGGCTATGTAATGAACGCAGTAAGTACTATTCGCCGTGAACTTAAAGGCGAAGTGCCACTAATTGGCTTTTCGGGTTCACCGTGGACACTAGCAACTTACATGGTTGAAGGTGGAAGCAGTAAAGTATTTGGTAAAATTAAAAAAATGGCGTTTGCAGAGCCGCAAACACTACATTTATTACTAGATAAATTAGCTGATTCAGTCATTGATTACTTAAACGCGCAAGTAAAAGCCGGTGCGCAATCGTTAATGGTATTTGACTCGTGGGGCGGCGTATTAAGCCCGCGCGATTACAACGAATTCTCACTGCAATACATGCATAAAATTGTTGATGGTTTAATTCGCGAATACGACGGCCGTAAAGTACCGGTAACGCTATTTACCAAAAATGGTGGTCAGTGGATTGAAGCAATTGCAGCAACAGGCTGTGATGCAGTAGGTCTTGATTGGACTATTAATATTGGCGACGCTAAACGCCGTGTAGGCGATAAAGTTGCATTGCAAGGGAATATGGACCCGTCAATGCTGCACGGTACGCCTGATCGTATCCGCCAGGAAGTAGGCACTATTTTAGAAGACTTTGGCACAGGTGATGGCCACGTATTTAACCTAGGCCACGGTATTACACCAGATGTAGACCCAGAAAACGCCAGTGTATTTATTAATGCAGTACATGAGCTAAGCGCGCAATACCACAAATAACAACCGTAGTATTAATAGCTATTAAAAAGCCCGCTAATTAGCGGGCTTTTTGCTGTGTAGTAATCGGGTTAAGTAAATAACCTATTTAATCCATTTAACGCCGCAACACGGTAGGCTTCTGCCATCGTTGGGTAGTTAAATGTGGTATTTACAAAGTAGTCAACGGTGTTGCCTGCCCCTTTTTGTTCCATAATGGCTTGGCCAATGTGAACAATTTCTGAGGCACGCTCACCAAAGCAATGCACGCCAAGTACTTCTTTTGTTTCACTGTGAAACAATATTTTTAAACTACCAACTTCTGTGCCCGCAATTTGCGCACGAGCCAAGTGCTTAAACTGAGCACGGCCAACTTCATACGGTACTTTTGCAGCGGTTAGCTGTTGCTCTGTTTTACCTACCGAACTCATTTCAGGAATGGTATAAATACCGGCCGGTATATCTATAATTAGCTTATCTTCGCAATTACCGCAGGCAATAGCATCGGCAGCTATACGGCCTTGATCAAATGCAGCACTCGCTAAGCTTGGGTAGCCAATTACATCACCTACTGCGTAAACGTTATCTACCTCGGTTTGGTACATTTCGTTGACTTTAAGCTGGCCTCGACCATCGGCTTTTAAACCAATAGCTTCAAGGTTTAGCGTATCGGTATTACCTGTGCGCCCGTTAGCAAATAAAATACAGTCGGCTTTTACACGCTTGCCCGATTTTAAATGCATTACAACGCAATCTGAGCGCGTTTCTATACGGTCAAACTCTTCGTTATGACGAATAACAATACCGCTGTTCCAAAAGTGGTAGCTAAGCGCGTCAGAAATTTCTGCATCCATAAAGGCTAATAAGCGGTCGCGTGTGTTTACTAAATCTACCTTAGCGCCTAAGCCTTTAAAGATTGAAGCGTATTCACAGCCAATAACACCCGCACCGTATATAAGTACACGTTGTGGGTCGTGCTCTAGGCCTAAAATAGTATCGCTGTCGTAAATACGTGAATGGCTAAAGTCGACCTCAGGTGGGCGGTATGGGCGTGAGCCAGTAGCAATTACAATGGTTTTAGCGGTAATACGCTCTGCTGAGCCATCAAGACGCTTAATTTCAACCGTGTGTTTATCTACAAAGCTCGCATCGCCTTGGTACATATGAATGCGGTTACGGTCGTAAAAGCTGCTACGTAAGTTTGACTGCTTAGAAATAACAGAACTTGCATGACTTAAAATATCAGGAAACGTTAAGCGGCTAGGGCGCTCGCCAACATTAAAAAGTGGGTTTGCTTTGTATTCAATATAGCGGCTAACCGAGTGGCGTAATGCTTTTGAAGGAATTGTTCCCCAATGTACACAGCCACCGCCAACAGCTTGTTGGCGCTCAATAACCGCTACTTTTTTATCGTTTTTAGATAGGTTCATGGCGGTGCCTTCACCGCCAGGGCCCGTACCAATAATTATTGCGTCATATTGGAAACTTACGGGTGCTTTTTTCTGTTCTGGTTGTTTGGCCACAGCCACTCCTAAATTAATTAAAAGAGGCTTTTAATAACCTCGCATTAAGTGCTAGCCATGCCTGTTTTTGATTTTCCCAGGCGGCTTCCAGCTCATGGTATTGTGTCATTAATGCTGATTGTTCACACTGCTTTGCCATGTTATTTTTTTTAGCTTCTAACACTTGTTTTTGTAGTGAACAGTAATTTTGCAGCTTTTTCAGCAGTAAATCGTACTCTTGTTGTAATAATGTAAGCTTATCTTGCGCTAAAGGCAATTTTGAAAGGCGCGTTTGCGTTTTACTCATTAGCGTTTCGGCTTTGGCTTTTTCTATGCGCTCAACCGGGGTGCGCTTTAATTTACTGGCTAAACCGAGCGCTGCTAAAGAGCGAATCATCCATTTAGTTGGGTCGTAATGAAACCACTTAATACCGTTACGGTAATCGCTTGCAAAAATATGGTGGAAGTTATGGTAACCCTCGCCATAAGTAAATAACGCTAAAAAGCCATTATCGCGTGCGGTGTTTTTTTCAGTGTATGGGCGTGAGCCCCAAATATGAGCCAATGAATTAATGAAAAAGGTAAAGTGCTGGCTCAATACTAAGCGTAATAAACCTGCAAGTAGTAGCATACCCCACACATCGCCTACTAATAAACCAAGCACAAGCGGTAAACCGACATTCATGGCTATAACAAGCTTTAAGTAGTGTTTATGCTGCCACATAACAATTTTATTGCGCTGTAAATCGCGACAATTACTGTAATCGTTATAACTGTCGCCTTGGTAATCACGTAGCATCCAGCCAATATGGCTGTACCAAAAGCCGTTAGTTGCGGCGTAAGGGTCTTTTACTGGGTCATCTACTTGGCCGTGGTGTATACGGTGATCGCTACTCCAGTGCAACGCACTGTTTTGCAAAGCAAATGCGCCACCAAGAGCAAAAATAAATTCTATTGCAGGGTGTACATTATAGGCTTTATGCGCCCATAATCGGTGGTATCCGGCAGTGATAGAGAGGCCTGCGTAAAACATACAGCCTACAAATGCAATCCAATGCGCGCTGGTAAATCCGTAATTAATGCCGTACCAAGGTACAAGTGTGACAGCCGCCAAAAAGGTTAGGCTAAAAAATAGGACGTTTGTCCAAATAATCGGTGGTTTATTCATCGTTTTTACTCTCAGCGTACAACTGTAAGCTAAAATAGTGTTTCAATCTCTTGGC
Organism: Pseudoalteromonas sp. P1-11; assembly: GCF_001399995.1. Classification (NCBI taxonomy): domain Bacteria; kingdom Pseudomonadati; phylum Pseudomonadota; class Gammaproteobacteria; order Alteromonadales; family Pseudoalteromonadaceae; genus Pseudoalteromonas; species Pseudoalteromonas sp. P1-11. The sequence goes on from NZ_LJSP01000010.1 coordinate 12,966, forward strand.
GTCAAGTATTAGACTAGACAATTCGGCTAATTATCATTAAAACTTCATATAAAATTACTCAGGGAGCTGTGGATGTCGGGTGTTAGAGCACAACAGAAACAAAAGACACGACAAGCCTTAATTGAGGCGGCATTTAATCAGCTTAGTGCTGATCATAGTTTTTCTAATTTAAGCTTACGCGAAGTTGCCCGCGAAGCAGGTATCGCCCCCACCTCTTTTTATCGCCACTTTAAAGATATGAACGAGCTAGGTTTAACCATGGTCGACGAAGCAGGCTTGACCCTTCGCCAGCTTATGCGCCAAGCCCGCAGACGTATAGCCAGTGGTGGTAGCGTAATAAATACCTCGGTCGTTACCTTTATGGAGTTTATTGATAACTCAAGCAACCAATTTAGATTACTGCTGCGCGAACGTTCTGGCACCTCAAAAGCCTTTAGAGCCGCCGTAGCGCGTGAGGTAAAGCACTTTATTTTAGAGCTTGCGCATTATTTAGAAAGCGAAACCAAGTGTGATTCAATTCATGCTTATATTCAGGCCGAAGCCATGGTAACACTGGTATTTAATGCCGGCGCTGAAGCACTCGATATAGAAGGTCAACAACGTGAAGAACTCATTGAGCGGGTTATTTGGCAGCTACGTTATATTACCCGCGGTGCAGGTCATTATATTCGTGAAACAAATAATCAGGTTTAGCTTAAAAAATTAGCAATAAGTTAATCTAAGCACGCAAGTTTACTCAACACATTAATTTAAGCTAAAAAGTGTAGCTGTGTGATTTATAAAACCTGAATTTGCTATTTTTAGGTATATAAATTTCTTTAATGTAGGGTTTTCATTCCCTTGTTTGGAATATTTATGCTTGCACCAACAGCTTTGTAATGTTAAAAATAGGCCTCACTGAACACACACACAAGAAACAAGATGCAAAATATTCGTTTAATTACACTAAAACTTAACCTCTTACTGCTATGGTCAGTGAGCGGGGATTAGTGTGTTTGCATCGAGTTAAACACTAAAAACCCCGCAATTGCGGGGTTTTTTATTATCTCGCGGCTGGGATAAATTGAAATTTGGGTAACAGAGGAATGAGGGGCAGTTATGCAAGACAAAGATAAAGTATGGATTTTTGATACCACCTTACGTGATGGCGAGCAGGCACTTAAAGCAAGCCTTACAGAAGACGATAAAATTCAGCTAGCGCATACCATTAGCCGCTTGAACGTGGATGTGATGGAAGTGGGTTTTCCGGTTTCGAGCCCCGCTGATTTTCGCTCGGTGCAACGTATTGCAACCGAGGTTAAAGGCCCAATTATTTGTGGTTTAGCACGTTCAGTAGCAAAAGACATTGAAGCCTGTGGTGAGGCACTTCGCACAGCACAGCAAAGCCGTATTCATACTTTTATTGCCACAAGCCCTTTGCACCTTGAACACAAATTACGTATGAGCCTAGACGATGCAGCGGCCATGGCGGTTAAATCAATTAAATTAGCGCGTAACTACACTGATGATGTTGAGTTTTCGTGTGAAGATGCAGGGCGTACGCCGCACTGGGATTTATGTAAAATTGTTGAGCAGGCAATTAACGCCGGTGCCTCTACTATTAATTTACCTGATACCGTTGGCTTTGTAACGCCAGACGAATACGCCGCAATGATCCGCCATTTAATGAATAACGTGCCGAATATAGATAAAGCGCGTTTAAGTGTACATTGTCATAACGATTTAGGTTTAGCTGTAGCTAACTCGGTAGCCGCGGTACAAGCAGGTGCTCGCCAAATTGAGTGTACAATAAATGGTATTGGTGAGCGTGCGGGTAACTGCTCGCTTGAAGAAGTGGCGATGATCATGAAAATGCGCAAAGACCACTTAAACGTACACACCGATATTAAAAGCGAAGAAATTTATCGCGCATCTCGCCAAGTGGCAAAAATATGCAATATGCCGGTACAGCCAAATAAAGCGATTGTGGGCGAAAACGCCTTTGCACATAGCTCGGGCATTCACCAAGATGGCGTATTAAAAGCGCAAAATACTTATGAGATTATGTCGCCAGAAAGCGTCGGTGTGCCAAATAACCAATTAAATATGACCTCGCGTTCGGGTCGTCATGTTATTGAACACCGCTTAGAAGAGTTAGGTTATCAAAAAGCTGACTACGATATGGACAGCTTATACGAGAGCTTTTTAGCGTTAGCTGATCAAAAAGGTACCGTATACGATTACGACCTTGAAGCCATGATTTACTTTAACCAAATTAACGACAAAGACGAAAAATACCAATTAGAGTTTGTAAACTCAGCATCTAACTCACAGTCGGTAGCCAGCTCTACCATTGGGATGTTAATTGATGGCGAAGCAAAACAAGAAGCTGCTACAGGTAATGGCCCTGTTGAAGCCTCATTTGCGGCTATTGAGCGCTTAACTGGTATGAGCGTTGAAATGATTGAATACAATTTAGAAGCCACTGGCCAAGGAGCAAGCTCGCTTGGTCAAGTAAACATTATTGCTAAATACGATGGTCGCCCTTATCACGGTGCGGGTATTGCTGCGGATGTGGTAGAGGCGTCGGTACGCGCCATGATCCGTGTTTACAACTTAATTTATCGTGCACAAAAAGTGTCTGATTTAAAACAACAAAGGAAAGCAGGATGAGTAAAACAAACTACAGCGTTGCCGTATTAGCAGGCGACGGTATTGGCCCAGAAGTAATGGCAGCAGCAGAGCAAGTACTTGATGCTGTAAGCAATAAGTTTGGTTTTACCCTGAACCGTCAGCATCATGCTATTGGTGGCGCAGCCATTGACGAATTTGGTGAAGCATTACCACCAAAAACGCTAAGCGCGTGTGAAAACGCCGATGCCATTTTATTTGGCTCGGTAGGTGGCCCAAAATGGGAAAACCTACCACCTAATGAGCAACCTGAGCGTGCATCGCTTTTACCGCTTCGTAAGCACTTTGGTTTGTTTTGTAACTTACGCCCAGCACAGCTTTTACCAGCGCTTAGCGCAGCATCGCCATTACGTGCAGATATTAGCGAAAAAGGCTTTGATATTTTATGTGTACGCGAACTTACTGGCGGCATTTACTTTGGTGAAAAAGGCCGAAGCGGCGAAGGCGCTGAAGAAGCCGCATTTGATACACAAACTTACTCGCGTAAAGAAATTGAACGCATTGCCCGCTTTGCCTTTGAGGCAGCAAAATTACGTAGTAACCATGTAACCTCGGTTGATAAAGCAAACGTGCTTGCATCAAGCGTATTATGGCGTGAAGTAGTTACCGAAGTAAGCAAAGACTACCCAGAAGTAAGCCTAGATTACATATACGTAGATAACGCAGCTATGCAATTAGTTAAACAGCCTAGCCAGTTTGACGTGCTACTTTGCGATAACTTATTTGGTGATATTTTGTCAGATGAGTGTGCGATGATCACAGGCTCAATGGGCTTATTACCATCGGCCAGCTTGAATCAATCGGGCTTTGGTTTATACGAACCAGCCGGTGGCTCAGCACCAGATATTGCAGGCAAAGGGGTTGCAAACCCGATTGCACAAATTTTAAGTGCTGCACTTATGCTACGTTACTCATTAGGCCAAGACGAAGCTGCGCGCACCATTGAAAAAGCCGTAGCCGAAGCCGTAGAAGCAGGCGTTGGCACGCCAGATATCTACCCACAAGGTGGATACAGCACAAGCGATGTGGCAGCTGCCATCGTTTCACGTATTTAATTATTAAAGCCGCAGCACCGTTATGCTGCGACTTAACAAAGTAGGGAATTAGCAAGTGGCCCAAACGTTATACGACAAAATTTGGCAAGCACATACCGTTGCCAGCATAAACGAGCAAACTGATTTACTTTATATTGACCGTCATTTAGTACATGAGGTGACATCACCACAGGCTTTTGCAGGCCTACGTGAAAAAAACCGTACGGTACGTTGCCCAGAAAAAACCTTTGCAACAATGGATCATAACGTATCGACTAAAAGCCGATCACTTGATGCCGCAAGCGAAGTATCTAAAAACCAGTTAATGGCACTTGATGCTAACTGTAAAGAGTTTGGCATTGTACTTTACGATTTAAACTCAATTAACCAAGGCATAGTGCATGTAATGGGGCCTGAACAAGGTATTACCTTGCCTGGCACTACCATTGTATGTGGTGATAGCCATACTTCTACGCATGGCGCGTTTGGCGCATTAGCGCACGGTATTGGTACTTCTGAGGTTGAGCACGTATTAGCAACGCAAACGCTACAGCAAAAAAAGGCAAAATCGTTAAAAATTCAAATTAACGGTGTGCTTCGCCCAACTGTAACCTCTAAAGATTTAATTATGGCGGTTATTGGTAAGTTAGGTACAGCTGGCGGTACAGGTTATGTTGCTGAATTTTGTGGTGAAGGCATTGAAGCACTTTCAATGGAAGCCCGTATGACGCTATGTAACATGAGTATTGAAATGGGTGCAAAAGCAGGTTTAATAGCACCAGATCAAATCACGTATGATTACTTAAAAGGTCGCCCATTTGCACCTAAAGGCGCTGACTTTGACGCCGCAGTTGAATACTGGGAAACCTTAAAATCAGATGAAGGCGCTGAGTTTGACTTGAGTGTTGAGCTTGAAGCTGACGACATTCAGCCGCAAATTACGTGGGGTACAAGCCCAGAGCAAGTAATTGGCGTTGATGAATGCATACCAGATCCTGACCAAGAACCAGATTTAATTAAAGCTGATGCTATACGCAGCGCACTTAGATACATGGACTTAAAAGCCGGCGATAAATTATCAAGCGCAAAAGTAGATACGGTCTTTATTGGTTCGTGTACTAATAGCCGTATTGAAGATTTACGTGCCGCGGCAAAAATTGTTGAAGGCAAGCAAGTAGTCGCAGGCATTGAAGCACTTATCGTACCAGGCTCCGGCCTTGTTAAAAAGCAGGCCGAAGACGAAGGCTTAGCCGATATATTTAAAGCGGCAGGTTTTGAGTGGCGCGAGCCGGGCTGTTCAATGTGTTTAGCAATGAACGACGACCGCTTAGAAGCGGGCAAACGCTGTGCATCTACGTCTAACCGTAACTTTGAAGGCCGCCAAGGCCGTGGCGGGCGTACGCACTTAGTGAGCCCTGCAATGGCAGCCGCTGCTGCAATACATGGTCACTTTGTTGATATAAGAGGAGAAGCCTAATGAGCGTATTTTTTAGTGGCTTAATGGCCCCACTTGATAAAAACAATGTAGATACAGACCAAATTATTCCTAAGCAGTTTTTAACATCAACCAGCCGTGATGGTTTTGATGCAGCACTGTTTTACGATTGGCGTTACCTCGAAAACGGCGAACCAAATCCTGATTTTATTTTAAATCGCCCATGCTACCAAGGCGCGCAAATATTATTAACCCGCGACAACTTTGGTTGTGGCTCATCACGCGAGCATGCACCATGGGCGCTTAAGCAATATGGTTTTGAAGTAATTTTAGCGGAAAGCTTTGCTGATATTTTCTTTAATAACTGTGGCAACAACCAAATGCTAGCCATTGCGCTACCCGCTGATACGCTTGAGCAATTGTTTGTACTTAGCGAGCAACACGACGATATAAACATTCAAATCGATCTTGAAAACCAAACACTAACAAGCGATAAGTTTGCGCCAATTAGTTTTGATATACGTAAAGACGTAAAAGAGCGTTTATTAAGTGGCTTAGATTTTATTGGTGTGACCGAAACGCTAAATCCACAAATTGATGCGTTTGAAAAACAACTTGCTGCTGAGCGCCCTTGGCAGTAACGAAAAACAATTAATTACATATGAAAACAAAGCGCGGCTGAGTATATAAGCCGCGCTTTTTTTATGTTTAAGTTTTCTAATTATTAATGTCTAAAATCTGCCATTAGCGCAGGTATGCCTGGCAGCATACCAACAATAGCCATAACGGTAGTTAAAATAACAAACATAATTAGCGGAATAACCCAACGGCTCATTTTAGTTAAATTAGCACTGCGCTCTTTACAGCCAATTAAGCCTAAGTTATCAAGCAGCATAGTTAGAGACCAACCAAAAGCAGGGTTAACCAAGCTTGACGCAAATACAACAATAGCGGCCGATTGCGTTGTTTTACCTTCGCGTGTCATTTCCATACCCGCCTCAAGCAGCGGAATAAACACACCTACAATAAGCGCAACACACAGCACAGGTTGCCAAATGGCTAAATCCATTGGGTAGCCCCATAAACCCGCAATAATACAAAATACGGCTGTTAAAATGGCGCCCGCCGGGATAGGGCGTTTAGCAATAGCGGCAGGGACAATATAAGTCCCCCACGATGAGGTAAAGTTAGCACCACCGGCCAGCGAGCCAAAGGTCTGCCTAACCGATGCGCTTAGCATGGTGTCGTCTATGTTCATTTGAACTTTTTCAGTGCGTTGCGGGTAACTAATTTTTTGAAATACTTGATGCCCTAAAAAATCCGGTGACCACATAGCCACAGCCAATACCGCAAACGGCAGCACAACCACAAAGCTTTCAAGCGAAGGTAAGCCAAGCATCCAGCCTGTGTTTTCGCCCCACCAATAAGCTGGGTTCATATTTGGTAAGCCCGGCGCGGTATTAAATTCAAACGGCGCACCGAGTGCAAATGCAACCACACCGCCAATAAGGCAGCTAAGCGGCACAGCTAACCAGCGCTTTTTAAAGTGCTCAAGTAACGCATACAATAAAATGGTCGCCAAAATAACAATAAATGCAATGTGCGCCATATCAATGGCCTCAGCCCATGCAAACAGCTTTTTAACCTGCGAAATTGTGCCAATAAAACCTAAATATATAAGTAATCCTCCGCACACGCCTTTACTGGTTAAGCGTGCCAACAAGCTCCCTCCTTTGGTTATGGCTAAAATAAAGCCAAAGGCACCAATCAGTAAGCCAAACGCCATAGGGTGGCCACCAGCGGCAACCACAATAGGAATAAGAGGAATAAGTGGCCCATGAGTACCTGCTAAGTTAGCGGTAGGTAAAATAAAGCCCGAAAACAAAATAATAAAAATAGAAACAATCAGTAATTCATAGCGTACGTTTTCTAACACAAACGCATCGCTTAAACCCAGGGGCGCTGCAAATGTAGCGGCAATAGCACCCACCATAACGACTTTACCAATGGTGCCCGCCATGGCAGGAATCGTGTCTTCAAATTCAAAGCGGTAGTCTCTAAATGGTAAATTAGGCCGCCAGCGTTTAGGCTGCATAATTTGCAGCTCGTGCTCTAGGTATTCGTCGCGGGTATTAAACTCTGAACTAGCTTTATGCTTATTTTGATAGCTGTTGGCATCATCTACGTGCGGTGCGCTTGTTTTTTCTGGCTCGTTACCCTTTGGGGTTACTGACATAGTCCCTCCTGTTACTCGTTGCTTATTTATTAATACGGCTTTTGTTAAAGCAAATGAATAGTGAAGGAGCAGAGTAGATCAGCTTTTACTCAGGAATGTATAGGCAAAAGGTCGTGTATGGCTTTATTTTATGCTAAATCATTGTGTTGGCATTCTTAAATGTAAAGTATATTTTGTTTAAAATCAGTGTGTTGATTTGTTTTTTATGTGTTCTAATTTGGTAAAACATTGTAAAAGCAAGGCTGTTATCCTTTAGTCTAAGTAGTGGTCTATGTATTTTAATTGAACTGAAATAGCTCATCTGCTAGGTTCAATGGTTACTCAAATAATAAGAAATACAATGCAAATTCAATCTCCTAAATCAGTTGGTATTTTACTCGGTACGCTTTACGGCATATTTATGCGGCTGTTTGTAGAGCTGCTTGATACTTATAATTTAAGTAGCCTTGTATCCATTTCATTTATGTTTTTAGTGCCCGTTGCAATTGGCTATATTCGTATTCATTTTGAATTTAAAAGCTCAAATACATTAACTAAAAGGCAAATGGTGACAATTGCTTGGCAGCCAATTTTTGTTTTTTTACTTGTAAGCGTTATTACACTGCTTGAAGGCAGTATTTGTGTGGCAATGGCTTTACCTGCCTTTATGCTCTTTGCAAGTATGGGTGGTTTACTGGCAGGCTTTATTAAAAACCGCCAAACAAAAAACGCTAACAGGCCTTTACTTTCAATAGCTTTGCTTCCTGTATTGCTCTCACCTATTGAGGTAAATTATTTACACTTATCAAAAACGTACGAAGTCACCAACTCTATAGTTATTGAAGCGCCTATAAACCGTGTGTGGCAGCAGCTTGCAAATGTAAGCACCATAGAGCCACAAGAATTGCCATTTTCGCTTACCCAATTAATAGGTGTACCTAAACCTTTAGAGGCAAATATGAATGCTACGGGGGTTGGGGCTGTTAGAACCAGTAAATGGCAAAAAGGAGTTAAATTTAAAGAAGTGATTACGGATTGGCAGCCAAATAAACAGATGCTTTATAGATTTGAGATAGACCCTGATGCTATTCCCGATGACGCACTCGATAAACACGTAAAACTAGGCGGCGAATACTTTTCACCTCTTTATGGTGGGTATGCGTTAAGTGAAGATAAAAGCGGCAATACGATTTTAACTTTAAAAACGACTGTGCAAGATAATACAAATTTTGGTGTTTATTCGCGAATATGGGGTGAGGTGATTTTTCAAGACTTCCATTATTCACTTTTAACATTAATGAAAAACAGAGCAGAAAAGCCACTTGTCGCAGCTATTTCCCATTATTAACTTAAACCGCTATGGTATTAAAAAACTATTATAAGAGTACTTTATGAAATTATTAACGGCAGCAACGTTATTGCTTGCCTCAACAGCGGCTATCGCGCGTCCTGCGCCTTTGGTATCTATACCAACACACGATGCATTTTTTAATAATATAGCAGCGCATTGTGGTAAAGCGTTTGAGGGCAAAGTAAGCGTAGATAACGCAAAAGGACCAAGCTCATTTGAGAATAAAAAACTAATTATGCATGTTCGTAAATGCACAGATAGCGAGCTACAAGTACCATTTCATGTGGGAGATGATGCATCGCGTACATGGATCATTACTAAAACGGGCAGTGGTTTGAGCTTAAAGCATGATCATCGCCATGAAGATGGCAGCGACGATGCTTCAACTATGTATGGCGGTCATACTCTTGATGCGGGTTTTGCACAAATGCAGTCTTTCCCGGCCGATCAATACTCTAAAGAGTTATTTGTAGCACAAGGGATAGCACAGTCGGCAGGTAATACATGGCAAATGTATATTTATCCTGAGGTATTTACGTATCGGTTAATTCGCCAAGGGCGCGAGTTTAAGGTGGACTTTGATTTAACTAAACCAATTACTCCACCAGCAGCGCCGTGGGGCTACGAAAAATAAACTATTTTTCTTTTTTCTCTGGTGCGTCACATTGTAGTAAAACGTTTAATGGTGGTTGATAAGCGCGTGGTTTAGTAGGAAAACGTTCGTACTCTTGCACGCCTTCAAGCACTTTTAACATAAAGGTTCTGCCGCGGCATAATCTGTCTGCGTGGCGCAGTAAAAACATACTTTGATTAGCAAAGTGTTTGTAGTCGTCTGATTGTATTTCTATTTTATAGTTGTCTTCACCAATTTTGGTTTGGTAGTAATGTACTTTGTTATCAAAGTCGTATGACTTTTCTTTTTCGCCCACTTCTGCAAAGGCGCTCCCTATACCAGAAAAGGCTAGCAATGCAGCGCCAACAACTAAATGCGGTGTGTATAAGCCTTTCATAAAAATGTATCCTTTAATTTGCGAACTTAATACCCATTAATAAAGCATTAAGTGCGATGTATTTAAGTTAAGTCTAACACCCAAAAAGAGAATATGTGATGTTCAAACAAATAAAACAACTGTTTGCCGCTTTTGACGAGCAACAGCCAAGCATAGAGCAGCATGATCTAAAAACAGCGGTTGCTGCGCTGCTTATTGAAGTAATGCGTGCTGATTCTAAGCTCGACCATAATGAACAACACACCCTGACTGTAACCTTAAAAAAATACTTTAATTTAACAGAATCGGAAGTTGATGAGCTCACCAACAATGCCGCTGGTAGCTTAGATGGGGCTATTGATTACTTTCAATTTTCTAAGCAGATTAACGATCACTGCAGTGCGGCGCAGCGCATTGAAATAATTGAGCTATTATGGCGATTGGCGTATGCCGATGGAGAGATAGATCCTCAAGAAGAGTATGTAATACGCAAAGTGGCTGGGCTTTTATATGTAGCGCACACCGATTTTATCGCTGCTAAATTAGCAGCGACACAATCGTAAATATTAGCTTAATTTACTAGCAACAGAAACGAGCTGCTGCGTTAATACGCTAACTTTTTCTGCTGTGGTTGGGTCGCTAATTTTTCCATCTTCGTCAAATACAGTAAATGCTGATGGGATAGCGAGCTGATCGGCAAGTACTAACGAGCCAATCCCGCTTAAAATATCGCGTACATGGTTTAGGCCGCGCAAACCACCTAAACCACCTGGTGATGTAGCAAACAAAGCCACTACTTTGTTGCGAAATGCGGGTACTGCGCCTTGCTCTGTTCGCGATGCCCAATCAATTGCATTTTTAAGCGCAGCAGTAATTGAGCCGTTGTACTCTGGGCTTGCTAGTAAAATACCATCAGCATTACGCAGTTTATCTTTTAATAGTTGTGCATCGGTAGGTGTGCCTTGCGCTTCAATGTCTTCGCTAAATAATGGCAAATTTAACTCGGCGAGTGTAATTACTTCCACTTCAGCACCGGTTTGCAGAGCAAAACGAGCTGCTTCGTTAATGAGTTTTTGGTTAAAGCTATCTTTACGCAGGCTACCCGCGAGCGCGATAATTTTTGGTGCTGACATAATTTAGACCTTTTATTAGTTGGGTATGACACTAATGTAGCAAATTTTTGCTTGTAGAAAACCCGAATAAACGCAACACTTATGTGCGTATATGCACATAAGTAGAAGGCGGGTAGCGTGGCAATAAAATTTGACGACTGGCAAGACGTAAAAGTTGCCTTTGAAGTGGCAAGGCTAGGTACTTTGACCGCCGCAGCAGAGGCACTAAGTGTGCACCATAGCACAGTGTTGAGGCGCATAAATAACTTAGAGAAAAACTTAAATGTACGGTTATTTCATCGCCATGCGCGCGGATATAAAGTAACCGAAAGCGGGGCAAAATTATTTGAAACCGCACAAGCAATAGATAACTCACTCGAAGGTTTACATAATGCCATTGCCGCAGCCGATAGTGAGCTCAGAGGGAGCTTGTTACTGACTACCGTAAGTGGTTTTATGGATATGCTAAGCAACGTGTGTGAGCAGTTTCAAACATTGCATCCGCAAGTGCAGCTAGAAGTGATTTTAGAGCAAAAGCGCCTAAGGCTTGACCACGGACAAGCTCATATAGCAATACGTGTAGGCCCCAAACCTGATGAAGGCGACTATATAGCGCAGCACTTAGCTAAGCTATCAGCCGGCCTATATGCCCACAAACGTTATATTGCTAAACACGGCATGCCAAAAACCTTAGATGACTTAAAGCAGCATAATTTTATATCGGGTATTGCGGGATTTAATGCGCGTGTACCTTACTTTAGCTGGGTTGATGAGTTTATTCCTCAGTCGCAAATTAAATTAAGAGTATCAGAAACCTCAGAAGCGGCGCGCGCGGTTATTAAAGGCTTAGGCATAGGGGGGTTGCATCAAAGCGCGATAGAAAATAACCCCGACGTAGTGCCTATATTGCACGACAAATTACATTGGGAGTTTGACTCTTGGTTGGTTACTCACCATTTAGTACACCGCACGGCCAAAGTGCAAGCCTTTGCTGCGTTATTAAAAACCTACTTTAGTAACATGCCACACGTTAAATAGTTTTTTTAACTTTAATGCCTAAGCGTTTGGCAAGCCTAACTAGGTTGGCTCTGTCGAGTTCAAGGGTTCGTGCAGTAGCTGCCCAATTATAATTATGCTGTTTTAATTGCTCGGTAATAACCGTAAATTGCAAAGATTCAACGGCCTGTTTTAAAGGCTGATGATGGGCAGTGTGGGCGGTAATTGGCGTGCTAACGTGCGCGTTGTTGTTTGGTTGTTGGGCTAAATCGCAGTGCTCGCTTGTAATTGTTATTATTGGGTTTTGCCACTGGCTTTGCTTAGCCTTTAATGCGCTGCGGCTAATAACATGTTCAAGCTCGCGTACATTACCAGGCCAACTGTATTGGTTGAGCAATACTTGCGCTTCAGTGCTTAGCTTTAATTGTTTAATACCTAATTTACGGGCAGTTTGTTCAATAAAATAACCAGCCAATAAAGTTATGTCGTGCTCGCGTTTATTAAGTGGCGGCACGGTAATAGGGTAAACACTTAGCCGGTGATATAAATCGGCTCTAAAGCGGCCTTGCGCTACCTCATGTTTTAAATCACGATTAGTGGCTGCTATTACCCTTACATCCACATATTTTGGTGTGTCTTCACCAACGGTTTGAATTTCACCACTTTGTAACACACGTAATAATTTACTTTGCATAGCCAATGGTAGCTCGCCAATTTCGTCTAAAAATAACGTGCCGCCATCAGCTAGCTGAAACTTACCTTGGCGGGCATTTTGTGCGCCAGTAAATGAGCCTTTGGCGTGGCCAAAAAACTCACTCTCTGCAAGGTTTTCGGGGAGTGAAGCACAATTTAAGTGAATCAGCGGTTGATCTTTTCGGACAGAATTTAAGTGAATATTACGCGCTACTAGCTCTTTTCCTACGCCCGTTTCTCCTAACACCAATACACTAAAATTAGAGGCCGCTACGAGTTTTATTTCATTTTTAAGCGTTTGCATTACAGGGCTTTGGCCAATAATTTCGCCGCCATCGCGAGTAAGCGCATCACGCGTTAACTCTTGCACAAGGGCGTTTGAATGCTGTGCATGGTGTTTGTAGTGGGCAAGCTCCAGAGCCGTTTTAAAATGTGCACTACACAGCGTTTGTAATGTGCTGAGCGTATCTGCGCTAATACTGCAAAAGGCATTTGCGTTTAAGCTATCGAATGTAAGCACGCCTAGCAAAGTGCTTTTATCGTAAAGGGGTAAACCTAAGCAGGCATGCACAGGAATATCGCCCGTTTTGGCCAGCAGCAGGCCGTCGTATGGGTCGGGCAGGGGGCAGTCGTGTGCAAACTGTAATGCGTGGTTTGCACTACAAATGGCCGCTAATCGAGGGTGCTCTGCTATTTTAAAGCGCCTGCCAAGGCTGTCGGGCATCAGACCTTTGATGGCTAAGGGCTTAAGTCGCTCGCCCTGCACGATAAGTAACGCACTGGCATCGCTAGGTATTACACGTTCAACCGTTGCCAATAATTGATCAAAGCTGTGCTCGTGCAGAGTGCTCTGGGCAAGCTCTAAAGCCACTTGGGTAAGGTTGAATTGTGGGTTCATGTCAAAATGACCTATTTGTGTTTTTATGATTTAAATTAGAGTGTGTCATAAAGACTCAATTTGTAAAGTGTTTATATTTAACTTACTGAATATTAGTGTTTTATTTTATTGGCACACTATGTGTAATAGCTAAGTAACGTTAATGGTTGCTGAGGTAGTTATGAACACACTTACACTAAATAATGTAAACAACCAGGTTGAGTTAGGCGCATTTTTTAAATCGCTATTATTTACTGCTAATACAGTATTAGGGCTTAGCGCTATTTGTATGGTTGTGAGCATTTTAATTAGTTACCCGTACGCAGAGCACTTTTCGATGCAGGTACAAATATCAGCGCATATTAGTACGATTGTAGTGGCAGCTATTTTAAAAGTTAGTTATGTGCTGCGTTGTGTTGCGCAACATGGTTTAGGGCAGGAAGTACGCTAATGCGCCCACTAAATTTAACAGAGCCAATGCCAGCGCACATAGCTATTCATCACGTAACACAATGGCCGTTATGGATGCTTGCATTTAGACCCTACTTTTTAGCAGGCGGTTTGCTGGCATTTTTATCGATAGGGTATTGGTTACTTATTTTAACGGGCTATGCTAGTTGGCACTTAACCATGCCAGCCACACTTTGGCACGCGCACGAAATGCTATTTGGCTTTGCAGGAGTGGTAGCAGTCGGTTTTTTACTTACGGCGGCACAAAATTGGACGGGCGTTGAAAGTATAAGTGGCAAAGCACTTATGCTACTTACTTTTGTATGGATAAGTGCTCGTTTAGCATTTTTTATAAAGCTGCCTGATTTTGCTAATGCTAATTTATGGCTTGTTACTTTGCTACAGCTAGCATGGTGGCTTGGGGCAATTACGGCACTGGCTAATATGCTATTAACAGCACGCAGTAAAAATAATTACCCGTTTTTAGTTATTTTAAGCGTGTTGTGCGCCCTTAATACTCTTTATTTACTCCTTGTTTTAAATAACAACATGCAGCTTGCATTAGCTGTGGTTGACACTGCGGTACTGGTTGTCAGTTTACTGGTCGGCATTGTAGCAGGGCGGGTTATTCCTTTTTTTACTGCTAAAGGCTTAGCGCTTAGCGAGCAAGTACGCACTCCTAAAATTGATAAAGCACTGCTGTATTTATCAATATTGGCAATTACTTTATTTTTTATTAGTAAATTATTTTTAAGCTCAATTAGCCCTGCATTCATTGTTGCAATAGTGGCTGTGCTTCACTTAATTCGCGCAAAACTTTGGTGGCATACAAACGTGCTAAAAGTGCCTTTATTATGGTCTTTGCATTTTTCTTATTTTGCTTTAGGTGTTGGCTTAATGATGATTTCACTGAGCTTTTACACAAGCGTAATACCCTTCAAAGATGCGCTCCACCTTATCACTATTGGCACAATAGGGATGATGATTTTAGCCATGATGACCCGTGTATCGCTAGGCCATACAGGGCGTACGCTTAATACACCTAAATATATATCTGTTGCTTTTGCGCTTGTGCTGGTGGCAGCTATTACTCGCTCCATACTCCCCTTAATTATTGGGCCACACTTTGCTTGGCAGATCAGTGCTTTGCTGTGGTTAGTGGCTTTTTTGTTATTTTTAATTTACTGCACACCTATATTAACGCGCCGTCGTGTTGATGGGCGCCGTGGTTAGTTTACCTACAGGACTACATTATGTTATCTGATAAAACCATTGAGATTGTTAAAAGCACTGTTCCGTTATTAGCACAGGCCGGCACGGTTGTGACCGCTCATTTTTATAAGCGACTATTTAGCCATAACCCAGAGCTTAAAAATATTTTTAATATGAGCAACCAAAACACCGGGCGTCAGCAATTTGCTTTGTTTAACGCCTTAGCGGCATACGCCCAAAATATTGATAACTTAGCGGTGTTAAAAGAGGCATTAGCGCGCATTAACCATAAGCACACCAGTTTAAATATTTTACCAGAGCACTACCCCATTGTTGGTGCTCACTTAATTGGCACCTTAAAAGAGCTAATACCAGAGCAGTTTACACC
The DNA here is from genome assembly GCF_001399995.1 of Pseudoalteromonas sp. P1-11. Classification (NCBI taxonomy): domain Bacteria; kingdom Pseudomonadati; phylum Pseudomonadota; class Gammaproteobacteria; order Alteromonadales; family Pseudoalteromonadaceae; genus Pseudoalteromonas; species Pseudoalteromonas sp. P1-11. Next base: position 28,388 of record NZ_LJSP01000010.1, read on the forward strand.
AGATGTAGAATACGCTTGGCGTGAAGCTTACGCACTGCTTGCTGATATTTGTATTACCGAAGAAGCGGCTTTATATGAGCACAGTAAAAATAAACACGGTGGTTGGGCGGGCACGCGCCAATTTGAAATAACCAATAAACAGGTTGAATCAGCACTCGTAACAAGCTTTACACTTACGCCTATAGATGGCAAAGCGGTGATTACCCATAAACCTGGCCAGTATTTAGGGATTAAAGTTAAACCAGCGGGCGCTGAATATGAAGAAATTCGCCAGTATTCTATTTCACAAAAAGCCAATGGTAAAAACTACCGTATTAGCGTTAAAAAAGAGCTACAGCCAAAGCCTGGCATGGTGTCTAATTATTTACACTCACTAGCTCAAGGTGACATAGTTGAACTATACCCGCCTGCAGGTGATTTCTTTTTACGAAATAGTAAAAACCCAGCGGTACTTATTTCAGCAGGTGTAGGGCAAACCCCAATGCTTGCGATGCTCGAAACGCTATTAAGCGATAACCCTAAGCAAAATATTATGTATTTACATGCGTGCGAAAATGCGCAGCAGCACTCGTTTGCACACTATTTAAATGAATTAAGTACGGCTTATAACAGCTTGCAAACTATTACGTGGTTTAATCAAAGTAGTGAAGGGGCTGATTTTACAGGGTTAATGGACTTAACTGCCATAAAAACACAGTTACCTCTTAAAAATGGCGATTTTTACTTATGTGGCCCCGCTGGGTTTATGGCGTTTGTGAAAAGCCAGTTACTGGCACTAGGTGTTAAAAACGAGCATATTCATTACGAAGTGTTTGGTCCGCATCAAGACTTATACACCAAGTGAAAAATGATAAAGGCACACAGCATAAATGCTGTGTGCCTTTTTAATAGTATTTTATCGTGCTTTACAATTTACGTTTTTAAGCTCAATAGATATATCTTTTTTAGGATAATAAAGCACGCACTGCTTGTCGATTATTTGTAAAACAAACTTTTCTGGCTTGATATTATGCGCGCCCATTATGGGCATACCATTTGAGTCTTTACTATTTCCATGGCTTAATAATAGCTCGCTGCGTTTAGTAAAAACGGTGTCGGCCAGTGTAACTAGTGTGCCGCCCTTTGCTTTTATAATCGCTTGCTGGAGCGTGGCTATAACGCCTGGGTTTACCTCGGTTAGTAGTGCAGGCTTAGCAGTGGCATTACTCATACTGTTACAGCCTCCAATAAATAATAAGGTTAATATTGCCAGTAGTTTAGCCATTACTTATCCTTATTTAACGTAGGCCAGGTTAAATCCATATTGCCACGGTTAACGTTATTAGGTGCGTTTAAAGGTAATAGCTGCTTGCTATCGCCAGCAGCGCTTTGTACTTGCGTTTTAATACTTGCAGAGGCGGTGCTAACAGGGCACGTGCCGTTATTATCAATATGATAAAGCGCAGTAGAGAGTATCCCTTCGTTTGGATCGCCTAGTTGATTATCAAAGTCGTCACTGACTACACAGCCTTTTACATCAGCATCAAACTGTGGTGTAGGCGTTGGCGTAAAGCCTGCTGCATATTCACCAAACCCTTTACTGTTAATACCGCTAAATTGAATGGTGTAATAGGTGGTGCCACAGTTATGTGTTGGGGTAAAACCGTATGGTTTACCGCAGGTTGTGTCGCCAATGAGCACTACCTCGGCGTCAATGCCTTTTAAGCCATTAATAAAGGCTTCTGAGGCTGAACACGTACCCGATGTACTAAGCACATACACCTTAGATAGGTTTAAATCGGGGAGGCTTTCGCCAGTGCTAAAAAAAGTTGAGTAATCAATTTCTTCATCTATAAACGGAAAAGGCGACTCTACCGGTTGTTTATCGTTCTGCTGAGTTTGGTAATAAATACGGTTTTGAATGTTGGCGCTGCCCGCCACCATGTAAGCCAGCTGCGAAGAAAGCGCTAATAAACCGCCTCCGTTATATCTAAAGTCGATAACAAGCTCTTCTACGTTATCGGTTTTAAATTTATTAACTGCAGCAATTAAGCCTTCTTGGGCAATACCTATATGGCTATTAAACTGCATGTACCCTACGCTAGTGCCATTTGCAGTGGTAATGGTTTTTACGTTTTGAACCGGCGTTTGCTCTATGTTGCCGGCAGTTACGTTAAAGGTTTTTTCAGCGCCATCGTTACTGCGCACAACGATGGTGTGCGAGTCGCCATTAGTGGGGCTAAATAAGCCTTCGTTTAAGGTATCTACGCCTGCTTGTGTGCTGGTATTAATGCTTACGCCATCAACTTCAAGTACAGTATCGCCACGTTGAAAACCAATTTGGCTTGCTGGTGAGTCGTCTTCTAGGTAGGCAACACGTAAAATTCTATCAGCTGGGTCGCCAATAAATGCCCAATTTATACCATAGCCTGAGGTTACACCTGATTGCGCTTCTTGAAAGTAGTCCTCAGAAGGCTCTGAAAAATGAAAATTATCTTTTTTATCACCAGAGTCGGTTAGTTCTTCGGTTTTTAGTTGGGCAAAATAATTGGCCACTGTAGCAAAGTTTTCAGGGTCGTTATCGGCTATTTCATCATACCAAAGGTAGGTTTCGTCGCTCCAGGAGCGAAGCCAAAGCTTTTCGTAAAGGGCCGAACCGGCTTGGTCTGGGTAAGGCTCATTATTATTAAACGGATCGTTACCTGTGCGTGGGTTTTCGCAAAAGTTTTTTAACTCCTCCGATGGCTCAAATACACCTGCCGTCCAAGTTGGGGCTGAACTAGCAGGGGGGGTGACGCCTGGGTCGGGCGTTTCATTCATGCTGCTACCACCGCCACAGCCCACAAGCGTTAGGCTTGAAAGTGCAGCAATAATAGCGAGTGTTGCTTTATTATTTTTAAACATACAAAACTACTTTTTGTAAATAAGTTGTTTAAAATACTACAACACCCGCTCATTTATTCAACGTATTCGCCCCTAAATTATGTAAATGAGTGTATACACTTAGGTGTGCTACAGCTTACTTGCGCTGCTTTTATCTGCAAATGCTTGTTTTTGCCAGGCATCAAATAGTTTTTGTTGTTTGTCTGATATTTTTAAGCCGTATGTTTTTTGCATATAGGCGTAGGTGTTGGCAATGCGCTTACGGGCATAAAAAGGAGGCTCTACAACGCGTTGTTTAAAGTTAACCTTTACTTGGCCGCGGCCATATTGGGTAGCGTTTTCGCTAAGCATACCAAAGCGATAGTTAGAGCGATCTGCGTTAATTTCGCCAATAGCAGGGGCTAAATTGTTTATATCGGCTTCCATTTTTCTAAATTTAGCACTGACCTTGCGACAGTTTTTACGACCACCGTTTTGCCAGCATTGTAACTGGTGACCAAATTCCCACGCCGGCACTATATGCTCCCACTCTATACGCAGTGCACGTACATTAACCTTGCCAGAGGAAGTTAACGTATTACGCGGAATATAACCACAGTTGCTAGGGTCGGGGATTAGCTTTTTACCTTGTTTTTTAATGTCGCAGCCGCAGTAAAGGCTTTTGGCGTTTTCGGGTAGGGTTTTAATTAAGTGCCTTTTAGCCGTTGAAAAGCGGGTAAATTCTTCACTCGATGCAGAAAAACAAATACAACAAGCCACAAAGGCCAAAATAAATTTAAGCATATCCATCACATACGTGAACTACAGGAGGCGCTAGTCTAAAGTTTTGCTGCTAAAAGATAAAGCCTGAACAAATTTTAATCCGCAATGCTTAGTACACTCTATACTGATATAAAAATAGCGAGGAGATGGCTATGCTAGGTGCTTTTTCAATAAGTTTAACGGTTAAAGATATTAGAGCCTCAAAAGCGTTTTACGAAAAGTTGGGCTTTAGCGAGTTTGCAGGTGAGATAGAGCAAAACTGGCTAGTGATGAAAAACGGTGAGTATTTAATTGGCTTGTTCTCGGGTATGTTTGATAAAAACATGCTGACCTTCAATCCTGGCTGGGATCAAAACGCACAAACCGTTACAGAGTTTAAGGATGTTGATGCGCTTAGCGAATATTTTCAAAACGCTCATATCCAAGTTGAACCTGTGGGTGATAAAAGTTTTATTATTACCGACCCAGACGGCAACCCTATTTTGATTGACCAACACGTGTAAGTTTTTTTAGCCTAACGTTTTGTATTAATAAAATAATACCGCATAAACAAAATAGTACGCTGGTGGCTGCAAAACTGATGAGAAGCGGGTTGTTAAAATCTTCTCGCTCATCGTAATCCATTATGTGTAGCATCCAAAAAAAGTCGAATATGCGCCATAGTGTGCTGCGAACGGTGATAACTTTGCCGTTAATTGCATTCAAATACAGCGTGGTATTAAAGGTGTCGTTAAATTGTACTTGCCACACATTTGTTTTGTATCCCACCTCTCGAGTGCCTTGTTTTAAAAGCGTTGTATTAATTGGCTTAGCGTCGATGAGTAAATGCGCTTGTGCATTAGCGGTAATTTGTATTTTAGTGGGTGGCTGAAAAGGGCGCCCCGTTAAACCATTAAAGCTCTGCTGCTCGTCAGTATTAATAACAGTAATAAGCGGGATCGTTAAAAAGTGCTCAAACACTATTTGCGTGGGGTTAGGCACTTGCGCAGTAATATTATCGAGTGATGTGGGGTAGTCTGCTTGAGTAAATGGGTTTGTAAGTGTGCGCTTAGCAAGGTGCTTACCGTGTACGTATTCAAGTGGTATCGCGCTCATTACTAAGCCGCCTAACAGCCAAGCTAAAATTTGTAAGGCAAGTAAATAGCCTAGCCACTTATGTAGTTTTCGAGCGCGCTTAAATAGTTGTTTTCTCATTTTGTGCTTCTTATTATTTTTAGCGTTAGTGTATTACAGCAGCCCATGCTTTTACTGCGGCATTTTGTCGCAGTTATTCATAAGCTTACTCTAACTTTATAAAAATAATAAAAAGGAGCGATAAAAAATCAGTGAGGCTGTGTTTAATGCTCACGTAAGGCATTTATTAGCCCTTGTTTACTCATTTTAGAGCGGCCGCTAATGCCGAGCTCTTTAGCTTTATTGTACAGCTGCTTTTTAGTGCGCTGCTCATACTTTGAGGCTTTGCCGCCTTTAACTGCGGTTTTATGAGTATTGCTATTAGCAATGCGCGCGGCTTTTTGTTTGCTCATGCCTTCATCTCGAAGTGCATCGTACTGATCGTCGTTTTTAATTTGCGGGCCATGATCTACCATAATTGTCCTCCTGAAGCGTTTAATTACACAGTGTGTGTATAACTTTCATACATAAACGGTAAAATTAAGCGTAACTAGCCTAACCCGTTTTATAAGGCAAATTAGGTGCCAATGGCGTTTAAACAGGTATTTTCTATGAATAAAGCCATGTTTAGCGCTTAGTTGATTTGGTATAAAAGTAAAACTGCGTTAAAGTTTGCGATGAAACTATAAGAGGGTAAAAAGCAGACAATGTCGGAAATTCAATTTTTAAATGTAGATCTAGAGCTTGAGTCTAAACAAGATATTAGCGCCCTGGTGGCAGACTTAAAGAAAAACGCGATGGTTTTGCATTATGACAAAGACGAATATCGTCAATTGGCGCGTATTGAAGCCTCAGGTGATATAACCACGCCAGACAAAGCAATCAACCACTTATGTGAATTAATAGAGTCGTGTTCACGTAATGCGCTTAAGCAGTGGCTAAGCTGTTCGCGCAGAACGTTTGATATAGGCTTTGAGTCGGGCACGTCACCTAAGTGTTTTAACCAAGCTCTACATGCAGATACACTGCTACGTATATCTGCCATTGGCGCTGGTATGGAAATAACGATTTACCCTATCGAAAAGTAGCCATAGTTAATTATTTGCGCTCGACAACCGCTGCGGTCATTTTTGATACGCAGCAAAGCTCGCCGCGGCTATTGGTTATTTTTATTTCCCATACAGAACTGCGCTTACCAATATGAAATGCACGAGTAACGGCGGTTAAAGTGCCATTTCGAGAGGCCTTTAAGTGGCTGGCGCTAATTTCCTGTCCAACACAATAAAATTTTGTAAAGTCCACGACAAAGTTAGCGGCGTAGCTTGCTACGGTTTCGGCAAGTACCACATTTGCGCCACCATGTACCATACCAATAGGATTATGATGCTCAGGAATAGCAGGCATGGTAGCCACTAGGTAATCATCTCCTATTTCGGTTATTTCTATGCCCATGGTTTTCATTAGCGTGCCTTGGCCGTTTATTCCCTCATCTAACTGTTTGCAAAGCTCTAATGTGATGGGTTGATGCCAAATACTCATAATTACTCCTTTATATTGAAAGCAAATTTATAGCATTTTAAATACTGAACGTCTGTAATTACCTAAAATTTATCCAAGTGCGGTGTATTTGGCTATTTTAAAGCACAATTTAAATTTGCGATTTTTATTTAACTGTATATACTCACAGTTAAATGTACTGTATGGAAAACCAGTTGTATGCGACCATTAACTAAACGCCAAGCTCAAATACTCGAACTAATAAAAGTTTTTATTAAAGACACTGGTATGCCTCCTACACGTGCCGAAATTGCGCAAACACTCGGTTTTAAAAGTGCCAATGCCGCAGAAGAGCACTTAAAAGCGCTTGCCAAAAAAGGTGTTATTAAAATGAAACCAGGCGCAAGCCGTGGTATTCAATTGGTTGAAGAAGAGGAGCCTGAGCAACTAGGTCTACCATTAATAGGTAGAGTTGCAGCGGGTTCGCCTATTTTGGCGCAAGAACATGTTGAGAGTCACTGTAAAATAGACCCACTCATGTTTAAACCAGCCGCCGACTTTTTACTGCGTGTTAACGGCATGAGTATGAAAGATATAGGTATTATGGATGGTGACTTGCTTGCCGTACACCGTACTCAAACAGCAGAAAACGGCCAAGTTGTGGTTGCACGAGTAGATGAAGACGTAACCGTAAAACGCCTAGAAAAAGCAGGCCGAAAAGTATTATTACACGCCGAAAACGAAGAGTTTACGCCAATTGAAGTAGACCTTGAAAACGAATCTTTTAATATTGAAGGGTTAGCCGTTGGCGTAATAAGAAATGCCGACTGGATGTAATTTTTAACTATTTTTAAGTAATATCTATAAATGCGCACTTTTTAGTGTGCATTTTTGTTTTAGAAACAAACCTTCCACCATCTCAAAGCGCCCTAAAATTATTTAGGCTGTAAACTTTTTTTCACTCATACTTTTATCTTCCTAAGCGTGTTACATCCCTTAATTTTGCTCGTATCTTGGCTGTTAAATAACAATTTAATACGCCGTCATTTAGTCAAATTTAAAATATCACTTGATTGTTTTTTATACTAAAACTTGCTTGTTGTACGTTTTTTAGCTAATCATTAATGTGCTGGACTAACAATAACTCACAGCTTTTTAGTTATGAGAACACACAATATACACAAACCTTTTGTTGTCCTAGCGATACCGATCAAAAATAAGATTGGTTAAAAAATAAAAATAACGAATTGGCGTTTAAGCCGTATGCCTCTTCGCTTTGCATTCGCAATAGCATCAAAGGAGCCGTCACATGGGTAAACTGACCTCTACCTTGTGGCTTGTGTTGATTATGTTCCCGCAGCAAGTGCTGGCTAATAGCCAATACAATATGCGCAAGGGCGTAACCGATATAAGTAATAATGTATATCAGCTACACATGACCATATTTTTAATATGTTGTGTGATTGGGGTGATAGTGTTCGCAATAATGTTTTGGGCACTGATTCATCACCGTAAATCTAAAGGGGCAGTTCCTGCCCAATTTCATGAAAGTACCAAAGTAGAAATTCTTTGGACTGCCATTCCGTTTGTTATTTTAATTGCCATGGCAATCCCTGCCACTAAAACCCTCATTGCGATGGAAGATGCCAGTAAGGCCGACTTAACCATTAAAATTACAGGGTCACAGTGGAAGTGGCATTATGAATACATGGGAGAAGACGTAGAGTTTTACTCTATTTTATCTACCCCTCAAGACGAAATAGCCAACCTTGCTAATAAAAACCCTAATTACTTACTTGAGGTTGATAAACCTTTAGTACTGCCAATTAATCAAAAGGTGCGTTTTTTAATGACCTCTGATGATGTTATTCACTCTTGGTGGGTACCCGATTTTGCCGTTAAAAAAGATGCCAATCCGGGGTTTATCAACGAAACGTGGACCAACATTAACGAAGAAGGTATTTACCGAGGACAGTGTGCAGAACTGTGCGGTAAAGATCATGGTTTTATGCCCGTGGTGGTTGAAGCTAAATCGCAAGAGGACTTTAACGCATGGCTTGCAGATGCTAAGCAAGCTAAGCAAAAAGCCGCACTTGCTGATGCCGCATTGCTTGAGACAACAATTCCTAAAGAAGAGCTAATGACACTAGGTGAGCAAGTGTATATGGCAAGTTGCGCTGCGTGTCATCAACCTACTGGTATGGGGTTACCGGGAGTATTTCCTGCGCTAAAAGGCAGCCCCATTGTTTTGGGTGATATAAAAGATCACATTGATGTAGTGATTCATGGCCGCCCAGGAACTGCAATGCAGGCATTTGCAAAGCAGCTCTCAATTAAACAACTTGCAGCGGTAATTACCTATAAACGTAATGCGTGGGGTAATGAAACGGGTGATGTCATCCAACCTAGTGAAATTCAGGCAGCACTTGATGCGGAGGCGAACTAATGAGTAGCATAGTAGAACAACCTAACGCCAATGACGCTCACCACGGCCATCACCCAGCCAAAGGTTTTAAACGTTGGTTATACACAACAAACCATAAAGATATTGGCAGCATGTACTTAATTTTTTCGCTGACTATGTTTTTAATTGGCGGTGCAATGGCCATGGTTATTCGGGCTGAGTTATTTCAGCCAGGATTACAATTGGTAGACCCACACTTTTTTAACCAAATGACCACAGTACACGGTTTAATTATGGTGTTTGGTGCTGTAATGCCAGCCTTTACAGGGCTTGCTAACTGGATGGTACCGCTCATGATTGGCGCGCCAGATATGGCACTGCCCAGAATGAACAACTGGAGCTTTTGGATTTTACCCTTCGCTTTTTTAATTTTATTGGCATCGCTATTAATGCCTGGAGGCGGCCCCGCATTTGGCTGGACGTTCTATGCGCCGCTTTCAACAACGTACAGTAACGACAACACCGCAATGTTTGTGTTTGCAGTGCATATTATGGGGATTAGCTCAATTATGGGCGCAATAAACGTAATTGTGACCATTGTTAATTTACGGGCCCCAGGCATGACATGGATGAAACTACCATTATTTGTTTGGACATGGCTAATAACCGCATTTTTATTAATTGCTGTTATGCCCGTATTGGCCGGAGCGGTCACTATGGTGCTCACCGATAAATACTTTGGAACCAGCTTTTTTGATGCGGCAGGTGGCGGCGATCCGGTGATGTTTCAGCACATATTTTGGTTTTTTGGCCATCCCGAAGTGTACATCATGATTTTACCCGCCTTTGGTATTATTTCGACCATAGTGCCTACATTCTCACGTAAAAAACTATTTGGTTATGCCTCAATGGTTTACGCAACCTCCTCTATTGCATTACTGAGCTTTATTGTGTGGGCGCATCATATGTTTACGACCGGTATGCCGGTTGCTGGCGAGTTATTTTTTATGTACGCGACCATGCTGATATCGGTACCTACAGGGGTAAAAGTATTTAACTGGGTGGCCACTATGTGGCGAGGGTCAATAAGTTTTGAAGTGCCCATGCTATTTAGTATTGCCTTTATTGTGCTGTTTACCTTAGGGGGCTTTTCGGGGCTGATGTTGGCTATAACCCCTGCTGATTTTCAGTATCACGATACTTACTTTGTGGTGGCGCACTTTCATTACGTGTTAGTTACGGGGGCAATATTTTCGATTATGGCGGGGGCTTATTATTGGCTGCCTAAGTGGACGGGCAATATGTACAACATTGCCTTGGCTAAGTGGCACTTTTGGTTGTCGCTGGTAAGCGTAAATGTATTGTTTTTCCCTATGCATTTTGTAGGACTGGCAGGCATGCCGCGCCGTATTCCCGATTATGCCCTGCAGTTTGCTGATTTTAACGCAATCATAAGCATAGGTGGGTTTGCCTTTGGTTTATCGCAGTTACTCTTTGTGGCGGTGGTAATTAAATGTGCCCGAGGGGGCGATAAAGTCCCTGCAAAAGTATGGGATGGTGCTGAAGGTTTAGAATGGGAAGTGGACTCTCCTGCGCCGTATCATACTTTTTCTACGCCGCCGGAAATTAAATAATGACACATGCACCGCTATTAAAGCGCCTAATTCTTATTTGTATAGGTATGTTTGCTTTTGCATTTGCCTTAGTGCCCTTATATGACGTGTTCTGCGACATAACTGGGCTTAATGGCAAGCCATCGCTTGAGCAAGCTAAACAAAGTACACAGGTTGCACAAAATCGAGAAATAGGTGTGAGCTTTACAACCCATGCGCAAAGTGGTGCGCCGTTTATTGTTAAATCTAAAGAATACAGTGTTGATGTGAAACCAGGTGCCATGCGTGAGGTAATGTTTAGCGCAAAAAACACCAGTGATATTGATAAAGTAATGCAAGCGGTGCCTTCTGTATCGCCCGGAAAGGCAGCCAAGTACTTACATAAAATAGCGTGCTTTTGCTTTGATCAACAACCGCTAAAAGCGGGTGAGGAGCTTGAGTTTAAGCTGCTTTTTTATGTTGATACCGCACTGCCGAGCGATGTAGAAGAGCTAACTCTATCGTACACCGTATTTGATATTAGTGAGCAGCTAGTAGCAAGTAATAACTAGCCTGCATGTCTAGTGTAAAACTAGGAGCAAGTAACATGAATCAAAATTATGAAAACTACTACGTACCCGAGCAAAGTCCTTGGCCCATAGTGGGCGCGGTGGCGTTATTTTTTATTGCAGTGGGTGCGGCTTTAACAGTCATGAACTTAGAAAGTGAAGGGGGCAGCGGTGTGTACTTGCTATATGCAGGCATTGCAGTGCTGCTGTATATGATTTTTAGCTGGTTTAAAAATGTAATTAGCGAGTCTGATCAGGGCTTATATTCAGCGCAAATGGACCGCTCATTTCGACAAGGAATGAGCTGGTTTATATTCTCTGAAGTTATGTTTTTTATGGCCTTTTTTGGCGCATTATTTTACGCCCGCATACTGTCGGTGCCTTGGCTTGGCGGCGCTGGGAATAATGCGATGACCAACGAGGTGCTTTGGCCTACCTTTGAGGCCGTATGGCCACTACTAACCACACCAGCAGGTGAAACCACGCAAGCTATGGGGTGGCAAGGCTTACCCCTTATTAATACGCTTATTTTATTAGCGTCTTCGGTTACTTTGCATTTTGCTCACGTAGCCATTGAAAACAATAAACGTAAACCGCTAAAAGTGATGCTAGGGGCAACCATTTTATTGGGTGTGTGCTTTTTAGCATTGCAGGTAGAAGAATATATTTATGCCTACAACGACTTAAACTTAACACTAGATGCAGGCATTTACGGGAATACATTCTTTTTGCTGACAGGTTTTCATGGCATGCATGTGACCCTTGGCGCCATTATTTTGTTTGTTGTATTTGTGCGTATTTTAAAAGGCCACTTTACGAAAGATAAACATTTTGCGTTTCAAGCAGCGGCTTGGTACTGGCATTTTGTTGATGTGGTGTGGCTGTGTTTATTTGTTTTTGTGTATGTGTTGTAACGGCTAATGGTGAGTGATTAGCCTTTATAAAACCAAGTTTTACAGCGGCTATCACCATCACCAAAACCACCACAGAAAACAGCACGCGACGGCCTAAAAAATGCGACATAGGCCGACCGCCAGATTTATCGGTCACCATAATAAATAACGCTCTAAACAAGTTGAAAAGTATAAATAGTAACAGCAGCACAATAATAATTTTAATAATCACTGGGTTGACCCTTTATGCAGTTAATTTTAAGGCGTAAACAAAAGCTTAGCTCATTTATCGCACTTTGCGTTGTGGTAGCTGTGGTGCTGGTATGTGTACGTTTAGGGTATTGGCAATTAGCAAGGGCTGAGCAAAAGCAGCAACAGTTAACAGCTATAGCTAACATGCAAACCCAAGGCGTAATGAGCTGGCAGCAATTACAGGCAATGCCTTCAAAGTGGAATAAAACAGGTGTAGTGGTTGAGCTTGTCGGAAAAATAATAAATCAGCAATACTGGCTTTTAGATAACCAAGTTTACCAAGGGCAAGTCGGTTACGATTTATTGGTGTTATTTAAGCCAAGCCAAGCAAGTGACGCTTTACTCGTTAATTTAGGGTGGGTAAAAGCGCCTATTTCACGCAGCGAACTACCGAACATCCAACTTCCTAAACGTAATATTACGTTTAAAGCGCAGATAAAAGAGCGAAATTTAACGAGCTTTAACTTACAAACCAATTCGACAAAACAAGACCTTCAAAAACGAATTCAATCAATAGATTTACAAAAGCTAAGTGAGCAGAGTAATCAATCGTTATTTAATTTTATGGCTTATCGTCAAGGTGCAGGAGATGCGCTAGCTATACCGCATTATAAAGCGGTGGTGATGAGTCCGCAAAAGCACCAAGCGTATGCAGTGCAATGGTTTTTAATAGCCTTAGCCTGTGTAGTGGTGGCCATTTTTGCCAGTAAAAAGAGGACTAACAATGAAAAATAACCCCTTAGTTTTGTTTGTTGTATGTTGCGCTGTACCGCTAGTACTTGCATACGGTGCGCTAAAACTAGACTGGTTGCCGAGCGCCATTACCAATAATGGCGAGTTTTTACAGCGCGAAGTAAAGCTTGAAAACTGGCAGCAACACAACCCTAAGCAATGGACAATTGCGCTTAATTACTCCAATAAATGTAATGCTTCGTGCAATGAGCAGCTCAATGCGCTTGATAACTTATATATCGCCTTAGGAAAAAATCAGGGCAAGGTTGATATGGCTGTAATGGGAGCGCCTAAAGTTAAAAACATTCCTTGGAAAACCTTTAACGCGCAACAAAATTTGCAGCCCGCTAGCCTATATTTAATCGATCATATGGGGTTAGTGGTGCTTGAGTATCCGTTTAAAGAGCAGCCACAAGAAAACCGTTTAGTGCAAAAAGGTTTATTAAAAGATTTAAAAAAACTGCTTAATTATTCTCGTTCAAGCTAATTAATAGCGCATTGTTAATGGGAGATTCCTATGTATAAAAATTATAAAAACTGGGTACTTGCAACGGGGTTACTTGCGCTGTTAGTAGTAGGGCTAGGTGCTTATACACGTTTAAGTGACGCAGGTCTTGGTTGCCCTGATTGGCCCGGTTGCTATGGCTTTTTAACTGTACCAAAGCATGAAGCCGATATCGCACTGGCTACCCAAAGTTACCCTGATATGATGTTTGAAACCGCCAAAGCGTGGAAAGAAATGATCCACCGTTACTTTGCAGGCGCGCTGGGGTTGCTTATTTTAGCGCTATTTGTATTGGCTTTTGTAAAGCGCCATTACTCAAACACGCCGGTTAAATTACCGCTAGCCTTATTATTGTTAGTTATATTTCAGGCTGCGCTGGGTATGTGGACCGTTACTATGAACTTGCAACCACTTATTGTAATGGGGCATTTGTTGGGGGGATTTAGTATTTTATCGCTAATCACTCTTTTATACCTGCGTTTAACTACTAAACCCATAGAGGGCGGAGATAGTAGCGCTAAAGGCTATTTTTCATTGAGCTTAGTTGCATTGGCTGTGTTGGTTATTCAAATTGCATTAGGAGGATGGCTTGCAGCAAATTATGCAGCGCCACACTGTAATGGCTTACCGCTGTGTAGTTATGCGCAGCCATTTTCACTCAGTAGTGTGTTTCAGCTGCCGCTGGAGCACAGTAATTATGAGTACGGAGTGCTATCGCAACAGGCGCGTATGTCTATTCATCTACTACACAGAATTTGGGCGCTAGTTACATGCATTGTGTTGGCGCTAATTATGTGGCGTATATACAGTCAGGCGCAATCTGCAAAAATAAAACACTGTACTGTCAGCGTGCTTGTTGCGCTACTTTGCCAAATTAGTTTGGGGCTTGCGGTGGTGCATTGGCACTTTCCGCTTGGAGTAGCGCTGGCGCACAATTTAATGGCAGCTATCTTGTTATTGACTATGGTTAGGTTGTGTTACTACCTAAAAGCACGCACTTAAAGGGGAATAATTATGGCACTCACACTCGACAAAAAAGAACTACAGGTTATTAGCGCACACCCTTTTATTCAACGTGCTTATAATTTACTGCAAGATTACTTAGCTATTAGCAAGTTTAAAGTAGTGGCTATGTTGGTACTTACTGCTTGGGTTGGCTTGGCACTGGCGCCTGATGTAGGGCGAGGCATTGCAGTACAATTTATTAGTTTATTAGGCATTGGTTTGCTCTCTGGCGCTGCGGCGGTAATAAATCATGTTGTTGATAGCGAAATAGATACAAAAATGGCGCGTACACGCCACCGTCCTGTAGCCAAAGGCCGGCTTAGTAAAACCCATGCGCTAAGCTTTGCAGGCGTGATAGGGGTTGCTGGTTTTATAATGCTAATGCTTTGGGCAAACACTCTAACAGCCGTACTTACTTTGTTTGCATTAGTTGGGTATGCTTTTATTTATACCTCTTTTTTAAAGCGTGCCACACCGCAAAACATTGTAATTGGTGGCTTAGCTGGGGCAATGCCGCCTTTATTGGGCTGGGTTTCTGAAACCAATCAAATGGCAGCCGCGCCATGGTTACTCGTAATGATTATATTTACGTGGACCCCACCGCATTTTTGGGCACTGGCAATAGCACGCAAAAGCGATTACGAACGCGCTAAAATTCCTATGTTGCCAGTAACTCACGGTATCGATTTTTGCAAAACCTGTGTTGTGGCTTACACCATATTACTGGCGCTTGTATGTGTATTACCTTATTTAATTGGTATGTCGGGCGGTATTTATTTAGTAGGCGCATGTGTGCTCAATGCACTCTTTTTGTATAAAGCGGTTAAGCTTAAATTAGCCCCTAGCGATGATACCGCAATGGACTTATTTCGCTTTTCAATTGTGCATTTAATGGTACTCTTCGTGATCTTATTTATAGATAAATGGCTCCCTTTATGAAGCAGTTACGGATTAGCTTAGTTGTAATTTTTTCGTTTTTATTAGTCGCTTGCTCAGAGCAAAATAGTGCACCCGATGTGCAAGCCTTAGTGTATGAGCAAGCAAAGCCTCTTTCTGATTTTACTCTTAACGACCAAAACGGTGAGTTAGTCACCAAAGCGCAATTTTTGGGGCAGTGGAACTTAGTGTTTTTAGGCTATACCAGTTGTCCAGATATTTGCCCATTAACGCTTGCTAAACTAAACAGCGTGTATAAAAAGTTACATAACGAATACCCACTGCAAATTTGGTTTATGTCGGTAGACCCTCAACGCGATACGCCGGTAAAGCGCAAAGCGTATATTGATTATTTTAACCCTGACTTTTTAGCTGTTTCGGGTGAGCACAAAAACCTATTCCCGGTGGTTAGAGAGCTTGGTCTAATTTATGCCATTAGTGACTCGCAAGAATCAGAATATGCGGTCGATCATAGTGCTTCGGTGGCTTTAGTTGATGCAAATGGAGCGGTAAGAGCCATATTTAAGCCTGAATTCCAACAAGGAAATGTGCCCCTTATTAATACCACTCAACTTATTAGCGAATTTAAACACATAGCGGATTACTATAAAAACTAGTTTTAAACTTTTCACGCATTTTAAAAGGAGCTTAGGCTCCTTTTTTGCTTTTTAGCGCCACTTTTAAAAGTTTTATTAATTTTTTTGAGCCTTTTATGGCAATTTTAATAACTAAGGCTAAGCTTTTGTTATGAATTGAATTGACAGGGAAAGTCCTGAAAAAATGCTAAAACTTCCAAGCGAACTTGCGATTATGCAAGTAGAGACTCTTCACCAAGATTTATTACAAGAACTCAATAGCAACAACGATATTTGTTTAGATGTCAGTGAGGTTGTTTCAGCCGATACCGCGTCAATTCAACTTTTGTGTGCCTTACAAAAACACCTACTTACCATACACCATAAAATTGTATGGGTAGGCAGCAGTGATGCACTTCAAAACGCCATTAATCAACTTGGCTTAAGTCAATATTTAACACTTGAAAGTAAAGGTTAGAGGTTTATATGAAGAAAATTTTAGCGGTTGATGATTCTGCGTCAATGCGTCAAATGGTGAGCTTTACGCTTAAAACCGCAGGTTTTGATGTTACCGAAGCAAAAGATGGCAGCGAAGCCCTCGCGATTGCCAAGCAGCAAAGTTTTGATGCGGTAATTTCAGATGTAAATATGCCTATTATGGATGGCATTACGCTTATCAGAGAGCTCAGAGGCCTTCCTGATTACAAATTTACGCCGCTACTTATGCTAACCACAGAGTCAGGATTAGATAAAAAAGTAGAAGGTAAAGCAGCTGGCGCAACAGGCTGGATTGTAAAGCCTTTCAACCCGGATCAGTTACTAGCGGTACTTAAAAAAGTAATTCGTTAACTGAGGAGTGCGGCGTGAGTATAGATTTAAGTCAATTTTTTGAAGTGTTCTTTGAAGAAAGTTTTGAAGGCCTAGATACAATGGAGGCCGAGCTATTAAATTTAGAGCCCGGCGAAGAAGACTTAGAAACAATAAATACTATTTTTAGAGCTGCGCACTCAATTAAAGGGGGCAGTGGCACCTTTGGCTTTAACTCTGTTGCTGAGTTTACCCATGTGCTAGAAACCCTACTGGATCAAATACGCCAAGGTGAGCGCGAACTCACCACCGAGCACGTTAATTTATTGCTTAAAGCTGTTGATTGCTTGCGTGGGTTACTCGGTGAGCTGCAAGCAGAGCAAGAGCCTGATTTATCACACGCTACAACCTTAAAAAAACAGTTTGAAATTGTACTGGAAATGCAAGCCGATTCAGCCCCAAGCGAGGCAAGCGAAGTAACGGCTGCTGCTGAGGTAAATACCTTTCAAATTGATTTTAAACCGCATCATCACCTTTTTAAAACAGGCAACGAGCCTTTATTTATGATCAGCGAATTAGCTGAACTCGGCGAGCTTGAAACACAGGCCTTTTTAGACGATATCCCAGATATTAAAGATTTAAGCAGTGACGAGTGCTACTTACACTGGCGCTTTTTTTTAAATACCAGCGAAAAAGAAGCCGCCATTAAAGAGGTATTTGAATGGGTAGAAGATGATGCCGATATAAAAATAGAGCTCTGTGGCGGGTTATTTGATGAAGACACGTCTCACACCGCAAACGCTGATGAAAAGAACAGCGATAGCACAGCTCAAACACAGCCTATTAGCGATGCTCAAAAAGCACCCGACAAACCTAAAAGCAAACCCACAGCCGATAAAAAGCCAACATCAGCACCAGAGTCTACCTCCATAAGAGTAGGAATAGACAAAGTAGACTCGTTAATAAACATGGTCGGTGAGCTGGTGATAACACAAGCCATGTTAAATCAGTTGAGCGAGCAAGAAATTAGCGAATCAACCATTACGTCATTACAAGAAGGTTTGGCACAACTGGCGCACAATACCCGAGACCTGCAAGAAAATGTTATGCGTATTCGTATGTTACCGATTAACTTTGTATTTAGCCGGTTTCCGCGCTTAGTGCGCGATATAGCGCAAAAACTAAATAAACAGGTGGAGTTAAAATTATTAGGTGAGCAAACCGAGCTAGATAAAACGGTAATGGAAAAAATATCTGACCCTATGGTGCACCTTGTCAGAAATTCGCTCGACCATGGCCTTGAAACAATTGAACAGCGGGTTGCCGCAGGTAAAGACCCAGTGGGCACCGTGACCTTAAATGCCTTTCATCAAGGCGGCAATATCGTGATAGAAATAATGGACGATGGGCAAGGCTTAAATACGCAAAAAATTAAAGAAAAAGCCATTGCTAATGAGCTGATCACCGCTGATTGTAATTTAACAGATGATGAAATTAACGAGCTTATTTTTATGCCCGGCTTTTCTACCGCCGATGCGGTTAGCGACTTATCTGGGCGTGGTGTAGGAATGGATGTTGTTAAGCGCAATATTCAATCTTTAAATGGCTCGGTTGAGGTTTCATCAGCGCCTGGCGTTGGCTCTACCTTTACAATTAGGCTGCCCCTTACGCTTGCCATTTTAGATGGGCAATTAGTTAAAGTTGCCCAGCATACTTATATTATTCCGCTTATTTCTATTGTTGAATCACTACAGATTGATATCACTAAAGTAAGCCGAGTGGGTAAAGACTTAGATGTACTAAGGCTGCGTGACGAATACATTCCTATTTTACGCTTATATCAAATTTTTAACCATCAAAACGCCATAGAGTCATTAGACAAAACCTTGCTGGTGGTTGTTGAAACCGACAACCAAAAAGTGGGTTTGCTGGTAGATGACTTACTTTCGCAGCAGCAGGTAGTCATAAAAAGTTTAGAGGCCAATTACCAAAAAGTAGATGGGGTGTCTGGAGCAACTATTTTAGGCGACGGGCGTGTATCGTTAATTGTTGATATTAGCGGCTTAATAAAATTATCAGGGCTTAAAAAACCAGGTAGCCAAGAGCTAATCATAGAATCTAAAACACCTCTGGAGGCTTCATGATTAGTGAGCAAAGCGAGCTAAACAACAAAATTGATTTAGGGCAACAGCAAGGCGTTAAGCAGTTTTTAACCTTTATTATGGCTGGCGAAGAATACGGCGTAGATATATTAACCGTGCAAGAGATCAGGAGCTGGGAAAAAATTACCGTACTACCCAACGCGCCGGATTTTGTTAAAGGAGTGATAAACCTTCGCGGCACCATAGTGCCAATAATAGATTTACGCTTACGTTTTGGCTTGCCAAGCACTGAATATGGACCATTAACGGTTGTTATTGTTGTAAAAGTTATTTTTGAAAATGATTCAAAAATAATGGGCATCGCAGTAGATGCGGTTTCAGATGTTTACAGCATTGCAGAGCAAGACGCCAAGCCCGTTCCTAGCCTGTCTGATTCGAGTAATTGTGAATATGTCGCAGGGTTGGTGAACGTGGGCGAAAAAATGGTCTCGTTGATAGATTTACAAAGAACAATGGATATATAGCCAAAGCGCTATGTAGCAACAAAAACAAACATAAAGGTGGTGATGGGCATGGGATGGTTTAGTAATCCGAAGCAGTCAGAATCAAGTAATGACTTAATCGTTAATGCATTAAATAAATCATTAGCGGTTATTGAGTTTGAACCCAGTGGCAGAATAATTACGGCTAATTCAAACTTTTTAAATGCAATGGGATACCGTTTAGAGGAAGTGCAAGGGCAGCACCACTCTATGTTTGTTGAACCAGATGAAGCACAAAGCAGCGAGTATAAAAATTTTTGGCAACGCTTGCGCGGTGGTGAGTTTATTTCTAATGAGTTTAAGCGTCTTGCTAATGGAGGGCGAGAAGTATGGATCCAAGCTACCTATAACCCAATTATTGATAGCCAAGGGCAAGTGCTAAAAGTAATTAAATTTGCTACCGACATTACCGAACAAAAGAAACAGGCCGCTGAAGCGCAAGGCCAGCTTGAGGCAATTAGTAAATCTCAGGCGGTGATTGAGTTTAATCTTGATGGCACAATTATTACTGCCAATGACAATTTTTTAAATGGTTTAGGCTATCAACTTAGCGAAATAAAAGGCCAGCATCATAAATTATTTGTCGACCCAGAATACGCTAAAACAAACGAGTATAAACAATTTTGGGATAAGTTAGGACGAGGCGAGTACGACTCGGGCGAGTACATGCGAATAGGCAAACAAGGGCAAGAAATATGGATCCAAGCCTCTTATAACCCTATTTTCGATTTAAGCGGCAAGCCTTATAAAGTTATTAAATACGCCAGTGATATCACCGCGCAAAAACAGCTAGAGCGCGAGTCTAAAAAGGCTGCCGATTTAGCAAGTGCGTTAACTGTTTGCCAAGCCAATGTAATGATTGCCGATAAAGACCTAAATATTGTATTTGTAAACGATCAGGTTAAGTTAATGCTCAAAGCGCGAGAAACTGAGTTGCAAGGTGTGCTACCTAGTTTTTCTGTTGATAATTTAATAGGCACGTGTGTTGATGATTTTCATAAGCACCCAGCTCATCAACGCGAACTATTAAAAAACTTAAAACAACCTTATAAAACTGAGTTACGTTTAGCGGGGCTTATTTTTAGTTTAATTGCTACACCGTGGATAAACCATGAAGGTAAGCATTTAGGCACCATTGTTGAGTGGGAAGATATTACCGATAGCGTAGCAAAAGTGGAGCAAGAACGTGCTGAAGCACAAGAAAACTTACGAGTAAAACAAGCGCTTGATACCGTAGCAACAAACACCATGATAGCCGATGCTTCAAATGTAATTGTATACATGAACAACGCGGTTAAATCGATGATGAGTATTGCCGAAGATGATTTGAAAAAGGAGCTGCCAAATTTTGATAGCACCAATTTAATGCAGCAAAACATTGATATATTCCATAAAAATCCGGCTCATCAACAAAACCTACTAGCTAAGCTTACAACAACTTACCGAGCCGAAATAAAAGTAGGCGGGCGCACGTTTGGTTTAGTTGCAAACCCTATTTTTACACCAGAACAAGAACGCATAGGCACCGTAGTTGAGTGGGAAGATAGAACGGGCGAAGTTGCAATAGAAAAAGAAATTGCACAATTAGTCAGCGATGCAGGTAATGGCGATTTAGAAACCCGAGTAGATGAAAAAGGTAAAGAAGGCTTTTTCTTACGCTTAGCGCAAGGCTTAAACAGCTTAGTTGAAATTGTGGATGATGCCGTTAGTGATACCGCGCAAATGCTTGATGCAATGGCCAATGGTGACCTATCAAAACGCATAGAAAAAGAGTATCAAGGCTCGTTCGATAAGCTCAAGCAAGATGCTAATACCACAGCAGATAAATTGACCGATGTGATTAATCGAATTAACTCATCGGCCACGTTAGTAGCCAGTGGCGCAGAGGAAATTTCGCAAGGCAACGCCGATTTAAGCCAGCGTACCGAAGAACAAGCTTCATCACTTGAAGAAACCGCGTCAAGTATGGAAGAAATGACCAGTACCGTAAGACAAAATGCAGATAACGCAAAAGTCGCTAACGATTTAGCCGAAGAAACCTGCGAGAAAGCAATTCAAGGTGGTGAAGTAGTTAATAGAGCTGTAACGAGTATGTCGGCCATTAACGAGTCGAGTAAAAAAATTGCAGACATTATTGGCGTGATTGATGAAATTGCCTTTCAAACTAATTTACTGGCACTTAACGCCGCCGTTGAAGCAGCTAGAGCGGGTGAGCAAGGCCGTGGCTTTGCCGTTGTTGCTGGTGAGGTGCGTAATTTAGCGCAGCGCTCAGCTGGAGCAGCCAAAGAAATTAAAGAGCTTATTAGAGACAGCGTTGCAAAAGTGACCGATGGCTCTGTGCTTGTAAATGAGTCGGGCGAAACACTCAGAGAAATTGTTTCAAGCGTACAACGTGTTACGCAAATGATTTCGGATATAACCGAAGCCTCTGAAGAGCAAAGCGCAGGTATTGAGCAAGTTAATAAAGCGGTTGCCCAAATGGATGAAATGACCCAGCAAAATGCGGCCCTTGTAGAAGAAGCGTCTGCGGCGGGCGAGTCAATGGCTGAGCAAGCAAACGAGATGCGTCAGTTATTGCACTTTTTTTCACTCGGGCAGCAAGGCATGAACACATTGCCAAATACGCACTTTGAACGCTCAGCGCCCCCTGCGCGCCAACCTAGTGGCTATTTAAAAAATACCCAACCCAAAGGCGAAAACTTTCTAGACTCAGCAGATGAATGGGAAGAGTTTTAGTCATTACTGGCTTGCTAGTTAATACCCTAGCAAGCCTGCTTTACAAGGGATGGTATGACAATGAAAGAATTTTTATGTACCGATAAAAATTTTAAAGACATTGCCACTTTAGTTTATAACGCGTGCGGAATTGTGCTTGGCGATCATAAACGCGAAATGGTGTATTCCCGCTTAGCAAGAAGGGTAAGAGAGCATAAACTTAAAAACTTTTCTCAATACTTAGAGTACTTACACAATAATAAAGAGGCTGAGTTTGACGCATTTATTAATGCTATTACCACTAACTTAACCTCCTTTTTTAGAGAACCCCACCACTTTGAGTTTTTAAAAAACACCATAGTGCCGCAGTTACTTAGCAGTAACAAAGTAACAAAACGAGTACGCGTATGGTCAGCGGGTTGCTCTACAGGCGAAGAGCCTTACAGCTTAGCAATAACCCTTGCCGATTTATTCCCAAGTTCTTGGGATGTAAAAATTTTAGCAACCGATTTAGATTCTAATGTATTAGCCAAAGCACAAGCGGGTATTTATACCGCGGCTAATGTAAATGGCTTAGAAAACAATGTACTTAAAAAGTGGTTTTTAAAAAGCAAAGACGGGCAAACATATAAAGTAAAACCACAGTTAAATAAGCACATTTTTTTTAAACGCCTTAACCTTTTACAAGAATGGCCTATGAAAGGGCAGTTTGACTTAATTTTATGTCGTAACGTGGTTATTTATTTTGATAAAGAAACAAAAGACACCTTGTTTAAACGTTATGCAAATGCACTTAATCGTGACGGTTATTTGTTTTTAGGACACTCAGAGAGTATGGGAAAAGAGCATTCTGAGTTTAAAAATTTAGGGAAAACCATGTATCAAAAGCAACACAATGCACGCACAGTTTAGGCCTGTGCTCCCAGGGTTTGAACATATAAAACGTTACTGGGATGCAGGGCGCACAAGCGTGGTGGCAAAAATATTACCTGGCGAATTTTATGTCTCAAAAAATGATGAGCTTATTTCTACAGTGCTTGGGTCGTGCATAGCCGCGTGTGTTTACGATGAAAAAGCCGGTATAGGTGGCGTAAATCATTTTATGTTGCCAGTAAAAAAAGGCCTAGAATTAAACAGTGCCCATAGTTTGAGCTGCCGTTACGGAAATTGGGCAATGGAATACCTGATCAACGAAGTACTCAAAGGTGGTGCTGCGCGAAAAAATTTAAAAATAAAACTCTTTGGTGGCGGCAAAATAATTAGCGCAATGACTGACATAGGGATAGGTAATATTAGCTTTGCTAATGCGTATATTCAGGAAGAGTCGCTCAATCTTGTCGCACAAGATATGGGGGGGCCGTGGCCTCGAAAAATTTTTTTTCATCCGCATACGGGCAAAGTCCACGTAAAAAAGCTGAAGAATTTGCACAATAACACAATTGAAAAACGCGAAGTGCGCTACCTGCAAAACCTTAAGCAACAAGATAAAGCCACCGAGACTAACATAGAGCTGTTTTAGGAGCCGTAATGGTTAAAGTTCTGATAATAGATGATTCACCACTGATAAGGCGTTTGCTGAGCGAAATATTATCTCAGGCTAGCGATATCGAGGTTGTTGGCTGTGCTGAAGACCCTTATCAAGCACGGGAAATGATTAAATTGCTCAATCCGGATGTGCTTACCCTCGATGTAGAAATGCCAAAAATGGACGGCATTAGCTTTTTAAGAAACCTAATGCGCTTAAGACCTATGCCCGTTGTGATGATTTCTACACTAACCCAGCAAGGCTCGCCTATCACCTTAGAAGCGCTTGAGCTTGGTGCAGTGGATTTTATTGCTAAGCCGACCGTGAATGTTAAGCAGCAAATGAGTCAATATGCATATGTTGTGCAGCAAAAAGTGCGCGTGGCAGCAGGTGCAAGGGTAAGAAGTTTTAAAAAGGTAAGCACAGTGAGCGAGCCTTTACCTAGCAATGCACAATTTTTATTAAACAAGGTAATAGCGATAGGGGCTTCAACAGGGGGCACAGAAGCAATAAAAGAAGTGCTTATAAAAATGCCGACCAATTGCCCTGCGATTGTGATTACCCAACATATTCCTCCGGTATTTAGTACCTCGTTTGCCCAGCGTATGGACCGCACCTGTGCAATTAACGTAAAAGAAGCGCAGCACGGCGACAAGCTCACTGCGGGATGGGCTTATATAGCCCCAGGTGGTTTGCACTTAAGCATAAAAAAAAGAGGGGCAAGTTTATATTGCGAGCTTGATGATTCTGAGCCTGTTAACCGCCATAAACCGGCAGTAGATGTATTATTTAACTCGTTACTTGAGTGCGGCGCAAAAAACATTGTGGCAGCGTTACTAACCGGTATGGGGAGCGATGGAGCAAAGGGCTTGCTTAGCATTAAACAAGCGGGTGGTTACACCATTGCACAGGATGAGTTTTCTTCTGTGGTGTGGGGAATGCCCAAAGCGGCGGTTGATTTAGGCGCCGCTCACGAAATTGTTGCGCTTGATAAAGTAACCCAACGCTTATTGCATCAGGCTATAAAGGTGTAATTGCTACTGAATAACCCATGGCTGCGAAAACCAATAGTAACTACCAGGGTGCTCAATAGAAGGGGCGGTACAATTAAAGCGTGAACGACCTTTATTTAGCGCCTTTGGAGAGTCAATTTTTACAGTTGTGTCGTTTATCCAAGTTAACTTAGCCTGCCCAACACTTGAGACATAACACGCAAACTGACTTTTATGAAAATCACCCATTTCAAACTCAATGCTGAGCGTTGGTGGGTTTTGTGAGGTTACACTGTCTTGGTAATCTAGGGTTTTAATACTAAATGCCCGAGAGTTTAATTTTGTAATTAACGTATCTAATTTACTGTAAAAGCCGGAGGCTGGAAAACGCGGTAAGCGGGTAAAGTTAGCGTTTTTATTTACCGCGCCTGAGTGCTGACCAATGCCAACAAAGCCAAGCTCTTTTACAAGCGCTTGCAGTTTGTTATTAAACTCACCATACGGGTACGCTAGGTATTTATAGTCGTGGCCTATTTCTTCTTTAATACGCTGTTGAGAATGCAAAATATCTTGTTTTATACGTGCTTGCCACTGTGCATCGCTCTCATCTTTTAGCTTAATATGCAGGTAGTCATGCTGAGCAGTGTGATTGGCAATTAACGCCCCTTTGCCTGCGAGCTCTTTTAATTTATCCCACCCCATTACGTAGCCTTTACCTTCATCAATAAGGGTAGGGTTTACAAAAATAGTATAGGGGTAACCAAATTTTTCTAAAATAGGCGCTGCTTGTTCGTAGTTATTGTTGTAACCATCGTCAAAGGTGATAGCGACTGTTTTCTCAGGTAAGGTTTTGCCTTGTTGTATAGCGCTTATTAGCTCATTTAGTGCAATAACATTAAAATTATGCTCTTTTAAGTAGCTCAAATGCTTGGTAAACGTATTTGCGCTTACACTGGTCACAGCCGGAAGGGTTTCGCTTACATGGTGATACTGTAAAATAACCGCCGCATGAGCACGTACTGATAAACAAATGAGAGTAATTAAAACTAAATGAAACAATTTCTTAAACATAATAAGGCACACCATAAAAGCTTGCTGTTGCTAGCGGGTCCAATGATATTATCAAATATTACTGTCCCACTGTTAGGAATTGTTGATACCGCTGTTATTGGCCACTTAGGTAGCGCACATTACTTAGCGGGCATCGCACTTGGCTCAGCTGTTATTTCTATTTTATTTTGGCTCGCCGGTTTTTTACGTATGAGCACCACAGGGTTAGTGGCCCAAGCATACGGGCAAAATAACTTAACACAGTTAGCAGCGCTTTTAAAACGCAGCTTATTACTTGCCGTATGTGTGGCGTTAGCGCTTATTGCCTTATCGCCCTTGATAAAACAAGCCATTGCATTTTTATCAGGCGCAAATAGCGAGGTTCTTGCTCAAGCATATCAGTATTTTAGTATTCGTATATTTAGTGCCCCTGCCGCACTTTGTAATTTAGTGCTGCTTGGCTGGATGCTTGGCGTACATTATGGGCGAGGGCCATTTTACTTGCTGTTAGTGACCAATATTACCAACATAGTGCTCGATATATATTTTGTGGTGTATTTAGACTGGGCAGTAGCGGGAGCAGCGTGGGCGTCGTTAATTGCAGATTACAGCGCGTTGGCTTTTGCGTTGCTACTAGTGATTAAGCTCGCTAAAAAGCAAGGCGTGGAGCTAAGCGTGCCCAACTGGCTCAGTGTTAGCAAAATGGCAGAGCTACTTAGTTTAAATAGAGATATATTTATTCGCTCTTTAATTTTGCAATTATGCTTTAGCTTCATGACCTTTTATGGCGCCCGCATAGGTGAAACAACGCTTGCAGCGAATGCCGTGTTACTTAACTTTTTAATGTTAGTAAGCTTTGCGCTTGATGGAATAGCCTATGCAAGCGAAGCCAAAGTTGGTCAAGCTAAAGGCCAGCGAAGCGTTAATAACATTAGATTGTGGGTAAAAATAAGTGTGTTTTGGGGGATGCTTTTTGGCGTGTTATACAGCGTATTTTTTGCTGTATTTGGCAGCGCTATTATTAAGCTTTTAACCAATGTACCCGAGGTAATAGAAGCTGCGACAAATTACTTACCGTGGGTAATAGTATTGCCTATGTTAGCAATGAGCTGCTTTTTGTTTGATGGCGTATTTGTAGGGCTTACACGGGCAAAAAATATGCGTAACAGTATGATTTTTTCTGCTGCTGTTGGCTTTTTTGGGGTGTTTTGGGTGTTTATAGAGTGGCAAAATAATGCGTTATGGCTGGCTATGAGTTGCTTTATGCTTATGCGCGGCGTTACGTTAATTATTAAGTATTTGCAGTTAAAAGCAACTAATCAGCTGCTAGATTAAGCGAACGTGTCATTTCCATAGGTCGGGGTCGTGATCTTTTGGCCCCATATCTTTTAAAACTTGCGAGAAACGATTGGCAAAAATACCGCTATAACCCCATGCAGCAAAAAATAATGCCGGGATTAAAATAACCACACCTA
Organism: Pseudoalteromonas sp. P1-11; assembly: GCF_001399995.1. NCBI lineage: Bacteria > Pseudomonadati > Pseudomonadota > Gammaproteobacteria > Alteromonadales > Pseudoalteromonadaceae > Pseudoalteromonas > Pseudoalteromonas sp. P1-11. The sequence goes on from NZ_LJSP01000010.1 coordinate 55,293, forward strand.
TAATTTGTAAACTAAAGTGGATGTAGTAGCCAAGGGCAATAAATATCACGGCTAGCACAAACAGTGCTAAGCCGCGAAAAAAGCGCGTTAAACTCAACTTAGGGTTACTCCCTAAGCGATAAATAAGCGGCTTTAACATTATTGCTTAGTAATAAGAGTGATCGCCCGCTTGGTGCTCGGTAATGTCGGCAACACCGGTGATTTCATCAAACTTTGCAATCATTTCTTTCTCGATGCCTTCTTTAAGCGTTACATCGATCATAGAACAGCCATTACAACCACCACCAAATTGAAGTACTGCAATACCTTCAGCGGTTACTTCAACTAGGCTTACTTGGCCACCGTGGTTAGCTAGCTGTGGGTTTACTTCGGTTTCTAGCATGTGTTGAACACGCTCATTTAGCGATGCGTTATCGCTTAGTTTACGTGCCTTTGCATTAGGCGCTTTTAAAGTTAACTGAGTGCCCATTTTGTCGGTAACAAAATCAATTTCAGCTTCTTCTAAAAAAGGAGCGCTTTCTGTATCTACTACGGCATCAAAACCATTAAAGTTAAGACGAATATCGCTGTCTTCTACGGCGTCTTCTGGGCAATAAGAAACACCACATTCCGCTTGTGATGTACCAGGGTTTACAACAAACACACGAATATTAGTTTGTTGTGCTTGATCTGCTAAAAGTTTAGCAAAATGCGCTTGTGCTGTTTCGGAAATAGAAATCATAAAACCGTCTATACTTGACTAAATTACTCGGATACTGCATATCATACTCCGCTCATCGTGTTGCGGCTAGTGTTGAGCGTAAAAAGTTGGCATCTATTTTAAGCAATGCTAGCGTGCAAATAACAAACATTTTTAGAGTGATTTATATGCGCTGGATAGTAACTATAATGGTGGCAATACTTAGCTTTTCAAGTATGGCAAAACCACTTTCGTATTATTTTGAACAAGATGTAGAGTTTGATAAAACAATACCCACCCCACAAGACGTACTTGGTTACGAAGTAGGTGAGTGGCATGTAAGGCACGACCAACTGGTGCGTTACATGGAAATTCTAGCGCAAAAAAGTAATCGTATAAATTTTGAAGTAATAGGGCGCACACACGAGCAACGTCCGCTTGTGATGCTAAGTATTAGCAGCGCTGAAAAACTAGCTAACTTAGAGCAAATTCGCCAAGCGCACTTAGCCCGTTTAACAAACAGTGAGCAAGCTAAAAACACACAAAATGAGCCTGCTGTAGTTTGGATGGGATACAGTGTGCATGGCAATGAGTCATCAGGCAGTAATGCCGCTTTATTGGTTGCGTATTACCTTGCTGCAGCGCAAGGCCCAGAAATAGAAAAACTATTAAATAATACCGTTATTTTGCTCGACCCATCACTTAACCCCGATGGCTTGGCTCGCTTTGCTAATTGGGCTAATAGTAATCGGGGGATGAACTTATCAAGCGACCCTAAAACGCGTGAACACGTAGAAAGCTGGCCAAGTAGCCGTACAAATCACTATTGGTTTGATTTAAACCGCGATTGGTTATTACTACAACACCCAGAGTCGCGTGCACGCATTGCTAAATTTCATCAATGGAAGCCAAATATTCTTACCGACTTTCATGAAATGGGGCCAAACAGCAGCTACTTTTTTCAACCTGGCATTGCCAGTCGCAAGCACCCAATTACCCCAGATGAAAACGTAACGCTTACTAAAGCTATAGCCAATTACCATGCTAAAACTTTAGATAAAAATAATGCCCTTTATTTTACCGAAGAAAGCTTTGACGACTTTTATTACGGCAAGGGTTCAACCTACCCCGATGTAAACGGCGGTATAGGTATTTTATTTGAGCAAGCCAGCTCGCGTGGGCATGTACAAGAAACCATAAATGGTACGCTTACGTTTCCTTTTACTATTAAAAATCAGTTATTAACAAGCCTATCAACCTTTAAAGCAGCGGTAGATAACCGCGAGGCGCTATTAACCTATCAGGCTAAATTTTATAACCAAGCAGTTGATTTAGCACATGATGAAAGTTTTGAAGGCTATGTGGTTGAGGGCGCTAAAGACAACACCCGGATTAAACTATTTTTAAACCTGTTAAAGCAGCATCAAATTAATGCCTATCCACTTACAAAAGCGCTAAAAGCCAATGGCAAAAACTTTAGCACCCAGAGTTATTTTGTGCCGTTAGCTCAGCCACAGTTTCGTTTAGTAAAAGCTATTTTTAGTGAGCAAAAAAGTTTTGCCGATAACACATTTTATGATGTGTCGGGCTGGACACTCGCCCACGCTTTTAATTTAGAGTTTGCACAAGTAAAAAGTAGTTGGGGCTTAGAAGTAGCCAGCACTGCGTGGCAAAAAGCAGTTAAACCATCATTTGCTGCGTTAAAGCAAAGTTATGCATTTGGCTTTGCCTGGGACGATTACTTAGCGCCTAAAATGCTAAATAGCTTGCTAAAGCAAGGCATTAAAGCGCGTGTCGCGTTAAGCGCCTTAACAGCTAAAAGCAGCACCACCGAAATAGACTTTGCACCTGGCAGCATTATTGTCCCTGCAGGGCTGCAAACAAACCCTGATTGGGTGGCTATTTTAAACGATGCTCAAACCCAGTTTGGTATTGCGATAAAGCCTATTACCACGGGCCTTACAGGGAAAGGCGCCGATTTAGGCTCGCGCACTATGGCGGTATTAAACGAGCCAAAAGTACTGCTTGTGGGCGGTAAAGGCGTAAGCCAATACGAAGCGGGTGAAGTATGGTATTACCTTGACCGCTTTGTTGGTATTTCTCCGACCATAGTAGAAATGGAGCGTTTAGGTAGCCTAGATTTAAATAATTACAGCCACATTGTACTAGCTAATGGCAATTATTCGGGCTTACCCGATAGCGATAAAGTTGCTATTAAAAGCTGGGTAAGAAAAGGCGGCGTAATTTGGGGCCACAAAGGCGGCGCTAAATTTTTAGCTGATCAGCAATTACTTAAGGCTAATTATTTATCTAGGCAAGATGTAGCCAGCGCTTTTAATACTCAAGGGCTAAATTACGCAGATAAAGATCATTTAGCTGGGCGACAACGTATAGCGGGCGCTATTTTTAATACCGATGTGGACACCACGCATCCACTAACATTTTCACTTAATCGTGAAACGCTGCCTGTATTTAAAAATAGTACCTGGTTATTAGAAAAATCATCCGCCCCGTTTGTAAACATACTCACTTACCCGCAAAAACCACTATTAGCAGGGTTTACCGATGGCGTAAATGAGCAGCAAATTGCCGGTGCAGCAGCCATGATGGCCCACTCATACGGGCGTGGCAGTGTTATTGCGATGACAGATAACCCTGTATTTAGAGGATACTGGTACGGCACAAGCCGATTACTCAGTAATGCTTTATTTTTTGGCCACACATTTAGAGTAAGAGGTGATTAACTACACCTTTAAAGTGGCGTTAAACATGTAGCAAAAGCCCAGACTTGTTTAGCGCCCGCTTGCTTTAATACTCGGGTAGCCGCGTTGAGCGTGGCGCCTGTGGTCATTACATCATCTACAATAACCACCGTTTTACCGCTCATATCTTGTGTACATACAAAGGCATTTTTTACATTTTTAACCCGCTTAGCTCTAGATAATTGTGACTGTGCTTGCGTGGCTTTATTGCGTATTAGCGCATTACTTATACAAATATGTTTTGCCAAACACGGTTGCCACACTTGGCTTACCTGATTAAACCCGCGCGTTAAAAAGCGCCCTCGGTGCAAAGGTAAAATAATAGCTATGTCGGGCTGGGTAGTTAAATTTTCAAAAAACACCGATAGTTGGCGTTTAATTACTTGTTGCAGCGCTTTTTTATAGTGAATTTGATTATTAAATTTGAGCCGTTTAAGCCAATGCTCAAAAGGGGGCTGATAAAAAGCACAGGCAAAGAGCTTATCAAATTCGCAATGCGGAAACATTTCTACAATATCCGGGCGGTGCAATAAATTACTGTGCTTATTTAAATCAAACACGCTTAAATCCGTTAAGCAATAGTCGCACAACCCCTCTTGAGTACTAATAACTCCCTGACACTGCACGCAATAAGAGGGGAATAACCAATTAAAAAATGAGTGTTGCATTGGCTGCTCCTTGCGTTGCTTTCGTCAATGTAAGCGTTATGATGTGGCTAAGTTTGGTTAAGGTTAGGCAAATATGCAAAGCGAGTTAGTTTTATTACATGGTTGGGGCATGAACCAAGGCGTATGGCAATTAGTGCAGCCAGAGTTAACGTTTTTATACAGTGGCTCGGTACGCAGTATTGACCTGCCTGGCTTTGGCAACAGCAATAGCTGCCCAAGCCCTTATAATTTACACGATGCAGCTGAAATCGTAAGCGAGCAACTTAGCCCTGGCTCTATTTTAATGGGCTGGTCGCTAGGAGGATTGTTCGCACTTTATATTGCTAAACATTGGCCAAATAAAGTATCAAAAGTAATTTTAGTTGCCTCAAGCCCTTTTTTTGCCGAGGCAGATGATTGGCCTGGAATAAAAGCCAGCGTGCTTGAGCAATTTAAAGAGCAATTAGTTAATCATCGAGAAAAAACCATAGAGCGCTTTTTAGCTATTCAGGCCATGGGTAGTGAGTCGGCACGCGATGATATAAAGCAGCTAAAGCACTTGCTAAATCAGTACAACGCCCCTAAAAGTGAGGCGTTAAGTGCGGGTTTAAATATTTTACAAAATGATGATTTACGCAACGTATTTGCGCATTGCCCAGTGCCTATAAAAGCGATATTTGGCCGTTTAGATGCGCTGGTACCTTACAAAGCAATTAATAAAATGGCAGCACTAAATTCTGAGTTTGAATACGAAGTACTAGACAAAGCGTCCCATGCACCGTTTATTTCTCATAAAAAAGAGTTTTTATCTGCCGTTAAATCAATGCTTTAAAATAGCCTAAAGAAAGGTACTGTTTAAAGCTTTATTTTGCCCATGAAGTGAGCGATAATTAAACAATATTTATTTTTTGGAGGTACAGCATGGCTATTGGTTCAGTATTTAATAGTGGTGTAGAAGGGTTTAATCGTGCAAGCCAAGGTATAGAACGAGCAAGCGCAGAGATAAACCGTGCCACCATTGAAGAGCAAGACGATACGCAACTAGCCCAACAGCGCCAGTTAACAGCTGCGCGACCTGAAGAGGCTGTAACAGCGCCTGTTGCACAACCAGCCCGGGTTGACGAAGCGCTTGTTAATTTAAAAGTTGAAGAGTTTAATGCCAAGGCAAACACGCAATCTATTCAAACTGCAGATGAAGTGCTTGGTACGCTAATCGATATTAAAGTTTAAACGTTATGAATATTGTCACGCCATTTCCGTCTATCAATATAAACACTGCCAATGTTTATACGGAAACCGCTCGGCGTGACAACCAACTGCGCGAAGTTATTCCTGCCCCTGCACCCAATAGCGCCAGTAATACCGAAACCAAAGCACAAAGCGATGCTGATAAAGCAAAACTGCCAAGCAGTGCAGAAGCCGCCACCTATGATGCAACCGGTAAACTCAGTGATGAGCAAGCTGTTGAGCAGCGCCAGCAAGGCAGCGAAGATTCAGATAGCGAACAGCAACAAAACCAACAAGCAAGCGAAGACACCCCCGAAGAAGAGCAAGATCAGCAACAGCTAGAATTAGAACAGCAGCAAATTGAAGAGCTTAAAGCGCGCGATACTGAAGTGCGTGTGCACGAGCAAGCTCATGCATCGGTGGGTGGGCAGTATGCAGGCTCACCAAGTTATGAATACCAACGTGGACCAGATGGCACTAATTACGCTGTTGGCGGTGAGGTACAAATTGATGTATCTGAAATCCCCGGCGATCCGCAAGCCACTATAGATAAAATGCAAACGGTACGTGCAGCCGCACTTGCCCCTGCTGAACCTTCTAGTGCCGATAGAGCCATTGCCGCTGATGCAACCCAAAAAATGGCCGCAGCGCAAGCTGAATTATCAGCCCCTGCTGACGATGAAGCGCAAGCACAAGAGCCACAAAGTGCGTTGTCAATAAACGAAACCAGCACTGCTGAGTCTCAAAGCGATACTAATACCGAGCAATCACGCGACCCAGAAGTAGACGCACGAGCTGGCCGTATAGCTAATTTTTATCAAATGACTAGCTCACCCCAAAACGAGAGTGGTTTTTCTGCGTTTGGTTAACACCAGCTAAGCATTATTAAAAAAGCCGCTCAATGAGCGGCTTTTTAGTTTAAGGAGTCATCACTTAATGAAGTAAACGGGTATTATTTTTTTACTTTTGCATTAGCAAATGCATCGGCAAAGGCATTACCCATCATGGCGTTACCGTTATCGCGCTTTGGTTTTGCTGCACGCGGTTGCTGGCCCTGATTACTGCGTTGCTTTTGTGGCGCGGCAGCGGGTTTATTGCTTGTGTCTATTTCATCATCTAAGCGCATAGTAAAGCTAATGCGCTTACGTGGGGCATCTACCTCAACCACTTTTACTTTTACAATGTCACCGGCTTTTACTACTTCGCGCGGATCAGAGATAAACTTATTAGTAATTGCCGAAATATGCACTAGGCCATCTTGGTGAACACCTACATCAACAAACGCACCAAAGTTAGCAACGTTAGAAACCACACCTTCTAAAATCATACCGGGTTTTAGGTCTGTGATTTTTTCTACACCGGCTTTAAATTCAGCAGTTTTAAACTCAGGACGAGGATCACGCCCAGGCTTATCTAGCTCTTTAATGATGTCGGTAACGGTAGGTAAGCCAAACTTCTCGTCGGTGTAGTCATTAGCAACCAGCTTATTTAAAAACTCGCTATTGCCTATTAAGCTATTTACATCAAGGTTGTTACGCTCACAAATAAGTTTAACAACAGGATAAGCCTCAGGGTGAACTGATGAGTTATCAAGTGGGTCTTTACCCTGATTAATACGCAAAAAGCCTGCTGCTTGTTCAAACGCCTTTGGTCCTAAACGCTCAACTTTTTTAAGTTCGCTACGCTTAGTAAACGTGCCGTTAGTGTCGCGGTAATTTACTATATTTTGCGCTAAGGTTTTATTTAACCCCGATACGCGTGTAAGAAGCGGCACCGAGGCCATATTTAAATCAACACCCACTGAGTTTACACAGTCTTCTACCACTGCGGTTAGTGTTTGGCCTAATTGGCTTTGCGAGACATCGTGTTGGTATTGGCCTACACCAATTGATTTTGGCTCAATTTTAACAAGCTCGGCAAGTGGGTCCTGCAGGCGACGCGCAATAGATACCGCGCCACGTAAAGACACATCTAAGTTAGGAAATTCATTCGCTGCAAATTCAGACGCAGAGTAAACAGACGCGCCGGCTTCGCTTACCATAATTTTGTTTAATTTAAGCTCAGCATTGGCCTTAATCAGTTCGCCTACTAGCTTGTCAGATTCGCGTGATGCGGTTCCGTTACCAATCGCAATAAGCTCTACTTTATGCTGGCGACATAGTTGCTCTAATGTACGTAATGATTTTTCCCAGTGATTTTGTGGTGCGTGGGGGAAAATAGTTTGGGTTGTAAGCAATTTACCTGTGCCATCAACTACGGCAATTTTACAGCCAGTTCGCAAACCAGGATCTAGACCAAGCGTGGTACGCGGCCCAGCAGGGGCGGCCATAAGTAAGTCTTTTAAGTTTTTAGCAAATACATCTATAGCGCCGGTTTCGGCTTTTTCTCGCATGGCTGCTAAAAATTCATTTTCTAGGTGTAGGCCAAGCTTTATTTTCCATGCCCACTGCACAACACTTAATAGCCATGCGCTAGCTGCTTTATATTTCACATCTAAGCGGTAGTGATCAGCAATCATTTGCGCGCATAGCTGGGCTGCATTTTCGCTGCTTGGTTCTGGGTTAATACTCAGCTGCAAAATACCTTCGTTACGCGCGCGCAACATAGCAAGTGCGCGGTGAGAAGGGACCTTTTTAAGAGGTTCCTGATGGTCAAAGTAGTCGCGGTATTTACTACCGGCTTGCTCTTGACCGTCAATAAGTGTGCTTTGTATAGCGCCGTGTTGGCTAATGTGGCTTCTAAATTTAGCTAATAACTTGGCATCTTCTGCAAAGCGTTCCATTAAAATAAATTTAGCGCCATCCAGGGCTGCTTTGGTATCAGCAATGCCTTTGTCGGCATTTATAAACTGCTGCGCTTGTTGCTCTGGCTCTAAGTTTGCGTCGTTAAATAGCGCATCGGCAAGTGGCTCAAGGCCTGCTTCAATGGCTATTTGCCCTTTGGTACGACGTTTAGCTTTATAAGGAAGGTATAAATCTTCAAGCTCAGTTTTACTTTGTGCGCTGGTTATATCGGCACTAAGTGCTGGCGTTAATTTATTTTGTGATTCGATGGTTGATAAAATAAAGCTGCGGCGCTCTTCCAGCTCGCGCAAGTACGACAAACGTTGCTCTAAAAGGCGTAATTGCGTGTCGTCTAATCCACCGGTAATTTCTTTACGGTAACGCGCAATAAAAGGAACCGTTGCGCCTTCATCAAGTAATTTTGTAGCAGCAACAACTTGTTGCTGTTGTGCATTTAGCTCAGTGGCTAAACGTGCAGAGATATCGCTCATGCATAAACCTTTTAATACAAAAAATAAAACCAGAAAATCCCTCTGGTACTGTTATACCCAGCTTATTAAAGTTGCTATTTAATGAGTTTGGTAGGTATTTATTAGTTGAATAATATCACAGCAGGTTGTAATAAAAAGCTCTTAAAGCAAGCAATTTTGCTTGCTTTAAGATGGTTGGCTTGGCTGAGCTGACAAAGCGTAAAAGCGCCCTTTAGTGAGGGTGCTCTACGCTTTCTAAAACATCACTAAACGTGTGAGCAATAGGGGTAATATGCACTGGAATATGCAATGTTTTAGCTATTTGACGCGCCGAGATTAACCCGCATATTTCGTTATTAGTGGTTGTTGCTAATAAAAACATGCTGCCTTGATGCTCCATTGTTTGTAGTGCATCGCCAATACTTGCATAGCTTAGGCTTTGCATACTTACGCCATTAAGTTGGCTAATAGGTGTCATAATGTAGCGTAAGCTCACTTCATTGCGGCTGGTATTTAAACGCTGTGCAATGGCCGTAATTTTAGCGCTTTGTAGGTCGGCACTTGAAACAATACCAATTAATTTTTGCGCATCATCAGTCACCAATACATAGTCAGAGTGCTCTGCTAGTACTTGTTTAAGCGCCTCGCTGATAGGAGTGTCGTATTGAGCGCGAATTGGCGTTTTTTGGGTAAAGTTATTAATTACAGTTAAAGCCGGAGATGTTAAATCAATAGTGGCTTGTTGATCTTCAAACGTGCTTGCAATAACGCCATGAGAAATATTTTGGGTACGTAATTCTTTAAAGTTAGACATAGTAGTCACCTTATTAGTTATAAAATTTAATCAAAAAGTAAAATTGTGAATTAAATTAAATAGCTAGGTGGACCACGTTGATATGCCGTACAAAAAGGACGGTATAGGTTTGTACTTTGGTAAAAAGATGAAACAGCATTAGGTAGCGGTTGAAACAACCTAATAGCAAATGCATTAACATGAGAATCTAAGTCAATGTCGGGGGTTGCTTGGTCAGGAAATTCACAAGCGATAAAATGATTAGATACACTGGCGTTATCTATACTTACTTCGGTGGTATTGGCATGCAGGGTCAAACTCACACTCATTAAAAGTGCAAACAATACGGCATTACTACATATGCGCTGTACTAAGTTTGACATAGCCACTACCTTAAAAATCAGGTTAAAGATAAACCTGCTAAACCAATATATATCCTAATGAGATATATTACACAATAAAAAATTTACCTGATCTGAATCAAAGTAGTTATTTATTAATAATGTTATGGGGGACTATTTTTGATATTCAATACTATTTACATACCATTCTTTTTTACCTTGCGGTGTAGGTACCTCAAAATCATCGTCTACTTGTTTTTTTATCAGGGCGCGCGCCATAGGTGAGTCAATTGATATGTAGTCTTTACGGTCGTATATTTCATCAGGCCCTACAATTCTAAATTTTTTAACCTCGCCTTGTTCGTTTTCTATTTCTACCCATGCGCCAAAAAATACTTTACCGTCTTGCTGCGGCGAATAATCAATAACTTTTAAATCGGGTAGGCGTTTGCGCAAATACCGAACACGACGATCAATTTGGCGCAGTAAGCGTTTATTATATTGATAGTCTGCATTTTCTGAGCGATCGCCAAGGCTTGCCGCCCAACTCACTATTTTAGTGACTTCAGGGCGTTGAACGTTCCATAAATGGTCGTGCTCTTGCTGTAATTGTAAGTAACCTTCGCGGGTTATTAAATTTGTTTTCATGGGCTTTTATTCATTAACTCTAATGCTATGCACGTTATTAAAATTGCTAAAATTTGTCGAGTGTAAACTTTAGGGCGTGTTGTTCTTTGATGGTCGAATTTGCAGCAGTATGTTTGGTTTTTAGGCAAGGCAGAGCCTATGAAGTGTGGTTATTCCCCATAAATAGGTGATAATGCAGCATAAATGCCAAACATGCGCTGCCCTTCGGGTTCTGCCTAGGCGCGATAAACTCTTTGTTACTCGGTTTTTACTTAGCCCACTAGGTTACAAAGCTCGCGCCGCAATTTAATCGCCCCTAGATTGAACAAATTTCAATCCGCAAAGGTCAACACGCCCTAATATTATAACTTTGAAATGTTCAGTAACAATCTAAGCGCGCAATTAGATTTTGATTATTAAGTTTTTCATTTATATTAACTATTAATTGGAAATAAAAATAAGAAACACGCAATGGGACACGAAACCACAAAAGTATTAGTTGTAGATGACGATATGCGCCTGCGCAGCTTACTAGAGCGTTATTTAGTAGAGCAAGGCTTTATTGTTAGAACCGCCGCAAACTCAGAGCAAATGGATAGACTTATTGAGCGAGAAAACTTTCACTTAATGGTGCTTGATTTAATGCTACCAGGCGAAGATGGTTTATCTATTTGCCGTCGGCTACGCCAAAAAGAAAACGAAATTCCTATTGTGATGCTGACAGCAAAAGGCGATGAGGTCGACCGTATTATAGGCCTTGAACTAGGCGCAGACGACTACATCCCGAAACCGTTTAACCCGCGCGAATTACTGGCTCGCATAAAAGCTATTTTACGCCGCCGCGCCAAAGAAGTACCGGGCGCACCCGCAGCAGAAGAAAACTTAATAGCCTTTGGGCAATTTACGCTTAATTTAGCCACGCGCGAAATGAGTGAGGGCGATAAAACCATTTCGCTCACCAGTGGTGAATTTGCCGTACTTAAAGCCCTTGTATCGCACCCGCGCGAGCCACTGAGCCGCGATAAACTAATGAACCTAGCCCGTGGGCGAGATTACAGTGCGCTTGAGCGCAGTATTGATGTGCAAGTATCGCGACTGCGCCGCATGATAGAAGTAGATGCCGCCAACCCGCGCTATATTCAAACTGTATGGGGTTTGGGTTATGTGTTTGTTCCTGACGGTGATAAGTAGTTTATATGGGATTTTTTCCGCGTAGTGCGTTTGGCCAAACTGTATTTTTAGTGGCCGCTTTACTGCTAATTAACCAAATAGTGTCGTATGTAACGGTGAGCTTTTACGTTGTAAAACCAACCATAGAGCAAGTAAATTTAATGCTCGCTAAGCAAATTAAAACGGTATTTATAGACTGGGAAGACGGCGTAGAAATCAACGACGAAGTGTCTGAAAAGTTTTTTGAAATTACAGGTATAGAAGTGATGACGCAGCGCGAGGCAATGCGCCAAGGGCTGGGTCAAACCCGAGAATACTCGATGCTGTCGCGTAGTATGTCTGAGCAATTAAATGGTTCTGCTCGGGTGCGTATTAGTCAAACCGACCCGCTGATTTATTGGGTAGAAGCGCCGCAAGCACCCGGTTACTGGGTAAAAGTACCGCTTAGCGGGTATCAAGAAAATAACCTTGAATTTTTAACGTTTTACTTATCAAGTATTGGTTTTTTAAGTGTGTTAGGCGGCTGGCTATTTGCTCGGCACTTAAACCGCCCATTAAAGGCGTTGCAGCAAGCAGCCGTGAAAGTGGGTAAGGGCGATTTTAGTAGCAAGCTTGAAGAAGAAGGCTCCAGTGAAGTTATAGAAGTTACCCGTGCATTTAACCAAATGTCGCGCGGTATAGCCGCTCTTGAAAACGACCGCCGTTTACTCATGGCTGGTGTTTCTCACGATTTACGCACCCCGCTTACTCGTATCCGCCTTGCCACCGAAATGATGAACGATGAAGATGACTACCTTCGCGAAGGCATTATTTACGATATTGAAGATATGAACGGCATTATCGATCAATTTATTGAGTATTTACGCCACCACAAAACAGATGAGCTTGCTTGCGAAGATATAAACGCGCTAGTAACTGAAGTGGTTAATTGTGAGCTTAAACAGCAACGCGTTATTACCTTTAAAGGCAACCCCAGCGTAGGGCTTGTTCCGTTAAGTAGTGTGGCTATTAAGCGTGTAATTACTAACATGATTGAAAACGCGCTGCGTTATTCCGATGGCGATATAGAAGTATTAAGCTACTTTAATTCAAACAAAAAATACGTTGTGATAGCGGTAAACGATACCGGCCCCGGTATACCAGAAAGCGAACTAGAATCGGTGTTTGAGCCTTTTAAACAAGGTGATACCGCGCGTGGTAGTGAGGGGAGTGGTTTAGGCCTTGCCATTATTAAGCGTATTATTGATATGCACGATGGTAAAGTTAAGCTAGAAAACCGCCCAGAAGGCGGCCTAAGTGCACAAATTTATTTACCTATAAAAATACAAAACTCTGCACAGTAAGCTGTGCAGTAAGCTGTGCAGAGTTGGCTATTTCCATAACGTTAATAGTATTAAAACTTAAAGTGCTTTAAAGCGGATTGCTGTACCACCACTTGTGGCTAGTTTTAAAGTTAGTTTGTCGTTTGCACTAACTATGCGCTTTTTGATATCTAAATCGTACGGATTGTTTTTCCATTCAGCGTTTTTACCGTCTTGGTATATGTGCGCTTCAAACTTTTTACCCTTTTCTAAAAAGTCGAGTTTTACCTCAATAGTTCGGGCTTTCTCGTCGGTTACGGTGCCTAAGTACCAATCGTTTCCTGAGTATTTATCGCGTTTGCGCTCTTTACGGGCAAAAACAATAAAGTCGCCCACTTCGCCATCAAGCGCAATACTTTGCTGCCAATCGGTTGGTACGTCTTGAATAAATTGAAATGCATCAGGCTTGGCTAAATAGTTTTTAGGTAAGTCGGCGGCCATTTGAATCGGGCTATACAGCACAACATAAAGTGCAAGCTGCTTAGCAAGCGTTGTTTGTGGGCGGTTTGTATCATCGCCTAAGCCATTAAAGCTCATATCAAAAATACCAGGGGTAAAGTCCATAGGCCCTGCCAGCATTCGGGTAAACGCCAGCATAGGAATGTGCTCTGGTGGGTTAGGCGGCGTGCCCCATGCATTAAACTCTTGGCCGCGTGCCCCTTCGCGCGCAATCCAGTTTGGGTAGGTACGGCGCAGGCCGGTGTCTTTTATTGGCTCGTGGGTGTTAATACTAATTTTATGTTTAGCAGCCAGCTTTACGTTGTAAAGGTACTCGTTAACCATAAATTGGCCGTCGTGCCACTCATGACGGGCAATGCCGTTTTCGTCTATGCGTTTTATGTTACCGCCATCCGCTACATAGCCAGTTTTAACTTGGCTTACGTTTGATTTTTCGTAAAGGGCAAAGGCCTCCTCCATTTGGTCACGGTAGTTACTTACATTACCCGATGTTTCGTGGTGGCCAATTAACTGCACACCTTTTTGTTTGCCGTATTGAGTAAGGGCCGCTATATCAAAGTCGTCGTAGGGTTGTGTAAAACTAAATACATCGCCATTAAAAAACCAGTCACCGTCCCAGCCTATGTTCCAGCCTTCTACTAGTACGCCATCAAAGCCATATTGTGCGGCAAAATCCATGTAGTACTTAGTGGTTTGTGTAGTGGCACCGTGTTTTTCGCCGCTGCCCCAGGTTTGCGTGTTTATATGCATACCCCACCAAATACCCACGTATTTGCCAGGTTTTACCCACGACACATCGCCTAGTTTATTAGGCTCGTTTAAATTTAATATTATGTCTGAATTGACTAAGCCTACCGCGCTGTCGGCAATTTGAATGGTGCGCCAAGGGGTATTAAACGCACCTTGTTTTTTAACGGCAATGCCGTCTGACCAGGGTGTTAAATCGGCATTAAAAGTGCCTGGGCGGCGCTGATTAAGCACCATGCCTGCGTAATCCACTAAGGCTGCTTCATGAATGCTTATATGGGTACCGTCATTGGTTTTTAAGGTAAACGGCGTGTGTGCAAGGGGGACGTCATTTAATGCGGTGGTGTTGTAAACGTATTCGTATCGGTTCCAGCCGCGGGCGGGTATCCACCATGCGGTGGCATTGTTGTTATTGTTAATGGCAAATTCGGTGAGCTCTTTGGTAATGTGTGTTTGCTCAAAGCCTGCTTGTTTTGGTACTTCGTATCTAAACCCAACGCCACTATCAAAAGCTCTAAAGCGCACTGTGTAGGTTGCAGCGTTAGGCTCGCTTTTTGTAAACGTAACCGCAACTTCGTTGTGTTTATCAGTAACCGTTTGTCGCTCGCCCCAAGGTTGTTGCCACTGGGTATTTACGCTTTGCTGCTTAACATGAGTAATTTTAAAACCATCGCTAAATGCAGCTTGGGTTTTAAATTCAAAACCCAGGCGCGATGCGTTTATGGCTGGTTTGTTTTTAAAGCTAATAGCGTAGCTGGGTGTGCTATTTTCATCTGAAATAGTCACTTTTATTTGTGAGTTTGGTGATTCAACTACAGCGGTTTGTGCAAAGCTATTGCCAGCAAACGCCAGTAGTAAAAGTGCGGATGTTCTCATTGTGTGTCCTTTGATGAGTCGGTGGTGACCTTTAAGGATAATGGCAGTGAGTTGTTAATACGACTGTCTACATACGTATTCAATGTTTTAAAAAATAGAAAGAATTTAACGGTTTAATCGGTCTATAATGTAAACAAATTGATAATAGCGATTAGCCCCATGATAAAACCTTTACTAAGTGTGTTACTGCTATGTATGAGTACTTGCGCAGCAGCAACAACTATAACTATAAAAAATGCCAATAATCAGCCTTTAGCAAATGCGGTAGTGTGGCTAAGCGGGGCATCAATTCAGGCCGGCAATCAAGAAAGTAAAACCTACGCAATGAGCCAACAAAACCGCGAGTTTACGCCGCGTACGTTAGTTGTTCCGCAAAATGCAAAGGTAGAGTTTCCTAATGCCGACTCTATCATGCACCACGTCTATTCGTTTTCTAAAGCTAAAACCTTTGAGTTGAAACTTTACAAAGAGCAGCCTAAAGCGCCCATAACGTTTGATCAAACAGGGGTGGTTGAGCTTGGCTGTAATATTCATGACTGGATGCTGGGCTATATTGTGGTGGTTGATAGCACCGTTTTTGCAATTACCGGCGACAACGGTATGGTTAATTTAACTGCCCCTAATGGGCAATACAGCATGAGTGTATGGCATTCTGGCTTTAGCGATATAAGCAACGTAGAAACCCACAGCGTTAATGTAAGCGATTCACCTATACACTACACCGTAAAGCAGGCCATAGCCGAGCAAATAGACTTTGCTACGGATGAATTTGATGACTATTAAGCGCAAAAATACAGTATTACTTGGCTTACTTTTTATGAGCCTACCGGCTTTTTCGCAGGTTAAAGGGCTTATTCAGGTACGTGCGGTTGCAAGCGACGATACACAAAGCTTTCAAGATGGCGGTATTGGTTTATATCGCCATGGAGATAGCAGTGATAGCATTTTGTTATCGCAAGGAATTATAGACTTTAAGGCCGATTTAAGTAGTGCCTGGAGCGCACATGCCGTTGTTAATGTTAATCAAGAGCCGAACACCACATTAGGTTTAAGCCAAGCGTATTTCCAGTATCAGCCGTTAGTAAACAGCCGTTATAAATGGCATGTAAAGCTTGGTGGGTTTTATCCTAGTATGTCGCTAGAAAACCCCGATATAGGCTGGACCTCGCCTTACAATTATACTAATTCGGCCATAAACAGTTGGCTTGGCGAAGAGCTTCGTACCATAGGTGGTGAGCTTAGCATTAAGCGCCCAGGTAAACGTTTTAATTCTAAGCATAGCTTTAGTGTGAGCGCTGCTATTTATAAAGGGAACGACCCAACAGGGACGTTGCTTTCTTGGCGCGGCTTTGCGCTGCACGACAGGCAAACAACATTTAACGAAAGTGTACAATTTGCACCTATTGCGGCATTAAATAGTGACGAATTACGTTGGCAAGCTAACCAAGTGCTGCCTTTTGAAGAAGTAGATGGCCGCTTTGGCTACTATGCCGGCGTGCATTGGGATTATTTAAAACGCTCGCAGTTTAGGTTTTATTATTACGATAATAACGCCGACCCCAGCATTTTTAATCGCACAACAGGGCAGTATGCTTGGCATACTCGCTTTAGCAGTTTAGCGTGGTTATATAAATTTACAGGTAAAACCCGTTTGATTGCCCAGCTACTCGATGGTAAAACCGAAATGGGGGCTAATAAGCTTATTTATAACCGTTTTTATAGCCATTATTTAATGCTCAGCCATAAAGCAGGTAAGCATAGGTTATCGCTTAGGTATGATTATTTTAAAGTAGATGACGATGACACCACCGCATTTGACCCTAACGCCAGCCATGGCGAAGGCTTAACAGCTACGTGGCGTTACCAATTAACCGATACGCTACAAATAGGTGTTGAAGGCTCGGCGCTGCATAGCTTTGTACAAAATAGGCCGGGTAGTGGGTTTGCTCAGCGACTATCGCAGCAGCAAATTATGCTCAACGCTCAATGGCGTTTTTAAAGTACAAAAAAGGGAGCTTTTAAAGCTCCCTTTTAGTTTCAAAAAAAGTGTGAATTATTTTTTATCAAATGCGCGTTTCATAAAGTTTGGTGTAGCAAGTGCGCCGTGATGAATACCGCTGTTGTAGTATTCGCTTTGTTGTGCAACTTGCTCGGCATCGGCTTCTCTAAAGCCATTAAATGCTTGTGATTTACGAGCAAGCGTTACTGACCATAAACCGCTTGGGTAAATTGGCTGTGGAAATGGCAGTGTTTGTAAGTCGTTAAAGCCCACACTTAGCATGGCCTCGCGCATTTCTACTAGCAGTGGCATATGCATTAATGGCGATTCGCTTTGCTGCACTAAAATACCACCAGGGCGTAATGCATTTAAGCAGCTAGTGTAAAACGCGTGGTTAAATAATCCCTCGCCTGGGCCTACTGGGTCTGTACCATCAACAATAACAACATCAATAGACTCGCCCGCAGCGTCACGCATGTATTTTATACCATCATCAAACATAACAGTTGCGCGTGCATCGTTGTTAGACTCACAAAGCTCTGGGAAGTATTTTAACGACATTTGCGTGACTACTTCGTCTATATCTATTTGCGTTACGGTTTCTACACTTGGGTGTTTTAAAACTTCACGTAATGTACCGCAATCGCCGCCGCCAATAATTACCACGTTTTTAGGATTTGGGTGCGCTAAAAGTGCAGGGTGGCTAATCATCTCATGGTAAAAAAAGTTTTCGCGGGTAGTTACCATAGTACAGCCATCGATGATCATTAAATTACCAAAGTCTGTGGTTTCGAACATTTCTACCTTTTGAAAAGGAGACTGTTTTTCATCCAACTTTTTGTTGATACGTAATGAAAATGCGCTGCCATCGCGGTCGCTAATTTCTGTAAACCACTTACTTTGATCTAAATTTGCCATAGTTGCTTTTACACTTTTTAAGTTGAGTATGAAAAAGGGGCAATTCTGCCAGTGCTTCGCGTTTTGCTCAATGAAATTTTAACTGCTTTGCCAATAAAGTTAGCCAGTATCGAGTTAAAGTTCAATTTTTGTTAGCGTAGGGGGTAGTGACGTATTAAAATGCGCCTTTATAGCTAATTGATTAAAGAAGAGTTGCCATGACTTGGGGTTTAGAAACAGCACGCGCTACATATAATGTTGCTCATTGGAGCGATGGCTATTTTGATATTAACGCACAAGGCGAGCTGGTTGCCTACCCAGATGGTGACCAATCTAAAAATGCGATTTCTTTAACGCAGCTCACAGAGCAATTTAAGCAGCAAGGTTTAACATTGCCGGTGTTGGTGCGCTTTACCGATATTTTAAAAAATAGAGTAGATACACTCACCCATGCATTTACCTTAGCGCGCAGCAGCCGCGAGTACCAAGGCAAGTACACGTGTGTATACCCTATAAAAGTTAATCAGCAACGCTCGGTGGTCAGTAAACTATTGGCGCACCCAAGTGGTTTAGTTGGCCTAGAGGCCGGTTCAAAGCCTGAGCTTATGGCAATTTTAGGGGTAGCCGATAAACCCATTACTATTGTGTGCAATGGCTATAAAGACAGTGAGTTTTTACGTTTAGCCTGTATTGGTCAAGCCATGGGGCACAGCGTTAAAATAGTCGTCGAAAAACTCTCAGAGCTGACGACCTTACTTGAAGAAATAGATAACCTAGGCATAGAGCCTGCCATTGGTATACGTATTCGCTTAAACTCAGTAGGCAAAGGTAAGTGGCAAAATACCGGCGGCGAAAAAGGCAAATTTGGCTTAACCGCAGGCCAAGTACTTAGTGCTGTTGAGGTGCTTAAAAAGCATAATAAATTACATTTAATGCAAATGGTGCATTTTCATATTGGCTCTCAAATTGCCAACATACGCGACATACACCGCGCCCTGCGAGAATGCGCGCGCCACTTTGCTGAACTTACCCAGCTAGGAGTGCCGCTTAATACCGTTGATGTAGGCGGTGGCTTAGGGGTAGATTACGAAGGCTCAGGCTCACGCAGTGCTTGCTCGATGAACTACACCGTTGAAGAATACGCACGTAATGTGGTTAATGCTTTTGCTGAGGTGTGCGACCAACATCAACTTACGCACCCAGCCATTATCACCGAATCAGGGCGTGCTTTAACAGCGCACCACGCGGTGTTAATTACCGATGTAATAGACGTAGAAAAAGCGCCAAATCATCCAAACCCAGAACCGCCACTTAAAAACAGTGCGCTAGTGCTTGATGAAATGTGGCAGTGTTTACAGCGTTTAAACCCGCGTATGGCGCTAGAGATTTACCACGATGCGATGCACTTATTTAGCGAAGCGCACGACCAATACGTGCATGGGTTAGTAAGCATGCTAGAGTGGGCGAAAATAGAGCAATTATACTTTACTATTTTGCACCGAGTACGCGCATCCCTTAGCAATAACGCGCGTGCGCACCGTGAGGTGCTTGACGATTTACACGAAAAGCTAGCCGATAAGCTATTTGTTAACTTTTCACTGTTTCAGTCGTTACCTGATGTATGGGGCATTGAGCAGTTGTTTCCGGTTATGCCTATCGAAAATTTAGATAAACCGCTTACCCAGCGCGCTATTATTCAAGATATTACCTGTGACTCAGATGGGCAAATTCGTGAGTACGTAGAAGGCGCGGGCATAGAAACCAGTTTACCTATACCTGAGTACCAACATGGCGAGCAATACCATATAGCCATGTTTATGGTGGGGGCTTACCAAGAAATTTTAGGTGATTTACATAACTTATTTGGCGACACCGACTCAGTGCATGTAGAGCTTAACGACGACGGTTATGTATTAACCAATGCTATTAAAGGTGATAGCGTTAAGGATGTATTAAAGTTTGTTGACTATGATAGCGCCATTTTGGCACAAAACTTTGAATTATTGGTCAACAAGCTAGCAGTGTCTGAGCAGTGTAAAGCAGGGTATTTAGCCGAGCTTAATGCCGGGCTTGAAGGTTATACTTACTTCGAAGATTAACCGTACACTCTCAGAATTAAAAGCGTCGCTGTTTGGCGCGCATTGTTTAAAGGAAAGTAAATAAATGTCAGTAATCCGCAGTGTATTAAGTATTATGCTTTATACAATAAACACACTTATTTGGTTTGTGCCTATTTTTGTTTGTGGGCTATTAAAATTAATCCCTATCAAGCCTATGCAAAAGCTTCTAAGTTGGGTTGCTAAACAGTGTGCCACTATTTGGGTGTCGGTTAATAGCATTAACCAACGCTTATTCACGCCAACAAAAATTAACGTTACCGGCCTTGAAGAAACCAAATTAAAAGACTGGTACTTAGTAATTGCTAATCATCAAAGCTGGGTAGATATATTAGTGCTGCAGCGTGTATTTAATCGAAAAATACCTTTTTTAAACTTTTTTTTAAAAAAAGAGCTTATTTACGTGCCAATTTTAGGTCTGTGCTGGTGGGCGCTCGACTTTCCGTTTATGACCCGCACCAGCAAAGCGCAGCTAAAAAAGAACCCAAAGCTACGTGGTAAAGACATAGAAACAACCCGCAAAGCCTGTGAAAAATTTAAAGAAATGCCAGTAAGCATTGTTAATTTTGTAGAAGGTACACGTTTTACAACACAAAAGCATGCTCGCCAAAATAGCCCTTTTCCGCATTTATTAAAGCCAAAAGCAGGCGGGATCGCATTTGTAATGCAAGCCATGGGTGAGCAGATATCTAAAGTGGTTAATGTGACCATTCATTACCCCGATGGCATCCCTACGTTTATGGACTTTGCCGGCGGCAAAGTGAAGCAAATTAATGTGCATGTAGACATTCGCCCAGTAAGCGAGGAGTTGATTGGTGATTACACTGGCGACTCTGAGTTTAGAGTCGGCTTTCAAAGTGAATTAAACCGTTTATGGGAAGAAAAAGAGCACACGCTTTTGCAGCTCGAACAAAACCATAAATAATAAGGTAATAAAAAATGGGCTTACGATTATGCTAAAAAAGTGGTTACCAAATTGGCTCAGCGGCTTAATTGTAGGCTGCGTGATTTTTTCAAATGTAATCATTTTTGGCACCTTAGTATTAATGCTAGGGTTAATAAAGCTTGTCCTGCCTTTTTCTATAATTAACACCATACTGCATAGCGTGTACCGAGGCTGGTGTAATGGCAATCGGTTTGGCTTGTGGCTGGGCTGCGCCAACATAAAAGTAAACATAAACGGCGATGTAAATTCAAAAAGTTGGTACTTACTAATTTGTAACCACATGAGCTGGTTAGATATTGTGGTGCTTAGCTCAATTAATGTATTACCAGCACCAAAGTTTTTTTTAAAAGACGAATTAAAGTATGTGCCATTTATTGGCTCTGGCGCATGGGCTATGGGCATGCCTTTTATGAAGCGCGTAACTAAAGCGCAGCTTGCTAAAAACCCCAAGCTTAAAGGGCTAGATATTGAGCGTACCAAGCAAAGCTGTAGTAATTTTAGGAACAATCCCACCACCATAATTAATTTTGTTGAAGGCACCCGCTACACGCACGCAAAGCATGCAAGCCAGCAAAGCCCGTTTAAACATTTACTCAAGCCCAAAGCGGGCGGGATTGCCTTTGCACTTGAGGTACTTGGCGAGCAATTTGACGCCATGCTAAATACCAGTGTGGTGTACAGCGGCAGCACAAGCCATGTTTGTCGTAATATTTTAAAGGGCGAGCTTGATTCAATTTATGTTTCTATTGACGTAGTTGCTATAAACCAGCAAATGTTAGGTAGTTACCAACACGACAAAGCATTTAGAAGCCACTTTCAAAAGTACGTTAATGAGCTATGGGTTGCTAAAGACGCGCAACTTGCCAGCATTTATGCCCAACACGATTTACCTGAGCCACCCATTTGTAAGGAAATAGAAACACTATGACCAATACCCACCTGCAGGAGCTAATCGCTCCTTGGTTTGAAAAAGTACCCGACGCAGATTTTTTAAGTGCAATTACTGCAGCCTCTATTGGTGTTTTTTCGTTGTTAGTGGTGTATTTATTTACACGCCGATTAATGCTGCCAGGCATTCAAAAAGTGGTGACTAAGTTATCTCCAGAGCGCATAGGGTTACTTTCTCCGTTGCTCACAAAACTTAATAAGCGCATAGCCGGTATGCTATGTAGCGTGCTTTTTTTAGCAACCTTCGACAGCGTTTACCCTGTTAATGAGCTTAGTGCCGAAATACTAAAAACCATTGGCCAAGGTATATTAATTATTCATGTAGGCTTTATTTTTAGCAGCATTGTAAGCATTGCCGGCGCTATTTATAACCAGCTAGATTTTGCCCGCGAAGTGCCAATTCAGGGCTTATTACAAGTTGTTAAGCTGATCACCTTTATTGTGTGTGCAATTTTAATAGTCAGCATTGTGCTTGAAAAATCGCCTACCTATATTTTGTCGGGTTTTGGTGCGATAGCCGCTGTTACTTTATTGGTTTTTAAAGACACTATTTTAGGCTTTGTAGCCAGTATTCAAATTGCGGCAAACCGATTAGTTACTTACGGCGATTGGATTCAAGTAGAAAACTACGGCGCCGACGGTGAAGTAATAGACTTAGGGCTAAACACCGTAAAAGTGCGTAACTGGGATAACACCATTACGACTATTCCTACTTATATGCTGGTAGCAGGGTCGTTCAAAAACTGGCGAGGAATGCAAGAGTCTGGCGGCCGACGTATTAAGCGCTCGCTTAATATTGATATGCACAGTATATGCTTAGTAAGTGACGAATTTAGAAAACAAATAGATGCAGCTATACCACTGCATGAATATATACGTGTTGCCTCGTTGCCTGATCCGGTCTCTAACTTAGGCTTGTTTCGCCGCTACGCCGAGGGCTATTTAAAGCAGCATAACAGAATAAATACCTCATTGACGCTTATGGTGCGTGAGCTACAACCCATGAACCACGGCTTACCGATTGAGTTTTATTGCTTTAGTGAAGACAAACGCTGGATATCTTACGAGCATTTACAAGCCGAAATTATGGATCACTTATTGGCAGTGTTGCCAGTATTTGGTCTTAGAGCGTATCAAAGTGTTAGCGGGCAATTAAGCCCGCCAAATGCACAGCAAACCGATAAGCCGACCTTTAAAGTAATGGCAAATAGTGCTGAACAAGGCCCACACTAATAAATAAAGCTAATAGCCACCAAATAGGTGGCTTTTTCATTCTTAGCCATGCAAAAGCAGCAATAACCAATGCAACCTGCCATAGGTTGTGAACGGCTGATGTCCAAATAGGTGAGTACAAAGCCGCCGCTAAAAAGCCAACTACGGCAGCGTTAAGCGCCGCAATAGAGCTTGCAAAGCGAGGTTTACTTGCCAGGTTTAACCAGCTTCTTTGAAACGCCAGCATTAATAAAAAACCCGGTGTAAAAATAAGTAGGGTTGCAGCTATGGCCCCTATTAAGGGTTGCTCTGAAGTGAGTTGCGCGCCTAAGTAAGTAGCTATTGTAAACATGGGGCCAGGGATAGCTTGAGCACTGGCATACGCACTTAAAAATTGATCGTTACTTAGCGCTGGTACGCCAGCTTGCAATACAGGCAATACCACATGCCCGCCTCCAAATACCATAGCGCCCGCTTGGTAAAAAGGAGCAAACAAAGCAAGGTCATCACCTAAAGGTATAAAGCTAATAGCGAGTAGTAATACAAATAAGCCTAAAGGGAGCCACCTAAACGCGCTTTTGGTATCTGCTTTAGGCTCAGTCTGGGTGTTGAGCTGTAACAGAGGCCAAATTGCGCCTATAGCAGCGGCACTCACTAAAATAGCTATTTGCGTGCCAAGTAAAGGAAATAATAATAAAGCCAAGGTACTCATTACTGCGATAAGCTTGAGCGCAGCGCTGGTACAAAAACTTTTTGCCATAGTGAGTGTTGCATCGGCCACAATAACAACCGCAAACAGTTTTAAGCCCGCAATAATAGCAAAGTAAACAGCATCAAACTGATGCGCGCTTACCGCTAATAACAACATGATTAAAAAAGACGGTAAGGTAAAAGCGATAAATGCGGTAATGCCACCAATAACCCCCGCCCGCTCCACACCAATTGCAAAGCCCACTTGGCTTGAACCAGGCCCGGGCAGCGCTTGGCTTAAACTAATAAGCTGCGCGTAGCGGGTATCGCTTAACCAGTTTAATGTGTCTACAAAGTGGCGTTTAAAATAGCCTAAATGGGCAGCAGGGCCACCAAAACTCATGCAGCCAAGTAAAAAAAACTGTCTAAAAATAGCGACTAACATTGAGCTCATATCCTTTTTTAAAGTTCATTAAATTGTCACAAAGGAGTATGACACTTTTATTAAATGCATACATTAATTCGTAATCTACAAATAATACCAATCCACTTAATTAAGTGGATTGGTATAAAGCGAACTGCTTTTAACATGCTCTTCATAGTTTGTTCATACATGTATTTGCATACTCGCTTTATAATTCTTAATGAATAGGACATCACATGACGTTAACTAAATCACTTTTAAGCGTAACCGTAGTAGCTGTATTGCTAAGTGGTTGCGAAATGAACAACACAGGCAAGGGCGCCGCAATTGGTGCAGCCGCAGGTGGCGTATTAGGTAAAGCAACGGGTAATCATAAAGATAAGCGTATCTTTATTGGTGCTGCTATTGGCGCACTAGCGGGTGCTGCTGTAGGTGATTACATGGATAAGCAAGAAGAAGCGTTTCGTGATGAGCTAGCAGGCTCAGGGGTTGAAGTTGTACGTGAGGGCGATAACTTACGTTTAGTTATGCCATCTAACATTACTTTTGCGACAGACCAATCTTATATTTCATCAGGTTTTAACGATACCCTAAATGCCATCGCTAAAGTAATGAACAAATACGAAAAAACCTACCTAAGCGTGGAAGGCCACACAGATAGCACAGGTAAAGACAGCTACAATATGAACCTGTCGCGCGAGCGTGCGCAAAGCGTTAAAAATTACTTAGTAAACCAGCAAATTATGGCTGCACGTATTAGCACTACAGGCTACGGCGAAACCCGCCCAATAGCCACTAACGATAGCGCTAATGGCCGAGCTCAAAACCGCCGTGTAGAAATTCAAATAGTGCCAAACACAGAAGGTTAGTTTTTGTTGAACTGCAATTCACAAAGACGCTGATACAAAGGGGAGCTTGCTAGCAATTGCTGGTGGCTCCCTGTTGCTTTTATTTCCCCATTTTCCATTACTACAATCACATCGGCATGTTTAACCGTTGCCAGCCTATGGGCAATAATTAACGTTGTTCTATTTTGCATTAAATGCTCAAGCGCGGCTTGTACGTGGTGCTCACTTTGCGCATCGAGTGCACTGGTGGCTTCATCTAAAAGCAGTATTTCTGGGTCTTTTAAAATAGCGCGTGCCAATACAATACGCTGCTTTTGCCCACCCGATAGCCTTACGCCTTGCTCACCTAAAAAGCTGTTATAACCTTGCGGTAATTGCTGAATAAATTCATCGGCATGAGCATGTTTGGCGGCCGCATATACTTGCTCGTCAGTGGCGTTTGGGTTGCCGTAACGAATGTTATGCATTACATCTGAGCTAAATAAAATAGGGTTTTGTGCCACCATGCCCATTTTGTCCCTCAGGGTGGTAAGCGATATGTCTTTAATATTTACATCATGAAACTTAATTGCGCCGAGAGCAGGGTCGTAAAAGCGCTGTAGTAATTCAAATAACGTCGTTTTACCTGCGCCAGAGGGGCCTACAATAGCCACTGTTTTACCTTGCTCTATTGTTAAACTTATTTTGTTAAGTGCGCTTACATCGGGGCGAGATGGGTAGTTAAAGCTAATATTTTCAAGTGCAATGGCGGGGCTGTCAGTCTTTATTAATAGCTTTTCGTCTTGTGGAGTGACAGGGTTTTCTATTTCACTTTTAACGGCCAGTAATTCAAGTAGGCGCGCTGCCGCCCCTGCAGCTCGTTGTAGCTCGCCGTAAACCTCGGCTACGGTAGCCACCGACATGGCCACCATAATGGCGTAAAACACAAATGCACCTAGCTCGCCACCTGTCATGGTGCCTGCCAGTACATCACTACCGCCTACCCAGAGCATTACGCTAATCGCACTAAAGGTTAAAAATATTACCGCAGCAATTAAAAAAGAGCGCTGTTTAATACGGCTTTTGGCAACGTTAAAGGCTTTTTCGGTTTCAAGTGCAAAGGCGTGTTGCTCACGCTGTTCGTGGCTATAGCTTTGTACTACTTTAATATTTTGAATGATCTCGCCGGCATAGGTGCTTATATCGGCTATTGCATCTTGGCTAGAACTTGCAAGTTTGCGAACCTTTTTGCCAAATACCAGCATCGGCACTAATACCAGCGGCACACACGCAACCACTACGAGCGTAAGCTTTAAGTTAGTCACTAATAGCATTACCAAGCCACCCACTAACATTAATGCACTGCGCAGCGCCATAGAAAAGGAAGAGCCAATAATCGATTGCAGCAAGGTGGTGTCGGTTGTTAAACGCGACATAAGCTCGCCACTGCGGTTTTCTTCAAAGTAACTTGGGTGCAAGGTAACAATGCGATTAAACACCGCTTTGCGAATATCGTTACTAACTCGTTCGCCAATCCACGACATTAAATAAAAGCGGCTAAAGGTGCCCACGGCCAATAAACTAATTAAACCAATAAGCACTAATACAGCTTGTTGTAGCTGCGCTTGGGAGCCAGCAATAAAGCCATGATCTATGACAAACTTAACCCCTTGGCCCAATGATAAGTTAACACCAGCGGTGACTAAAAGGGCGCCAAGTGCGGCCACTACCATCCATTTATACGGTTTAATAAACGCAAAAATAGGTAATAAACTACTAAAGGCGGCTTTTTCGGGCTTAGGGCTTGTTTTTGACATAGTGGATTCTTTTTAAAGGTTAAGGTATAGATATGGCACTAAGATAATAAAAATCAATACTTTTAAACATTAGCATCAATAAGGAAACGTTATGACTACTGCAACCGTAAGTGGAGAATTTAATGTAAATCTGGCCCCAATAGAAGGCTACGCAAGCGGCCAAAACGGCGTTAATTTAGGGCGTATGTCGATAGATAAAACATTTAAAGGCAGCTTAAATGCCACCAGCCAAGGCGAAATGTTAAGCGCCATGACTCCTACACAAGGCAGTGCCGGTTATGTTGCCATAGAGCAAGTAATAGGCGAGCTTGAAGGTAAGCAAGGCAGCTTTGTATTACAGCATTTTGGTACTATGGATAAAGGCCAAGACAGCCTAATTTTAAATGTAATTCCCGATTCAGGCACTCATGAGCTAGAAGGGTTAACGGGCAGTATGAAAATACGTATTGAGCAAGGGATTCACTACTACGATTTTGAATACACCTTATAATACCAATCCGCAATATTACTTAATCATTTTGCGGGCCTAAACGTGTCGCTACCTGCGTTAAGAACAACTAAATAGCGAATTTTTTGCCTAGCTATCAACACGTTTTTCCGTCCTCAAAAAAGATCACTTAAATAAGCGAATAGGTATAAGCTACACAAGGATTAAAATGCAAAAAGTAATCGAATTTAGAAAGACCCGTTTTTTGGGTGGCGTAGATATAGCCGCATTGAATGACCGCATACAGGAATTAAATCAAGATGGCTGGAAAGTAATAAACGCAGTGCCATTGACAGGTTTTTATGGCCAAGTGCACGGTTATACATTACTTATTGAAATTGACGAGCTTTAAATGACATTTACAGTATGGTTAAGCCTAGCGGCTATTTGTATGATGGGGGCAATGTCGCCAGGACCAAGTTTAGCGGTGGTTTTAAAGCACTCACTTAACGGCAGTATGAAAAACGGAATGCTTGCTGCGCTCAGCCATGGTACCGGTGTGGGGTTATACGCAGGTGCATCGTTATTAGGGCTAGGCGCTTTAATGATGCAGTTTCCGACTGTTTATCAAATACTGGTGTATTTAGGCGCAGCCTATTTGGCATATTTAGGTATAAAAATATTGCTAGCAAAACCGAGCAATAACGAACTAGAAGTACAAAAAAGTGAAGTAAGTGCTGGCCAAGCTTTACAAGATGGTTTTGCTATTGCCTTTTTGAACCCCAAGCTCGCTATTTTCTTTTTAGCCTTGTTCTCGCAGTTTATTGACCCTCAGCTACTTACTTTAAGCGTGGGTATAATTATGTGTTTAACCGTGTTTGTAATTGATACCGGCTGGTATTTGCTGGTGGCGTTGCTGACAGAGGTTTCAAAAAATCGCTTTGGCTTTACCAAGCAAAGTCCGTGGCTTGATAAAATACTGGGAGTCGTATTTATTGCCCTTGCGATACGAGTGGTGCTAAGCCTTTAAATCGCGTTCCCGATGCAGGGGCGCGAGCCTACATGCCCCTGCAGCCTAACCCTCATGCCCTGCATACGTATTCATCACATTAATTTTACCTTTTAGTTACAATTTATTGGTTGTGTTTTAAACAACACAGCAACACCTGACAACAATAACTCAAAGGTTCACACACATGGACAAGTTTAAACTAAGTGCACTTATGCTGGCTTTATTTGCCGCTAATAGTGCATTGGCTGCAAACGAAGACTCAACAAATCAATCACCCAGCACACAAGCTGAAGATTTAGAAATTATTGAAGTGCGAGGCTTTAGCCGCAGTTTAATTCAATCTTTAAATCAAAAGCGTTTTAGCGATACGGTGTCAGAACAAATTTCTGCCGATGATTTAGGGGCACTGCCTGATATTTCAATGGCCGATGCACTTACACGATTACCTGGTATTTCAGCGGTGCGAACGGGTGGGCAAGCGGCGCAAATTAATATACGCGGGCTGTCGGGCGGGTTTGTATTTTCAACACTTAATGGCCGCGAGCAAGTATCTACAAGTGGCAGCCGCAGTATTGAGTTTGACCAATATCCGTCAGAATTAATTAGCTCTGCGGCGGTATACAAATCGCCAAAGGCATCGCTTATTGAAGGTGGCGTGGCCGGTACGGTAGAGCTTGAAACCGCCAGTCCACTTAATAATGATCAAACGCATAAATTTGTAGCTAATGTGCGCGGTATGTATAACGACCGCGCCTCAGAGGTATCGGATGCCACTGAATTTGGCGATCGAATTAGTTTTTCGTATCAAGGCAAATACCTAGACGACACATTAGGCGTAGCGCTGGGCTATGCGCGTTTGTTTCAGCCAAGTGTAGCAACGCAGTTTATTGGCCTTGCGTACAACGACACAAAAGACGTTGATGGCGCAGCTAACGACACCAATGGCCCTTTAGCTAACCCAGAAAACGAATACATTAGCGAAGGTTTTGAGCTACAGCATTTAGGCGGCGAAGAAACCCGTAATGGTTACTTAGCAGCTATAGAGTGGGCGCCGGTAGATAATTTTAAATTAAAAGGTGATGCGTTTTTATCGCGCTTTGATAAAGAGTCATTTGCTCGCGGTCTGAGGGTTAAATTAGGCGGGCCAACAGCTGCATATGCTAACGCTCAGCTTGATGGTAATGCCGTAATAGGCGCAGCGGTTAACCGCACTTCGCAAAGTTATACCCGCGTTGAAATAGTGAACGACGACAACCAAGACTTTGACGAAGTAGACAGCTTTGGCGTGAATGCTGATTGGCAGGTAACCGATAGACTAAACGTAAATGCCGATGTGTCGCTTTCTCGCGCAAAAAGCAATTTTAGAAATGGCTTACTGTGGAGCTTAGTAGCAGAAGATGCCAATGCAGAAACGCCAGTATTTGATAACAACGTAGCAATTAACTATCAATTAAACGGCTTAAATTTACCTGACGTTGGGTTTAATCAGGCAGCCGCCTTTAGTGATATAGACCGTGTAATGGTCAGCAAATACGGTATTTACCCAGATCAAACAGAAGATGAAGTAACGGCATTTAGGCTCGACTTTAAATACGAGCTAGAAAGCGACATATTTAGCTCAGTAGAGTTTGGTGCGCGCTACTCAGATAGAGAATACAGCCGTAAACGCTCGGTATTTGAGTACGGTAACGACGGGGCGTTTTCAGCAACGCAACCCCCTTTGCGTTTAACCGACGATATGGCGTCAGTGGTTGACTGGCAGGGCGAGTTTAGTTACTTCCCGTCGTATTTAGCCATTGATTTAGACAAAGCACTTAACGCATGGTTTCCAGATGGTACGCCAGAGCCTGTTCAAACATGGGGCAACGCCGATGGCGTAGACGACGCGCAAGGTTACACAACTAACTATTCGTGGTCAGTGCTGCAAAGCGGCTCGGTGTTTGAAGATGTGCTAGCTGCGTACGTTATGGTAAACATTAACACGCAAATTGCCGGGCTCGACTTATCGGGTAATGTGGGTGTGCGCCGCGTTGAAACCGACCAATCGGCAACCGTACTAGAAAACGTAGCAGGCGATGCGCGCTTAGGTGCACAAAATATTGTTGATGAGAACGGCATTGTAAATAATTTATACGCACCTAATGTATTAGGCACTAAATACACCGACTACTTACCATCATTAAATTTAAACCTGCAACTTAACGACAATTCACTTGTACGCTTTGCTGCGGCTAAAGTAATGTCGCGTGCGCCAATTAACCGCTTAGCGGGCGATGCCAGCGCAAACGTAAGTGATGATGGTGTTATTAACGGTTCAAGTAATAACAACCCATTTTTAAAACCCTTCTATGCTGACCAGTACGACTTATCTTACGAATATTATTTTGAAGAAGGTAACGGCACTGTCGCTGCGGCGTTATTTTATAAAAATATAGACTCGTTTGTTGAAATCTTATCAATCGAAAACTTCGACTTTAAAGGCAATGGCTTTAATGTCCCTGACTTTATAGAAGACCCTGTCAGTAGCGAGCAAGTTGCCACAACTAACGGTATTTACACCACGGCAGTTAATAACGGTGAAGGTGGCTACATTAGAGGGCTAGAGCTTGCGTATACGCAAGTGTTTACCTTTTTACCTTCGCCATTTAATGGCTTAGGCGCTAACGCAAGTTACTCATACACCGAAAGTGAAATTGAATCGATTACCAGTTTAGGGGGCGATACATTAGCGCAATCTTTACCTGGGCTCTCTAATAACGTGCTTAATGCCACGGTGTTTTACTCAATGGATGATTTTGAAACCCGCCTTAATGTGCGTTACCGCGATGAATTTGTATCGGAGCAGGTTGCCATTAACGAGCAAGTAGTTAATTTTGATGCCGAAACCGTAGTCGACTTTCAAACCTCTTATCGCTTTAGCGACTCGCTAACAATGCTTTTGCAAGTTAATAACTTAACCGATGAACCAACCCAAAGTTACTTTGGCTCAGAGCAACGAACAGGGACGACTCAGTACTTTGGTCGTCAGTTCTACCTTGGTTTTACATACAGTCATTAATTAGCAAACGGAGCGTTTAAAAATGAAAATTATAACAATGTCTAAATATTTGCTAATAGCCTTAGGGTTAATGATATTAGCAGGATGTGGTGGGACAGATGAAGTTGAGTCGGGGCAGCAGCTTTTAACCTGTAATGTGCCACAAGTACCAAACGAAGCAGGCTCGCAATGTGTGGACCCTGAGCCTATAACGTGTGCAGCACCTACTGTACCGGATGATAAAAACGAAAGCTGTGTAGTGGGCGCCGACCCAACATTGCCTGATCCTATTGTATTTGCTGGTGAAGATGAGGCAGTTTTATTTTATAACCGTTTAGCCGACGATAACTACGAAGGTTACCGATTACATTCGTGGAATAACGATGTGTGTGATGCTTACGCACCTCCGTTTGACACGAGCGATTGGGCTAACGGCCACGAGTACGATGGTATTGACCCTAACTATGGTGCGTACTGGATAATTAACCTAAAAGAGGGTTATAACGAATGTGCCAATTTTATTATTCATATTGGTACAGAAGGGTCAGGTAAAGCGTTTGGTGATGTGGATTTAACCATGCCGCTGATGCAAGACGATGAAACCTTTCAACGTATGAACTTTACCATTCATGGTGAGCCTTCGGTGTTTGAATACCCTATTTTAAGTTTGGGCGAACGCGCAGTTGCTATAGCAGGTGCTTCAGCGCATTGGATTGATTTAAATACTATTTTGTATAAACCAAGTAACGAGCTTACAAGCCTAATTAAGTTGCATTCATCAGCTACGGCTGAGCTTGAAGTGGATATTGATACTGGTTTAAACGGCGATACTGTTACGCTGCAATCAAGCAGTTTAACTGATGAGCAAGCGGCAAAAGTACCGCATTTAACCACTTGGAACGCATACGAAGGAAGTTGGGATACAAACACGGCTAAAGCGCTTATAAAATCGCAGCTTGTTATTGCCGGTTACGATAGTGAAGGTAAGCTGCTAGAAGCAAGCTATGTGCAAACCGCTAAAGCACTCGATGCCCTTTACACACAAGGCGAAGACGACGCTAACGAAGCTGTACTTGGCGTAACTTATGGCAATAACGCGATTGATGTAACTGTGTGGGCACCCACTGCTAATAACATGGTGCTAAACGTGTTTGATGATGCAAAAACACAAGTGCACTCTATACCAATGACATTAAATACACAGACAGGTATTTGGCAAGCAAGTTTAGATATGCAATACGACCGCCACTACTACCGCTTTAATTTTGATGTTTACCACCCACTGACTCAGCAAATAGAGTCGCTTTGGAGTACAGACCCTTACTCACTCAATGTATCTACCAATGGTTTATACAGCCAGCTGATTAATTTAGCCGATGATGACACTAAACCAGAAGGCTGGGATGAGCGTATCGTGCCTACTATTACTAACCCAGAAGATGCGGTTATTTATGAAGGCCATGTACGTGATTTTAGTGTGCGTGATCAGTCAGTAAGCGAAGCAAACCGCGGTAAATACCTTGCATTCACTGAGCTTGAAAGCGTGCCAATGCAGCACCTTAAGCAATTAGCAGATAAAGGCTTAACACACTTTCATTTACTGCCAGTGACTGATATTGGCACTATTGAAGAGGATGCCTCGCAGCGTGTGGAAATTACAGACACCTTAGGTAAATTATGTGAGCGTATTAACGATGAAGCTGATGCATGTAAAATCGAAGATAAAAACAGCACGATTGTCGATATTATGCAAAGTTACCTCCCTGGCTCAGACGATGCACAAGCATTAGCCAGTGCGATGCGTGATTTAGACGGCTTTAACTGGGGTTACGATCCGCATTACTTTATAGCGCCTGAAGGCTCGTATGCCTCAAGTCCAGAGGGCATTGCCCGCGTTAAAGAAACCCGCGCCATGGTGCAATCATTGCAAGAAGTAGGACTTCGTGTTGTACTGGATGTGGTTTATAACCACACAACATCATCGGGTATTTGGGATAAGTCGGTATTTGACAAGCTAGTACCGGGTTATTACCACCGTTATAACGAAGTAAGTGGTGAAATAGAGCGCTCAACGTGTTGTGAAAATACAGCTACAGAGCATGTAATGATGGATAAGTTTGTTACTGATTCATTGGTTATTTTAGCGCGTGAATTTGGCTACGACAGTTTTAGATTTGATGTAATGGGGCATATGCCTAAATCATCAATATTAGCTGCGCGTGAAGCCGTGCAAGCAGTTGACCCAGATAACTATTTTTACGGTGAAGGCTGGGATTTTGGTGAAGTAGCTAACAATCGTTTATTCACACAAGCTAAACAGGCTGATATGGCAGGCTCAGAGGTGGGTACATTTAACGACCGTATTCGTGAAGCCGTGCGTGGTGGTGCAATGTTTAGCAATAACCCGACAGATGGCAACCTAGCCGAACAAGACACGTTACGGTTATCGCTGGCGGGCAACTTACAAAATTACATTCTAAAAGACTTTAAAGGTAATTCATCTAAAGGTAATAGCTTTACTTGGAATACTCAGCCAACGGCGTATGCACTAGACCCAGCAGATAGCATTCATTACGTATCAAAACACGATAACGAAACACTGTGGGATCAGTTGCAATACAAACATGCATCAAGCATGAGTATTGAGCAACGTGTGCGCGCGCACAACATGGCATTATCTATTCCACTTATGAGCCAAGGCATTCCTTTTATGCAATTAGGCGCTGATTTACTGCGTTCTAAGTCAATGGATCGTGATAGCTATAATGCCGGTGATTGGTTTAATGCTGTTGATTTAACCAAAGAGAATAATAACTGGAACATTGGTTTACCAAACGCAGAGAAGAACCAAGAAAAATGGTCTGAAATTATGCCTATCTCTGCTAATCCAGATGCACAGGCAATGCCGCAAGACATAGCCTATGCAGGCGATGTATTTAACGAGTTTTTACAAATACGTAGCAGCAGTCCACTATTTAGATTAACCACAGAGCAAGATGTCATTGAGCGAGTGGGTTTTCATAACGTAGGTAAAGCGCAGCAACATGGCTTAATTGTAATGAGCATTGATGATGGCGAAGGATTAACAGACTTAGACCCTGCATTTGATGCGCTTGTAGTGATGATTAACGCAACCGAGCAAACCCTTAGCCATACTATTGCCACGGCAGCGGGTTTTGAATTACACGACGTATTAAAAAACAGTGTTGATGCAAGCATGGCCAGCGCCAATTTTGCCCAAGGCGATAACGAAGGCACATTTACTGTACCGCCTTACACACTAGCTGTTTTTACTAAAAACCAAGGTGAGAGCCAAGGTGTTGGTTTAAGTGCAAATGCGACCGTAGGTGCGCCTGATGTAGTACCTTATGGCAGCACCGCAGTGTTTGTGCGCGGAACTTTAAACGACTGGGGCACACGCGATGCATTTGAATATATTGGCGAGGGTGAATACCGTATAGCAATTGCGCTAAGCGCTGGCGACTACGAATTTAAAATTGCCTCAGAAGATTGGTCTACAGTTGATTTTGGTGCGCTTACTGACGCTGATAAAGAGGTAGTTGAAAATCAAAGTGAGCCATTAACGCGCTCAGGTGCAAACATGACCTTTAGCGCTGCTATTGATGCAACCTATGTATTTTCGCTTGATGCTTCAAACCCTGAAAATCCAACGCTTACTTTATACAACGAAGAGCCATTTGTAGGCACTGCTATTTATGTGCGCGGTACGCTTAATGATTGGGGAGTAACCGATGAGCTAAGTTATAAAGGTAAAGGCATTTACACCTTTACTAAAACACTGAGCGCTGCAAGCTATGAATTTAAAATCGCATCAGAAGATTGGAGCACGGTTGATTATGGCTCGGCTGAGGGTGATGCCAGTGTAATGGTTGGCACCGCTGAGCAGTTGTCGGTTGCGGGGGCAAATATGACCATAGACATTGCCGAGCAAGGTGAATACCAGTTTATATTTGACGCCAGTGATTTAAATAACGTATCGCTAAAAGTGCTCAACGGCGAAATGTTTGCACAAACACCGGTGTTTATACGCGGCAGCTTAAATGACTGGAGTACTGATAACCCGCTTATGTACGAGGGTGATGCAATTTACTCTGCTTCTATTGAATTAGAAGTAGGCGACTACGAATTTAAAGTAGCGTCTGAAGATTGGAGCACAGTGGATTACGGTGGAGCAGGCGATACGCCGGTAGTGGTAATTGATGAACTAACACCACTTGAAGCGGTAGGCGCCAATATAGCACTGAATATTACCGAACAAGGTACCTACACGTTTAATGTAATAGGCCCAGATAGAGAAAATGTAAGCATACTTATTAATAAACAGTAGCAGTTATATTTTCCCAAACCTAAGCCGAGCATAGCCCTGTATGCTCGGCTTTTTTAATGCCTAATTAATACCTAACAAAGGGGGGATTAAAAACGATAGTTAACCGACATCATCACAGTCGTGGTGTTATCGGTATCAATAATGGGTGAGTCTTCAATATCAGAATCGAGCTGCTTATAGTTAACCATGGCATTTACGTTCCAGTTTTTATTAATGTAATACATTAAAAATAAACCCGCATTGTAGTTAACCGTAGAACCAAGTTCGTAAGGCGCATAGGTGGTAGATTCGCCCTGTGCTACACCATAATAATAGTTAGATACATCACTGCTATTTAGCTCAACGCCTACAGAAGGAATGAGCATTAGTTGTTTAGATAACTTAATAGGGTAACTGTAATTGGTTTTAAATTTAGCGCCATCGCCGTGGCCTATTACATCATGAGTAGCACTGGCGCTTATTTTACCAAAGCTTGCAGTGTAACTAACCTGCGTACCAGCGTAGAGTGATAGCTTTCTATCGTCTAAGGCTTTTATGGCTGCAAGGTCTGAATCTGAGGTATCAAAGTTATCACCTGGCTCTAAAACTAATGACCAATTAAAACCTTGCTGCTCCACTAATTTATAATCAAGCGACAAACCTTTAAAACTAAGCCTTTCGCCTTCGTAAGTAATGATAGGTAAAAATAGCGTTTCACTGTCGGTACCTGCATAAGGTGAGCTGGTAGAAATGACCCCGCCCCCTAATGAAAACTGCGACTCAGCTTGAGCAGTAATACTGCCAAGTGCAAGTGTGCCAACTAATAACCGGAGTGAGTTTTGTATATAAGTGTTCATAGGAGCCTTGGTGTTAAGTAAAAAGTGAAAATTGTTTGCGATAAGTAAAGTGTGCCGCAACGCTATTAGGCTTTAGTGTAGCTATATTTTTGATTGGCGTTTGTAAGAGAGTGTGTGAAAGTTTATCTGAATGTAAGTGGCTAAATTGCATTGAAGACGTTGATCACATAAGTTGAATAAAGGCATACGTTTGATTAGATTAATAAAATGGGAATGAGGATAAACCAATGAGCAACTCTATTTTAAAAAGTGCCAGCTTTGATCCCAAAGTGAAGCAATACTGGATGACCATGGCATGCTTTTTTAGTGCCGTTGCATTAGTGACCATTCCACTTATACCTGTGGTGTTATTTGTTGTATGGCTGGTGGCAGGTAAAATTTTGGCTGCTATGTCGGCGCAATTACTCACGCAAAAGCTGGTGGTTAAACGCGGCATTTTATTTAAAGAAGAAAAATCTATACCGCTTGAAAAAATAACCGATGTGGGGCTGAACCAAGGGCCGCTTATGCGCTTTTTTGGGTTATACCGCTTAAGCTTTGAAACTGCAGGGCAGTCGGGTCATGGCGCATTGGTGTCATTACTTGGTGTTGAAAATGCCAGTGAGTTTAGAGAAGCCATACTTGAGCAAAAAGATAACTTAGCTGCGCAAGCCCCTAAAACACAGGAGCTTGCTGAAGATCACCTCAACCAAGCATTACTTGCTCGCTTAGTTGAGGTAGTAGAGCGCATAGATACGCGTTTGGCAGCTTTAGAGGCGAAGCGTTAAGCGTTTTGTAATTGAGCCTGACCTGCCAGCATACTTAGCTCTTTGGTACGGCTTTCAACAACCTGATATTCGCGCGCTTTAATTGTGCTTATATAATTCCACTTAGCACTGGCTTTTGCAGGTGTAAATGTAACGGTTAAATAGCCGCGCTCTACTAAATTATTATAAGCAAGGTCATCAACTAATAAGGCAATTACTTGCTCTATTTGCGCTACGGTTTGCGCATCTTGTGTGTTTAGCGCTAAATATTCTTCAAGCCCTGGTGATGAAACCGATGCCGTTGCAAATTCCACCCCAGCATTTTGTGAGGCTGCAATAGGGTTACTGGCATCAGTTTTAAGCTGTCCCGCCCAGCCGTTATGAGTATCTCCGGCTAAAACTACTAAGTTTTTTTGTGCTGCAATAGCGGTACCTAATAATACTTCTCGCTCGTAGGCATAGCCATCCCACGCATCAAGGTTATACGGTATGGTGGTTTGAACACGGGCAAGCTCTGCCTCGGTTACACTTGGGTCGCCCGCTAATACACGGCCTTTAATTTGCGCCAGCTCTGCAAATAATACATTGGCCTGTGCGAGCAATTCACTTGGATCGCCTCCGTTTGACTGTGCACTTTGTAAGCTAGCAAGTAGTAACATGACCTCTACTGGTAAGTGCATTTTTGTCATTAGCACTTGTTGCCCTAACACTTGCCACTGTGTGCTTGAGGTAGTGATGGCATCACTAAGCCAGGTAAGTTGTTCACTGCCTAATAATGCACGATCTGTTGCGCCTATTGCTGCAGCAAATGCGCTTTGCCCTGCAGGGGAGGTAAGATCAAAATCACTATAGTTAAGCTGCTCATCACGCGCTAATACACGGGTATCTAGCATGTATAAAGAGACTAAATTACCAAACTCAAAGCGTCGGTAAATACGTTCTTTGTCGGCTACATTACGAATTGGCATCCACTCAAAGTAGGCTTGTAGTGCATTGAGTTTACGTTGGCTAAATTCGCCTTCACCTTCGTTATGGTTTTCTGCGCCTTCGCGCCATGTGTCGTTGGTGATTTCGTGGTCGTCCCACACTGTTATAAATGCACAGTGGCTATGGGCTGCTTGTAAGTCGGTATCGAGGCGATAATTTGCATAGCGTTTTCTATAATCGGTCAGTGCGATAATTTCGTTGCTGTTATCTAAGGGTAGCAGTCGCTCTAACTGTGCGGCGTCTTCCGTTGCATAACCCGTATTGCTGTATTCGTATATGTAATCACCTAAGTGCAGTACCGCATTTAAATCGCTTTGCTTAGCAATTTCGCTATATACATGAAAATACCCGGCAGGGTAATTTGCGCACGATACAACGGCTAATTTCACCTGATCAACCGCACCGACAGGAAGCGTTTTTCCTTGTCCGATAGGGGAGGTTTTTCCATGTGCATTAAAGCGATAGTAATAAACGGTGTTGGCATCAAGCCCTTGTAAATCAACTTTAAGAGTAAAGTCGGTGGTATCACTGATATGTGTTTCACCATCGTGAACAATATTTGTAAAGCTTTGGTCGGTGGCGGCTTGCCATTGTACTTTTAACGATTTAGTTGTTACATCGAGTGGGGTTACACGGGTCCAAATAATTAAGCTATCGCTTAGCGGGTCGCCGCTGGCAACGCCGTGGTCAAAGCTAACGGGAGTGTCGTCATCATCGTCAAAACGACAACCTGTTAAACCAAGTGATAATACGGCAGCGCCAAATCCTGCTGCCGATGCTTTTAAAAAACTTCTCCGTGTAAATGCCATTGCTTTGTACCTGTAAAGTGTAAAAAGCAAAGTGTAGGCAATTTAGGTTACTTTTTTGTGAAGCAATTAAAAAACTTCACTTACTTGCGTTGCATTACACGTAATAACGGTAACGTTTTCGTAGCCTACGCGGGTTAGCGCTTCTGCACCTAAGGTGGCGCGGGCACCGCTGGCACAATGTAAGTAAATAGGGCGTGCAGCGTCTTTTTCTATTTCCATTAGCTTCATTTCGAGTAATCCGCGTGGAATATTTATTGCCCCTACCGCAGCTACATTGGCATGCTCGGCGGGTTCGCGTACATCAATAAGTAAACCTTTATTTTGTTCTAGCTCTTGCTTTGCTTGCGCTGCATCAATACGGCGTTGGTTAGGTGTGATAATTTTTAGTAAATCAGGAATTGAAGTAAGCATTAGTCTGTAAATCCTCTTTTGCGCAAAAAAGTCATTAATGGGCACCATTTAGTGTAGGCGGATTGCACTAAGTTAATACCAATAAATAACGTTAAAAATTGAAAGTTACTATCAACAAAGTAGCTTAAAAGCACAGAAATTGTAACGGCACTTCCGCCAATTAAGAGTATGGCGTCACTTATTTTCATGAATTGACCTTAATATTAGTTTTTTCTAATGTTAATTATATTAGAACTTACTAATGTAAAAGTCTATAATTAAAACACGCAAAATAATTAAGTATCACTATGAATATTGAACAACTTGCAGAAAACGCTCAGCAGGCAGAGCAATTTTTAAAATTAATGGCAAATAAAAACCGTTTAATGATTTTATGTAGTTTATTGCAAGGTGAACAAAGTGTGGGTGAGTTAAATCAAAATGTTCCGTTGGCGCAGTCTGCTTTGTCTCAGCATTTGGCGAGTTTACGTAAAGCCCAGCTAGTGGCAACTCGCCGTGAGGGACACACAATTTATTATTCGTTAATCGACCCAAAGGTTGAGTCGATTATTACGTTACTTTACGAATGGTTTTGTAAGCAAAGTACGGCTGAGTAATTTGCTTTAAATAAAAGTGGCAATCTCATCAAGCGACTTTTTATCAAGTGCATGGGCAGGTACAGTTGCATCGTCACTTGGGTAGCCCGCAATAAGTAACATGTAAGGACGTTCGTTGTCTTTGTCGCGCTTACAAATGTCGGTTAAAAAACTCATTGGTTTAGGTGTATGGGTAAGCGTAGCTAAGCCACAGCGGTGCAGGGCTTGTATTAAAAACCCAGTAGCCAGCCCTACTGATTCGTGCACATAATAATTGGTGTTTTTATCATCCGTATTCACACCGCCTTTTTTTTGACTAAACACTGCAATAAGCCAAGGCGCATGTTCTAAATAGGGTTTATTGGCGTCGGTACCTAATGGTTTTAGCGCATCAAGCCACTCTTCTCCTGCTCTGCCTTCATAAAAAGAGCGCTCTAGTTTTTCGGCGGCCTCTCTTATTTGTTTTTTTACATCGCTACTGTTTATAGCTACAAAATGCCACGGTTGATGATTCGCTCCACTTGGCGCGGTACCTGCTGCTTTTATACAGGCTTCAATTATATTTTTAGGCACAGGTCGGTCGCTAAAGCTGCGAATACTATGGCGGCGCTGGCTGGTTTGTAAAAATTCGGTTGCGCGTTTTAGCATTTCATCGTGAGGGTATTCTATAAAGTCGTTTAGTGGTTGGCTTTGATGTTTTTGCATGGCTTTACGCTTCTTATAAAGTGTGTGTGTGGTTTTTATACCGACTGAATAAATGCGAGGCAAGTATTATTACCTATCGTGTTTATTTATTGTTACAAAATTAACCGTGGTGTAACTTATGTTCCTTTTTTTAATGTGGTATAAAAAACGCAATAAAAAAACTATTAAAATTCAAGGAAGTAAAAATGCTATCAATAACAGGGTTATCTAAAACCTACGATAATGGCGTACATGCACTACAAGGTGTTGATTTATCTATAGGAAAAGGAATGTTTGGGCTGCTTGGGCCAAATGGGGCCGGTAAATCATCACTAATGCGTACTATTTCTACGTTGCAATCTGTCGATTCGGGTTCAATTACTTTTGATGGTATTGATGTTTTTAAAGACCCACAGGCTCTGCGCCAACGTTTAGGTTACCTACCGCAAGATTTTGGTGTATACCCACGTGTTAGTGCTTACGACTTGCTAGACCATATGGCTGTTTTAAAGGGCATTCATAATAAAGGCGAGCGTAAAGAGTCGGTAGAAGGCTTGCTTGCACATACTAATTTATATCAACATCGCTCAAAAGCGGTAAGTGGCTTTTCGGGCGGTATGCGCCAGCGTTTTGGTATTGCACAAGCCTTACTAGGTGACCCTGATTTACTAATTGTTGATGAACCAACAGCAGGGTTAGACCCTGAAGAGCGAAATCGTTTTCATAACTTGCTAGTAAGCTTAGGCGAGCAAAAAGTCGTTATATTATCGACCCACATTGTTGAAGATGTAGCAGAGCTTTGCCCAAACATGGCCGTACTGGCAGGCGGAAAAATATTATTAGAGGGTAACCCCATTGCCCTTACCGATAAACTCCAAGGCCAAATTTGGCGCAAAGCCATGAGCCAAGAAGAAGCACTAGAGCTTGAGCCGCAACTGCCTGTTATTTCAAAACGCTTATTTGCTGGGCAAACCATATTACATGTATTAGCCAATGAAGCCCCTGAAGGTTTCGAGCTCAGCAGTGCAAACCTAGAAGATGTGTATTTTTCTACGTTGCTTAATCATCGTAACAGCCAAGTAGCATAAGGGGGCGCTATGTTTTTTAATATGCTCGCGTTTGAGCTGCGCTATTTTGTGCGCCAGCCTTCGTTTTATGTGACCTCATTAATATTCTTTTTTATGGCGTTTTTTATAAGCTCCAGTAGTAAGTTTCCGCTAGGTGGGGCTAATGTTCATATGAACTCGCCTTATACCATTATGGTTTTAACGGTTACCTTTTGTACGCTTGCTATGTTTTTAGTGGTTAACTTTGTTGCAAGCTCAGCGAT
The DNA here is from genome assembly GCF_001399995.1 of Pseudoalteromonas sp. P1-11. Taxonomy (NCBI): domain Bacteria; kingdom Pseudomonadati; phylum Pseudomonadota; class Gammaproteobacteria; order Alteromonadales; family Pseudoalteromonadaceae; genus Pseudoalteromonas; species Pseudoalteromonas sp. P1-11. Next base: position 97,314 of record NZ_LJSP01000010.1, read on the forward strand.
TCGCAACAGCGAGACCAAAATGGATGAGCTGGTGTTTAGTAAGCCTGTTAACCCGCTTGCTTATCAATCAGGGCGTTTTTTTGGTTCTTACTTGGTTGTGCTCGTTGTTTTTTTAACTGTGCCACTAGGCGTATTTTTGGGATCTCAGTTTGGCTTGTTGGTTGGCTGGCTCGATAGTGAACTAGTAGGCCCTAATAAGTTTATATATTACGCTGCACCTTTTTTATATTTGGCGGTGCCAAGCTTATTGGTGCTCAGTGCTATTTTTAATAGTGTGGCGGTTTATTTTAAAACCATAATGGCGGTATATGTAACGGCCGTGGTGATCTATATAAGTTACCAATTGGCGAGTATCTATTTTGACGATTTAGCGTTTAGAAATATTGTTGTTTACGCAGACCCATTTGGCACTGGTTCATTAATTGACTTAACCCGTTACTGGACTGTAAGTGATAAAAATACTGAAGTGTTAACGCTTTCGGGCGATTTTTTAATTAACCGTATTTTATGGGTAGCAATAAGTTTAGCGATGTTTTTTGGCCTCGGAAAGTTAGGTAATCGCGTAGTCACTAAAAAGCAGAAAAAGCAATTTGCTGTTTCTACGTTTGTAAAAAACAAACAAGCAGCACTTATTAGCAGCGCTAAAAATTACAAGTCAAAAGGGGTCAATACGCAATCGCAATTAGTAATGCGCAGCTTATTTGAGCTTAAGCAGGTTATATTAAGTGCTCCTTTTATGATTTTAGCGGGTGTCAGTATTATTACGTTACTCGCACCACTTTTTGCGCCTATTGGCGCATATGGCACAACAGATTGGCCGCTCACACAAAACATGGTGGGCATTATTCAAAACGCCTCCGCTATATTTATGTTTATTATTATTGCTTATTACAGCGCAGAGCTGGTTTGGCGAGAACGCCACAGTGGTATGGGCGATATTGTTGACAGCTACCCGGTGCATAACAGTGTGTTTTGGGTATCTAAAATTATTGCGCTAATCACTGCGGTTTGTGGCCTTTATTTAGTAGGTATGATGTTTACCATTGCGGTGCAACTATTTAAGGGGCAATTTAACTTAGAGCTTGGCCAGTACTTATTTAGGTTGGGTTACCTTACATTATTGCCTTTAATTATGATGGCTATTTTGGCGTTCTTTTTACAAATAATTAGCCCTAATAAATACATAGGTATGGGTTTGTTTATTCTGTATTACATTGCTCAAATGGTAATGGGTGCTTACGGATTTGAGCATCATATGTATCACTTTTCGCAAAGCAGTAGCGTACCGTATTCAGACATAAACGGTTACGGGCATTTTTTACAAGGCGCGCATTGGTATACCCTATATTGGGGCGCATTGAGTGTGTTTTTAGCTATTGTAGGGTTTGCTTTATGGCATCGTGGTCCATCGCAAACATTGCGTACGCGTTTATCTTTAGTGCGTTACAACATGTCTTTAAAAGGCCAGATTGCAGCCGTAATAAGTTTATTGGTATTTGTGGGCTCGGGTTATAACATTTATTACAACACCCGTGTAATCAATGAGTTTGTAACAAGTGATGATAACGAAGCGCTACAAGTAAGGTATGAGCAAGAGTTCTCACAATACAAAGACTTGCCACTGCCTATAATAACTGATGTTGATTTACACATTGATATTTACCCTAAAAAACGTGCTTTAAATGCCGTGGCTAAAATTAAGTTTACCAATACCGCAAACGAGCCAATAACCCGTGTGTTAATTAACGAGCCTAGCCAATCTAAAAGCTGGGATGTAAAAATGGCGGGCGGAAAAATAGTTGAGCGTTTAACCGATTTTGGCATGGTATGGTTTGAGTTTGAACAACCGCTAATGCCTAATGAAGTACGCGAAGGTGAGCTTTCTGTTACTCGTGAACACGACGGTTTTGTTGATAGAGGATCTGATACTCAACTCGTGCACAATGGTACATTTGTAAATAATAGAGAATTATTACCAAATTTTGGTTATCAAAAGTATTTTCAAATTGCGGATAAGTATGAGCGCCGTAAGCACGATTTACCCGAGCTTGAACGTGCACATAAACTAGAAGACAGCCGCTATTATACGCAAAATGAGTTTGGGCCTGCTAATGGCTTTATAAACTACAAGGCAACAGTAACCACCGATGAGTCACAATTTGCTATTACACCCGGTTATTTAAAAAGTGAAAGTGTAAAAGACGGAAGACGTACTTTTGTTTATAAAATGGATGCCCCTATTTTAAACTTTTATTCTGTGCTTTCGGCGGAGCTTGAAAGCAAAAAGGTTGAACATAACGGTGTAAATATTGAGGTGTACTACCACAAAGATCATGCATGGAATGTTGACCGTATGATTGAGTCGGTACAAGACTCAATAGATTACTACACGCAAGCCTTTGGGCCATATCAGCATAAACAGCTTCGTATTATTGAGTTTCCTAAGTATCGCTCGTTTGCGCAAAGTTTTGCTAATACGGTGCCTTACTCAGAAAGTATTGGCTTTATCACAGACTTAAGAGATGAGAGTAAAGTTGACCTACCTTACTATGTAACCGCACATGAAGTTGCACACCAATGGTGGGGGCATCAAGTATCTGGGGCTAATGTAGAAGGCAGTGCCGTTATTTCTGAATCGCTCTCCCAATACAGTGCGCTTATGGTGCTAAAAAAACGCTTTGGCGCCGAGAAGCTTCGTAAATTCTTAAAGTACGAGTTAGATAGATACTTAATGGGCCGCACAGGCGAAGCCTTTGAAGAAATGCCGCTGTATAAAACGCAGTCTCAACAATATCTTCATTACAATAAAGGCTCAGTTGCGATGATGGCGATTTATGACCGATTAGGGGAAGAGCGCTTAAATGCAGCACTTAAAGCGTTTTTGAATGAGTTTAAATACCAGTCAACGCCATACCCAACTACGCTTGATTTACTTAGCTATTTAAAACAAGACGCAACGCAAGCGGAGCAACGTTTTATTGATGATCAGTTTAAATATATAACGCTTTATGAGCTTGAAATGAAAGCAGTTTCGGTTACAGATGATGTTGATAGCGAAGGTTTTTATACAGTAACACTGAGCGTTGAAGCAACTAAGCAGCATGCCGATGGACAAGGTGAAGAAACCGAGCAACCACTTGATGAGCTAATTGATATTGCATTGTTTAGCGATGATCCTGAAAACCTTCTCGCTGAAGACTTTGTTATTTACTCGCAAAAGCATCAAATAGTCTCTGGTACTAATACTATTGAGCTAAAAGTAAAAGAAAAACCAGTGTACGCAGGGGTTGACCCGTACATTAAGCTTGTAGATAAAGACAGTAAAAACAACCTAGCTAAGTTTTAACGATTAACGATTAGTAATTAACTGAAAGGCCGCCTTTAATGCGGCCTTTTTTGTTTTAGCGAATTGCTAATACCAATGCGCAATAAAGCTTAATAAAGCGAATTAGCATATTGGTAAAAAGAGGTAATAGCAGCGAGGAGCTCGGCGATTAACCGAAGTGGGTTATATAGTAAGGTGCTTTAGTCGCTAAAATTAAAAGGCGCTGTGAGTATTTAGGTGCCCTAAACGAGAAAAGGGCCAAAAGGCCCTTAGTGTTGCAGCAAGTAACACATTTTGTTTTAAAGCGTAAAGTCTACAGCGTAGCCTACGTAAACTTTAACATCTGATTCATCCATGTCGGTGTCAGATACGCCAAAAGTAAAACCATCTTTTGATACAGAGATACCGTAATCAATAATATTATCATCACCTATAAAGTCGCCAGAGTAGTGACCTAAGTGCAGCGCAACCTCAGTACCATTGCTGCCAACAGCAAAGCTGTAATCGGCATTTAGGTATAATGAATCGCCAAAGTCGGTGCCATCGCCATCTGCCGCTGAAGTGGCAAGGATTGCAGCACCAAAGGTGAAACCTTCTGCGCTGATGCTACCGTAAATTTCAGAGAAATCAGCATCTGCCTCAGAAGCTGCATCTGGGTAAGCGTAATAAATGTAACCTACATCGTAGCTAAATGTGTCGTTAATATCGCCACCAAAACCCGCGTAAACATCAAGCTCATAAGTCATTTCATCGGCCCATGAAGCATTTGATGCCCAGGTACCTACATAAAAGCCTGACTCGTCAGCGTAATCAATACCGCCAGAAATAGCAGCATCGCCCCCAGTTTGCTCTTGACCACGCCATAAGTAGTTAGACGTAGCCGCTGCGTTTGCTGTTACTTCTGCATGTACGGCTGTTGATGTTAAAGATGTAGCACCTAATAAAGCTATTGCGCTAATTGCGATGGTTTTTTTTAGTTTTAGCATGTCCATTTCCCGTTATATGATTTTATCGCCTAGGTTTTTATTCTCTTATTGGCAACCCTTTGACTGGCGGTGTTTTATTGTTTAACTGGGAATGCAATTGCACTGTATGTGCCAGCTTAAAATAATTTCTATAAAACTGTTTTTTTACTTTTATAAAACAATATGTTGAGGAGTTCTAGAAGAGGGGATGATTGAGGGAGTTAATTAAAAAACGCACACTGCTGGTGCATAAATTAACCTAACTGCACCAGAAAAATACAGTTAGGTTAGGTAAATTTAGCCAAATATAGTGCGCATAAGACTAATTGTTTCGTTTACTCCGCGGCCTTTTTGTACTTCGCTAATAATAGAGTCGCGTTTGCTACGAATATGCTCGGGAATGTCATCGGCTGCAAGTGCACGGTCTACAAGTATTTCGGCTGACTCTTTACCTCTACGCTGTGGTTTTCCTGCACTTGTTGTGCTGCGTTTAGGTTTATTTAATAGCTTAATATAATTTGAGTTGTCGGCCGTGCTGGCATCTGCATAGTAAAAAAAGCACGGTAATAACGCTTTTATACTAACTAGTTGCTCTTCTAGTTCATTGCTGCCATTAGCCATTTTAAACCACGACATAGCATGAATGCTTTGTACTATATCTTGCCAGTAGCGCTCAAAGTCGCGATTGTTTAATTTTGTAATACCTAAAGCTGCGCATAATGCATCAAGACGGCTATTGCTAATTGGCGTAAACACATCTGGGCGGCGCATTGCTAATAAACGTGTAGCAGGGGCAAGGGTTGGTTTTTCATCGCTACCGTTAAAGGCAAGTAAATAAGCAACAACAAACTGTTGGTAATCAGCTTCGCTCACATCACCTTCAAGCGGGATGTTAGCAAGTGCATCGTCAAACGCGCCAGGCAAGTCGGCTAGCATTTGATGAAAACCCTTTGCACTTTTGGTTGATGCGAACCATTCAACATCAAAGTTATAGGTGCTTGGGTCGAGCGTGGCAGTGTGTTTACCACTAAATGCCAGTAAATCCTCTGGGATCATATCTTTTAGTGCTTGCTCACGAATGCTGTGCAAATACGTAGTAAGGCGAAGCTGTTCGTCCAGTGCAATAAGTTCTTTGTGTTGCTCTACAAACATACTAATAACAGGCCAAGGTGCTACACGTAGTGTTTTAAGCTGTAAAAAGCTAATTGCTGAGGTTAGCTGGTCGTGCAGCTTTTTTAAAACTGGCAGTTGTTGTGGCTCTAGTAAATCGTAATTTATACGGTCTTTACTTGCACTTAGCAGCTCATAACACCAGCCTAAAAAATCCTCTGGGTGGTTTTCTACTTTCACGGCCATTAGGTTTAGGCTTAGTTCTGAAGCTTGCTTCAAGATGTTTTGGTAAATTTGACTTTCTTGTTCGCCTAGCGCCATTTTTGACGGTGAAATTAGCAGTTTTTTCATGCCTTGTAGAGTCTCCGAGTAGATACATTTTTTAGCTGCTTTATTTTAGCGCAAATACGCCAATAGCAACAGGGCCGTGCATCATACCTAACAATTCAAGGGATGCAATGTTGTAGGGTTTAATACTTGGTTAGATTTAAACTTGATGAGCTTTACTTTTAGTCACCAATTTCGCAACGTTTACTTTTAAGCATAAATTCATTTCAAATTAAATAAATTACAATAAAGTGCTTTTTTGTCACAACGACAATGATTTTAAAGCTAACACTCGCTATGATAAGAACATTATTTGCACGTTTGAAAGGATGATCATGAAGACCTTACTCAAAATTGTTGGTGTAATACTCTTACTTTGTATTGCGTTAATTATTGCCGCTCCGTTTTTAATCCCAACCGATACTATTTTTAATAAAGTATCTGAACAGGTTGAAAAAACAACAGGGCGCACACTTACTATTAAAGGTGATAAAACGCTTAGTGTATTTCCTGCATTAAAGTTAGAGCTTAACGATGTACACTTTGCAAACATGCAGACAGGCTCGCGCGACGACATGGCAAGTATGGAGCAATTAGCTGTGCATATACCATGGTTATCGTTATTTGGCGGCGAATTCAAACTTGATAAGTTTGTTATTAACGAGCCCAATATTTTATTAGAAACTGATAAAAACGGTAAAGCTAACTGGCAGTTGTTTGATGCTGTAGCAGAGCAGCCGCAAGAGCAAACTCAATCAGGTGAGGCTGTTAAACTACCAGAGAACTTTGATATAGAGTTAGGTGAAGTGGCTATTTACGGTGGTACGTTTACTTACCTAGATGGGCAAACAGGCGCTAAACAACAAATTAGTGACTTGGAATTGGCTATTTTACTTCCTTCACTACGTAAAACACTAGAGATCAAAGGCGGCATTACATATATGCAAGAGCGCTTTGAGCTTGATGTAAAACTTGATACGCCGGCAAAGGCAATTGAAGGGGCGACGTTTGAGGTTACTCAAAGCGTAGACTCTCGCTTGGTCGATCTTACTTTTAACGGCAGTATTGCTCGCCAAGGTAAAGATATAAAAGGCGAGTTAGCGCTAAGTGGCGACTCAGTTAAAGAGCTAGCAACTTGGCAAGGGGTAGACTTAAACGCTAAAGAAAATGCATTTAATGCGTTTAGTGTAAACGGTAAAATGCATCTTATAGATGATACGTTTAACTTAGAAGAGCTGATTGCTACCCTAGATGAATTAGAGATTAAAGGAAAAAGTGAAGTAAACTTAGGCAATAAACTAGCGGTTAATGCTGATATAGACCTAGGTATGCTTGATTTGAATCCCTACTTACCGGAGGCAGTCGCTAAGCAGCAAGCGCCGCAAAGCGAAGAACCTAAAGCCGCGCAGCCGATTGTTTGGGACGATACTAAAATTGATTTAAGCGCATTAAATGCACTTAATGCTAATGTAGTTATTCGCTCAAGCGGTTTAAAAGCTAACGATATTGAGCTAGGTGCTAATCAATTTACAGTCGATTTAAACAACAGCGTTGCTAAATTAAGCTTAGATAGCTTTAAAGCATATGAGGGCACTGGTAAAGGAGTTATCAATATAAATGCGCAGCAAACGCCGTATAAAATAAGCACAAATTTTGATTTAGCCGACATAGACGCACAACCGTTACTCACTGATGCAGCTGGCTTTGATAAGCTCATGGGTAAAGGGTCATTAAATTGGAATTTAACCACAACTGGGCAAAGTCAAAAAACCTTTATTAATGCATTAAATGGTAAGGTTGGCTTTGAATTTGCCGATGGTGCTGTTAAAGGCGCAAACGTGGCTGAGATGGTTCGCAAAGGCAAAGAGCTTATTACGGGTAACCTTGGAGCTGTGAGTGTAGGGCTAGATACAGGCTTTGAAGAATCAGAGCAAACAGATTTTTCTGCGCTCACAGGTAGCTTTAACTTTACTAATGGCGTGGGCCGTAATAACGACCTATCGCTGATGAGCCCACTTATTCGTATTACAGGTGAGGGCGATGTAGATTTGCCTCAAACCAATGTTGATTATCGCTTAGTGACCGGCATTGTTGATTCGATTGAAGGGCAAGGCACTACAGATGATAGTACAGGCTTTAAAATCCCACTGCGTATAGAAGGCCCATTTCATGACGTTGGCTTTAAGCTAGATGTAAGCAACGCGCTTAAAGATGAAGCAAAGCAAAAGCTCGATGACGCCAAAGAGAAAGCAAAAGAAAAAGCCAAGGACAAAGTCAAAGATAAACTAAAAGGCTTATTTGGCTAATACTATTAAACCCCACAAATAAATAATTAAGGCGCTATTTGCGCCTTGATTGTTTTATAACCACTTGTAAAATAGCTACATAGCGGTTTTTACTCAGTTTTAATCTGTCCTTCCCTTAAATTAATTAAAAAATAACCTACCACTCACTAGCCAATGCTGGTACAATTGCCCGCCCTTAAGAGACAACTCTGTTGTTTTTTGAGTGGGATTTAATCGAAGTGCCTTGATTTTAAACAAATTTAAGGCAAGTTGTAATTACTACACCGGAGGTCATTAACATGATCCAAATGCAAACTCAGCTGGAAGTTGCTGATAACAGCGGCGCTCGCAAAGTGCAGTGTATAAAAGTCCTTGGTGGTTCACACCGTCGCTATGCGGCAGTTGGCGATATCATTAAAGTTTCTGTGAAAGAAGCTATTCCTCGCGGTAAAGTGAAGAAAGGTGATGTTAAAAACGCGGTAGTTGTGCGTACCAAAAAAGGCGTTCGTCGTCCGGACGGTTCTCTGATCCGTTTCGATAGCAATGCGGCTGTTATCTTAAATGATAACTTGCAGCCAATTGGTACTCGTATCTTCGGCCCTGTGACTCGTGAACTTCGTAATGATAAGTTCATGAAAATTGTTTCACTAGCCCCAGAAGTACTGTAAGGAGTCTATCATGGCAGCAAAAATCCGTCGTGATGACGAAGTAATCGTACTAGCAGGTAAAGACAAAGGTAAGCGCGGCAAAGTGCTTTCAGTTGTTACCGAGTCTGGTCGAGTATTTGTCGAAGGCATTAACTTAATCAAGAAACACCAAAAGCCGGTTCCACAATTGAACCAAGCTGGCGGCATTGTTGAGAAAGAAGCGTCTATCGACGTATCAAACGTTGCGATCTACAACTCGGAAACGAGTAAAGCAGATCGTGTAGGTTTCAAGATTGAAGATGGTAAGAAATTACGTATCTTTAAATCTACTGGTAAAACTATCTAATAGTTGGAGTAGAATGATGGCGAAACTGCATGAAGTATATAAAGACAAAGTAGTTGCTGAGCTTCAAGAGAAGTTTGGTTTCAGCTCTGTCATGCAAGTCCCTCAGATCGAAAAGATCACATTAAATATGGGCGTGGGCGAAGCCCTAGCTGACAAGAAGATTTTAGATAACGCTGTTGCGGATCTAGAAGCTATCGCTGGTCAGAAACCTTTAATCACTAAAGCACGCAAATCTGTTGCTGGCTTCAAAGTGCGTGAAGGCTACCCAATAGGCTGTAAAGTAACCTTACGCGGCGAGCGTATGTGGGACTTTTTTGAGCGTTTGGTATCAATCGCTATCCCACGTATCCGTGACTTCCGTGGTGTGAGTGCTAAGTCTTTTGATGGACGTGGTAACTACAGCATGGGCGTACGTGAACAAATCATCTTCCCAGAAATTGATTACGATAAAGTAGACCGTGTACGCGGTATGGATATCACAATCACAACTTCTGCGAAATCTGATGAGGAAGGCCGTGCGTTGTTAGAAGCGTTTAACTTCCCATTCAAGAAATAAGGGTAGGGTTATGGCAAAGAATTCTATGAAAGCGCGCGAAGCAAAGCGCACTAAACTAGTTGCTCAGTACGCTGAAAAGCGTGCAGCACTAAAAGCTATCATCAGCGATGTTAACGCATCTGAAGATGATCGTTGGGACGCGGTACTTAAGCTTCAAGCTTTACCACGTGATTCTAGCCCTGCACGTCAACGTAATCGTTGTAACATTACGGGCCGCCCACATGGTTTCCTTCGCAAATTCGGCATGAGCCGTATTAAAGTTCGCGAAGCAGCTATGCGCGGTGAAATTCCTGGCCTTAAAAAGGCTAGCTGGTAATAGTATCACGGGAGTAAGACTATGAGCTTGCAAGATCCTATCGCGGATTTGTTTACACGTATCCGTAACGGTCAATCAGCGAAGAAAGTATCTGTAACGATGCCAACTTCAAAGCTGAAAGTAGCAGTAGCTAAAGTATTAAAAGACGAAGGTTACATCGCAGATTTCGCTGTAAACAGCGAAGCGAAACCTGAGCTTTCTATCGAGTTGAAATACTTCGAAGGCAAAGCTGTAATTGAAAATATCCAGCGTGTTAGCCGCCCTGGTCTACGTATCTATAAGAAACGTGACGAATTACCGAAGGTAATGGGTGGTCTTGGTATCGCTATCGTATCAACTTCTAAAGGCCTAATGACAGACCGCGCAGCACGTAGTGCTGGTGTTGGTGGTGAAATCATTGGCTTTGTAGCTTAATCGGAGGGGAACTATGTCTCGCATAGCAAAGGCACCAATCAATGTTCCTGCCGGTGTAGAAGTTACATTAAAAGGCCAGGACATCACAGTTAAAGGCAAAAACGGTGAACTTACTCGTACTATTAACAACGCTGTTGAAGTACAAGTTAACGACAACGTTATTACAACTTTACCTCGTGAAGGCGTAGCTAATGCATGGGCTCAAGCAGGTACTGCTCGCGCTCTAATCAACAACATGGTTGTTGGTACGCATGAAGGTTACGAGAAGAAACTTCAGTTAGTAGGTGTTGGTTACCGTGCTGCAGCTAAGGGTAAAGTTTTAGACTTAACACTTGGTTTCTCGCACCCAGTTAATTTCGAAGTTCCTGAGGGAATTACGATTGAAACTCCAAGCCAAACAGAAGTTCTAGTTAAGGGCGTAGATAAGCAGTTAGTTGGTCAAACAGCTGCTAACATTCGTGCATACCGTAAACCTGAGCCTTATAAAGGTAAAGGTGTTCGTTATTCAGATGAGAATGTACGCCGTAAAGAGGCTAAGAAGAAGTAAGGTAAGACGATGGATAAAAAAACAGCTCGTCTACGTCGTGCTAAACGCACTCGTAGAAATTATATTGAACAAGGCACAACGCGTCTTGTTATCCACCGCACGCCACGTCACATTTACGCTCAAGTAGTTAATGCTGAGGGTACTGTACTGGCTGCTGCTTCTACTGTTGAGAAAGCTATTAGCGAAACAGTTAAAGGCACAGGCAACGTTTCAGCTGCACAAGCAGTTGGTAAAGCGGTTGCAGAACGTGCGGCTGACAAAGGCATCGAAAAGATTGCTTTTGATCGCAGTGGCTTTAAATATCACGGCCGTGTGAAGGCGCTAGCTGATGCTGCGCGTGAAGCCGGTTTGCAATTCTAGGAGTAGACAATGGCTAACGTAGAAGCAAAGCAACAACAGCCTGATTTAGCTGAAAAGCTAATCGCGGTAAACCGTGTGTCTAAAGTAGTTAAAGGTGGTCGTATCTTTAGCTTCACTGCACTAACTGTAGTTGGTGATGGCGCAGGTAAAGTAGGTTTTGGTTATGGTAAAGCTCGTGAAGTTCCAGCTGCTATTCAAAAAGCAATGGAAAAAGCACGTCGCAACATGATCAATGTAGACCTAAATGGCAACACATTACAGCATCCTGTTAAAGGACGTCATGCTGGCTCACAAGTGTTCATGAAACCAGCATCTGAAGGTACTGGTATCATCGCAGGTGGTGCTATGCGTGCAGTACTAGAAGTTACTGGTGTGCAGAACGTACTTTCTAAATGTTACGGTTCTACCAACCCGATCAACGTAGTACGTGCAACGATTCAAGCTCTAGAGAACATGAACTCTCCTGAGTCAATCGCTGCTAAACGTGGTCTGCGCGTAGACGAAATTCTGGGGTAACCATGGCAAATAAAACTGTAAAAGTAACACAAGTAAAGAGCTCTATCGGTCGTTTACCGAAGCATAAAGCTACATTACGCGGTCTTGGTTTACGTCGTATCAACCACACTGTTGAGTTAGAAGACACAGCATGTGTACGTGGTATGATCAACCGAGTTTCTTACATGGTTAAGGTAGAGGGTTAATTTCATGCATTTGAATACACTTTCACCTGCTGCAGGTTCTAAAACTGCTCCAAAACGTGTTGGTCGTGGTATCGGTTCTGGTCTTGGTAAGACTGGTGGCCGTGGTCACAAAGGTCAAAAATCACGTTCTGGCGGTAAAGTACGCGTTGGTTTTGAAGGCGGTCAAATGCCTATGCAACGTCGTCTACCTAAATTTGGTTTCACTTCACGCAAATCGTTAGTATCTGCAGAAGTAAACCTTTTTGAAATCGCTAAAGTTGAAGGCGATGTGGTAGACCTAAACGCGTTACAAGCAGCTGGTCTAGTTAAAAAGAACGTTCTGTTCGTTAAAGTTGTTAAATCTGGCGAAGTTTCACGCGCTGTTACCGTTAAAGGCCTTAAGGCTTCTAAAGGTGCTCGCGAAGCTATTGAAGCTGCCGGAGGCAAGGTAGAAGACTAAGGAAGTACTAATGGCTAAACCAGGTCAAGATACACAAAGTGCACAAAGTGGACTTTCGGAATTGAAGCGTCGATTACTATTTGTTTTAGGTGCTATCATTATTTACCGTCTAGGTTCATTTGTGCCAATCCCTGGGATTGACGCCGCTGTACTTGCCGATTTCTTCGAGCAACAAAAGGGCACCATTGTTGAGATGTTCAACATGTTTAGCGGTGGTGCGCTTGAGCGAGCTTCAGTGTTAGCACTGGGTATTATGCCGTATATCTCGGCTTCGATTATTACGCAACTATTAACGCATATGTATCCTCCGTTTATAGAGCTTAAGAAAGAAGGTGAGCAAGGGCGTAAAAAAATTAGCCAGTACACACGCTACGGCACGCTTGTGCTTGCTACTATCCAATCAATCGGTATTGCAACTAGCTTACCGGGCATGATGGAAGGGTTAGTTGTTAACCCGGGTCTCGGTTTCTATTTCACCGCAGTGGTGAGTTTAGTAACTGGTACTATGTTCCTAATGTGGTTGGGCGAACAAATAACAGAACGCGGTATCGGTAACGGTATCTCAGTTCTAATATTTGTTGGTATTGTAGCTAACCTGCCGTCTGCTATTGGTTCGACAGCCGAAATGGCGCGCCAAGGTGATTTGAATGTTTTTGTACTGTTGATGGTTGCGGTTATAGTATTCGCTGTTACTTATCTTGTAGTGTTTTTCGAACGTGGACAACGTCGTATCGTTGTTAACTACGCTAAACGCCAACAAGGTCGTCAAGTATTTGCTGCTCAAAGCACGCATTTACCACTAAAAGTAAACATGGCGGGTGTTATTCCACCAATCTTCGCTAGCAGTATAATTCTGTTCCCTGGTACAATTGCAAGCTGGTTCGGCCAGGGTGAAGGTCCGGTCGCTGATGTGCTACAAGCTATTGCAACAACGTTGACTCCAGGTCAGCCTTTGTATGCGATGGTGCTAGCAGCAGCTATCATCTTCTTCTGCTTTTTCTACACAGCGTTGGTTTTTAACCCGCGTGAGACAGCAGACAACCTGAAGAAATCTGGCGCATTTATCCCAGGTATTCGTCCAGGTGAGCAGACATCTAAATACATTGATAAAGTGATGACACGCCTGACATTGGCAGGTGCTTTGTATATAACCTTTATCTGTCTGGTGCCCGAATTCATGACTATGGCATGGCAAACGCCATTCTATTTCGGCGGTACATCAATTTTGATTATCGTTGTAGTAATCATGGACTTTATGGCACAAGTACAGACTCACCTGATGTCACATCAGTATGATTCTGTGCTGAAAAAAGCGAACCTTAAAGGCTACGGCCGATAAGGTCAGTTTACGGAGTTGAGCAATGAAAGTACGTGCTTCCGTTAAGAAAATATGCCGTAACTGTAAAGTTATTAAACGTGCTGGTGTAGTACGCGTAATTTGCAGTGAGCCTAAGCATAAGCAAAGGCAAGGCTAAGTAAACAGTCGTGCAGGCTGAGATTTCTCGGCCTGTGTTTTTAGTTGTGATTTGGTCTTCGTTTGAGTATCCTTACGGGCTTTTCAAACTTTTGATTACCAAATTCAAATATAGGAGATGTGTTAGTGGCCCGTATCGCTGGCATTAACGTCCCTGATCATAAACATGCAGTTATTGGTTTAACAGCTATTTATGGCATAGGTAAGACTCGCTCTAAGGCTATCTTAGAAGCGACTGGTATCGCCGAGACCACAAAAATCGGTGAACTTTCAGACGAAACTCTTGACGTACTGCGTGATGCAGTTGGCAAGTACACTGTAGAAGGTGACCTTCGTCGTGAAGTTACTCTAAATATCAAGCGCCTTATGGACCTTGGTTGTTTCCGTGGCCTACGTCACCGTCGCTCTTTACCACTACGTGGTCAAAGAACAAAGACTAACGCGCGTACCCGTAAGGGTCCTCGTAAGCCTATTAAGCGATAAGGGGATAGTATTATGGCTAAGACACCAATTCGTCGTAAAAAGGTTAAAAAGCAAGTTGCTGATGGTATGGCTCATGTTCATGCGTCTTTCAACAACACTATTGTAACAATTACCGACCGTCAAGGTAATGCACTATCATGGGCTACTGCCGGTGGTTCAGGTTTCCGTGGTTCACGTAAATCTACACCATTTGCTGCTCAGGTTGCTGCAGAGCGTGCAGGTACTGCTGCTCAAGAATACGGTTTAAAAAATCTAGAAGTTTTCATTAAAGGTCCAGGTCCAGGTCGTGAATCTGCTGTACGTGCTTTGAATGCTGCTGGTTACCGTATCACCAACATTACTGACGTGACGCCAATACCACACAATGGTTGTCGTCCACCGAAGAAACGTCGCGTTTAACAATAGGTTAGGAGAAATAACATGGCAAGATATTTGGGCCCTAAGCTCAAGCTGAGTCGTCGTGAAGGTACTGACCTGTTCCTTAAGAGCGGCGTAAGAGCTATCGACTCTAAGTGTAAACTTGAGACTGCACCTGGTCAGCACGGCGCTCGTAAAGGTCGCTTATCTGATTACGGTTTACAATTACGTGAAAAGCAAAAAGTACGTCGTATCTACGGTGTATTAGAAAAGCAATTCCGTAATTACTACAAAGAAGCTGCTCGCCTTAAAGGTAATACAGGTGAAAACTTGTTACAGCTTTTAGAGCAACGTTTAGACAATGTTGTATATCGCATGGGTTTTGCTAGCACACGCGCTGAAGCACGTCAGTTAGTAAGCCACAAAGCGATTTTAGTTAATGGTCGTGTTGTGAACATTCCTTCATACGTAATTGCTCCAGAAGATACTGTAGTAATCCGTGAGAAGTCTAAAACACAAGCACGTATCATCGCTGCTCTAGAGTTGGCTGAGCAACGTGAAAAGCCGACTTGGGTTGAAGTTGACGGTAAGAAATTGGAAGGTAGCTTCAAGCGCCTACCTGAGCGTTCAGATCTGTCTGCGGACATTAATGAACAACTAATCGTCGAACTTTACTCTAAGTAAAGTTAAGAGTTAAGAGAGGATAAAATGCAGGGTTCTGTTACAGAATTTCTAAAACCAAGGTTAGTCGATATCGACGCTATCAACCCAACGCGTTCTAAAGTAGTTTTAGAACCACTAGAGCGTGGCTTTGGCCATACTCTGGGTAATGCCTTACGCCGTATACTGTTATCATCTATGCCTGGATGTGCAGTAACTGAAGTTGAAATCGACGGTGTATTGCATGAGTACAGCGCGAAAGAAGGCGTACAAGAAGACATCATTGAAATACTACTAAACCTAAAAGGTCTAGCAGTAACGTTAGAAGGCAAAGATGAAGTTTTTCTGACCCTGACTAAATCTGGTGTAGGCCCTGTGACTGCGGCTGATATTCAGCACGATGGCGATGTAACAATTGCTAATCCAGATCACGTTATTTGTCATTTAACGACAGATAGCAGCGAGATCAGCATGCGTATTCGTGTTGAGCGTGGTCGTGGTTATGTGCCGGCATCTAGTCGTTTATCCTCTGATGACGATGAGCGTCCAATTGGTCGATTGCTGCTTGATGCATCATTCAGCCCAGTTGAACGTATTGCGTACTCGGTTGAATCAGCCCGTGTTGAGCAACGTACAGACTTAGACAAGTTAATCATTGATATGGAAACAAACGGCACCTTAGATCCTGAAGAAGCGATCCGCCGTGCGTCTACTATCTTAGCTGAGCAATTAGATGCATTCGTAGATTTACGTGATGTAACTGAGCCAGAAGAGAAAGAAGAGAAGCCAGAATTCGATCCTATTCTACTTCGTCCAGTTGATGATCTTGAACTAACAGTACGTTCAGCAAACTGTTTGAAAGCCGAGCAAATTCAATATATCGGTGATTTAGTTCAGCGCACTGAAGTTGAGCTTCTTAAAACGCCTAACCTAGGCAAGAAGTCTCTAACTGAAATAAAAGACGTGCTAGCTTCACGTGGTCTTTCTCTAGGCATGCGCCTAGAAAATTGGCCGCCTGCAAGCCTAGCTGAATAATCTAAATCACTATATTAGTTTAGTTAGAAGGATAGGGTCATGCGCCATCGTAAGAGTGGTCGTCAATTAAACCGTAACAGTAGCCATCGTAAAGCGATGTTCAGCAATATGGCAGGTTCTTTGGTGAAACATGAAATCATCAAAACTACTTTGCCTAAAGCGAAAGAGTTACGCCGTGTAATTGAACCTTTAATCACACTGGCTAAGACTGACAGTGTAGCAAATCGCCGTTTAGCGTTTGCTCGCACGCGTGATAATGAAGTAGTTGGTAAATTGTTCAGCGAAATCGGTCCTCGTAATACAGACCGTCCAGGTGGTTACACTCGTATTCTTAAGTGTGGCTTCCGTGCTGGTGATAATGCACCAATGGCTTATATTGAACTAGTAGGTCGCCCAGCGACTAACGAAGAAGTTCAAGAAGACGCGCAGTCTGCAGAGTAAGTCTTTAAAGAGACACCAAAAAGCCGAGCTTAATGCTCGGCTTTTTAATGCCTAAAATTTGACATCCCTCCAAATAGTTACTTGATAATTACCTATTACCTATTACCTATTACCTATTACCTATTACCTATTA
>NZ_LJSP01000010.1:114275-114616 GCF_001399995.1 Pseudoalteromonas sp. P1-11
CCTATTACCTATTACCTATTACCTATTACCTATTACCTATTACCTTCATTATGCTAAACCGACTTAGTTAAACCAATATAGTTATAAAGCCTGGTTTCTCAAAAAGCTTAATTAAGCGGTAACCCTCTAAGTCGAGCTTATAAGGTTTGTAAAACATACCCCAGACTGTAGATGTACAGTGCAATTTGGATAGTGATAAAGCAAATTGGCCAACCAAACAGAGATATTTAATTTTAACTCGCTAATTTAGTGGGCTTAAGGCTACTTTTAGTTGGGTTTTTGAACGTTTAGCTCAAATACTCAGCGAACAGTCATTTATTTCAAGTTTTCTTCAAAAAAGG
>NZ_LJSP01000011.1:0-40594 GCF_001399995.1 Pseudoalteromonas sp. P1-11
AGCGATGTGACGGGTTTTTTGCTGTCTGGGATTTAATAAATAGCCGAAATCAGTAGAAAAACGAAACAGCTCGAGGGCGAGCCCTACGAAAGGCCGACCCGACACAATGATAATGTCGCATTTGCTATGTGACTCTCTACCGCTGTGGGCACCACGACATCGCCAGGCTCCAAATACAAGAAAGCCCGACTCAAAAGAGCCGGGCTTTTTTACGTCCGCAGAAAAGTGAAATACATGTCTTTACGTAATATCACCACCTCCGGAGCGTGGGTTGAGTATCACGAAACCCGCGGATAAGGCTCGCCTCACCAATAACAACCCATTTTACATATAGTTAAGTAGCAGTTTGTTTCTGTATTTAAGCTTTAAGATAAACAGTATTTATTCAACATAGCTAGATTACAAATATAATTTTGCTTTGTTACTGGCTTTGATTTAGGATCAAAATAGTTTAAAACCAAGAACTAATAGCCAGTGTATAGATTATTAATTAGTGCCATATCATTTATATTTTGTTTCTCTGTATCGGCAGTTGAAGTAACTGATCTGTATCAAGATATATTAAAAGTCGATGATAAAAGTCGAGACACGCGTTTAGCCGCTAGCCGCAAAGCATTACTCAATGTATTAGTAAAGGTAAGCGGGGATGAATCTGCTGATCAAAATAGGCTTGCTCAACAACGCACCAAAAACATTTCAGATTACATGCTCAAGTTTGAATACGACGAAAAAGCGAATGGACAGCTTAATCTAGTTGTTAAATTTGAAGCGCGTAAAATAAATGAATTAATTAAAGAATTAAATTTACCTCTTTGGGGCGTACAGCGCCCATTAGTTGCTATTTGGTTAGGTATTGAAGATAACTGGCGTAGAGAGCTTGTTACGCAAGAAAGCTATCCTCAGTTAGAGCAGCTTATATATGACAAAGCGGGTCGACGTGGTTTACCCGTTGTAGTGCCGCTATTAGATTTACAAGACAGACGTTTGGTTGGCATTCCTGAAGTATGGGGTAATTTTTCAGAGCCTGTGGAAGAGGCGTCGCGCCGTTATAGTGCAGAGCGAAGCATTACAGCAAGAATGTATCAAGAGCCCGACAGCGAAACCTGGATTTTAGACTGGCGTTTTACTAATGACGACTTATTCGATTCAAACCGTCTTGAAGGTGATAAACAACAAATAGTAGGCCAGATGATAGACAGCTTAGCGTTGGGATTAGCCAATGAATACGCTATCGACCCTAACGCGTATTATGAACAGGCAGCGGCTACGCTTACCTTAAAAGGCACTCAAAGCTTTGTCGATATTGAACTTGCAAAGCGTCGTCTACAAAGTTTGAGTGTAGTGACGCAAGCAACAATAATGCGCAAAACCCCAGAATTTGTTGAGTTTAAGCTTAACCACACTGGCAGTGTGGGCGATCTTAAAAAAGGCCTTGGTCTTGATAGTGCCTTTAGAGATTATGTTGACCCTCGCGCATTTTACCATGTTGTAGACAAAAACAGTCTTGAGTATCAGTGGGTCGGTGAGTAATGCTAAGTGCTGAGCCAATGCAAATGGCACTACCAGTCACCTTGCCTGATGATGAAACATTTGCTTCTTATTTTGGTGGGGAAGACTCTTTAGAAGTAAACCACCTTAAAGCGAGCTTCTCAAAGCTTGCCAACAAATTTCAGTACACTTATTTGTGCGGCTTAGGCGATTCTGGTAAATCTCACTTATTGTACGCAACCTGTATACAAGCCCAAGAGCGTGGTTTGTCAAACATGCTGTTGTCTATGCGTGAAGTTATCGACTTTGGCCCTATGGTGTTAGATGGTTTAGAAGCACTCGATGTATTATGTATTGATGATGTGCACTTAGTCGCTAGCAATGATGCATGGGAAAAAGCCCTTTTTAACTTTTTTAATCGCTTTAACGAGCCCGGAAAAATGTTAGTGGTTACGGCCGATTTACTTCCTGACATGCTTAATATCAGCTTGCCCGACTTAGAGTCTCGGCTAAAGTGGGGAACTACCTTTCAAATTCGATCAATGAGTGATGATGATAAAGCACAAGCACTGGTTAAGCGAGCGCATATGCGTGGGCTTGAACTAAGCGATGAATGCGCGCGCTTTTTATTGACTCGCTTGAGTCGTGATATGCGTGCTTTATTAGACGTATTAGACAAATTAGATCATGCATCAATGGCCGCACAACGAAAATTAACAATTCCCTTCATAAAATCAACGTTAAAGCTGTAGTAGGTCTAGAATCTAGACCCTGCTTTCAGTTATCATTAGTCAACAAAATTGTAATCACCTTCTGTGAAAGATCAGGTATCGAATGAACTTAGAAAATATTTTAGCGCAAGCACTTGAGGCAGTTGCCAGTGCCAGTGAAATCGCGCAACTAGAAGAGATCAGGGTTAATTACCTTGGTAAAAAAGGCGAAATCACAAGCTTACTTAAAACACTGGGTAAAATTGCTCCTGAAGAACGCAAAGAAGCAGGCCAAGTAATTAACCAAGCTAAGCAAGATGTACAAGCAGCCATTAACGAAAAGCGTGAGCTTTTAGCAAGTAAAGCGCTTGAAGAAAAGCTAGCAGCTGAAACAATTGATGTAACTTTACCAGGGCGCGTAATGCCTACGGGTGGCCTTCATCCGGTAACACGCACAATCGAGCGTATAGAAAGCTTTTTTGGCGAGCTAGGTTTTGAAGTTAAATCAGGCCCAGAAGTAGAAGATGATTTTCATAACTTTGATGCGCTAAATATTCCTGAGCATCACCCAGCGCGCGCTGATCACGATACCTTTTATTTTAATCCTAAGTTAGTACTGCGTACCCAAACAAGTGGTGTGCAAATTCGTACTATGGAAACAGAGCAACCGCCACTGCGAATTATTTCGCCAGGTCGAGTATATCGTAACGACTACGACCAAACGCATACTCCAATGTTTCATCAGGTAGAAGGTTTAATGGTTGATACTGATGTAAGCTTCACAGAGCTTAAAGGTATTTTACACGACTTCTTACGTAACTTTTTTGAAGAAGACATGGAAATTCGTTTCCGTCCTTCATTCTTCCCATTTACAGAGCCTTCAGCTGAAGTAGATGTTATGGGTAAAGACGGTAAATGGCTTGAAGTATTAGGTTGTGGCATGGTTCACCCTAACGTACTTAAGTCAGTAGGTATTGACCCAGAAAAATACACTGGTTTTGCTTTTGGTATGGGCGTAGAGCGCTTAACCATGCTGCGCTATGGCGTAAACGACTTACGTGCATTTTTTGAAAATGACTTAAAATTCCTAAACCAGTTCCGTTAAGAGTGAAAATATAAAATGAAATTTAGTGAAAAGTGGTTAAGAGAGTGGGTAAATCCTGCTATTGATACGCAAGCTCTTTCGGAACAGCTTTCTATGGCTGGCCTTGAGGTTGATGCAGTTGAGAGCGCGGCAGCGGATTTTAACGGCGTAGTGGTTGGTGAAGTGGTTGAGTGCGCACAGCACCCAGATGCAGATAAACTTCGCGTTACTAAAATCAATGTAGGTGGCGATGAGCTGCTTGATATTGTGTGTGGTGCACCAAACTGTCGCCAAGGCATTAAAGTCGCTGTTGCAACAGTGGGCGCTGTTTTACCGGGCGACTTTAAAATTAAAAAAGCCAAATTACGCGGTCAGCCATCACACGGTATGCTGTGTGCCTTTGTTGAGCTAGGTATTAGCGAAGAAGGCGACGGCATCATGGAATTGCCAAGCGATGCGCCAATTGGTAAAGACCTGCGCGAATACTTAGGCCTTGATGACAACATAATTGATGTTGACTTAACGCCAAACCGTGGTGATTGCTTGGGTATAAAAGGCCTTGCACGCGAAGTAGGTGTATTAAACAGCGTTGATGTAAACGAGCTACAAATTCCAGCAGTTAGCGGCACTATTGACGATGAAGTATCTATTGAACTTGTTAATGCTGATGCATGTCCGCGTTACTTAGGCCGTGTAATCAGAGGCATTAGCCTTGATGCAGAAACACCGCTTTGGATGGTTGAAAAGCTTCGCCGTAGTGGTATTCGCTCAATTGACCCTGTTGTTGATGTTACTAACTATGTATTACTAGAACTTGGCCACCCAATGCATGCATTTGATTTAAATGCAATTGAAGGCGGCATTAAGGTTCGCAGTGCCAATGCAGGCGAAGAGTTAGTATTGCTTGATGGTAATACTGCAAAACTGAACGAATCAACACTTGTGATAGCCGATCATAATAAAGCACTTGCGATTGCCGGTATTTTTGGCGGTGAGCAATCAGGTGTAACAGAAAAAACGTCAGATATTTTATTAGAAAGCGCGTTTTTTAACCCTGTCGCAATTGCAGGTCAAGCTCGTAGTTACGGCTTACATACCGATGCATCACACCGCTATGAGCGTGGCGTAGATTTTACCCTGCAACACGATGCAATGGAACGCGCAACTGCTTTATTACTTGATATTGTTGGCGGTGAAGCAGGACCTGTTGTAGAAGCTGTGGCTGCTGATAAACTGCCAAAGGTGACAGAAGTACGCCTACGTCGTGCGCGTTTAGACCGAGTAATTGGTCATCATATTGACGATGAGAAAGTGACTGATATTCTGACTCGCTTAGGGTTAGACGTTAAGTTTGAAAACGACAGCTGGAGCGCTGATATTCCAAGCTACCGCTTTGATATTCGTATTGAAGAAGACTTAATTGAAGAAGTTGCTCGTGTTTATGGTTACAACAGTATTCCAAATGTTGCGCCAACCGCAAAATTAAAAATGACTACACATGACGAGTCAACAATTGCGCTAAGTAAGTTTCGAAATACGTTAGTGACACGTGGCTACCAAGAAGCAATTACGTACAGCTTTGTAGACCCTAAAGCACAAGCTATTATACACCCACAAAGTAATCCGCTTATACTGCCGCACCCAATTTCAATTGAAATGTCGGCTATGCGTGTAAGCTTAATGCCAGGGCTTTTAGCATCGGTTGCGTATAATCAAAACCGTCAACAACCACGTATTCGTTTATTTGAGCATGGTCTTAAATTCATCAGCGACGACAGCGCAGAAAATGGCCTGCAGCAAGTCCCTGTCATTGGCGGTGTGATCACTGGCCTTGCACACGGCGAGCATTGGGTTGAGCAAAAACGCAACGTTGATTTTTACGACCTAAAAGGTGATGTTGAAGCCTTATTAGCAATCACCAACGATACAAGCCGTTTTGAAATTAAAGCAGAGCAGTCAGACGGTTTACACCCAGGCCAATCAGCAGTTATTTATGTTGAAGGTAAAAAGGTAGGATTTTTTGGTGCTCTTCATCCTCAAGTGCAAAAATCGTTAGATATCAATAACGCAACTTTTGTATTTGAAATAGAAATGTCTGCAATAGAAAAAAGAAATTTACCGCAAGCTGTAGGGGTTTCAAAATTCCCTTCAAATCGCCGCGACATCGCGATTTTAGTGGCTGACAGCGTTAATTCAGGTGATATTTTAAGCACAATAGAAAAAGTTGGCGGAAATCAATTGGTTGACCTAAACTTATTCGATGTGTATAAGGGCAAAGGTATTGAGCCAAATTATAAGAGTTTGGCGATTGCTCTAACACTGCAGGCGGTTGATAGAACACTCGAAGAGAAAGATATCAATCTGGTAGTTGATAACGTGGTGGCCACATTGGCCGAAAAGTTTAATGCATCGTTGAGGGACTAGATATGGCGCTTACTAAAGCCGACATAGCTGAACACCTATTTGAAAAGCTCGGGATCAATAAAAAAGATGCCAAAGATTTAGTTGAAGCGTTTTTTGAAGAAATCCGCTCAGCGCTTGAAAAAGGCGAGCAGGTTAAGCTCTCTGGATTTGGTAACTTTGATCTTCGTGATAAAAAAGAAAGACCAGGCCGTAACCCGAAAACAGGAGAAGACATTCCTATTTCGGCGCGCCGCGTGGTGACCTTTAGACCAGGTCAAAAGCTTAAAACCCGTGTAGAAGTGGGCACAAGCAAAGCAAAATAAAAAAGGGCAGCGTAAGCTGCCTTTTTTATTTAAGAAAACCATCTGGCATCATGTTTTAAAACACATTAAATGCCAGGGGTTTTGCTTACCTAAAATTCTCGCGGCGATACAAACTCACCGTTTTGTATTTGTTCATACGTTTGTTGAGCAAGGGCATCGAGCGCATCTAAATTTTTACCATCGCTCATCAGTTGGTGCTCAATGGGTAGTAAATCTATATTCTCAATGCCAGCGCTTTGCGCCACTTTCGAAAAAATGTAAGCGTGCTTATATTTATCATGTTTATAAAATAAGCTGATTAACGAGGTATACACTTCAGGATTTGGCTGTTGGCCTTGTTTATTTAGCTCAAGCGTTTTATATAGCAAATCAATTGTTTTTTCATCGTCAAACTTAATGTAATAAGAAGCTAGATAAAACTGCATTTCTGCACTGTTGGTTACACTTTCATCATTTTCCATTGCAAGTAAACGAGTCAGCGCACTTTGCTCATTGTTACGTGACCAATGATAGTAAAGCAAACCTGGGTGGTTAGTGTTTTTTGTATCTTGATAAAGTCGGGTCATCTCTTTAATGCTAGTAAGCTGACCTTCAATACGCGATGTTGTTTTAGACTTTAGTTTAATATGTTCTATTTTTGCGGCTAAAGTAATACATTGATTATACGACTCAAATCCCTTAAGCAATTGGTATTTGTTTTCATCTGTGGGTTTTTTATATTCTATATAGCGTTTTAAAATAACCTCAGAGCGCTCATTTTTACAATGGCTATCTTTATTTAAATCACTACAAAAGCCAGGTGTTTCTTTACATACCTGAGCGAGAGTCAGTGGTTCTTCGCATCCTGTTAACGCTAGCATTGTTAGTATTGCGCTTGCTCTTAAAACCATCCCTTAACCTCAAATGAATATATACATTACTATTCTAGCGCAATCATTTGTGCGCTAACAGTAGAGAATAACTTTAGATTAACTTAGAATAGCCCTGCCTGAAGTGCATTACTCTCAAAATCTAATGCATTTTTAAAGGCTATCCGTTCAAAATGATTAAATTAGGTAAATAAAATGACCTCATCTCACGAATTAGAATATACAAATAGTTGGCAAGAACGCCAAGATTACGCTGAAAGCATGCAACCTATCATTGGTAAGCTTTATCGTAACCGTGGCATAGAAATCGCTGTATATGGCCGTCCTCTCGTTAATGCCAGTACTATCGATATTATCAAATCACACAAAACTGTAGCGCAATTTGAAGGCACTAAATTACGTTTACGCGAAAGCTTTCCGTTTTTAGAAGCCATTAGTAAAATGGAGCTAAACTCAGCACGTATTGATATTGGTAAACTTGCTTATAGCTATTTGTACAGCGATGCTGCTAATGGCCGCACAGTTGATGAATTTGTTAAAGACGAATTAGCCGAAATTGCAGACTCACCAGCCAAAGAGCCACGTGATGTTGTATTGTATGGCTTTGGTCGTATAGGGCGTTTGTTAGCACGTTTACTAATCGAAAAATCAGGCCCTTATGCCGACTTACGTTTACGCGCAATTGTGGTGCGTGGCGGTAAAGAAGGCGACCTTGAGAAACGTGCAAGCTTACTGCGTCGCGATTCAATTCATGGTCCATTTAATGGCTCAATCACAATTGACACGCAGCGTAATGCAATTAAAGCGAATGGCAGCTACATCCAAGTGATTTATGCTAACTCGCCAAGTGAAGTTGATTACACCGCTTACGGTATCGAAAATGCGCTCGTAGTTGATAACACTGGTATTTGGAAAGACGAAGCAGGCCTTGGTCAGCACTTAGAGTCTAAAGGGGCTGCAAAAGTACTATTAACAGCACCGGCTAAAGGCAACATTAAAAACATTGTTTATGGTGTAAATAACCAAGACATTAAGCCTGAAGATAAAATCGTGTGTGCAGCAAGCTGTACCACCAATGCGATTACGCCAACGCTTAAAGCATTAAACGATAAGTTTGGTATTAATAACGGCCACGTAGAAACCGTACACTCTTACACAAACGATCAAAACCTTATTGATAACTACCACAAAGCAGAGCGTCGTGGACGTGCTGCTGCACTTAATATGGTAATTACCGAAACAGGCGCAGCTAAAGCGGTATCTAAAGCGCTTCCTGAGCTTGAAGGTAAGCTAACAGGTAATGCGATTCGTGTGCCTACACCTAATGTGTCGCTTGCTATATTAAACTTAAACCTTAATAGCAGCACGTCTGTTGAAGAGCTAAATGCGTTTTTACGCGAAACAGCACTGCATTCAGAGCTGCGCGACCAAATTGACTACACCGCATCAACCGAAATCGTATCTACCGATTTAGTCGGTAGCCGCTACGCAGGTGTTGTAGACTCGCAAGCAACAATTGTTGAAGGTAACCGCGTTGTTTTATACGTATGGTACGACAATGAATTTGGCTACAGCTGCCAAGTTGTTCGTTGTATGCGTGATATGGCTGAAGTTGCTTTCCCAAGCTTACCTCGCTAATTTAAACGCAATTATACTAAGCCAGCTTTTTTGCTGGCTTTTTTAGTCGCGTTATATTTTTAAAGTGTACCCTGTGTGGTAGGCTTTAATTATTGAAATGCTTATTTGATTTCATTCAATAATGCATTTTACTATTTAACCTGCAGTCTGCTTGAGATAGCTTAATCATCCACAGTACAGGTTTTAAATAGTGTCAGTTCTGCACTTTTAGGCCGCTCTTTTTTGTAATTTAGTGACCCAAAAATAGAGTCAATTTAATCCAAAATATCAACGTGCCTAACAAAGCAGATAAACTTATTCTACCTTAAGGTTTTTTCATGAAAATCAGCAGCAATTTTGATAGTGGTAACATAAAGGTTATCGAAGCCAACGATCCGTTAAATATTCAATTAGAGATAAACAACGATCACCAGTCTGAATTTTACCAGTGGTTTCACTTTCGTCTAGAAACAACGCCTTATCAACTGCATAAGTTAAACATTAATAATTTAGAAAACTCTGCCTACCCAGATGGATGGGAAGGCTACCAGGCTGTTGCCTCATATGACCGTCAAACATGGTTCCGTGTACCTTCAAATTACGAAAATGGCACGCTTACCTTTGAACTAGAGCCTGAATGCCCCAGTGTATATTTTGCTTACTTTGCGCCATATAGCTACGACCGTCATTTAGATTTATTAGCCTGGGCGCAAAGCGAAGAGCTTTGCCAATTACAAACATTGGGTGAAACACTTGATGGCCGTGATATGAGCGTGCTTAAAATTGGTCAGCCTAGTGAAGATAAAAAAACAATCTGGATCACCGCGCGCCAACACCCAGGCGAAACTATGGCAGAATGGTTTGTAGAAGGGCTATTACACAAACTACTAGATGATGAAGACCCGCATGCCGCTGCGCTTCTATCAAAAGCTGTATTTTATGTAGTACCAAACATGAACCCAGATGGCAGCGTACGTGGTCACCTTCGTACTAACGCAAAAGGCGTTAACTTAAACCGTGAATGGCAAACGCCTAGCATGGAAAATAGCCCAGAAGTGTATTTAGTACTGAATAAAATGCGCGAAACTGGCCTGGATATGCATTTAGATATACACGGTGATGAAGCTATTCCTTATAACTTTGTGGCAGGCAGTGAAGGTATTCCAAGCTACGATGACCGCTTAAAAGACTTAGAAGATAGCTTTAAAGCTGCGCTGCTTACTATAACGCCAGAGTTTCAAGATGAGCACGGTTACGATAAAGACGAGCCGGGCAAAGCTAATTTAACAGTTGGCTCATCTGCAACGGCAGAAGAATTTAAAGCACTTACTTACACAATTGAGATGCCTTTTAAAGACAATAACGACTTACCAGACCCAGATTACGGCTGGTCAGACCGCCGCTCGTATCAATTTGGTCAAGATACTTTAGCGGCAATCGTAAATGTCGTTGATAAATTAAGATAAATTAGTATAAGGTAAGGGCAACATTAAAATGTTGCCCTTTTTTATTACAAAATTAACAAATAATAAAAGTGCGCAATAGCTTAGTTATCGTATTACCTAGCTCTGAGTAAGTAATAAACAATCAACAGTCTCAAATAAAATAATAAGAGGTATTTAGCGTGGATGCATTCGGACAACT
The DNA here is from genome assembly GCF_001399995.1 of Pseudoalteromonas sp. P1-11. Taxonomy (NCBI): domain Bacteria; kingdom Pseudomonadati; phylum Pseudomonadota; class Gammaproteobacteria; order Alteromonadales; family Pseudoalteromonadaceae; genus Pseudoalteromonas; species Pseudoalteromonas sp. P1-11. The sequence goes on from NZ_LJSP01000011.1 coordinate 10,139, forward strand.
TTTAGATAGCCTAGATGGCATGTTAGGGGGCGCAGTTTGGTTTCCCTATGTGCTGCTAGGAGTCGGTCTATTTTTTACTATTTATTTAAAGTTCCCACAAATTCGTTATTTCAAACATGCGTGTAAAGTAGTTACAGGTAAATTTGATAAAAAAGGCACCGAGGGTGACACAACTCATTTCCAAGCACTGGCTACAGCGCTCTCAGGTACGGTAGGTACAGGTAACATTGGTGGGGTAGCCTTGGCTATTTCTATTGGTGGCCCCGCGGCATTATTTTGGATGTGGATGACGGCATTTTTTGGTATGACCACCAAATTTGTAGAAGTTACGCTTTCACATAAATACCGCGAAAAAACCCAAGATGGCACCATGGCGGGTGGCCCTATGTATTACATGGATAAACGCCTAAACATGAAGTGGCTTGCTATTTTATTTGCCGTTGCCACTGTAATTAGCTCTTTTGGTACGGGCAGTTTGCCACAAATTAATAACATAGCGCAGGGTATGGAAGCCACATTTGGTTTTGCACCTATGGCAACCGGCGCTGTGTTATCTATTTTACTTGCGTTGGTTATTTTAGGTGGTATTCGTCGTATTGCTGCTATTACATCCCGCGTTGTGCCCATTATGGCCGTGATTTATATCATAGGTGCGTTAGGTGTTATTTTTTATAACATTGAAAACATCGGCCCTTCGTTTGCGTCAATATTTGTTGATGCATTTACAGGCTCTGCTGCAGCCGGTGGCTTTTTAGGTGCCTCTTTTGCGTATGCATTTAACAGAGGTGTAAACCGTGGCTTGTTCTCAAATGAGGCCGGTCAAGGTTCTGCACCCATTGCCCACGCATCGGCAAAAGCTGATGAACCTGTGTCTGAAGGCATGGTGTCAATTTTAGAGCCGTTTATCGATACCATTATTATTTGTACATTAACAGGCTTAGTTATTTTATCGTCGGGTGTGTGGAATGAAAAATTCGAAACACATTTTGAACGATCGTCAATGAGCATTATTAAAGGTGACTACTCAGAAACCAACGAAGCGCAGCGCCAAGAGCTATACAATTACCTAAACGGTAATGAGAGCAAGGTAGAGCTATTCAACGGCAACATTGATGTAGTTAATGGCGAGCCAACAAGTAATGGCTTTACCGTATTACATTCACGCTCAATTGGTGAAGACATACGTTTTGGTATTACCGACAAACATAAGTACACAGGTATTGTTGAAGTTAAAAACGGCATGCCAACCGACGACAGCATTAGTTTAATTGGTAAATCGTTAGTGCACTCAGCAGAGCTGACAACCAAAGCGTTTACCCGAGGCTTTTTTGGCGATAGCGGCCAATACATAGTATCGATAGGCTTATTGTTATTCGCGTTTTCTACTGCCATTGCGTGGTCGTACTACGGTGACCGTGCCATGATTTACTTACTTGGTAATCGCTCAGTTATGCCGTATCGCGTATTTTATGTTGCCGCGTTCTTTTGGGCTTCGTTTGCCGATACCACTTTAGTATGGAAATTAGCAGCCGTTGCAATTGTCGTTATGACCTTGCCTAACTTATTTGGCATTATGTTATTGCGCAAAGAAATGAAACAATCCGTAGATGACTACTGGGTTAAATTCAAAAAAGACAACGAGCAATAAAACAAGTACAATAAAAGGCGCCGCAAGGCGCTTTTTTTATGCGTAGTATGGAGAGTAGTATGGCGATTATTCATTGCCCCAAATGTGCAAAATCAATTTCAGATAAACATCAGCAGTGTCCGCATTGCAATAGTAACATTGGCGCGCTTAACTCTGAGCAGGTACAACAGCTTCAGCGCGAACAGCGAATTAAAAAACAGCAAATGTTTATGAACCATTCTTTCTTGGCGCTCATACTATTTTTAGGTGGCTTTTTTTGCTTATACTTTTTACAACCCGCAAAAGAAACCCTGCAATGGTACGCGTATACAGTAGCGATTGGTGTTGGCTGTATTTGGTACTTAGTAAACCGCGTTATTTTAGTGACTCTAAAAAAGAAAAGATGACATGAATATTGACAACCTTGTACAAAATATAACCCCAGAATTATTTGAGCGTTTACAGTACGGTGCTTCAACCGGCAAATGGCCCGATGGCACGCCGCTCTCTGATGAGCAAAAGCAACAAACGGTGCAACTTGTTATGCTTTACCAAGCTAAAATAGCGCAATCAAACGAGCAATTTACCATTGGCGCTAATGGCGAAATGATCCAAAAGACAAAAGCACAACTACAAAAAGAATTTAAATCAGAAAACGAAATAGCTAGGTTTAGTGAACATGATCTTTAAACACCTTTTTACACCTAAGTGGAAACACCCAAAGCAGCAAGTTCGTCTAGACGCAATTGAAAAACTTGATGTAGAGCGCGACGCATCAATTTTAAGCACATTAGCGCTGGAAGATAACTCAGCCGAAATACGCCGCAAAGCATTACAAAAAGTAAATAACTTACCACTGTGGTGGAAAGCCTATAAACAAGATCACGCGCTAAAAGATGTAGCTGAAATACAAATTTCAAACGCAGTGTTAAACAACGAAAGCGCACTGAGCACGCAAATTAAAAGTGAGTATATAGACCGTTTTGCACCGGTTAAAACACTAGAAAAACTCGCCTTTGCAGAGAAAGAACTGCAAGTACGCGTTAAACTTTTAAAGCGCTTAGCTAATCCTAAATTAATTGAAAAAGCGTTTAAAGAGGGCAGCGAAGAGCTTCAAAGCCAACTTGTAGAGCTCGTTATAACGCATCAACTTATTAAGCCATTAGTAAAGCACGCTAAAGGCGATGCTAAGCAGCAGCTTGAGCAACACGTTGAAAACGAACGCTTAGCGATTGAAATGCCCGCTCAGGTAGAGAGCGCAACACGCGTTATTTTAGCTAAGCTAAACGCCTTGCGAGATAAAAACGATTACGCCATAGTAAACCCACAAGCCGGCGAGTTAATGGCGCAGTGGCAAGCACTTGAACTTAAATGGTTAAGCGAAGAGCACGTTAAAGAGCTAGATAAAAAATACATCAGCATTACCGATAAACTCGATGCGCATATTGCTACTTTAAAAGCTCAGCACGAGCAACAACAGCAGCGTTTAGCCGAGCAACAACGTCAATTATTAGCCCTGGCAACACTTGAGGCATTGAGCGAAGAAATAGAAAACGCGTTGCAATTAGGCTTAGAAACCCCAGAGCAAATTCAGCAAGATTGGTTAGAGGCTAAAGTAGCGCAAGCTAAGCAAACGTTAACCGATGCCCAACACGGCGATAACGCACAAACTAAGCAAGTTATTACAAAGCTTGAAAAACTATTCAATCAGGTGGCTAAACTACCAGAGCTTAGTAGCGCAATTGCACAGTATAAAATTGCTTTTGAACAGCTTAAAGCAATTGAGCCTGCGCAGCAGCTAGCTGATTACGATGATGTTTTAACTTGTTTTAATAACGCATTTAAACAAACTCGTAGCCATTTAAATGTGGTTGATGGGGCATTGCAGCAAAACTTTAAATCGCAATTAAATACGCATAAAAAGCAGTTTTTAGCGCAAATGAGTGAGCTGACAAAACCGCTTGAAAAAAACCAAAGCACAGCCAAACGTAAAGCACGCGATGTAAAGCGCCTTATTGAGCAAGGCCGCTTTAATGTTGCTTTTGGTGTATTTAAAGGCTTTGAAGAGTTGTTTGATAAGTTAACACCGCAATTTCAGCAGCCACTCGTAAACTTAAAAGCCGATTTAGAAGCACAACTTGCAGAAGCAAAAGATTGGCAAAAATACGCAGCCGCGCCAAAACGCGAAGCCTTACTTGAAGAAGTGGCAGGTTTAGTCGACCAACCGTGTGACGACCCACAACATCGCGCTGAGCAAGTTAAAGCGTTTCGTAAGCGTTGGAACGAGCTTGGCCGTTTAGATACAGAGCAAGAAAAGCAACAAGGTGAGCAGTTTGATAGCAACATAGAGCTGTTGTTTGCACCGTGTCGTAGTTACTTTGCCGAGCAAGAAGTGGCGCGCGAAGCTGCAAAAGCCCAGCGTGAAGTACTGATAAACGATATGCAAGCACTAAGCGAGCAAGACACCGCTATTGAAAGCTTTGATTGGAAGCAGTTTGAAAGCCAATACAACCGTTTAAATAAAGCGTGGCGTAGCGTAGGTAAAGTTGACCCTAAAACATACCGCGTATTAAACGAAAGCTTTAAAACACAGCAGCAGAGCGTACTTGCTATATTAAATGCGTACCATAAAGGTAACGCAGCACAAAAAAATGCCTTAGTGGAGCGCGCCTCAGCGCTTTCGCAAAGTGAAGATTTAGCTGCAGCATGCCAAGAGTTAAAGCAATTACAACAGCAATGGCAAAGTATAGGTTTTGCAGGTTTAAAAGCCGAAAATGCGCTGTGGCAAAAGTTTCGCCAGTATAACGATGAAACCTTTAGCAAACGTAGCAGTGAGTTTGAGCAGCAAAAGCTGGCTCAAAACGAAATAGATAAACAAGCTGCAATAGAACTGGCTGAGCTAGAAAGTGCCCTTGAGCAAGTTAATCAAAAAGCCCAATTGCATGACCTAGAAACCAAAGTAAAAGGCTACGCACAATATAAATCGCTTGCGTCAAAAGTGGCAGCATTATTAAGTGCTATTGACGAAAAGCTAGCTTTACTTACAAGCCAAGCGCAGCATGCGCAATTTGAAGCGCTGATCACTGCACTTGAAAACAACGATGTAGTGCCGAGCCAATTTCAAGCTCCGTTAGCGACGTCGCTTAGTAGTGAACAGCTTATTACAAGAATGGAAATTCTTGCCAATGTAAGCTCGCAAAATGCAGCGCTTAGAATGGCAGAGCAAGTAGCCATGCTTGATGATAAACACCGTGGTGAGCATGCTGATTTAAACTATTATTTAAAGCAGCTATTAGCGCTCAGTAAGGGTTCAGTTGAGCCTGACACACTAGCTAAAATTAAAACTATTTTTACAGCATAATATGTAATTAACTTGTATTAAATACAGGTATTGCATAATAAAAGCCGCTGTTTAAGCGGCTTTTTTATAATTACAACGAGGATAAAGGTTAGCATGAGAATTTTATTACTGTTTTTAACCACACTATTTTTAAGCGCATGTAATTCTACACAAGGCGTGTCTGTTTACTCATTTACCAGCTCAGAAGTAGAAAGTGTGCTAGGTAAACAGTTGCCTAAGTTAAGCGAAAAGGTGAGCTTAATGGGGCTGCCAGTGCAGTTTGATGTAAACGATTTAAGTGTAAATATTGGTCCAGATAACCGTGATGTAGTAGTACTTGGTGCAGACTCAAGTGCAGAAATAAATGCATTTGCATTAAAATACCCAGTACGCTTAAAGCTGCAAATTGAAGGCAGCCCGTTTTACGACAGTGAAAAAAAAGCCGTGTTTTTACGCAATGTTAAACTACTAGATTCAAGTGTGGATGCAGGTGGCTTTAAAGGTAATTTAGCGGCGCTTGATAATGAAGCGATGGAAGTAATTAATGCTTTTTTAGCCCTCAACCCTGTTTATACGTTAAATATGGACGACCCTAAAATGATGCTGCTAAGCAAATTACCCCTTGATATGAAAGTGGTTGAAGGGGCAATTAAATTAGTACCGCGCCTTTAATGTACAGCACACTGCTTGCGATAGTTTTATTACCAAAACGTTTGGTTAATTAGATCGAGCCCAGTAAAATATACGTATTAATTAGCCTGTTTCTCAGGCTAATTAGGTTTTTATAATGGCAGCTTCGCGCAGCATACCTACCTCAAGACTCTCTCGATTTGCAAAGCTTGGCTCCTTAGCCGGTGGTGTTGCAACCAACATGCTTATAGATGGCACTAAAAGTGCGCTCTCGGGTAATGGTTGGAATAATAAAGCTTTACTCTTACAACCTAAAAACATAGAAAAACTAGCTGTTCAGCTAGCACACCTTCGTGGTGCTGCCATGAAACTAGGGCAATTACTTTCTATGGATGCTGGCGAGCTATTAAGTCCTGAACTTACTCAATTACTCGCATTGCTTCGCGCTGATGCAAACCCAATGCCGCACAATCAATTAGTTAAGGTACTTAAAAGTGAATGGGGTGAAGACTGGCTTAATCGTTTTTCGCATATTGAACTTAGGCCATTTGCAGCGGCGTCTATTGGCCAAGTGCACTTAGCTTATCAAGAAAATGGTGAAAAGCTGGCGGTAAAAATTCAATACCCAAGTATAGCGCAAAGTGTACATAGCGATGTAGACAATGTTATTGCACTATTAAACATTGCGCGGTTAATCCCTAAAGAGCTTGATATACAGCCACTAATAAATGAGGCTAAAGCGCAGCTACTTGCCGAGGCTGATTATGAACGCGAAGCACACTACCTTAAAAGATACGGTGAGTTGCTAAGCCAGCACGTTAATTTTAAAGTGCCTAAAGTATATGGCGTTCACAACACTAAACGCATTTTGGCAATGGAGTATGTGCAAGCAACGCCTATAGAAGCGCTTAGTAATTTACCTCAAGGTGAGCAAAATAACATTGCAGCTAGGCTCATAGATTTATTTTTTAAAGAAATGTTTGAGTTTAAGCTAATTCAAACCGATCCTAACTTTGCTAATTTTCATTATCAGACTCAGAGTAAGCAAATTGTGTTATTTGACTTTGGGGCAACCCGAGAGATCTCGAGTAAATTGAGCAAGGCTTACCTGTCACTATTTATTGCAGGCACTGAAAACAATAGGGCGGGCGTGTTAAGCGCAGCACGTGAAATAGGTTATTTTAAAGATACCCTACTAGATTCTTACAAAAGCCATGTTATTGATTTGTTTTTAATGGCGTGTGAGCCGCTAAGAACCACTGGCGAGTTTGATTTTAAAAACAGTCCCTTAGCAACGAATATTAAAAATGCAGGGCTAGAGCTGAGCGCACAGTCACAGCAATGGCATACACCGCCCGTTGATGCGTTGTTTATTCATCGTAAGCTAGCTGGGCTTTATTTAATTGCGGCAAAGTTAAATGCAAAAATAGATATTAACGCTTTATTTAAGCCTTATATTAAAGGCCACTTTATTTAACTGTTTAGCGCGTCACTTTATGGCATAATAATCGTGATATTTCGCGAGGATGATGCAATGATAAAACAATTTTTAAATGACCCCAAACTTTTACTTAATGCAGTAGGAGAGGGCATTTACGGCTTTGATTTATCGGGCAATGCGGTGTTTGTTAATCCAGCCGCTGAACGAATGACAGGCTGGAAAGCCCAAGAATTGTTGGGCAAAAAAATACACCAGTATCATCATCACAGCCACGCCGACGGCTCTCCTTATCCAGCCGATGAATGCCAAATATATTGCACCATGTTTGATGGCAAACGCCGCGAGGTTAAAAACGAAGTATTTTGGCGCAAAGACGGCACCTCGTTTGCAGTAGAATACACATCAACCCCCGTTTACAGGCAAGGTGAGTTAATTGGTGCGGTCGCGGTATTTCGCGATATATCGGCGCAGCAGCAAACCCAAAACGAACTTAAGCAAGCGCTTGAGCAAGTTAAGCATTTAAGTGAGCAGCTTCAAGATGAAAATAACTACCTAATTGCAGAGCTTAACGAAGACTGGCAAGACTCAGGTTTAGTTGGCCAAAGCCATGTTTTTCAAGCTATGTTGGCGCAAATTAAACTCGTTAGCGAAACCGACAGCACAGTATTAATTTTAGGTGAAAATGGAACAGGCAAAGAGCTGGTGGCGCGTAACTTACACCGGTTAAGTAAACGCAGTAATCAAGCTTTTATAAAAGTGAACTGCGCAGCGTTTACGCCAAGCTTGTTGGAGTCTGAATTATTTGGCCACGAGCGCGGTGCGTTTACCGGTGCAAACGAGCGACGTAAAGGCCGCTTTGAACTGGCCGACAAAGGCACACTGTTTTTAGACGAAGTTGCTGAGCTGCCATTAGAAGCGCAAAGTAAATTGCTACGGGTATTACAAGAGCAAGAGTTTGAACGGGTTGGCGGTAGTACTACGCTTAAGGTAAATATTAGAGTATTGGCAGCAACCAATCGCGACTTATGGCAAATGGTGCAAAAGGGCACCTTTCGAATTGATTTATATTACCGCCTTAATGTGTTTCCTATTAAAGTGCCAGCGCTTAAAGAGCGCAAAGAAGACATTCCTTATTTATGCACCAATTTAATTACTCAACTAAATAAACGCTTAGCAAAGCAAATAAAAGGGGTGAGTAAAAAAGCAATTAGCCAACTACAAGCTTATGATTGGCCTGGTAATATTCGCGAGTTACAAAACGTACTAGAGCGCGAAGCTATTTTAACTAAACATACTGTCCTTAAACTGAGTCAGCCATTGCATGGCGATGCAAGCACAGCTGTAAATACATCACTTACGCTTGCAGAGGCGCAAAAACAGCACATTATTGCGGTGCTTGAATTGTCACAGTGGCAAATATCTGGCGATAAAGGCGCTGCTTGCAAATTAGGTTTGCCCGAGAGTACTTTGCGCTCAAAAATGCGTAAACTAGGAATAAGAAAAAATACGTGATATATCGCGCTATTCGTTAAATATCGCGGATTAATTTTTCCGGTAATTTATAAATTTATTTAATATCAATTGGTTAGTTAAGCTTTCAGCTTGGTCTGAAAGTTGCAAAAGTAGCATTAATACCGTCACTATTAAGTAGCTACTATGAAGTTTGATATTAAAGAAGAAGATATGATCATCAAGCCCTATAACACACCAGGGCCTATTTATATTCGTGAGCAAAAAGGCTTTTACCAACAAATACGCCGTAACCTTGGTTGGTTACTTATGCTTATGTTTATTGCCATTCCTTGGATTCAATACAAAGGTGAGCAAGCCGTGCTACTTGATGTAGCCACGCAAAAGTTTACTATTTTTGGTTTAACCTTACTGCCGCAAGACTTTATGATTTTAGCGCTGCTATTTATGGTAGGCGCGTTTGCTTTGTTTTTTGTCACGAATTGGCTTGGCCGAGTGTGGTGTGGTTATACCTGCCCCCAAACAATCTGGATGTTAATGTTTAGTTGGGTTGAGCAACGTATAGAAGGTACTCGTAATCAGCGTATAAAGTTAGATAAATCGCCATGGAGTGCATTAAAGTGGCGTAAAAAAATAACAAAACATGCTGCGTGGCTTGTTATATCGCTGCTTACTGCAACGTCGTTTATGGCGTATTTTATACCCGCTAAAAGTTTATACCTTGAAATGTTTACCTTACAGTGGTCGGGCATTACCAGCTTTTGGGTGTTTTTATTTGCATTTTGTACTTATGGAAATGCTGGCTTTTTACGCGAAAAAATGTGTAACGTGGCGTGTCCGTATTCTCGCTTTCAATCGGTGATGTTTGATAAAGATACATTGGTAGTGAGCTACGATGCAAAGCGCGGTGAAAACCGAGGCCCTCGCAAACGCAAAGCTGATCCTAAAGCCCTTAATTTAGGCGACTGCGTTGATTGTAATTTATGTGTAGAGGTATGCCCCGCGGGCATAGATATTCGTAACGGTTTGCAATACGAGTGTATAAATTGTGGCTTATGTATTGATGCCTGTGACGACACTATGGATAAATTTGGCTATCAAAAAGGGTTAATTAAATACGCCAGCGAAAAACAGCTAGAAGGTAAAAAAACCAATCCATTTAGGCTTAAATTAGTGGGGTATGGTGTATTAACAGGGGTATTACTTATTTCTATGATTGCGTGGGTATTGCAACGTACGCCAATAGAGGCATCGGTACTGCGTGACAGAAACGCATTATACCGTGTAAATTATGAAGGCTTGGTAGAAAACCCATACACACTCACTATCATCAATAAAACCCAGCAGCCATTGCACTACGGCGTAGCCATTGAAGGCCTACCTGTGGCCACACTTAGTGCGCCAAGCTCTATTTTGGTATTGCCAGGAGTGATGAAAAAAATTCCGGTTACAGTCACCGCCGATGGCTACGACATAGCAACAAAAGTGACCCCAGTTAGCTTTGTGATTACCGCCTTAGAAAACCCTGACATAGCGATTACTAAAACAAGCCAGTTTTATAAAAACTAGCAATGGCTTGGGCTAAAGTTAGCTCACGCCATTATTTAATTGCGATGAAATAAAACGTTTTGCAGCATCTAGGTTATCAAATAAACATTGGTTAAAATCTACATCGCGTTTAGCGTTTTGCATTATTCGCTGCATTTGGCTTATAGCAATAGGGGAGGTGAGTACAAATGCACTTATCAAGCAATTAGTGTGCTGCATTTGTGTGCTTATGGCGACCATTTCTTGCTCTGCATCGGGCGTAGCTGCAAGTACACACGATGAGTCGCTTATGTAACCCCATTGCTTACCTTCAAATTCAGCCACAGTATCAAAAAGGGCAGTTTTAAAGTTGGCCAATAGCTCTAGGTCTAAATTTCCGCTAAATTGGGCAATAATTATATTGCCCTCAACGGATAAAGTTACCTCGGCATGCTTATTTTTATACTTCATCGTAGGTTCCTAATTTAAATTAGTTTATAACTTATACCAATTTGCTTAATTAAGTTAGCTATCTTGAGGCTAGAAAAACATGTTGATAGCTTGGCAAAAAATTCGCTATTCAGTTGTTCTTGGCAATTGCTCCTGCATTGCTCTCCCTTCTGCATCCATGCAGTCGTAAATGAGCTTTTTGTAACGAAGGTAGCGACACGTTCAACCCCGCAAAATGATTAAGTATTATCGCACATGGGTATTTAAAGCCCCTAAAGCGACTTTAAATAATCTAACGCGCCGGTAATAACAGCAACTTGCGCTTGAGTACACTGCTCATCTGAGGCAGTTGGGCTATCTGGGTATACTTCGGTTGTCGTTACATAAGGGGCATTAGTAAAGCCCATGCATAAGCCCAATTCGCGAGCGGCGTAATTTATAACGCCAAATTGCTCCTGCGGTACACCAATTAATTGATTGTTTTCGTCACTGGGGGCTATGTGCGTTACCTTTTCAACACTATTTAAAATGGCTTTTTGAAAATCAGGTGCTGGCTTTTTGCTATCAGCCACTAAATAAAAACCATCTGGTATGTTCCAGTTGGTGTTAATTTTACCATCGCGCGCCGCCAAAGCGGGTCTAAATTCACTGTTGTCTGTGTCTGTGGTTTCGTGCAGATCAATATGCGCAACTAACTCAGTGTTAAGCGAGGCTACATATTTCATAATAGCTGCAGATTCTTGGGCAGGGCTGTTATCGTAAAAAGAGCGATTTGGATCAATAGCTTCTGGGTTCCAGCGGTTTATGGTTTCAAAACCCCACGGGCTAATACAAGGCGCAATAATAAAGTTAAAACGCGTTGTATAAGGTGCAACAGCAGTTTGAGCAAATGCCAGCGCACCCATAACGCCGCTTGTTTCGTAGCCGTGCACACCCCCAGTAATTAACACGGTAGGGCGATCACTTTGCCAATTTTTACTTTTAAATAAATAAAGTGCAAAGCTAAGTGGCGAATAATTTAATTCGCCGTACTGCTCTACATCTAAAAACTCATTAGGCTGGGTGATTTTACTTACTACGAGCTGGTTATAATCGCGCTTTTTTTGTTGAAGTTGTAACCATGCAGCTTTATCACTGTCGTTCCATGGTTTATTAGGGGTACCAATTGGGTATAAAGTGTCGCTCATTGTGTGCCTTTAACTTGTCGCTTTATAAAGGCGTTAGCTTATCGCTGCAATTAACAGCCTGCAACTAGAAATGCTCAGTTACACCTGCCGTGTTTTCGTACAAGGTGGCGTTTTCGCGTTTATGTTTCTCAAATAAATACTCACGTAATGCCTCTTTACCACTTTTGATACTGACAATTTTTGCGGCATAGCCTAAATTAGTTTTACGGACTAAATCTATAAGTAGAGTGACTTTTTTCTTATTGGGTAGTTTAAACGTAATATGTTGCGCGTGGGTAAGGCTATAGCGATGATCGCGCGGCTTTAATAGCACGCCACTGCTTGAGAGCGAAAGCACATAAAAGCGCTCGCTTTGTAAATGCAGGTCTGAATAACGCCAGCTTCTGTCTACACCTTCGGTATCAATTACCTCAGGCGCACTCAGTACGGGGTTTAAGTAGCCGTCATCGTTGAGCTTAAACTCAAGCGGAAACCACAACTGATAATGGCCCACCTCAGCTAACATGGTTAATTTAGCGTGAGACAACAAACCTTTTAGTGTATCTGGCAAAGCCGTTTTTAAGCTAAGCTGCGAGTTATCGTTTGTATTGTCCTTGTTACTGCCTACAACAGACGAAATAAAACTTAACTCTTCCTTAGTTAAATCCATATTATTTCTCGTTTAATAAAAGCTTCACATTAAACCAATAGTGCAATTTGTTCAATATTCAAACGTAAAGTTTAAGCAAATTTAAACACCTGTTTAGAGTAAATACTTAAGGCCTGTTGATTGTTTTAGGAGGAGTTTACCGCAGTTTAAACACCCAATGTACACAGCCTTTGGGCTATTTATGAGGCCTGCTTGTACATGCTTTGGTTAACCAGGCTGCCACTTTTAAGGCGCGGCGCGCCTTGGCGTTTAAACTGTGATAAAATTTATTTTTTAATTTTAGTTTATTCAAGGTTTTATGGCGCAGTTTATTGCCACTCCAAGCTGGTTAGGACGTTTTTTTACGCGTATTAGCACCGTTACTATTAAGCAAAGTTCACTCGTTATACATTTTAAAAATACTACTTCACGCGCCTATTTAATTAGCGACTTTACTAATTTTACACAATTTAAAAAAGGCCTGTTTAGCGGGAAAATAACCCTCAACCATAATAAAAAAACGGTAATTAGCTTTTTAAATAAACAGCAGGCTCAAACGCTTAGTGAGCAGCTAAACAGCGTTTTTGCCAATCACCTAGAAGAAAAAGTGAATACAGCAAAAACGCTTGTAAAACGTTATGCAACAAACGAGTATCTTCGCGACTCAAACGTGCCGTTATTAAAATCGGCGGTGTTTCCACTGGCACAGCAGTACGGCGCAATACCTGCACTATGGCAGCAGCATTTATCGGCCATTAATATTAAGTTTTTAACTATTTTAAGTAGCTCACCAACAGTAGCGCATGCCACAGAGCAGCTACGTAAAAGTTATGAGCAAAAAACACTAACGGCAAGAGCCGACTTTTATAATGTGGTTGAATCAAACCCGCTCACACATGAGCAACGCCTTGCTGTTATACGCAATAACGACAAAAATTTAGTGCTAGCGGCCGCAGGCACTGGCAAAACCTCAGTAATGGTTGCAAAGGCCCTGGATTTAATTGCCCATGGTGGTGTAAAGCCCGAGCAAATATTGATACTTGCTTATAATAAAAATGCGGCAAACGAATTAAATCAACGCTTTAATTTAAGGGCGCAGCAAGCAAATTTAAACGTTACGCCGCCTACTATTTTAACCTTTCATGCGCTGGGGCTTAAGTTACTGCAAAGCGCTAATAAAACACGTAGCTTATCGCCTTTTGCAAACGATGCTATGGCGCTTAATAAATGGTTTACCCAGTGGCTTAGTAATACCCTAAAAACAGACTCACGTTTTTGTAAAACCTTTGTTGAGACCCTGTATGAACCTACTGATAGCCTCAATACCGAAACTAGAACCGCAACTAAAACCACAATAAAAGCACAAACCTATCAAACCCTATCGGGGCTAGAAGTAAGCAGTTATCAGCTCTTATTAATTGCCAACTGGCTTTACATGTATGGTATTGAACACACTTACCAAAATGATGACACCGCCGATTTTTACTTGCCACAGCACCAGGTTTACTTGGCGCATTTTGTGACAGATAGGCAAGGTAATTCAGTGCAGCACGCGGCTAACTTGCAAAATAGCGAGCATATTAAATATGTACGCGCGCACCATAAAAAACAGGGTCATGCGTTGGTGCAAACATTTCATTATAACTGGCAAGAAGGTCAGCTTGAGCAGCGTTTAAAAGCACAACTACAAAAACATAAAGTACACATTAACCCCGTAGATAACCAGGCAGTGTACGACCGCTTATCTGCAACAGGGCTGTTAAAGCAAAATATAAATAAGTACTTAAACTGCCTAAGCGCAATACGGGGTGAGCAACTATCTAACGCTCAAATTGCAGCGCGAATAGCTAAAAGTGGCATTATAAATCATAAAAGTTATGCAACATTATTGGTGGCAATGCAGCGTGCATACTACGAAAAATTAAAAGAGCAAGATGCTATTGATTTTGACGACATGATTGCAAGCGCAGCTCAGGCGGTTAAATTGGGGGAGGTAAGTGTACCTTGGCGCCATATTTTAGTTGATGAATTTCAAGATATTTCACGCGCACGCATGGCGTTTTTAAATACGTTAATAAAGAGTGGTCCACAACCTTGTTTTACTGCGGTTGGCGATGATTGGCAGGCTATTTATCGGTTTTCAGGCGGTAATTTGGCGCTCACCACGCAGTTTAACGATTTAATAGGCAGTCACTCACTCACGTTATTGCAAAAAACGTTTAGATATAACAACAGTATTAGTGAGGTAGCGGGGCGCTTTGTAATGCAAAACCCTGAACAATATAAAAAGCACATCACCACACATACGCAAGTAAGCACCCCTCAAGTTGTTTTGCTTGACGATTTACACCAAGGTAAAAAGTCAGTAGCACTAAAAGTGCAGCAAACTATAGCCACAATTAATAAAAATAATAACACAGCCAGTATTGCCATATTGAGCCGCTATCGGTTTATGCTTAATGAGGTAGAGCAGCACTTAGCAGGTAACAACTTTGCTAACCCACTGCACTTTTGGACACTGCATGGCTCTAAAGGACTCGAGGCCGATTACTGTATTATTATAGGTTTTGAGCAGGGCAAGTTAGGTTTTCCAAGTAATAATCCGGGCAATTTACTTGTTGAGGCATTATTGCCCGCACCAGATACCTTTAATCATTCAGAGGAGCGACGTTTATTGTACGTAGGGATCACGCGCGCTAAGCATAAAAGCTATTTAATTGCTCCGCCATCTGCGTGTTCTGAATTTATTAGCGAGCTAATAAACGATAATTACCCTATTGATATAGCCTCTAATTTGTTTGTAAAACAGAGTAAGCTTAATAAGTAAGATTAATGGTTAAATGTAAGAGTATTGGCTGCGTAAAACGCACATCGCGCTTTTTTAACTAGCAGGCAAACTTGCTTTATACACTAATGCCATGTGTCGCAATCATTGAGACCCACATTTACTATTTAGCCTGCCATTACATGCTGTTAAACTTAACGCCTATTTAGATCATTTTTGAGAGCGTTATGCGTACCCGTGCTTTTTTTACTAAGCGAGTGAGCTTTATATTCGTTTTATTTACTTTATTTTCATTTAAAGGGGCTGCCCAGCAGCAAGATCAAACCCTTATTTTAGCCGGTAGTACCATTAATAGTTGCAGTGCTAATACGGCGCAAAGTTGCAATACGCAAAATAACTCAAAGTCACAAAGCGTGTTTAAGGTAACCAATACTAATATTGAGCAAATAAAATTAAATTGGCCGACTAACAATACAAATAACCAAGCAAATGTTTTAAATACCTTACGTGCCCTTAGTAGCAAAAATGCAAACGCAGTCTCTAAAAGTGAGCTGCTTTGGCAATGGCGAGATATAAACAACGAGCAACTTAATAGCCTAACAAAGAAAGAGTTTAACTTTGTGTTTGATATGCTCGAACAACCTCATGCAAACACCACCCCAAAAGCTGAGCCACAAAGCAACGGCATATTGCAATTTATAGCGGGGAGCTTAAAGGTTGCTAACCCAACACCTACCTTATTAATTATTAGCGCAGCCCAGCGCGACCCATACGCACAGGTAGAGGCGCTTAAATCGCTTTTACCAAAAGGTGTAACCAGCCAATGGTTGCCGCTTACACCTGCACTTGCTAAAGCAATTACTAACAATACCTGTAGTGATTTACCGGCGCTGCGTCACTCACAAATGAACCTGTATAATCGCAGCAATGTATACCCTGAGCTCACAAAGGCTGAGCAAACACTTTGTAATAATGGGGTTGAGGCGTTAGTTAATTTAATAAACACCAGTACCGGTGTTTTATTTAGCGACGGCAAGGCTAAAAATGCTTTAAAAGCACTGTATGATGAAAATAATACTGCCTACCCCTGGACGAATGCGCTTAAAACTCGCCCAGTTATTGTAGGGCTAGGTGCAGGAAGCAAAATACAAAGCGAAAACGTCTATCTTTCACTGCACCAAAGCGAAGCGGTATTAAAAGCAAAGCTTACCCCACAACCTAATGCACTTAACGGGTTAAACACGTTTACCTATGGGCCACTGAGTACCCGCTTTAGTGAGCAAAATCAAACGTTAAACCTAGCGGGTACATTAAATACCGCAAAGCAAAAAAACGGTGATATTAAGCACGGTTTTGGTATTGATGAAAACACAGCCCTTGTTGTTATTAAATCCAACAAAGGAAATTTAATGACCGTAATAGGGCAAAGTGGGGTTGCGCATTTAAGTACGCAGCAAAAAGCAAACAGCTATAACTACTCGTACTGGCCTGCTCGCAGTGTAATAGATATTACTAATGCCGGGTTTGAACTTAGCGAGCGCACCATTAGCCAAGCATTAGCGCCTGTTAAAATACCGCCTTTACCGGTACAGCGATTTGCCAATATTTTAACCGATTCAAAACTACGCTCGCTTACGCAAGCTATGTGCCTAAGCCAAGAGCAAAGTGCGGTAGGGCAACAAGATGACCTTTTAATAAATTTAACTGCTACAAAAAATACGCATTATTACCGCGTTAATACCCTGCCGTATGGTTGCGCGTTAAGTAATTTGTCACTGAATGTAGAGCGCTTTTAACCTTAAGCGCTAGTACTAAATATACTTAATAACCCGATACAAAGGTTTATGTTTATTTTAATCGGCTATAAAATAGCGCCCAAGTAATTTATACCTATTCGCTTAATTTAGTGGTTACGTTTTGCGAATAGGCATTAACCAAGCAGATTTTACAAAGAGCAATTTATGAATAACGAGCACGACATAATCGACAACCTAGCAGAGCTAGAGAACTTTTTAGTTATGGTAGAAAACGGCGGCTTAGGCTTAAAAGGTGTATCGGGTGTAGGTATGGCTACAAGCAATAAAGACGGCAGCCATTTTGTTGCAGTATTCGACGACAAACAACAGTTATTACTGGCGCGTGGCATAACAGCCGAGGTATTTGAAAACGGTAAAGACATGGTGCGTAACGGCGTAGGGCGTACACACTAATAAAAACTAAAAAGCGCCGTATGGCGCTTTTAACTGCTTAAAACTAACTCTAAAATATTTAAAGCCTGTCGACTTGTTTTGAACTAATACTGGTCACAATATTATTTTCAAAACGGATCAATACAATGTACATCCCACCAATCGAGCCTTTTAGTTTATAAGTAAACTCTTCTGTTTTAACTAAATTGTCGCCATTACCAATATCAACAGCCTCATTAAGCACATCTTTATAAAGTGGTGCGCCCACTACAGCTACAATGTCAGATTTAGTTTTACCCACACTTAATAGATTTCCGTTTTTAAGTCGAAAACTACCTTGGGCAAACGCAAAGCTTGAAATAAAAAGAGATAAAAGCAGAGGAAACACAATACGTTTTTTCATAAGTCATCCTTAAACACATAGTATTTAATGCTAGGTATACAAGGTAATACAGAAAAATGACAGTGAAAAAGAAATAAAGAGGAGGTTAAATGGTCGGTATGGCAGGATTTGAACCTGCGACCCCTGACACCCCATGACAGTGCGCTACCAAGCTGCGCTACATACCGACGTTGTTTGCAATAGTACGTATATTTTATTAAAAATCAATAAGTGATTGTTTGTTTGCGTGTTTATTGTGCAAATGAGCTAAAAAACTTTAAGCTAAGGGCGTATCGCCCTTAGTAAGCACATGCCGTGCAGCGCATGTTAAGCCACCAAACAACACGCCCTAATCTTTATTTAGCCATTGATTGATCGAGTCATACATTTCATCGCGTATCAGCGGTTGTGCTTCTTTATTTGGATGTAATTGATCTCTTTGCATTAAGTTTGGCTTATCTGCCACATTAAGCATAAAAAAGTTAAGTAAATGAGCATTTGTTTTTTCACTTACTTGTGTAAAACTGTCAGTGAACATTTTACTGTAACGCGGCCCGTAATTAGGGGGAATATAAATTTCCATTAACGCGACCATGGCATTTTCAGCTTGGCTTTTTTCGATTAAATCCGTTAAGTTGGCCTGCATTTTTGTTACCGGAAAACCACGTAAACCATCATTAGCACCAAGCTCAATAAGTACATGGCTTGGTTGGTATTGCGCCAGTAAGGCATCTAGCCTGCGTAAAGCGCCACCGGTAGTTTCGCCACTAATACTGGCATTAATTAGCTCTATATTACGCTGCTCTGCATCGTATTTATCTTGTAACAATTTAACCCAGCCTTGCTCTTGTTTAAGCCCATAGGCTGCACTTAAACTGTCTCCAAGTATTAAAATCGTGTTGTCGGCCGCCGCACTAAGTGGTTTGATAACTAAAAATAAAACGAATACAAAACGTAGGATTGAATGAGTCATATGTCAGCGCTTTCTCAATTAAATATTATTCAAGTAAATGGTTTGTCTAAAGTAGTTTCTACCTTCGAAGGTGAGTTGCCCATCCTCAGCGACATCAGCTTTAATGTCAAGCATGGCGAGTCAGTTGCTATTGTTGGCACCTCTGGCTCAGGAAAATCCACGTTATTAAGTTTATTAGCGGGGCTAGATACCGCCAGCAGTGGTGAAATTACCCTTGATGGCGAGCCGCTACATAAATTAGATGAAGAGCAGCGCGCGGCATTGCGTGCTGAAAAAGTAGGTTTTGTATTTCAATCTTTTATGTTGGTACAAAGCTTAACCGCACTTGAAAACGTGATGCTGCCGGCAGAGCTTGCTGGCGAAAGCGATGCCAAAGAGCAAGCTCTAGCCCTATTAGAAAAAGTGGGGCTGAGCCATCGTATTGATCATTACCCATCGCAACTCTCTGGTGGTGAGCAGCAACGTGTAGCCATTGCCCGCGCTTTTATTGGCACACCTAAAATTTTATTTGCCGATGAGCCCTCTGCAAATTTAGACAGTAAAAACGGCAAAATGGTGGAGTCACTATTATTTGATTTAAACCAGCAGCACGGCACAACGCTAATTTTAGTAACTCACGATGAAGCACTCGCGCAAAAGTGCCAGCATATTGTACAAATTGAAGCGGGCTGCTTAGTTAAAAACTCAAAAGAGGACGTAGCGAATGTGGGCTAAGTTAGCACTTAAATTATTTGCACGTGAATTTCGCCGCGGCGAACTTACGGTAATTAGTGCCGCCATTGCGCTGGCGGTGTTAACGGTGCTTACACTGTCTATGGTCACTGAGCGAATAGCACAAAGCATAGCGCAAAAAAGTAGCGCGTTTATTGCCGCAGATAGAGTATTGGCAAGCGCCCATGAGCTAGATACGGCGTTTATTAGCAAAGCCAAACAAGAAAACTTACAAACTGCGCAAATGATCTACTTTGACACTATGTTATTTGCCAACGACGAGATGCAATTTACCTCGGTAAAAGCGGCGTCTAACGAATACCCGTTAAAAGGCGAGTTAAAAGTAAAATCATCATTGCTTGGCGAAACACAAGTAGCGCAGGGCGGCCCAAAGCCTGGCAATGTGTGGCTAAGCGAATCGGTTTTTTACAGCTTAAATATTGATATTGGCAGCCAAGTAGAGCTAGGCGCAGCAGTATTTAATGTAGAAAAAGTGGTGGTTGAAGAGCCAGATGCGCCGTTTAATGTATTTTCGAGCAGCCGCAGAGTGCTTATAAATATTGCTGATGTTGAAAAAACTGAGGTTATTCAACCTGGCAGCCGAGTAAATTATCGCCAGCTCTATGCAGGCGATGAATCAGATATAACGCGGTTTTATGAATGGTTAAAGCCGCAAATGGCGGAAAACCAACGTTGGTATGGCGTAAAAGATAGGCAGTCGCCCATATCAAATAGCTTAAACCGTGCCGAAAGCTTTTTATTACTGGCCGGTTTGCTGGGCATTATCTTGGCTACGGTTGCTATTGCTGTGTCGGCAAAGCGTTATTGTGAGCGCCAATACGACCCCGTAGCAATGATGAAAACACTTGGCGGAAGCCGTGCATTAATTCGTAAAATATATTTTATGCACTTACTCATGGTGTGTGCTTTAGCAGTTATTGTGGGTTTAGCCATAGGCTACGGTTTACAAGAAATAGCCACAGGTTATTTAGCAAAAAGCATGGATATGAGCTTACCTGCCGCCGGGTTTAAACCTTGGCTGGTGGCCATTAGCACAGGTGTTATATGTGCGGTTATGTTCTCTATTAAGCCACTGCTTGATTTATTTGATATTCCACCGCTTAGAGTATTGCGCCGTAATTTAGGCGACAGACTAGCGGTAAGCCGTGTGCACTTAGGTTTAAGCGCGCTTACGGTGTTTTTATTAATGTGGTTATTTAGTAACAACATTAAAATAACGCTTATTTTATTTGTCTCCACGCTTGCTTTGATTGCGGTTTTGTTTGTTATTTCAAAATTAATATTTGGCGGTGGCCGTAAATTAGGTTTAAAACCAAGCAATAGTTGGTCGTTAGCCATTGCCTCTATACAAAAGCGTGCCAACGTAAATGCGGTGCAGCTTATTAGCTTTTCATTGGCGATAAAATTGCTATTGTTTTTGATTGTGCTTAAAAATGACATGATCTCAGATTGGCAGTCTCAATTACCCGCCGATGCGCCTAATGCATTTTTAGTTAATATTACGCAAAACGAACTTGAGCCTGTAAATAATTACCTAGCAGAGAACGATATTTTAGTTTCGGATTTTTATCCAACCATTCGTGGGCGAGTAAATGCGGTAAATGGCGAGCTTGTTGCGCGTAAAGTGTCGTTGCAAGATAACGAGAAAAAAGATGAAGAAGCGCGTTCAGGCATAGGCCGTGAGCTTAATCTAACCTGGCTTGATAATGTGCCAGCCCAAAACGAAATTGTGCAAGGGCAGTGGTTTGGCGAAGGCGCAGTGGGTGAGGCATCGGTTGAGGAGTCTATGTTAGAGCGCCTAGACGTAGAAATAGGCGACACTTTAACATTTTTAATTGGTGCGCAATCATTTGACGCTAAAATTACCAGTGTGCGTAAAGTAAATTGGGCGACGCTAAAACCCAACTTTTTTATTATTTTAAGCCCCGATGTGCTAAAAGATTTTCCGGCTACGTATATTTCATCTGTGCGTATAGAGCCAGAGCAAAAGAAAGTGTTTAGCCAGTTACTGCGCAGCTATCCAACCATTACCGCCATCGATGTAGATAACTTTGTTAAGCAAATACAATCAACCATTGAGCAGGTGTCGTTAGCTATTGGCTTTGTGCTTGCTATTGTGGTGTTGTGTGGCGCATTAGTGCTTATATCTCAGGTGCAAGCGAGCCTTGGCGAGCGAATGCAAGAAATAGTAATACTGCGAACTTTAGGCGCCAAAGGGCGGCTAATAAAAAATGCGACGCTTTATGAGTTTTTGCTATTAGGTGGCTTAGCCGGGTTTGTAGCTGCATTATTTAGTGATGTAGCCTTATTGATTGTTCAGCAGCAAATGTTTGACTTAGCCGGTAAATTGCACCCGGCAATTTGGCTAATAGGGCCTGTGTCGGGCGGGGTATTTGTAGCCGCACTTGGCTACTTTATGATTGCCCGTAAACTTAAACAAAATACCCAAGGTTTAGTACGTGCTTTAGCCTAAGCTATACTTTTAACGCTAAACGCCCGTACTAAGTTGCGGGCGTTTTTGTTTTTACTCGCCACTGGTAATTTATACAGTGCTCTGGCATTATTACCGTTATTGAAAAATAACAATAATGAGTGTGCTGTTTGGCCATTATTTTAGGGATAGACCCAGGTTCGCGTTTAACCGGTTATGGTGTGGTTGCGCATCAAGGCGCTAAATTTACCTATTTAGGAAGCGGGTGCATTAAATTAGCCGAGCATGAGTTCCCCATACGATTAAAAATGATCTACCAAGGGATCACGCAAATAATAGAGCAGTTCTCCCCCGAAACCTTTGCCATAGAAAAAGTATTTATGGCGCATAACCCGGATGCCGCGCTAAAACTTGGCCAAGCCCGAGGAGCCGCCATAGTGGGAGCTTCTATGGCCGACTTACCCGTATTTGAATACTCAGCACGGCAAATTAAACAAGCCGTGGTAGGTAATGGCGGCGCCGATAAGTCGCAAGTGCAACACATGGTAAAAAATATTTTAAAATTACCTGGCACACCGCAAGCCGATGCGGCCGATGCGCTTGCCATTGCAATTTGCCATGCGCACTCAGAACAAAATTTAATAAAACTAGCGGGTAGCGCAAGCAAAACCGTTAGAGGACGTTTAAGGAAATAAATATGATTGGCCGTTTAAATGGCACTTTAGTTGAAAAGCAACCGCCTGAAATTTTATTAGAAGTAAGCGGCGTAGGCTACGAAGTACAAATGCCCATGACCTGTTTTTACGACTTACCCAATATTGGCGAAAACGCCATAGTGTACACGCACTTTGTAGTACGCGAAGACGCACAACTATTATTTGGCTTTAATAATAAAACCGAGCGCGCGCTTTTTAGAGAACTATTAAAAGCAAATGGTGTGGGCCCTAAACTAGGCTTAGCTATTTTGTCGGGCATGTCGGCGCAGCAATTTGTTAGTTGCGTAAACAACGAAGATGCCACAACATTGGTTAAATTACCGGGTGTGGGTAAAAAAACCGCTGAGCGTTTAGTGCTAGAAATGAAAGACCGCTTAAAAGATTGGGGTAACGATTTATTTACGCCATTTAGCGATAATGCCGTTATAGAGCCTCCTAGCGATGCAACGATAGCCAATAATGCTGCAGACGATGCCGTATCGGCACTTGTTGCGCTTGGTTATAAATTGCCACAGGCGCAAAAAGCAGTAAAATCGGTAAGTAAACCCGATATGTCTACTGAGGTTCTTATTAAAGAATCTTTAAAATCAATGTTGTGAGTAACCCATGATTGAAGCAGATCGTTTAATTGACGCGAGCGAAAAAACCAACGAAGACACCATAGACCGCGCAATAAGGCCCAAGCTTTTAGCCGACTACAAAGGTCAGCCGCATGTTAAGCAGCAAATGGAAATATTTATAGAGGCAGCGCGCAGCCGCGGTGAAGCGCTCGATCATCTATTAATATTTGGCCCGCCGGGCTTAGGTAAAACCACGCTTGCTAATATTGTTGCCAATGAGCTTAATGTAAGTATTAAAACCACTTCAGGCCCAGTACTTGAAAAAGCCGGCGATCTTGCTGCATTGCTTACCAACCTTGAAGAAGGCGATGTGCTGTTTATTGATGAAATACACAGACTCAGCCCGCAAGTTGAAGAAATACTTTACCCCGCAATGGAAGATTACCAACTCGATATTATGATTGGTGAAGGCCCCGCTGCACGCTCTATTAAATTAGACTTACCGCCGTTTACGCTTATTGGCGCGACAACACGCGCAGGCTCACTTACCTCACCACTTAGAGACCGTTTTGGTATAGTGCAGCGCTTAGAGTTTTACTCGGTAGCTGACTTATCGCATATAGTGGGGCGCTCTGCACATTACCTAGATTTACAAATGTGCGACGATGGCGCTACCGAAATTGCAAAACGCTCACGAGGCACACCGCGTATAGCTAACCGCTTATTACGTCGTGTGCGCGATTACACGCAAGTAAAATCAGATGGTACAGTAAATGCCTCAGTTGCCGAGCTTGCCCTTGATATGATTGACGTAGATAAAAGCGGGTTTGATTACATGGACCGTAAATACTTACTTGCCATTATCGAAAAATTTATGGGTGGGCCTGTAGGGCTAGATAATTTAGCCGCCGCCATAGGCGAAGAAAAAGAAACCATTGAAGATGTAATAGAGCCTTTTTTAATTCAACAAGGTTTTATACAGCGCACACCGCGCGGGCGAATTGTGTCAGACAATGCGTATCATCACTTTGGTTTACTCCCAAAACAAGATTAACCCCTCTTTAGCCTGTTACAGAAAATGTAGCGGGCTACTTCCTCTGTTAAATGTAATACCAATTTGCAATAACACTTAATCATTTTACGAGGCAAACGTATCGCTACCTGCGTTAAAAACTCTCATTTACGACTGCATGCAGAATGTATTGCAGTGCAGGAGCAATTGCCAAGAACAACGAAATAGCGAATTTTTTGCCTAGCTATCAACACGTTTTTCCAGCCTCAACATAGCTCACTTAATTAAGAAAATTAGTATAGTTTTTTAAAACTTACTCAGCTTTCATCCACTTTGTTGCAAATGTAACCAATAAATTAAAATCGTTTTGTAATTCACTTAACGTTAAGACTGGCGTGGCTATGCTGCGTACCATTAAAACCAGTTAGCTTTAAAGCAGTAGCAACATAAGAGACTAGATGTAGCACTATTCGTGTTAATAAGTTTTACCTTGTTATAAACATGCTTTTTACTGAAAGTAGATAATTTAATGATACGAACTGGTAAAAAAAGATAGTAAATACACCGTTGGCAATTAAACCGATTGTGTAATTTATACCGGTTATATGCCAAGTTGGCGGTAAAATTTAGGCAAAAAAAAGCCCGCATATAATGCGGGCAAACAACAAGTTGAAGGAAGTAATCCAGGGAACTACGTTTTACTTAATCAGGTTTTATCCAAAAAGAGTAAAACAATGTAATACGATTAAAAATCCTATTACTAAGAACTTGGCTTAATGAAAAATGTTTCATTCAGTGCGTAAGCTCGGTATGGGAGAATAATACGGAATAAGCATTTTTTGTTCAAACTAGAAAATTTAAAATTTCAGATAAGAAAAACTAATCTGATGAATTTTTTTGTTGTTCGAATCTTGTACGTTAATTATTCGTTAACTTTATAAGTGGCTGAAAATTAATAAATAACTGGTCTGAGCTGTATTATTACAGTATTAGTTATATTAGTACATGCAACGTGGCGTGAATTACTTTTGCGTGCTTATGCACTTTTTATGAATAAACGGTGCGTTTTATTAAGTTTACTGCGTATATTTACGCACTTTCGTAGTATTAAGTTGTGTTTTACTAAACGCGGTAGTCGCGTTTTAGAAACAAACAAGCGATTAAGCGTATGTTTAACGTTTTTTGTTGCCAATTCATAGCAATATCGTTGTCAGTAAACCCTTGACTCGATACACTAGATGCAACTTATGGCCGTTACAATGGTCTTATTTACACAAAATAACCAAATTGACGTTTTTTGAAATTATTTAGGAGTTTAACGTGGGATCAGGGCTTAATTTTTTAGATCTAATTCTAGAAGCCAGTTTGCTTGTGCAGTTAGTAATGCTAGCGCTAGTAGCAATGTCTGTTATGTCATGGGCAATTATTTTTCAGCGCAAAAAAGCAATTAGCGACGCCTTGTCTGATGCAAAAAAATTCGAACAAAAATTTTGGTCAGGTATCGACTTAAGCAAACTATACAACGAAATCTCATCACGTAGCGGTCAATCTCATGGTATTGAAGCGTTATTTACATCAGGCTTTAAAGAGTTTGCACGCCATAAAAAGAACACCTTTCAAAGTGCTGGCATTGTAATGGAAGGTACACATCGCTCTATGCGTGTGGCACTGTCGCGTGAAATCGAAAAACTAGAATCGAGCTTATCGTTTTTAGCAACAGTGGGTTCAATTAGCCCATATATCGGCTTATTCGGTACGGTGTGGGGTATTATGAATGCCTTTATAGCACTTGGTGAAGTGAAGCAAGCAACATTACAAATGGTAGCGCCAGGTATTGCTGAGGCACTTATTGCAACGGCAATGGGCTTATTTGCGGCTATTCCGGCTGTTATTGCGTATAACCGCTTTGCTAATAAAGTTGAAAAACTAGAATCACACTACATCAACTTTATGGAAGAATTTGCCAATATTTTACACCGTCAAGCAGCTACCCAAATAGAGGCTAAAGCGAATGTATCAGCGTAAGAAGCGCCGTCCGGTCGCAGAAATTAATGTAGTACCTTACATTGATGTAATGTTGGTATTGCTAATTATATTTATGGCAACAGCACCGCTTATTACTCACGGTGTAAAAGTTGATTTACCAAAAATGGAAGAGTCGGATTTAGTTGATACTAAAGACACGCCACCCATTATTGCCTCAATTGACTCGGCAGGTAAGTACTATGTAAGCATAGGGACTGATCCAGAGGAACCAATGGAAGCACTTGATGTGGCCGCGGTTATTAAGCTTCAGCTAATGAAAAACCCTGATGTACCAGTAATGATTAAAGGCTCTGGTAAGGTTTCTTACCAAGAAGTGTTGTTATTAATGGACTTTTTAAAGAATGCTGGCGTACCATCTGTGGGTTTAATGACAGAATCCTTTGAGGGGACACAGTAGTAACATGAATAGTTCTATAATCAAGTCAGTACTTTTACATTTAGGTTTAGGGGGCTTTTTGTGGGCAACTGCAAATATACACCCACCGGCACCTAAAGTAATGGAAGTGACTCTTAATTCGGCTATTCCTGAGCCTGATAATGCGGTTTCGGCGGTCACTGTTGATCAAAAACAAGTTGAGCAAAAAATTGCTGAGCTACAAATAAAAGAAGATGCTAAAAAACGCGCTGAAGATAAACGCATTCGCGACTTAGAACGCAGAGCCGCCAATGCGCGTAAACAGCGTGAAGCCGAAGCGCGTAATATTAAAAAGTTAGAGCAACAGCGCAAAGCAAAAGAGAAAGAAAAAGCACAAGCTGAGGCTGAAGCTAAAAAAGCGCGTGAAATTGAACAAAAAGAGCGTGCTAAAGCAAAACAAGCTGAAAAGCAAAAGCAAGAAGCTGAAAACGCCGCTAAAGCTGCTGCAGATAAACGCAAAGCAGAAGAAGAGGCACTGAAAAAAGCCGAAGCAGAGCGTAAAAAGCGTGAAGCAGAAGCTAAAGAACGTGCAAAAGAAGCCGAGCGTAAACGTCAGCAAGCGCTGCAAGAGCAAATGTTACAAGAACAACTTGCTAAA
This sequence comes from Pseudoalteromonas sp. P1-11, assembly GCF_001399995.1. Taxonomy (NCBI): domain Bacteria; kingdom Pseudomonadati; phylum Pseudomonadota; class Gammaproteobacteria; order Alteromonadales; family Pseudoalteromonadaceae; genus Pseudoalteromonas; species Pseudoalteromonas sp. P1-11. Next base: position 37,278 of record NZ_LJSP01000011.1, read on the forward strand.
GAGCAGGCTGCACGTAGTAAAATACGCCAACAGCAAGTAGTGAGCGAAGTTGATAAGTACCGTGCTTTAATTATGGCGCGCATTCAGCAAAACTTACTGATTGATGAAAAAATGAAAAACCAACAGTGTCGAGTAAATATTCGTCTTGGGTTTAATGGTTTAGTAACGCAAGTTAAATCGTTAGGGGGTGATAAGCTAGTGTGTGAAGCTGCACTTAGAGCTGTGCGCATGGCCGATACATTACCTGTATCTAAAGACAAAGACGTATTCGAGCAACTTAAGAATATTAATTTAACAATCAAGCCAGAATTTTAAAGGAATGATATGTTCAGCAAAATTAAAATAGCCTTTGTAGTTATATTATTAGGGTTTCAGGGTGTAGCAAATGCGGCACTTGAAATTGTAATAACTGAAGGTGTAGACGGCGCACGTCCTATTGCCATTGTGCCTTTTAAATACAACGGTGTTGGCCCAATTCCACAAAAATTGAGCGATGTAATTGCTGCAGATTTAATGCGCAGTGGTAAGTTTAAACCGGTAGATGTAGCACAAATGCCACAGCTTCCTAATAAAGACGGCGACATTGACTACGCAGCATGGGTAAACCAAGGTGTAGAAGCGGTTGTAGTAGGCGAGGTAGAGCAACAAACTGATGGGCGTTACTTAGTACGCTACGAATTAGTTGATGTTATTCGTGGGCAAATTACCGGTGGCCAAACTCAAATGATGAGCAGCGGTAAACTAGTAAAAAGCCAAGATCATATTTTAGAAGCGCGCGAAAGCGTAATTGGTGAAAGTGGCTTTCGCCGTTATTCACACCGCATAAGCGATGTAGTATATGAAAAGCTAACCGGTGAAAAAGGCGCGTTTTTAACTAAAATTGCTTATGTAATTGTACGTGAAGACCAAGCTAAGCCATACCAATTAGTGGTTGCCGATTACGATGGCTTTAACGAGCAAGTATTATTGCGCTCAAAAGAGCCGTTAATGTCGCCAGCTTGGTCACCAGATGGTACTAAGCTTGCGTATGTAACGTTTGAAAACCGCCAAAGCCAAATTTACATTCAAGACCTATACTCAGGTAAGCGTGAGCTGATCACTAGTTACCGCGGTATTAACGGTGCACCGCAGTTTTCACCAGATGGCAAAAAAATGTTATTGGTGCTTTCTAAAGATAAAACAGGTGCAACCGAAGTTTACGTTTTAGATTTAGCAACCCGTAAAGAAACACGCCTTACACGCCACCGTAGTATAGATACTGAACCATCTTGGTATCCAAATGGCCAGGATATTGTGTTTACATCTGAAAGGGGTGGTAATGCCCAGATTTATAAGTTAAATTTAAGAACTGGTAGGTCACAACGATTGACCTTCGACGGCGATATGAACCTAGCAGGTTCTATAACGCCAGACAGTAAAGAATTAGTGATGGTTAACCGTACCAACGGGCAGTACCATCTTGCTAAGAAAGAGCTGGCTACAGGTGCGTTTCAAGTATTAACGCGAACTCGCCTTGATGAATCACCGAGCATAGCGCCGAACGGTTCGATGATCATTTATAGCACGCTTCATAATAATAAACAGGTACTCGCGCTGGTATCGATGGACGGTCGCTTTAAAGCACGTTTACCCGTGCTAGACGGACAAGTAAAGGCACCAGCTTGGTCGCCATATTTACAGTAATATTTGCTGGTTTACTCAAAAATAGGAATCTACTCAATGCAACTTAACAAAGTACTTAAAGGCCTGCTAATCGCTGTGCCAGTAATGACATTAGCCGCTTGTAGCTCATCTTCAGATATTGATGAAGGCGCAGCTAACCAATCAAATCAAAGTGCAGTTGAGCAATCAACAAACACGGATACAGTTGAAGTAGCAACAATTTCACCTGAACAACAAGCAGAAGAGCAACTTCGTCAAAAGTATGAAGCGCTTCGTCAAGAGCAAATTATTTACTTTGACTTCGACAAAGCAACTGTTGAGAACAAGTACGCAGAATTACTTCGTGCACATGCTGAGTTTTTAGTTCAGAACCCTTCAGTAAAAGTATTAATTGAAGGTCACGCTGATGAGCGCGGTACACCTGAGTACAACATTGCACTAGGTGAGCACCGTGGCCAAGCTGTAGAAAAATACCTACAAAGCTTAGGTGTTTCTGCTAGCCAAATGTCAGTAGTTAGCTACGGTGAAGAGAAACCAATGGTTAAATCTCGCACTGAGTCAGCTTTCGCTAAAAACCGCCGTGCGGTACTAGTCTACTAAGATAAGAGATATTATGAAGCCGAAAATTATTTTGGCAGCCATGATATTGAGCGGGAGCACCCAAGTTTTGGCTGCTCCCGCTCCTGTTTCAGAAGCTGCAAGTTCACAGTCGAGCATAGAGAAGCGTTTAGCGTCACTAGAAAACATGATGCAGTCGCGAAACTTATTACAAGTTGAATTACAGCAACAACTTAATCTACTTCAAGATGAAGTAAGCCAAATTCGCGGTGTTACTGAAGAGCAAAGTTATAAACTTGAAAAAGTACTTCAGCGCCAGCGTGAGCTTTATCAAGAAATAGAAAACCGCGTAAGCCAAGCGTACACACAACCCGCTGCTGCGCCTGCAACCGATTACACGCAATCGAGCGACGCACAAACCTATAGCAGTGACTTATCTGAAAACGAAGCGTATGAGCGTGCAGTAGCGCTAATAATGAAAGATAAACGCTACGACCAAGCTATTCCTGAGTTTCAAACATTTTTAACAACCTATCCTAATTCTGTGTATGCCTCTAATGCACATTATTGGCTTGGGCAGTTGCTGACCATTAAAAATGATGGTGTAAAAGCAAGTGAGCATTTTAAAGTTGTGGTTAATGAGTTTCCTAACTCAAATAAACGACCAGATGCCATGTTAAAGTTAGGCACGCTTTTACAAGAGCAAGGCCTAAATCAAGAGGCACAAAAAATATTGGGTGATCTAATTAACCAATATCCAAGTACAACTGCTGCAAAACTTGCAACCGAGCGTCTAGCTAATTAGGACGCATTTAAGCGGTGTATTTAAAGCTCAAACTACATAGAAATACTCGGCGAATCTTGTATTTGCATGTAGTTTGAGCACAAACGCTTTAATTTTGCTCACCTAGGCATAAAAACTGAAAAAAAGAGACATTTTCGGTTGCACTCATTTTATAAATAAGTATTATAAGCGCCCGCAGCAAACGAATGGTTACCCCACTCAAAATGCGGCAAAAAGAGCGGGTCATTAGCTCAGTTGGTAGAGCAGTGGACTTTTAATCCATTGGTCGATGGTTCAAGTCCATCATGACCCA
>NZ_LJSP01000011.1:40613-55944 GCF_001399995.1 Pseudoalteromonas sp. P1-11
AGCTCAGTTGGTGGAGCAGTGGACTTTTAATCCATTGGTCGATGGTTCAAGTCCATCATGACCCACCACTTCTAAAAAATCTCAACTCTTCCCTTATTTTATTTAAATCAGTTTCTTATTTTTATTTATAAACAGCATGTCCAGATAGCTGTTATTTGCCCGTGTATTCTCGTATAATTTGCCGTAATTAATGCACTGTAGATGAAGTGGTCGAGAACATGAGTCTAGCTCAAACTATTATGCCTGAAGGTTATATCTTTCCTCCTAAGCCAGCGCCGTTGACTAAAGACGAGCAAGGCGAATATAAAGCACGTATTAAACAACTACTGCAAGATAAAAATGCAGTGCTGGTAGCCCATTACTACACAGATCCTGAAATTCAGGCACTTGCCGAAGAAACAGGGGGCTGTGTTGCCGACTCATTAGAAATGGCACGTTTTGGTGCTCGCCACGATGCAGACATGATCATCGTTGCAGGCGTACGTTTTATGGGTGAAACCGCTAAAATTTTAACGCCAAACAAAACAGTTGTTATGCCAACGCTAGAAGCAACGTGTTCGTTAGATATTGGTTGCCCAATTGATGAGTTTTCAGCGTTTTGCGATCAGCACCCTGATCGTAAAGTTGTAGTGTATGCAAATACCTCTACAGCGGTTAAAGCCCGTGCAGATTGGATTGTAACCTCATCGTGCGCGCTTGAAATTGTAGAGCACCTAGATGAGCAAGGTGAAAAAATTATTTGGGGCCCAGATAAACACCTTGGTAGCTACATCCAAAAAAATACTGGCGCCGATATGATCATGTGGAACGGCGCATGTATCGTACACGATGAATTTAAAACAAAAGCGCTTAAAGATATGAAAGCCCTGCACCCAGACGCGGGTGTATTGGTGCACCCAGAGTCACCTGCAGAAATAGTGGCACTGGCAGATGCGGTTGGCTCAACCAGTCAACTAATAAAAGCTGCGCAAACAATGGATAACGATAAGTTTATTGTAGCGACAGACCGCGGTATTTTTTACAAAATGCAGCAGCTATGCCCTGAAAAAGAGTTTTTTGCAGCCCCAACAGCGGGTGAAGGCGCGTCATGTAAAAGTTGTGCACATTGCCCGTGGATGGCAATGAACGGCTTAAAAGCGATTGAAGAAGCTCTGATAGACCCTCGTGGTAAAGAAGTGTTTGTAGATATGGACTTACGCGAAGGCGCGCTCAAGTCACTTAATCGCATGTTAGACTTTACAGCTAGCATGGCTAAGTAATTAGCCTAATGCATAAAAAACGGCTAAACCCTAAGGTTTAGCCGTTTTTTTATAACTAAAGTAAATTGCTGATTGATTATTAGACACTTAACAGCACAAATTTAAAAAGACCTTGCACCTGTGTAACCTATTTCATACTATAACGCGCTGTTGCTAAGCAACACCGTGGAGGAATGGCTGAGTGGCTGAAGGCGCACGCCTGGAAAGTGTGTTTAGGTTAATCCCTAACGAGGGTTCGAATCCCTCTTCCTCCACCATTATTCTTGAACCCAGTTATTGAATATCAATAACTGGGTTTTTTAATGCCTGCTGCCCAAACCTTAGTTATGCGCTAATAGGCATGTATCTAGTGGGTAATCTCAATCTGCCCTTAAAGTCGCTCCATTAAATACATGACATGGTATAAGTCCCGAATTTATTGGTACTCAAATAACGCGTTTTCCCATTCCTGAATGATTATTTGGCGCTTCATCTGATCGTCTATCACTAATATTTCTATGCCAAGGGGGACGGGGCGCAGCTGACCTTCTGATATATCAAGTAAATGTTTTTGTTTAATTCTTACTTCGTTATTTATTGGCTCAAAATTAGTAAAGTTGGCCATGTCAGTTTGTCCTTGTACAGATACTAAGTAATCAATAAACAGCTGTGCGCCAATTACATTTTTAGCATGTTTAGGAATAATGGCGCTGCGCATAATAACCGAGGTGTAGTCTTTAGGTTGCACCACAATAATATTAGGGTGCTGCGCCGCCCATGTGCGCGCATAAGAGCTTAATATGTTATAGCCAACAGTGAGCTCGCCCGTTGAAAGTGCCTTGAGTATGTCGGCGCTGCGTCTAAATACACGCGTACTGTGATAGCCAAACGATTCAAGCATTCGGCCATAGCTTGAGCTTTGCTCGCGGTCATGAGCCCACAGCAAATAACCTATGCCCACTTGAGTAATATCGTAAATGCCAATGCGGCCTTTAATTTGCTCACTGCGCCTACGAATTAGCTCTAATAATTCGTTGCGGCTACTTGGTGCGACCTCTTCGCCTAAAAATTCTTTATTAAATGCAATTACCGCTGTTTCATAGGTAAAGCCAAATACTTCATTTCGCCATTTAGCCCATGCAGGAAGCTTATTTGTTTGCTCAGAGCTATAAGGCTGTGCGTAACCGTCGTTAACTAACTTTACCTGCAAGTTCATTGCTGAACTTAATAACACGTCGGGCGGGTTTTTAACGTCGGCTAAAAATTCGCTATACACTTCGAAAGTACTTAGCTCGTAATAGTCAATTTGTACAAAAGGGTATTTTTTTTGAAAGGCCGATAAAAAAGGGGCAATTTCCATTTTATCAGCGCCGCCATATATTTTAAGCACGGATTTATTTTCACTTTGTGCCGGAAATACTAAAGGAGTTTTTGCAGCAACGAATGGCGAGCCTACAAGGCACGTTAAAACAACGGCAATATAAATCAGCGATAAAAGTTTCAATGTTCGTCCTCGGTTAGCATTAACGGAAAGTTTATTTCAAAAATAAGCCCCGACGGGCTGTTATCAAGCAGCTTAATAGCAGCGTTATGATGCTCTGCTACCTCTTTTGCAATGCTTAAGCCTAGGCCACTGCCGGCACGTGGGTCGCCTTTACTTTTGTAAAACCGCTCAAACACATGTTGTTTTTGCGCATCGGGTACACCTACGCCTTGATCAGCCACGCATAAACGGGCTATGTAACCACTGTCTGTACTGTGAAGCTCGGTAGACACATTTACTTCTTTATTTTGCGGGCTAAATTTAATCGCGTTTTCTAAAATGTTGCGTAGCATTTGGCTAAGTGCAAACGAATCACCATTGATCATTAAATTATCATCACCTTGATATGTGATGATCACGCCGCGTTGAATCGCCGATACCGCAACATCTCTACACACAGACTTTACCAGCTCCGGCAACGAAAGCGTTATTAAAGGTTGGCTATGAAAGCGGTGCGCAAGAGTGGCTTGGTTTAACAGTTGCGTAACGGTGCTGTCGAGTAAATCTGTTGAATATAAAACACGATTTAACTGCTCTGTTCTTATTTTTTCATCGCTTTCTTCAATGGCATTTTGCGCCTGGCTTTTAAGGCCTGCAAGGGGCGTTCTTATTTGATGAGCCACTTCGCCGGTAAAGCGCTTTAAATGATTAAGCGAGACTTCTAATTGCGATATAAAATGGTTAATGGTTGAAATTAAATCGGCCATTTCTTTAGGAACCGACATATCAATAGGGCGTAAATCAGTGGGGGAGCGCCGACGTATTTTTTTATTTATGCTGTAAATAGGGCGCAAAATTTGATTCACTCCTAGTAATATAAGCACAATAGCTATTACAAACGTTAAAATAACCATTTGTATTACATTTAAATTCATTTCATAGGCGAGCTGATCGCGAGCTTGGGTGGTTTGGCCTATTAAAATATTTACATCAAACGATTCACCCACTTCATAAAGCTTATCTGAGAGTAAAATAAAGCGGTAGTTTTCGCCTTTGTAATCACCTTCCCAAAATTGTATCAGTAGGTTATCTCGTGGGTCATACTCTGCACGTTGCCACTGGGTGTCGGCTTTTTGCAAAATGTGTTGATATAAGCCATTGTAACCGGTTAAGTGCTCGCCTTGATTTTGTGTTATTTGATACACCAATCTGTCATTTGAGGCCATCGAGAGAGTTTCGAATGTAGCGCTGGGTAAATCAACAATAATTTCGTGGTAATCAATGTGGGTATTTTCAAAAATTTGTAAAGCAGCACTGGCAAGTAGCCTATCGTATGAAATTTGGGCGGCGTTTTTGCTGTAATTATTAGCCATAAAATAGGTAATAAGTGTAATTATAACCATTAAAGTAATGGTTATTGTAAGCAGCTGTCGGCGAATTGAGGGGAGGGTTTTGCTACTCATTCGGCTCTGCTAAAAGATAGCCTAAACCACGCAGTGTTTTTATATCAACACTGCTATTTACCAGCTTTTTACGAAGCCTTGCTACGTAGGTTTCTATGGCGTTGGGGCTGGGGGAGTCGTCAAACGAATATAAGTGATCGAGTAACTCATCTTTATTAAGCACTTTGCCTTGATGCGTTAAAAATATTTCTAGTAACCTAAATTCTCGTTGTTTTAAGTCAATAAGTTCTTTAGCAATAGTGACCGTGCATGATTTTCGGTCAAAATCGAGGTTGCCATAACTTATAATGTCTTTACCTAGGCCTTGGTTACGCCTAAGTAGGGCGCGGCAACGGGCTTCTAATTCGCCAAAATCAAAGGGTTTAGTGAGGTAATCGTCGGCGCCTAAGTCGAGTAATTCTATGCGGTGCTCTACTTGGGCACGTGCCGTTAAAATTAATACAGGCGTATTTGATGAGCGAGCCCTGAGCTTTTTTAATATTTGCTCACCGTTTAAATTGGGCAAGTTTAAATCAAGTAAAATAAGGTCGTACTCATGGCGTTTTAACAGCGAATTAGCCACATCACCACTGGTTACAAGGTCTATACCTTGGCCCATTTTGGTGAAACGTTGGCAAATTGCTTCTCCTAACACTTCGTCGTCTTCAACTGCTAAAATTCTCATTAAGCACACCCGCAAAGTCGCAATTAAAAAATATAATTTTAAGTTGTGCAAGACACTAAACAATTACTGCAACGTTTACAATACGCAAATACCTTCGCTTATAGCAAGATAAGCTATAGTTTTAATTTAATAGCTAAAAATACAATTGCCTAAAATGTAATTATCTTGTGACAGGTTTGTGACAGGTTTGCCGTGTAAATTGCAACATGAATAAACTGATACACACTACACACAACTATAAATTTAATTAAACAAGGTAGCGGAGACAACTATGGCTCAACGGTTCTCTAAAATATTTGCAGTAACAGGCGCAGTATTAACTTGTGTTTCTATTCCTTCGTACGCTTCTTTTAATGGGCTTACAGAGCAAGACGAATTTAATATTAAGCTAAGGTCAATCTACTTTGACCGCGATTACGATAACGACGCCAGCGACGACTCAACGTTTGCACAAGGCATAGAGCTCAATTATCAATCGGGCTATTTTAATGACTTAATTAGCATGGGTGTCTCTACTTATACGGTACTTAATTACAACTCAACCGGCAGCGCACAAAATAATATTTTACCCGCTGGGGATGAAAAAGGCGGCGTTGACGATAGTTTTTCTAAATTTGGTCAATATTTTATCGACGTTAAACTTGGTGACAATGGCCATGTAAAAATAGGCGGACAAAAAACCAAAAGCATGCTGTTAAAAAGCTCAGGTAGCCGCGCAATTCCCAATACTTTTAGAGGCGTATTTGGTGACTACAAGTTTGGCAATACCAAAGTATATGGTTACGCCTACGATAAATGGAGCCGCCGCCACGATGACAAGTGGGAAGATTTTTCTACCGACCAGTCAGATAACGGCGCAATTAGTGTTATTTGGGGGGTGGGCGCAAGCTACAAAAAAGATGCGCTAAAAATAGACGCAGAATATTTAAACTCTCATGACTACTTATCAAAGCTTGGGCTTAAAGGCAGCTACGCTATAAAGCTCGATCAAAGTAAGTTAACCCTTTCAAGCGGCGTATTTACCTCACAAGACGATGGCGATTTATTTGTAACCGGCGCAGAGGGTGGCGATTTAGATGATGAAGATGCACTCGATGCGGTTTCAGGCGTTACTAAAAGTGAAAACGATGGTTTTGCCTATTACCTAGATGCCAATTGGAAAAAAGATATTTGGACACTAGGCGCCGCATTTACCAAAGTGAACGATGCCTGGATTGAAGATAACTTTAGTGGCGATCACGGGACTAACCCGTTTCCCACTCGCTCATTAATTGGTGCCGATTTAACAAACCAAAATGAGTCAACTTGGCAGGCTCGCTTAGGCATTGATCTAAAAGCAGTGGCACCGGGTTTAACCACAAAATTTTATTACACCAGCGGCAGCGATGCAGAAAATTCAAGCTTAGGTAAAGCAGGTGGCACAGCCGATGAAAAATATTGGGCCATTGATACACGCTACAAAGTAGCGGCTGTAAAAGGCTTAAGCCTACGTTGGTTATTTTTAGATTACACCACAGATGAAACTGGCAGTGTTGATGGTGTAAAAGGAGACAGAGCAGATCACCGTGTATATGTAGATTACACCATTAAGTTTTAAACGCCCCCTTCGATTGGCTTTTAACGCGCAGCATGAAAATACTGCGCGTTTTTTAATGTTTAAAAGTTATTTTTTAATCAATTTTTATTTCGTGACAGGTTAGTGACAGTTTGGCTCCTTACTCTTAAAAAAAGGGCAACGTTTTGATAACGACGTTACTTGTTTTTAATTGCATTGAAAGGGCGAAACGATGAACTCAACACACGCTACACCTCAGTTAAAACCTACGCCGAGAGCAGTTCACTTTCGTGCAAATAGCCACCAAACAGCCACGGCTGCGAGTGCAACAAGTAATACTAATTTTGCCCCTCAATCTTTGCAAAGTAAGCAAGAGCAAGTGCAAGAGTGCGTGGTTATTTTAAGTAATAACTAACCCGTTACTGCTCATTTAAATTGATTTAGAAGCTGGATTATTATGACTATTCAAAAAAAAATACCTTGTGTCATTATGCGCGGCGGAACGTCTCGCGGGACTTATTTTTTATCCAACGATTTACCGAGAGAGTGGGATAAACGCAAAGAAATTTTAACTGCAGCAATGGGCTCAGGCGACCCGCTGCAAGTAAACGGCGTTGGTGGAGGAAACTCACTAACCAGTAAAGCGGCCATTATTTCACGCTCAACCGACCCCGATGCAGACATTGATTACTTATTTGCGCAAGTTGCTATTGAGCAAAATGAAGTCGATATAACACCTTCGTGTGGCAATATTTTATCTGGTGCAGCACCTCTGGCAATTGAATACGGACTGGTTACTGCAAACGACGGTGAAACAACGGTACGGGTTAAAAATGTAAATACCAATACCCTGATTGAAGTTGTGGTACAAACGCCTAACGGCTTTGTAGAGTACGAAGGCGATGCCACCATTGATGGCGTACCAGGCTCTGGGGCGCCTATTTTACTTAAATTTTTTGATGTGTGTGGCACTAAAACCGGTGAATTACTGCCTACTGGCTCTGTACGCGATACCTTTGATGGCGTAGAAGTAAGTTGTGTCGATGCTGCCATGCCAATGGTACTAATACCTGCACCATCACTGGGTGTAAAAGGCTCTGAAACTAAACAAGAGCTTGATGCAAATACAGAGTTACTGCAAAAAATAGAAAGCATTCGCCTGCAGGCGTCACTAAAAATGGGCCTTGGCGATGCAACCGAAAAAGTCATTCCTAAAGTCGGTTTACTGTCGGTGCCGCAATTTGGCGGTACGATAACTTCGCGCTACTTTGTGCCGCAAAACTGCCATACCAGCCATTCTGTTACTGGGGCAATTTGCGTGAGTGTTAGTTGCATGTTGCCAGGCAGTGTGGCGTACGACTTAATTACCCCACAAAGCTCAGAGCAGCAAAATATAGTAGTTGAACACCCCAGCGGTAAAATAGATTTACTACTTGAGGGGCGCTTTGAAAACGACACGCTAGATATAAAATCGGCGGGGTTAATGCGCACAGCCAGAATGTTATTTAAAGGTGAAGTACACATACCTGCAAAAGTATGGGATGAAAGCAAAATAGCTTAACTTATACCAATGGGCAAAATAGCTCACTTAATTAAGCGAATTGGTGTTAAGCCTTAGTAAACCAACCGAAAATGCGATAGCAGATTGTCTGTTATCGCTTTTTTTATGCTTTATATAAATAAAACTAAACTTATTTTTATTTAAAAACAATGCCTTATAAATAATTTTAAATTAATGGATAGTTTGGCATCGATGACAGGTAGATGACAGTTTCGGCTATTAGTCTAGCTGTTGTTAACTTCTTTTAACGAAATACTTTCATCTACGTAATAGATGCAATGACGTTATTAGGACCTATTTAAATAATTGCAGCGAATAACAGAGGTCAAATTATGAAGATTAAATTAAGTACTTTTGCACCTAATCGACTAAAAGCAATGCTTGTTGTGTTAGCAGCAAGCACTTGTATCAGCTCAGCTTATGCAAACAATAACGACGAAGTAAGCTTTGATGGTGAGCGAGTAGAGTGGGTTGTGCCTTTTAAAGAAGGTGGCGGCTCTGACACATGGGCACGTTTTTTTGGTCCACGTTTTTCTCAGCATTTAAATGGTAAACCTGTGGTTGTGGTTAAAAACATTCCAGGTGGTGGCTCTACCAAAGGCGCTAACCGCTTTGAGCGCCGCGCTAAAGCAAATGGTTTAAATGTATTTAGTACTTCTGCCTCTACACAAATCCCTTACTTACTTGGCGACTCACGCGTTAGATACGAAGTAAAACGTTGGAACGTAATTATGGCAACACCGACTGGTGCGGTGGTATATGTGCGCCCAGAGCTGGGTATTAAAAACGCATCAGAGCTTGCCAAATTGCAGGGTCAAAAACTTAAATTTGGTAGCCAACGCGCCGCGTCAATGGACTTGGTTGGGTTATTAGCCTTCGACATGCTTGATTTAGACATTCATGCCATTTTTGGTATGAAAGGCCGTGGCAGTGCGCGTTTATCGTTTGAGCGTGGCGAGGTGGATATCGACTTTCAAACTACCTCTGCCTACTTAAAAAAAGTACAGCCGCTAGTTGATGAAGGCAAAGCGATTCCGCTTATGTCGTTTGGTGTACTTAATAAAGAAGGCAAAATTGTACGCGACCCAACGTTTCCTGACTTACCACACGTAGGCGAGGTATACGAAATGATCCATGGTAAAAAGCCAACAGGCGTTGAATACAACGTATGGAAAACTTTTTTTGTAGCCGGTTTTGCCGCGCAAAAAGGACTGTTTTTACCTAAAGGCACCCCTGATGACGTTATTGCAGAGTGGCGCAATGCAGCACAGCGCGTCATTGATCAAGACAACTTTAAAGAAGAGTCTGAATTAGTACTTGGCCAATACCCACAACTTGTAAACGAAGATGCAGTAAACACACTGAGCTCAGCACTGACAATTTCTGAAACTGACAAACAATGGGTAAGAAATTACCTAACCGAAAACTACAACGCGCGTTTTTAAAAACCCATGTTGATTTGTTGTACACACAGTGGCTCGCATTTAGTGAGCCACTTTTTTAATCTAAGGAGAGCAGTATGTTAGATGCATTTTTAATTGCGCTACAAACTATTCTTACCCCCACACACTTAATGTATTTATGCGGCGGCGTTTTTTTAGGCTTGCTGATTGGTATTTTTCCGGGTTTAGGCGGCATAGCGGGTTTATCGTTATTATTGCCATTTTTATATGGTATGGACCCAATTTCAGCGCTTGCTATGCTTATTGGCCTAGTGGCGGTTATTCCAACCTCTGACACCTTCACCTCTGTATTAATGGGTATTCCAGGCTCCAGTGGCTCACAAGCCACAGTGCTTGATGGCTTCCCACTGTCTAAAAAGGGTCAAGCAGCGCGTGCGCTTTCAGCAGCGTTTGCTTCGTCATTATTTGGTGGTCTTTTTGGCGCCATTATTTTAACGCTGTTTGTACTGATTGCCCGCCCCGTTATTTTAGCGTTTGGCTCGGCCGAATTATTTATGCTTACTTTGCTAGGTTTAAGCATGGTGGGTGTATTAGCCGGTAATAGCCTAGTAAAAGGCTTAAGCGCATGTGGCTTAGGTTTATGTTTAGGCTCACTTGGCGGTGCTCCTGCAACCGGTGAATACCGCATGGTATTTGATAACGGTTACCTTATGGATGGTATTCCGTTAGTGGTTGTTGGTTTAGGTATATTTGCATTGCCAGAAATTATCGATTTACTGCGTCAAAATCGCTCTATTTCAGAAGCTTCTGAGCTGGGTAGTGGATGGTTTGAAGGCGTAAAAGATGTTGTTAAAAATAAATGGCTAGCCACGCGCTGTGCTGCTATTGGCTGTGTTGTTGGCGCACTACCTGGCCTAGGTGGCAGCGTAGTTGATTGGATCTCTTATGGTCATGCGGTGCAAACCTCTAAAGACACCGAAAACTTTGGTAAAGGCGACATACGCGGTGTTATTGCCCCTGAGTCATCAAATAATGCCAAAGAAGGCGGTGGCTTAATTCCGACCTTATTATTTGGTATTCCAGGTTCTGGCAGCATGGCTGTATTTTTAGGTGGCATGGTATTAATTGGCTTAGAGCCAGGCCCTGCGATGATCACCACTGACCTTGATGTTACTTACACCATTGTATGGTCACTGGCACTTGCTAATGTAATTGGCGCGGGCGCGTGTTTACTAATTTCTAAATGGGTAGCAAAGGTAACAACTATTCCTTACACGCTCATGGCACCATTTATGGTTATGGTGATCTTTTTTGCGGCGTTTCAGGCAACCCGTGATTTAGGTGATTTAGTCGCACTTATTGGTATTGGTATTTTAGGCATATTAATGAAGCGCTTTGGATGGCCACGACCGGCATTTTTAATTGGCTTCGTACTAGCAAGCGGCATGGAAACTTACCTTTATCAAGCTATTCAGTTTGACGGCATAGAGTTTTTATTAAAACCGGGTGTGATTATTATTGGTGCATTAACCGCGCTTTCTATTTTCTTTGCAGCACGCCACTCTATTAAGGCTGCTAAAAAAGAAAAAGCCAATAAAAACACAGCTAATGCTGAGGTAAAACCAACTAACCTTAAACCACAAATCGCATTTTCTGGCTTTGTTTGTTTAGTGTTTGCATACGGTTTGTATGACTCGTTCCAACGCACATTCTTAGGTGGAGTATTTCCTGCCGTGGTGTGCTCGTTCATGTTAATACTCTCTGCGGTTGTGCTGATCAAGCTGCTACTTAATAAAGTAGACGATGCTGTAAATTACGATAATGAGGTCTCTGCGGGGTATGTAAACGACTCAAGCGTGACTGGCCTTTGGCATTATGTATTTTGGCTGTGTGGCTTATTAGCTGGGTGTTTTTTACTGGGCTATGTGATTTCGATAGCGTTGTTTTTCATAATATTTTTACTTGTAAAAGCACGTATATCAATTGCTAGAACATTAACACTGACAGTGTGTGCGTTAGCATTTTTACTTACTTTATCGCACTTTATGGTATTAGATTTACCAAGCGGTTACCTACAAGAAGTGGCAAGCTTTACGCAGCTGTAAACGCCGCCGTGCTAAGCAAAACAAGCAGCGCTTAGCACGGTTTACATTCGCTCTAAAAGGCACTGGCTTAAGAAGGATATAATTATGATTTCACCTAAGCTTATTTTAATGCCGCTTTCTACAAGTGGGCATGTAACAGAGCGCTTAAAAGGGGGCTTAGCCGTTGCTAAGTATTTTAATGCGCACCTTGATGTTTATCACACGCACTTAGACCCAAAGCGCTTTTTGCCAACAGGGCAGCTTGGCTTACCAACTAAATTGGTAAAAGAGTTAGACTCTGTAGCAGGGCGCTTTGCAACAACCGAATCGGCAAATTTAAAAACCGAATTTGTTAGTTTATGTGCCCAGCAGCAAGTTAAATACACTGACGACAGCGCAGAGCATCCCACGCACCCAAGCGCTTCATGGCATATTAATATAGGTGTGCGCAGCGAAATAATTGCAGAGCAAGGCAAAGTTGCTGATTTAATTATTATTCCGCAGTCTAAAAGTGGTAAATCAACCTCGACCTTTGAGGCATCGGTAATGCGAAGTGGTAAACCTATATTACTGGTACCACGGCAAATGACCCACTTTGATATAAAAACAGTGGTGATTGGTTGGAACGCCAGTACCGAGGTATCGCGTGCGCTCACTTACAGTTTATCGCTTTTAAAACAAGCTAAAAAGGTTGTTATATGCACCAGCGCAAGCAGCGCCGATAAAATGCCAAACGGCCATGAAGTGGTTAAATATTTAGCTCAGCACGATATTAAAAGTGAGTTTGTAACATTTAATAATGGCAGGCAATCGACCGCTAAAGCGTTTATGTCGGTAGCGCAAATGCATAACGCTGATTTAGTGGTGATGGGCGCATTTACTCACAGGCGAATCCATGAGCAAATTTTTGGTGGTATGACTAACTACATGCTAGCAAACACCACCTTGCCAATACTTATGGCGCGATAACACTTAAAGCTTAAAAACTAAATTTTACCCAAAAGCCGATATTTACGTTCAATATCGGCTTTTTATTAAAGCTCAATGTGATAAAACTAGCCATTACAATAATAAAAAGTTAATGGGTAGCAGCCTATGTATACGCTTTCACAGTGGCAATCAAACGGGCAGTTTATTGATATAAATGCCAAGCAAATTTTTACTCAAACAGCGGGGGATGCTAATAACCCCGCGCTCCTTTTGATACACGGCTTTCCTAGTGCAAGCTGGGACTGGGAAGGTATGTGGGATGAGCTCAAAAAACACTACTTTTTAATTACACTTGATATGCTGGGGTTTGGCCTTTCGGATAAACCAATAAATGCGGCTTATAACATTACAGAGCAAGCTGATTTATACACGCAATTTTTAAAGCGTTTAAATATTACCAATGTACACCTATTAGCCCATGATTATGGTGATACCGTGGCTCAAGAGCTATTAGCAAGGCAAGTTGCTGCTCAAAGCGACATACGCATACACAGTGTATGCTTTTTAAATGGCGGGTTATTTCCACACATACATAAACCTTTATTTATCCAAAAGCTGCTACTTTCAAAACTTGGTTGGCTAGTACCTAAGCTAATGAGCAAACAAAAGTTTGCTAAAAATTTAATCACTATTTTTGGTAAAAACACGCCACCAGCCCCTATGGTAATTGATACCCTTTGGGCGTTGTTAATTTACAACAAGGGTTTACGTGTGATGCCCAAGCTAATTAAATATATTACACAGCGAAAACAAAACGAACAGCGCTGGGTTGGGGCAATGATTAATAGCGATATACCGGTTACGTTTATTGCAGGTGAGCAAGACCCAATATCGGGTAAACACATGCTTGAGCACTATAAAAAAACAATACCTAATGCGCGCGTACAAGGGTTTGTTGAACTTGGGCACTATCCACAAATAGAAGATGCCAAGGCTATAACTGAGGCTTATTTAAATTTTAGAAAGCAGATATAAAAAACGCGGCTATTTTAGGCCGCGTTTATAAACTAAATAACGTGATGCTGGCTACTTAGTACTTTCTTTTTTTAGGAATTTTTAACTGGCTTTCAAATTCATCAGGAAAAAGCACCGTGCCGTCGTCCTCTTCGGTAGGGAACACCGCAATCAGTAAGTCGTCTTCTTCTAGGCCGGGTGTCCAGCGGCTAAACCAATCTTTAGTCGGAATGGCTTTTGGGGTACAGCCTTCCCATTCGCCCGTGGCCCAAGCTTGTGCAAAATCGCGGGTTGGCCACACTGGTACACAGTCGTCATCTTCGTTGGCAAGCATTACGCAGCCATCATCGTCGTTTAAAATCCATACTTGTTTGTACTGTTGTACGGTTTCAAACATAAAAGCGAGTCGTTTTTTTGCCCCTAGCCCTAAAATTACGGTTTGTTCTTCAGTCGCATTTGCAGTTGTCATAATTGGCTCACTCTTTATTGCTTCAAATTTGAATTTTACTGTTACAAGTATATCGAGTTATGTGACAGTGTGTTGAAAAATTATTATTTAACCTGAACTCTGGATAATAAATCTATCTCTAGCAGCTATTTTAAGCGCTAACTGCGTTGAATTTACTGAAAATCTCTGGCTAGAGAAAAAATAAGCTTAACTATCATCATGATAAAATATGTTAGTAAATCTCTTAACCAGAGTTCAGGTTATTTAATTTTGTAATTCAGATCTGTTTTGGTACTCCCTAAGTATATTTTGAGCGAGCATTCAAAATTGCCCTTGAATGTTGTTAAAAAGGCCGCATCTCATATGCATACTCTTAATGAAGGATTTAACAATGACCACAGATTTACTGGCACCGTATACATTAAACGACTCACTTGAACTTAAAAATCGCGTTTTTATGGCGCCTTTAACCCGTTGTATGGCTGATGATAATTTAGTACCCACGCAAGATATGGTGGAATATTATGCGCGCCGTGCCGATGCCGGCTTAATTATTAGCGAAGCCACTATTATTCGCCCAGATGCACAAGGCTACCCAAATACACCGGGGTTATTTACCAGCGAGCAAATTCAAGGCTGGAAAAAAGTAACCGACGCCGTACACGCAAACGGCGGTAAAATGTTTGCACAGCTTTGGCATGTTGGCCGTGTTGCTCACCCTCACTTTTTTGACGGCGAAGTATTAGCGCCATCGGCAATTGGTGTTGAAGGCTCTGTACCACGTATGCGTGAGCTGACATACATTACGCCAAAAGCGGCCACTAAAGAGGATATTAATTCACTGATAGCCGACTTTGCTAAAGCGGCCGAAAACGCCATTGAAGCAGGTTTTGATGGTGTAGAAATTCATGGCGCAAATGGTTATTTAATTGATCAGTTTTTACATTACGCTGCAAATGAGCGCACAGATGAATATGGCCAAACACCTGAAAATATGGCGCGTTTTGCAATAGAAGTGACCGATGCAGTTGTTAATGCAGTAGGTAATGAGCGTACGGCAATTAGGCTATCGCCAGGTGCTTATTTTAATATGGAAGAAGATAAGCGTGATAAAGCGGTATTTGATTATTTATTAGCGCAGCTAGATGACAAAAAACTGGCTTACATTCATGGCGGTATTTTTGATGACAGCACTCAATTTGACTCTTTAGAAGGTAAAACAACCTCGCAGTATTTGCGCGCTAACACTAAAACCAGCCTTGTAGGGGTAGGTAGCTATAGTTTTGATGATGCAAAACAAGCAATAAACAATGACCAGTTTGATTTAATTGCGATTGGTCGTCCATTTATTGCTAATCCAGATTACATTAGTAAAGTGGCTAATAATGAAGAACTTGTTGCTTATAGTGACGAGATGTTAGCTAAACTATTCTAATTAATTAGGGCGTGTTGACCTTTGGCGTTTGAATTTGCAGCAGTATGTTTGGT
>NZ_LJSP01000011.1:55980-111049 GCF_001399995.1 Pseudoalteromonas sp. P1-11
ATGCCAAACATGCGCTGCCCTTCGGGTTCTGCCTAGGGGCGATAAACTCTTTGTTACTCGGTTTTTACTTAGCCCACTAGGTTACAAACCTCGTGCCGCGATTTAATCACCCCTAGATTGAACAAATTTCAATCCGCAAAGATCAACACGCCCTAGTATTTATATATAATTCAGCCTAGGTTTTTGTGCTTAGGCTGACTTACAAATGACATAACAAAGCCATAAAAACCCCACATTTTTTTAACACCCCTGTAAATAAACTTCATTTTTGTTGTCATAATTCGAAATCATACTGTGCCCGCTTTCATAATTACTTTAGATAATTAAAACCAAACGGGATCACAATGTACGCTTTAACTAATAAATCGATTTTGAGCATGGCAATTGCTATGGCTGTATCAACGTCAGCTTATGCAAATGACAACGAAATAGAAGAAATAACCGTTACTGCAAAACCAACCAGTTACGCAAATAATGTGATTGAGCCTGCAATGCTTGATCAACAAACAACGGTTTCGAGTGTGTTATCGGTTATCGATAACTTACCTGGAATTAGCATAAACGAAGGCGATGCATTTGGTGGCGATGACTGGTCTACCACAATTACTATGCGTGGTTTTAGTATTGACTCGAACCAGCAGCAATTAGGGATGACCGTTGATGGTATTCCTAACGGTGGCTCAAACTATGGTGGTGGCGCTAAAGCAAACCGTTACCTAGACACTGAAAATTTAGCCACTGTAGAAGTAGGCCAAGGCACCTCAGATATTAAATCGGCATCGCTTGAGGCACTAGGCGGTACATTTAACTTTGTAAGTAAAGCGCCAAGCCTTGATAGCAGCACCACTTTTGCTTACACCTCGGGTAGTCACGATGCGACCCGCTTTTACGTTAAGCACGAAACGGGTACTTTATTTGATAATACACAAGCGTATGTAAGTTACTCGCAAACTGATACTAGCCGCTGGATTGGCTCGGGTAGCAATGGCGGAAAAGATAATCAACACGCAGAGCTTAAATTTGTAACAACGCTTGCTGATTTAACAATTACAGGGCGTTTATCTTACGATGATGTAAGCGAGACTAACTACAACAGTGTAAGTCTTGCGCAATTTGAACAAACGCCAGAGTGGGATCAGCTAACGTGGAACTGGACAGGCGTTCCACATTACGACCAAATGTTTGCTGAGGGCTGGGGTACACTGCGTGAAAATACGTTAGCGTATTTAAAGTTTGAATATGCGCTTTCGCCAACATCGCTTATTACAGTGAGCCCTTATTATCATAAAAACTCGGGCCGTGGCGATTGGATCCCACCGTATTTAACAACTCCAGTAGATGAAAACGGCAACCCAACTACAGAGGGCGGCACTAACGCAGGCTCTTACGGTTTTGTAGATAGCGCAGGTAACGCACTGGCACCAAACGAAGGTTGTACGGCAAGTTTAAGCTGGCCGTGGGAGTCGGGCCCTGGTTTAAACCCTGCATGTTACGATGATACGGCAATACCTGTAATGTCGTATCGTCATACGCATTACAAAAAAGACCGCTTAGGGGTTACTGCCAACTACCAAGCTACGTTTGGCATGCACGACATAGAAGCCGGTTTTTGGTATGAGCAAAGCGACCGTGACGAGTCTCGCGATTGGCACAAAGTAATTAATGCCAGCATTTACCACCACTTTGATAGCACGCCATACTGGACCCAGTATAAAAACACCTTTGAGACCGACACCCTTAAATGGTACGCGCAGGATTCAATGGCCCTTGGCGATTTCACGCTTAACGTAGGTGTTAAAAAGTACCTTGTTGATATTGAAAAGTACGACCATTATCAAAATGCCACAACCGCTAAAGTTAATAGCGACTCTGATGTGCTATTTAGTGGCGGTATTTTGTATCAGCTAAATAACTCAACCGAGCTATTTACCAGCTACAGCGAAAACTTTGCAGCTATTAAAGACGGTGTGCTTGAGCGCGACAGCTCTGATTTATCAGCCATTGAAGCTGAAACCGCTGAAAACATCGATTTAGGTGTGCGCTATCAAAATAATGCGCTAAACCTGACCGCAACAGCGTATTCAATTGAATTTGATAACCGTATTACGTTCATTGCCCCAGGTAGTGACACCGGCGGTATTGATTACACCATAGGTACAAATGGCTCTTACTTAAATGTAGGGGGTATTGAGTCGCAAGGTTTAGAGCTGTCGGCAAGTTACATGCTAAGCCCACAATGGAGTGTATATAGCTCGTACACGAATAATGACTCAGAGTACAAAGGCGATGCACCCGGGTTTGAAGCCGGTGAAAAAGTAATAGACTCAGTAGATGACTTATTTGTGCTATCGACCGATTACTTTAGCGGTGATTTCCGCTTTGGTTTATCGGCTAAATACACCGGTGAGCGTGGCGAAGTTGATGGCTATACCGTGGTTGATTTAAACGCAGGTTACGCAACCGATATAAACGCAGGACCATTTAAAGCTATTGATGTTGCCTTTGTTGTTTATAACGTTACCGATAAAAGCTATTTAGCGGGTGGTACGGGTAATGGAAGCACTTACTTTATTGGTGCGCCACGTACAGCAGCACTGACGTTATCGGCTACGTTTTAATAGCCATAATGTACAGTAAATAATTAAAAGCCCATCTTTGATGGGCTTTTTGTTAAATGTACACAGTAATTAGGTACACAGTAATTATGAACTCAATTATAAAAGCCACGATATTTAGCATCATTGTATTAATCAGCAATACCGCAAGCGCAGCGCAAAATGTAGTGCTAGTAACCCTTGATGGTGTGCGCTGGCAAGAGGTGTTTAGCGGGGCAGATAAAAACCTCATTAATAATGCCGATTTTGTTAAAAACCCAACGCAATTAAATAAGCAATTTTGGGCGCCTACCGCCAATAAGCGCCAGCAATTACTCATGCCATTTTTAACTCAACATGTGGCTAAAAAGGGCGTAATTGTAGGTGATAGAGCAAAAGGCTCTAATATGTCGGTGAGCAACCCTTGGTATTTTTCATACCCTGGGTATAACGAAATTCTCACCGGCGAAGTAGATGAAAAAATTAATAGTAACAATAAAGTATTAAACGCGAATAAAACCATTTTAGAGCGCCTAGATGAGCGTGCAGACTTTAAAGGTAAAACCGCTTTGTTTGGGAGTTGGGATGTATTTCCTTACATTGTGAATACACAGCGTAGTAACGTGTATGTGAATGCGGGTTTTAAGCCCATAGAAAACGATTTATTTGCTGATGCTAAGCTTTTAAATGCATTGCAAAATGAAATTCCAAGCCCATGGGAAAACGTACGCTTGGACAGTTTTACTTACCGATTTGCTAAAGCGTATATGCTGGCAAAAACGCCGCGCTTATTAGTTATTAGCTTAGGTGAAACCGATGACTTTGCTCACGATGGCCATTACGACCAATATTTAAAATCTGCAAGGCAAAGCGATGCGTTTTTAAAAGACTTATGGAACACAATTCAAACTACACTGGGCTATAAAAACAATACAACGCTTATTGTTACCACCGACCACGGCCGCGGGGGCAGTGCAAGTGACTGGCAACATCATAGCTCTAAACGTGCGTTGGCTGAGCTGCATTTAGCAGGTAATAAATTTCCTGAGGGCATTGTCGGCTCTGAGCATATTTGGCTTGCTGCCATTGGCCCTGCAATAAAAGGGCACGGCTTAATTAAAACACAAAATGAGCTTAAACAAGCGCAGGTTGCAGCCACTGTTTTAAGCACATTGGGTATAAACCCTAAACACCTAAATTCAAACATGGCATCGCCAATAAGTGAGATTTTAAAATGAAGCAGTTAGTAAAACCTATTACACACGCCGTATTAGCATTAGGGTTAGCGTTTAGCGCAAATACTATGGCAGCCCCTTCAAAAATTTTATTTGGCTCGTGTGGGCATCAAGATAAAGACATCCCAATATTTGACACCATTAATAAAGAGCAGGGCGATTTATTTATATTTTTAGGTGACAATATTTACGGCGACACCAACGATATGACGGTACTTGCTAATAAATACCAAAAATTAGGTGCAAAACCAGGCTTTAAAACACTAAAAGCGAATACGCCAATCATTGCGATGTGGGACGATCACGACTTTGGTCAAAACGATATTGGTAAAGACTACCCACATAAAGAGCAGTCTCGCCAAATTATGCTCGATTTTTGGGGTGAGCCTAAAAGCTCACCCAGACGCACCCGCACGGACGGCATTTACACGTCGTATATGTATGGTGAGGATGAGCAAACCGTACACGTAATAATGCCCGATTTACGCTGGAACCGTGATGCACTTAACCACGTAAGCGAGCTTGAATATTACACTAAGCGTAAGCTTAATAACCAAGGCCCGTATAGCCCAACAGAGGTGAAAGGCGCGTCTATGCTAGGTGAGGCGCAGTGGCAATGGCTTGAGCAAGAGCTTAAAAAGCCTGCGGCTATAAAGCTAATTGCCTCAAGCTTGCAGTTATTACCCGATTTTACAGGGTGGGAGTCGTGGGCTAATTTCCCAGAGGATCGTAATCGTTTATTTGCGTTAATTAAAAAACATCAAGTTAATGGGGTTATTATCATCAGTGGCGATACTCACTGGGGCGAAATATCAAAGTATCAACAAAACCTTGATTACCCTTTAATAGAAATGACCAGCTCAGGCCTCACTGAAAAGTGGAAAGACGTAAGCCCAAATAAACACCGTGTAGGTAATTTTACCCATAATGTAAATTACGGCGATTTAAGCATAGATTGGCAACAAGCAGATCCAGCCATCTCACTTAAGCTTAAAGGGATAGATGGTAAAGTGATTATGCAAAGCGCATTTAGCTTATCAAGCATTAGCCCTTATAAATAAAATGACCTGACAAATAAAACGCACAGTGATTAAAATTAACGCTGTGCGTTTAAACTCCCTGCTAACTCGCTGATTTATTAGTGCCAATTTGCTGATTGCGCTACCCCTATAAATGAAAATATCTTAAACTGGTTTTACTTCAAGTAAGGACTCCAGTTGTATGCTCAATATTATTCAATCAAACCGTATGGAAGCGCTGCAGGCTCAGTTTAATCAGCTATTAAAAGTAAACCCGTTGCAAAGCCCATTCGATAAAGAAGTGGTATTAGTGCAGTCGCCGGGTATGTCACAGTGGCTTAAAATTGGTTTAAGCGAAAACCTAGGGTTAGCCGCGCAGGTTGATTTTCCGCTGCCATCGAGCTTTATATGGCAGTTATATCAGCAGTTACTGCCCAATGTACCTAAAGAGTCGGCATTTAATAAGCCTAACCTTGCTTGGAAATTATTTGCAATACTGCCCAGCTGTATTGATGAACCGCTTTATTTGCCCTTAAAAACCTATTTAGAGGGCGACCTAGACGGGCAAAAAACCTTTGCCCTGTGTGAAAAAATTGCCGATGTGTACGACCAATATTTAATGTACCGCCCGCATTGGATTGCCACTTGGGATAGCGGCAAAGACGAACTTGACGATGTTGATGTAAGCATTGCCCCGTGGCAAAGCGATTTATGGCGAAAGCTGGTGGCGCACAGTAAAGCGCTTGGGCAAAGCCAATTTCATCGTGCCAATATGCAAGGGCAGCTACTCGCCGCCCTTGAGAATATGGATAATAGCTTACTACCTAAGCGCATTAGTTTATTTGGTATATCGGCGATTGCGAGCTCGCAGCTTGAGGTGTTTGAAGCGCTGAGCAAAAAAACAGAGGTGTTTTTATTCTTTTTTAATCCTAGCGAGCATTATTGGGGCGATGTGGTTGATGAAAAAACAGCAGCCAAAATAAATGCCAAATACGCCAAAATGCCGCTTTTAGAAGCGCAGCAAAAAAAACAAACTAACCCTGATGAAGAGTACTACTTTATAGGTAACCCGCTTTTATCGTCATGGGGAAAACTAGGGCGCGACTACTTTGAGCAACTCGTACAACTTGATGCGCGTTGGATTGATGGCTTTATAGATGCGTTTGACGATAGTTTACTGGGTCAAATTCAAAGCGAGATTTACCAACTGGCATTTAAAGGTGAGTCGCTTACCGATAATAAGCAGTGGTTTATAAATGATGAGGGAAAACTGCCCATTAGCGACACCGACACCAGTATTACCTTAAGTGATTGCCACACACCGCTTAGAGAAGTTGAGCGCTTGCACGACTATTTACTTACTTTGTTTAATCAAAACCCGTCGCTCACTCCTAAAGACATTATTGTAATGATGCCTGATGTAGGTACGTACAGCCCGTATATTGAAGCGGTGTTTGGCGGCGCGCAAAACACCAGTCGCTTTATTCCTTATGCATTGGCCGATTTAGCCATAGAGCAAGAAAAACCGGTGCTGAGCTCGTTTGCCAGCTTAGCCAATTTGCCGTTTTCGCGTTTTGGTGTCTCGGATATTCT
Source organism: Pseudoalteromonas sp. P1-11 (assembly GCF_001399995.1). Lineage (NCBI taxonomy): Bacteria > Pseudomonadati > Pseudomonadota > Gammaproteobacteria > Alteromonadales > Pseudoalteromonadaceae > Pseudoalteromonas > Pseudoalteromonas sp. P1-11. The sequence continues at coordinate 62,422 of NZ_LJSP01000011.1, forward strand.
TGATTTATTGCAAGTAACACAAATTGCCGAAAAATTTGCGCTAGAGGCGCACGAGTACGAACAAATTCAATATTGGCTTGAGCGTGTAGGGGTTAAATGGGGTATAAATGCTGAGCACAAAAGTAGCTTTGATTTACCCGCAATAGATTTAAATACCTGGCAGCATGGTTTAAACCGTTTACTGCTAGGCATAGCCCAGCGCGATGAGCAATGCCCGTTTAACGGCATTTATAGTGCCGATGAAGTAGAGGGCATGGCGCTTGATACCCTTAATAAATTGGTGCATTTTATTGATGTACTGCAGCGCTTTAAAGATGAGCTAACCCCTGATGATACTCTTAGTAATAAAGCGGATATTTTATCTGAGCTAATAAATGCTATTTATTACAATGAGGGCGAAGACAGCTGGGATTTACTGGTACTGCAAAATGTTTTAGAGGAGCTTAAAAAGCACCACGATAATGGCGATTACGATAAACATGTATCGCAACGAATTGTAAGCTACCTGATAAAACAAGGCATTCAAGAAAAAGGGGTAGGGCAGCGATTTTTAGTGGGGCAAGTTAACTTTTGTACACTAATGCCTATGCGCGCTGTGCCGTTTAAAGTGGTGTGTATGCTTGGCTTAAACGATGCCGATTATCCACGTACGGTGCAGCCTATAGGGTTTGACTTAGTGCCGTATTCTAAAAAACAAAAAGGTGACCGTTCACGTAAATTAGATGACCGCTACTTATTTTTAGAAGCCCTCCTGAGTGCCCGCGAAAATTTATACATAAGTTACATTGGCCGCTCGTGTTTTGACAATCAACCGCGTATGCCCTCGACCTTAGTAAGCGAGCTTTTAGAGTACATAGGCCGCAGCTTTACGTTAGCAAATAACAGCGAAAAAACGCTGCCTGAGTGTTTAATTAATCAGCAGCACTTACAGCCTTTTAATCGTGCGTATTACACAGCAGACACTGAAGCTGAGGCTAAGCTGAGTAATCACAGTTTTAATCCTATTTGGCTACCAAGCGAGCGTATAGACGCGCAGCCGCTAACAGCCATTGATGTAACCGCGCCCGCGCAATTAGAGCTTGATGTATTTATTCGCAGTGTGTGCAACGCACAAGAGAGCTTTTACCAGCAAACATTAGGTTTACGCCTACCTGAATTTAACGAAGTAGCAAAAGATGAAGAGCCTTTTAGCCTAGATGCGCTGCGCCGCTACTTTTATTTAGACGAAATACTGCAAGCCAACATTAATGAGCAACCTTTAAGTACAGAGCAAATATTGCAACGGGGGGAGCTGCCACAAGCCAATGTGGGCAATTTAGTGTATGAGAGTATGGCGCACCGAGTAGATGCACTAGCTGGGCAAGTAAAAGAGCATATTAAAAGCGGCAAAACCGACCCGCTTGAGGTGTCTTTGCGTATAGAAAATACCACCATTGAGGGCTGGCTTAATCATATTTACCTTCAAAAACAAGTGTTTTACCGAAGTGCCAGTATAAAGGCCAAAGATTTAATTAAAGGCTTTATATATCATCTTGTTGCACAAAGTATGGAACAAAATGTTGAAACCCTTTTACTGGGGCTTGATAAGCAAATTAGCTTTGCACCGCTGAGTAAAAATGAGGCCGATGCCTTACTCAGTGATTGGTTTTCGTTATACCAAGCCTTGCGCAAAGAGCCTGTGGCATTTTATCCGGTAAGTGGCTATGAATACGTTAAAAGTGGTGGCGATATTGGTAAAGCCATTAGCAAGTTTAACCCACAATACATAGGGCGCGGCGAAGGCGAAAACCCGTATATTCGTTTAACGGTGCAATCGCTCAATGACTGCCAAGAAGAATTTATTAAGTGGAGCGAAAAATTACTCTCCCCATTACATGCACATGCAAAGGAGAGTGACCATGCAAGCGCTTAATCCGCTAACAATGCCATTAAAAGGGCAAAGTTTAATAGAAGCCAGTGCGGGTACAGGTAAAACCTACACCATTACCGGGCTTTATTTACGTTATTTATTAGGCTTGCAAATACCAGGGGAGATAAACACCCCGTTAAGCGTTGAGCAAATACTTGTGGTTACCTTTACCGATGCCGCTACGCAAGAAATTAAAGACCGCGTACGCAGCCGTATTATTGCTGCGCGCGATGCATTACTTGGCCAAAACCCAAATGATGAATTAATAGAAGGTGTAATAGCCGCAGTAGATGATAAACACCGCGCCTTTGATTTACTCGATGCCGCCGCTAAATCTATGGACGAAGCCGCTATATTTACCATTCATGGTTTTTGCCAACGCATGTTAAAGCAGCATGCGTTTGAATCAGGCGTTGCCTTTAATCTTGAATTTATTTTAGATGAGCGCGACATACTGCTCGACACGATTAAGGATTTTTGGCGCGCCTTTGTATACCCACTTAATAAAGAACGCACTGATGCTATTTTAGAGGTGTTTGCAGCCCCTGAATCGCTATTTAGCCAAGTTAGTAGTGTGCTAAATAAAGCGAATGCGAACATAGTGCCGCAAATAAACTTAGATGACGTATTTAAAGCTCGCGATGAGTACATTGCTAAAGTACCCACTTTTAAAAAAGCAGTGCTGGAGCAAGAGTTTATAGCTGCAATAAAGGGCTCGGGTTTAAGTGGCTCTAAAACACCTGGGCGAAAAGGCAGTTTAACGGCCCTTGAAGGATTTTGTTTAGGTGATGAGTTATTTTTTGAATTTGGCACCAATAAATACTCGTTTGAGGTGTGGAGCAGCGAAAACTTAAGTGATGCCAGTAATTATAAAAAAAATCAGCCATTATTTAGCCACCCTCTGCTTAGCCTGTTTGATGAGCTTAGTGCACTTAATACTAAAATTAATCAGGGTCTTAAAATTGCCGTTGTACAAACCGCAGCTCGGTGGGTTAAACAGGCAATTGTAAAACGCAAGCAAGAGCAAAGTGTGATCACCCCAGATGATTTACTGACTAATTTACACAGTGCTTTAAATGCCGAGCAGGGCGAGGCTTTATCGCAAAAAATAGCGCAGCTATTTCCTGTTGCCATGATTGATGAGTTTCAAGATACCGATCCGATTCAGTACGGAATTTTTAGCAAAATATACGGCCAAGAAAAAACGACGCTTGCCATGATAGGCGACCCAAAACAGGCTATTTATGGCTTTAGGGGCGCTGATATTTTTACCTATATTGGCGCAAAAGAGTCGGTAGAGCCTGAGCAGCAATTTACTTTAGGTACCAATTTTCGCTCAAGCACCGATATAGTAAGCAGTGTGAACAGTTTGTTTTCTAAACATGCCAATAGCTTTATTTATAACGATGCCATACCGTTTAACGCAGTAGCAGCAAAAGGCAAAAAAGCCGATGAAACATTTACAATAGATGGCAAACCTGTCACCGCGTTTGAATTTAATGTATTTGTAGATGAAGCTGCAGATGAAAAAAACAAACCCACCAGCAAAGGCGTTGGGCAAGGGCATTTGGCCAGCTATTTTGCCAATAAAATAGTGACATTGCTTGAGCAAGCCGAGCAAGGGCGAGCGTGCATTGGTAAGCATAAGGTGACCGCTGCCGATATTTGTATATTGGTGCGCGACCGTGTAGAAGCGCAAATAATGAAAAAAGCACTGAGCAATGCCAATATTGCTAGCGTGTATTTATCGCGCGACAGTGTTTTTAGCCAAGAGCTTAGCCACCATTTACTTAACTTTTTAACGGCATTGCATGGCCAATACAACGAGTCATTACTGCGCGGCGTATTAGCTGGGCCGTTATTTTGTTTAAGCTACAACGAAATTTACGCCCTTGCTGATGATGAAAATAAGTGGCAAGAGCACTTAAACTTTTTTGCTCAACTTAGCCATATTTGGAACAAGCAAGGCGCAATGGCGATGCTTGAGCGTTTGTTAAGTCATAATCAGCTGAGCGCTAAGTGGCAAGGGCTTGGCTATAACGTTGAGCGCTGGTTAACCGACTTTAGACACTTAGGTGAAATACTGCAGCAAAAGCAAATAGAGCTAGAAGGCACTTTGCGCTTGCTGCGTTGGTTTGCACAAAAGGTTAGCCAGCAAGATGGCGAAACCGTGCAAGTACGCCTAGAGAGTGACGCCAACTTAGTTAAAATTGTGACTATGCATGCCTCAAAAGGGCTCGAGTATCCGCTGGTATTTATGCCTTTTGCCAGTGGCTATCGCGAAACTAAAGAAGCGCTTTATCATCAAAACGGCCAGCTAGTTTACGATTTAAGTAAAAACGAAGACGCCTTAGCACAAGCCGAGCAAGAACGCTTAGCTGAAGACTTACGCTTACTTTATGTTGCCCTTACCCGTGCGGTACATTTTTGTGCACTTGGGGTGTATAACATAGGGCAGGGGCAAAGTAGTCGCTTGGCTATACAAAGTAGTGCATTAGGGCATGTGTTATTTGCAGGGCTTGAGCTTACAAGTAGCCAAACGTGGCGCACCCACTTAAGTGAATTTTGCGACGCTAACACCGAAATGCATTATCAGCAATTTACGGCTGAGCAATTGGCCGAACAAGGCCAATTAACACTTAATAGCGCAGTGCAGCAAAGCCAAGCGTTAAGAGTTAATACGGTTACAGCCAACATAGAGCGAGATTGGCGAGCAACCAGCTTTAGCGCGCTGAGCTTTAAAAAGCACACCGATCATATTGAGCCTGGGCGCAGCGATGAAGATCATGAAAAAGATGAATTTGCTAACAGCCAAGATGAAATACCATCGCCTTACAGTTTTCCCAAGGGGGCGAAGCCTGGAAGCTGTTTGCATGAAATTTTTGAACAAATAGACTTTACCAGTGCGCAAGTACACCCTACAAATCCAGAGCAAAATTTAGCAGAGGTAGTAAAACATGCGCTGGATAAATACCATATTAGCGAAAGCTGGCAACACGTGACCGAGCAATGGGTGCTTGATTCGTTAACCTGCCCCTTAAACAATGAAGGATTAAGCTTAAGTCAATTAGCCCCGACAGATTGCCTAGTCGAAATGGAATTTAATTTACCTTTAGATAGTTTGAGCGCGCCAAAATTAAATGAAATACTGGTTAAGTATTTTGGTTTTACCCAAAGCAAGCTCGCGTTTTCTCATGTAAAAGGCCTGTTAAAGGGATTTATAGATTTAATTTTTTGCTATCAAGGTAAGTATTATATTTTAGATTATAAGTCTAATTACTTAGGCAATACGCCCGCTGACTATGAAAGCGACCTGCTAGAGCAAGCCATGAATAGCCATCAGTATCATTTACAGTATTTAATTTATAGCGTTGCGCTGCACCGATTACTCAAACAACGCATCAGTGATTATGCAATAGAAACCCATTTAGGCGGGGTTTATTATACGTTTTTACGCGCCATGCCGGCGGGCAAAGGGGTGTATTTTAATAAGCTTAGCGCAGAGCAAATCACTATATTAGATGGCTTATTTAGCCAAGGAGCCATGTTATGAGTGACTACCCTATGCAGCAAAGCTTGTTTGATGAGCCGCCAGCACCTGCCCAACCGTTAAATACGGTGGAGCTGCTTGACTACTTATTAGATGAAAAACGTATAAGAATGGTAGATGTAAAGCTTGCCTTAATGCTGTGCGATAACCAGCAAAACGACGTGTTTTATATAGTGTTATTGCTGTGTTTAGCACAGCAAAGCCAGCATAGCTGTTTAACATTAAAAGAAGTCGACTGGCAAAACCCGTTTAATTTACGCCAAAGCGACTTTACTAAAACCGAGGGCAATGTACCAAATATTACATCGCCTTTTAACGAAGCCTTTAATTACCTCGATGCGCTTAGCTGTTTAAGTGCCCATAACAGTGTGGGCGAGGCCAAACCCTTACAGTTATTTAACGAACGGCTTTATTTTGCGCGCCTAGCTGATTATGAGCACACCTTAGCTACACGTTTACTTGCGATGAGTGAGCGCCATTTAAATATAAATACCCAGTTACTCAGCCAATTATTAAATGACTACTTTGTTGATAATTCAGCGCTTGCGATTGATTGGCAAAAAGTAGCCTGCGCTATTGCCGCAACAAAAGGCTTTAGCGTTATTACGGGCGGGCCAGGAACTGGTAAAACCACCACCGTGACTAAGCTATTAGCTATTTTACAGTCGCTTTATAAAAGTGCACCTTTAAGCATTAAACTGGTGGCGCCTACAGGTAAAGCCGCAGCCCGTTTAAGTGAATCAATTTTAGGGGCAAAAGAGCAACTTAAAAATATTCCTGAGGATATAAAGGCCTTAATTCCCGATAGCGCGCAAACTATTCACCGGCTTTTAGGGGTTAAACCCTTTACTAATAAATTTAAGCATAACAGCACCAACCCGCTGCATTTAGATGTACTTATTATTGATGAAGCCAGCATGGTTGATTTATCGCTCATGGCTAAATTAATAGAAGCACTGCCTGTGCATGCGCGTTTAATATTGCTTGGCGATAAAGACCAACTTGCCTCGGTAGATACCGGCAGTGTAATGAGTGATTTATGCCAAGGGTTAGCATTGGGTGAAACGCCTAATTACTCGCAAGCACGATGTGATGAGCTTAATGCTTTATGTTTTAAAGGAGAGGCTAAATTAGCGTCGCCTGGACATAGCGAATTTAAACTAGCCGATTGCATTGCGTTTTTACAACACAGCTACCGATTTGATGCACAAAGTGGCATTGGCCAGCTTGCACTGGCGGTTAATACTAACCATAACGGTATTTTAAAATACGTAGAGCAACAAAGCACACAAGGCCAATTTAACGATGTTATTTTAGATTATGACTTTGTTGCAAAACCCATAGAAAAATTAATAAACAGTGCTGCTAAGCATTACGCTCATTATTTAAATTTAATTGCACAAGGGGCAAGTGTTGCAGATGTTCACGCGGCGTTTTCTCAATATCAATTATTAGCGGCCGTTCGTGAGGGTGATTACGGCGTAAATAGCTTAAACAGCCGCATTGAGCGCGCACTTGTGCAGCAAGGATTAATATCGGTAAGCCCAAACCAGCGCCATTACAGTGGTATGCCCATTATGGTGAGCCAAAACGATTATCAACTTAAGTTGTTTAATGGGGATATTGGTATTTTAATGCCTGATGAAAGCGGGCAGTTAAAAGCATTATTTATTGATGAGCAAAACACGGTTCGGGCGTTTTCACCTGCGCGCCTGCCTGCTCACGATAAAGTGTATGTAATGACCATACATAAATCGCAGGGCTCGGAGTTTAGTTATACTGCTATGGTTTTACCGCCGCTTAAACACGCCAGTATGGGCGTAAATAGGCAGCTGGTGTACACAGGCATAACACGTGCTAAAAACACCTTTGAGCTGGTGGCCGATAAAAAAGTACTGCAATTGGCCATGAGCAAAAGTGTATCAAGAGCCTCAGGATTGTATGAGCGCTTAAAATACTAATACCTGTTTATATTTATAGGTTTAACTAATTACTAAAAAACCTAACGTATTTTTATGCGTTAGGTTTTTTTTGCTTTAGTACTGCCTAGTTACTAGGTATGTGTAAATAATACTAAATATTGCAATTATTTAAATTTAAGTAATTGAATATACAGTCAATATAGGTTTAGCAGAATTTAAATGATAATAAATTGTTGCATTTTTGAGCGTTGTTCCTAATACTGGTCAATGCATGTGCGCCTGCACATGTGTAAATGAATACCTTAAGTACATAGGCATAAAAATAAAACACTGAACACATTAAGGATTTATATGAACAACTCTAAACGAACACACACACTTAAATATCTACTTTTTGCCAGCGCTGCGTTTTTAATGAGCTTTTCTGCACTGAGTAAAGAGCACAAAATTATACTGATCCACGGCTTGCAGGTATCGCAAATAACCAATAAGTCGGGCAGCGATGTAATTAACGACGGTGAAACCTATTGGCAAACCTATTGGAATAACCGTGCTGATGAACGTATTGATTGGCCTGCCTATGAGCGCATTGAAGGTAAAATTGCGACCGATTGGGTATGGCCTAAATTAAAGCAAATATCGCGTTCTAACTTATGTGCTGATGGCTGTGTGCTAGTAACGCATTCAACAGGCGATTTAGTTGCTCGCCATATTATTGATAACCAAGCTAATTGGCTTGAAAATGCAGGGCTTACACCACTTAATATTGTGGCGACCTTTGATTTAGCGGGAGCAGGGGGCGGCAGCGAGCTTGCCGATATTGCTGTAAGTGCTTTAACTGGCGCAGCATGGAACTTTGCAGTGGATGCAGCACTCAAATGGTGGTTAGGCAGCGATGTGGCAGAAGCGGTGGGCGTATTACACGATTTAAAAGTAAATAACGCACGCAAAATTTCGCCGTTTCCAGATGCGCGTACGCCGCGTTTACGTTTTGTAGCCGATGGTAATGAGTACCTAGGTTTAACGGGCGGGTTTTTAAAAGGGAATGATGATTCGGTGGTGGCATCGCATTCATCGTGTGGAGCAAGCGCAGCTAAATCGTTTGGTAGTTGTAGTAGCACTATTGATACTAATGGCCAGTTAAAATCACAAGGCGATGCCGTTAATAGCTTTATGCCGCACCATTATCCAATGATGATGAGCGACAGTTACAGCCACAACGAGATCCATAATGCGCAGCGCAAAGGAAATGTCACAATTGCCATGAACAATATAAATGTAGATGGTCAAAATGTTGGCTTTAACACATTTGATAAAACAACGGGTACTTGGTTTTGGAAAAAACACTACCGCTATATTAAGGATTCAAACACACAAAGTGCCTCGGCACTTATTTATAACGTGATCCCTTAATTAAGTACCTAAATTTTATAAACGCGTTAGGTATTAAACGCTAGAGCGTGTAGTTATTTGCTGCACGCTTTTAAAGGATTGATGCAACATGAAAAAGTTTTACATTGGTGCCGCTGTAGTCAGTATTGCGATGTTTTTACTGTGGTTTACAAATAAAAATGAAGTTAAAACGCTTGAGCCTCCCGCTGCGCTGGCAATAAAAAACAAGACAGATCCAGCAAGCCCAGATAAAAACACCGTAATAACCATTGATGTGCCAAAACAAAAACAGGCAAAAAGCCCTCCCAAAATACATTATGATCAGCACTTGGCCAGTGCCGCTGAGCATGTGGCAATGCAATACCAAAGCGCACTAAAATACCCGCCTTATTCGCAGCCTTTAAGCGCACTTGATGAAGACCGTTTAAAGCCCAATCAGTTTTACCCAGTTACAAGCCCCATTGACGATGCGGGTAATGCCCTCGTTGTTAGTTTAGATAAATATCGGTTTGTATATCCGCAAGAAATAACCATTAATATTGCTGCGCAAAACCTAGCAGAGGTAAATGTAGCGCTAAGCAATACTGATACTAAAGCGTCAATCAGTTCAAAAACCACCACAGCTCAGCAGGGTGAAGCTACGGTTAAATTTAAAGCCCGTGAAGACTACCCGCGAAATTTACAGCTATTTGTAGAGGCAAATGTTGCAGGTAAAAAGGTACCTGCAGTAGCACAAATTCAGTATATGCCACCCAGTGCGACGCTTATTGATTTTGATAATGCCTATGCACAAAACGAAAACATGATAGCCACAGCTCATTTAAAAGTGCTTAAAAGTGGCTTATATAGAATTAGAGCTAATTTATACAGTGATACGACCCCACTTGCACATTTGGTGACTAAAAAGAAACTTTCACAAGGCAGTCAAACGGTGGATTTAAAGGCGCATTGGTCGGTATTACCACAAGGGGTGGTTAACATGCGTTTAAGTGACTTTGTGATAGAGCGCATGTCGCCAAGCCCAGGTGAGCGTAATAGTTTTGGTAGCAGTGAGATTACTGAGTTTGAAATTACAGATTTTGCCTACGATAGTTTGCAACAGTTGCCTTATCAAGCAAACGAGCAAGAGCGAATGAGTTTAGAGTTTTTAAAAGGGTTAGCTGATAAAGGCGCTTAGCAGGATTAATGAGTATAAAAAAAGGGGCGAGTAGCCCCTTAACTATATTTTTAAAACCGTTAGCTTAGCTTAGGTTAATAGTAACCACATCAGCTTGTTGCTGTTGGTTTTCATCTTCATCGCTTACAGGCGCGTTAGGTATATCTGGTTTATCGAGTGCTATATCGCCGCCATCAATAACGTCGCCGGTTTTTAGGTTTTCAAAGTCAAATAGTTCTGTATCGGCTAAATGCGAAGGCACCACATTTTGCATTGCAGTAAAAATACTCTCAATACGCCCAGGGTGGTCTTTATTCCACTGCGCTAGCATGCTTTTAGTGTGTTTACGTTGCAGGTTTTCTTGTGAGCCACATAAGTTACACGGAATAATAGGGTAGCCTTGGCTAAATGCGAATTTACTTATATCGGCTTCTTTACAATAAGCGAGCGGACGGATAACCATATGCTCGCCGTTATCGCTCATTAATTTAGCCGGCATGCTTTTAAGTTTACCGCCGTAAAACATGTTTAAAAAGAGTGTTTCGATCATGTCATCGCGGTGATGGCCAAGGGCAATTTTAGTTGCGCCCATTTCTTTGGCTGTACGGTACAAAATACCACGACGTAGGCGTGAGCAAAGCGAACACGTGGTTTTACCCTCAGGAATGATATCGGTAACAATGCTGTAGGTGTCTTCTTCTACAATTTTGTATTCAATATCTTGTTTATCAAGGTACTCAGGTAAAACGTGCTCAGGAAACCCAGGTTGTTTTTGATCGAGATTAACAACAAATAAATCAAATTTAATAGGCGCCACACGCTTTAAATGTTTAAGCATATCAAGCATGGTGTAACTGTCTTTACCACCCGATAGGCATACCATTATACGGTCGCCTTCTTCTATCATGTTAAAGTCCATGACGGCTTGGCCAGTAAGACGGCGTAAACGCTTTTGTAGCTTATTTAAGTTGTATTGAGCTTTGGCTTGAGCTGAGTGAGACACTACGCCCCCTTATAAAACAATGCGGCAAATTATTTGCTGAAAATAAAGGGGCGTATTATATACCCAAGTACTATGGGTATTAAAGCGCTAGTTAAGGCTTTGTTTAACTTTAGGCAAGCGGGCTTACATAGCCATCAGGTTTTAATGCCAAGACATCGCAATCTAGGCTATCAATTACGTGCTCGGCAGTGTTGCCAACCAATGCGGCACTTAGCCCCGTACGCCCTACGGTGCCAATCACCACCAGTTCGCTATTTAAGCGATTTGCTACATCGGGGATCACATCCTCCGGTAGGCCTTCTTCTATAAAGCATTGCTCATTAGTTAAACTAAAGGTTTTAGCAAGCTCGTTGGTAGATTCTATGTGGTGTTTTTTTACAGATTCGTTATAAAGGCCTGGGTTAAATTCTGGTATCTCTATGGCAATATTAATGGGTGTAGCAGGGTAGGCATTAACTAAGTTAAGTTTAGCGTTGGCAAGTTCACATAAAAATTGTGCATCTTTAATAATGCGTTTATTAAGGGCTACATGCTCATCGTTTTCACTAACCGCATTGACCGCGGCTAAAATATTACCTTGCTCAGGCCAAGCCATTTCTTTTACAAATAACACAGGTGTGGGGCATTTACGTACTAAGTGCCAGTCGGTAGGGGTAAAAATAACCGATTTTAGCGCACCATGCTGATGGGTACTTTTAACAACTAAATCGTATTCTTGTTCAATAACGGTATTAATAATGGCTTCAAAAGGGCGGTTATGCCAGACCACCTGGGTGGTGATATTTACATCTGGGTAGGAAGAAATTATATCCTTAAGCCATAATTCTCTATCGTTTATAACGGCTTTTCGCATTGCTTCGCGCTCTTCAAACGACAACATGGTGGTCATTTCGTAAGAAAAGTCGTAAACAGTCATAAAGGCGGTAATACTGGCGCCTGACTTTTTGGCTAAATCAATCGAGCGAGCTAAACCGTGATGGTCATCCTTAGTGGGATCAATAACGGCTAAAATACGTTTAATAGTGTTCATATGCTACTCCCTTTTTAACTTACTTTCAGTGTAACGTAAATACACAGCAGTTAAAGGGGTAGCACACAAATTGTTGTTCTAAATCAAAGTTACAACACCTATTAGCTTAGCAAGGCTTAATTATTGCTGCCGTTTTGGCGAGTGCGTCACTGTCTAAAATAGTAATAAATTTACCTTCTACCTTTATTAAATCGGCTTTTTGAAAACGACTTAATAAGCGGCTGATGGTCTCAACGGTTAGGCCTAAGTAGTTACCTATTTCACCACGAGTCATGGTAAATCTAAACTCTTTACGCGAAAATCCGCGCTCGCCAAAGCGCTCCGAAAGGTTATAAATAAAGCTCGCTAGGCGCTCTTCTGCCGATTTTTTATTAAGAAGTAGCAGCATTTCTTGATCGTAGGTAATTTCGCTACTCATTAAACGCATAATTTGTTGGCGAAGTTTGGGTAATTTACCTGCTAACTCATCGAGTGTATCAAACGGGATTTCGCATACCATTGATGTTTCTAGTGCTTGCGAAAAGCTCTGATGAGCCATTTTGCTGATAGCATCAAAGCCGACTAAATCGCCGGCTAAGTGAAAACCGGTAATTTGCTCATCACCTTGCTCAGACAATGTATAAGATTTAAATGAGCCTGAGCGTACTGCATAAATTGCATTAAGCGCAGCACCGGATTCAAACAAGTAGTCGCCTTTGTGCAGGGGCTTTTTGCGTTCAATGATTTCGTCAAGTTTATCCATTTCTTGGCCATTTAACGAAAACGGCAAACACAATTGGCTGATGCTGCAGTTATTACAGCTAATTGCACAATTACTTTTAGCGCGACTTTGAGAGAAATCCATAATTTAATCCGTTTTAATTTTTATACACAGCAGTGAAAATAAACCGAGTGGCTTAATACAGCTGACGATTAATGTACTAGTTTGTCGATGGCAATGATCAACAGGTACATACCATACCAAATTATAATACTGCCTAACACAATTCGCGTCCATGGGTGGTTAATAACACTATTAAGCTTTTGGGCGGCCAGGCCTAAGGTGATCATGGCCGGAAAGGTGCCAAGCGCAAAGCAAAGCATCACTAGGGCACCATCAAATGCACTAGGGCTGGTCATTGCCCATGTGAGCGCTGAATAAACCAAACCACAGGGTAGCCACCCCCACAAAGCACCGTAACCCAATGCTTTAGCCGTTGAATCTACTGGCATTAAATATTTATTAAGCTTAACTATATGCTGCCAAATAAGTGTTTTGCCTATTTTTTCAAGCCATTGCAGAGTGGGGCCTAAGCGCATTATATACACGCCTACCAGCAGCATAAAAATAGCCGCAATGAATGAAAGGGTTACAGAAAAAAACGTATTTTGCTTTGCAAATTGGCTACTTATACCCGCAACGAGTGCGCCAGCCAGCATGTAGCTACAGGCTCGGCCAAGGTTATAAGCAAATGAATAAATAACAGATTGGCGTTTGTTACTGGCCAATTGCAATGAGCTGGCAATACCACCGCACATGGCAAGGCAATGTCCGCTACCAATTAAGCCCATTAAAAAGGCGCTGGTGTAAAGTGGGTCAATCATTACTTTTGTTGTGTTGTTCTTTATCATCTTCAAACAAAATACTATGACCTTGTTTGTTTAAATCAGAGAATTGCTCGCTTTTAACGGCCCAAAAAAACACGCCAATGGCAATAATCACAAATAATATGGCAATCGGGATTAAAATATAAATTATGCTCATAACTTTAAAAGCCTTAGTGAATTACTAATCACAATAATTGAGCTGGCAGACATACCAATAACGGCCATCCACGGTGCAACAAGCCCAAGCGCTGCAAGCGGTAAAATAGAGGCATTATACAACAAAGACAGCGCCAGGTTTTGCTTAATGATTCGTCTAGTTTGCTTAGCAACATTGAGTAAGTGCGCAATTGAGGCTAAATCACTGTTTAACAGCACTACATCGGCACTGTTTTTAGAAATGTCGGCACCGGTTTCCATTGCAATGGATAAATGGGCACTGGCAAATACTGGGCTGTCGTTAATGCCATCGCCTACCATGGCAACCACTTCGTTTTGAGATGACCATTGCTCTACGGCAGTTTGTTTATCTTTAGGCGACAGGGCGCTTTGGCTGCTGTTGAGCTTTAATTGTTTTGCTATTTTTTGCCCAGCATCTGATGCATCGCCTGTGAGCATATGACAGCTCAAGTTTTGTGCTTGTAAGGTACTTATAAGCTCACTGGCACCGGGTTTTACTTTATCTATAAAGTAAAAACGAGCAACTACGCGTTTATTTATAAATAGGCTTGCTTGGGCATTTGTTTTTTTACTGTCAAACCAGCCGCTTTTACCAATAGCGTAATGATCATCTGTGCTTTGTGCACTAATGCCCATACCTGGGTGTACAGTAATGTTTGTAAGGGCAAGTTCGGTGGTGGCGTATTTATTAAATGCGCTGGCTATGGGGTGCTCAGAATAACGCTCTAACTGGGCTGCAATATTAAGCGCTTGCTCTTTAGAGATTGTGTCATCGAGTATATCAATGGCATCTAAGCTAAATTTACCTTGTGTGAGGGTGCCTGTTTTATCAAAGGCAAACAGTGTTAATTGCGAGAGGGTTTCGAGCACATGTGCTTGTTTAATTAACACCCCTTTTCGGGTGAGCGTGGCTACAGCGCATGTTAATGCGGTAGGTATAGCAAGGCTAAGCGCGCAAGGGCAAGTGGCAACCAATACAGAAATAGTGATCCAAAACGCGTGCTCTGGGTCAATTTGGTACCAGCCAATGGCCGTTATAGAGGCAAAAACTAGCAAGCAGGCAATAAACCACTGGGCAACTTTATCGGTAATTTCTACCAGTTTAGGGCGCTTGGTAAGCGCAGTGTGTTGTAAGTGTATAATTTGGTTTAGTAGGGTGTTTTGGCCAATTTTATTTATTTTTATTTCTATTACGCCATCATGATTAACACACCCGGCATACACATTGTGGCCAATAAACTTATTAACGGGCTGATGCTCACCGGTCATCATCGACTCATCAACGCTTGTTTGCCCCTTGATAAGCTCTCCGTCAGCGGGAATAGTTTCGCCAGCTTTTATGAGTACAACATCATTAAGCTTAAGTTTTTTAGCTGCAATAATATGCTCTTGGCCATTATCATCAAGGGTGCGGGCGGTTAAAGGTAGCAGCTTTTGTAAGTTGGCGGTAAACTCGCTGGCTTTTAATCGGGCTCTAAACTCAAGGTATTTACCTAATAATAATAAAAAGGTAAACATACATACCGATTCAAAATACACTTCGCCTACTTGCATAAATGTGGCATAACAGCTGGCGCTATACGCACCAAAAATAGCCAGCGAAACGGGTAAGTCCATATTTAACTGTTTTGCTTTTAAGCCATTAATAGCATTAGTTAAAAAGGGTAATGCGCTGTATAAAATAACGGGGGAGGCAAGCACTAGGCTTATCCACCTAAAGTATTGCTCAAAGTTATTATCCATACCCGAGAACATGCCAAAGTACATGGCAAAGGCAAACATCATTACTTGCATGGTCATCAGCCCTGCAACACCTAAGCGGCGTATATAGGCTTTTGCTGTTTGTTGTTTTTGTTGGGCTTCGTCATCGGCTTGAAACGGGTAAGCTTTATAGCCAATTTTGGCTAAGGAAGTAATAATTTCGCTCAGCGGGGTTTGGGTTTTATCCCATTGGATCATGGCACGGTTAGTTGAGGTATTAACATCAACGCGCTTTACCGTTTTTAAGCTAAGTAATTGCTTTTCGATAAGCCATGCACACGCGGCGCAGGTAATGCCTTCAACACTTAAAAGTACTTGGGATAAGTTATCGGTTGTGGCTATAAACTCATCTTGTATGTCTTCGTTGTCGTAGCTTTTAATAAACGCGAGTTGCTCAGGGACTAACTGCTCTACTTTACCAGCGCGTACGGTGCGGTATTTGTAATAGTCGGTCATGCCTTGGTCAACAATGTTTTGCGCAACCGCTTGGCAGCCAATACAGCACATAGGCTGTGGCGTGTTATCTATTGTTACGGTTGCGCGAAATCCATCTGGCACACTTTCAAGGCAATGAAAGCAAGAAACGCTCATAGTGGTGGCTACTTATAATTTGGGGTAACTAACAAAGGCTGCTCTGTAGGAAGAGTAATGTTTTCTTTTAACTTCCAACTACCATCCACCGGCTCTATAAATACAGAGTAAGCACCTGGTGTGTAGTTATCTAAAAGGGCAGTAAATTCTTTATTTGCATTAGGGGTAAGCGTTGCTTCAAAGTCATGCGCTTTGATGGTGCGATGATAAAAAGACAGCTTTAAAGCGTGTACG
Organism: Pseudoalteromonas sp. P1-11; assembly: GCF_001399995.1. Taxonomy (NCBI): domain Bacteria; kingdom Pseudomonadati; phylum Pseudomonadota; class Gammaproteobacteria; order Alteromonadales; family Pseudoalteromonadaceae; genus Pseudoalteromonas; species Pseudoalteromonas sp. P1-11. The sequence continues at coordinate 78,734 of NZ_LJSP01000011.1, forward strand.
TTACTATAATCGCCTTTGGTAAAGGCAAAACTGGCACGCTCGTTTGTAACATTAAGCTTGCCATGTAAAAACAGTGCTTTGGCTTTTTCAAACTTAGTAAGTTCTAAGTTTATTGCTTTGCCTTTTTTATAGTAATCATCAACCACCATATCTGGGCCGTTGCCCACAGCAGTAATAATTAAGGTTATGCACCCAATAATGGCCGCTAGCGGAAAAAAGATTAAAAACCAAGGCCAAAAATTTTTATACCACGGAGTAGGTTGCATAGTTGCTCTAAAATTAGTTTAGGTAGGGCTATTTTATAGCAAATATTTGTAAAAGACTAAAAAAAAGCCTCCGACTGGAGGCTTTTTTGATCTGGATTAATCTGTTGAAATAAAAAGATTAATTAATAGTTAACTCGGTGTTTATTTATCTTGCGATAAACTGTAAACATAGGCAGTTAACAGGTGAATTTTATCTTCACCTAAAATATCTTTCCATGCTGGCATTACACCGGCGCGGCCATGGTTAAGGGTTTCTTCAACAGCGCGTTGAGAGCCACCGTATAACCAAATGTTATCTGTAAGATTTGGTGCACCAAACGGTAAGTTATGTGCAACAGAGCCTTTACCATCTGCACCGTGACACGCGGCACACATCGCAAACTTAGCGGCACCTGCAGCGGCATCTTTTTGGTTAACAGTACGACCAGACAAGCTAAGTACGTGCGCTGTCATTTCTTTAACGCCTTGCTCACCAAGTGCTGCACTCCAAGAAGGCATTGCTGCTACACGACCATAAAGAAGCGTTTCTTTAATTTTGTCTGGTGAACCACCGTATAACCAATCTTTATCAGTTAGGTTAGGGAAGCCAGTTGCACCACGTGCATCTGAACCATGACATTGCGCACAGTTTTGCGAGAATAAACGCTGACCAATTTCAAGTGCTAACTGGCCGTCTGTTTGTTCATGCTTTTCGCCATTTTCAAGGGCTACTTGCTGCGCTGCATCACCTTCAAATTTAGAGTTAACTAAATCTAATACTGGTACTTGTGCAAGCTTGTTAAAAATAGGACCAAAGCGCTCTTGTGCTGCTTCGTATTCTTTATCAAGCTTTACATAGCGGCCTTCTTCTTTTGCTTTAGCCGTGGCTTCTTTAGATTCAGCTAAAGAGGTAATACCTTGGTTAGAGCTTGTCCATTTACCTAAACCTTCCCAGTTACCTAAACCTGGATAAGCTGCTAAGTAATATACCGACCAAATAAATGTTGCGAAGAACATGTACGTCCACCATTTTGGGAGTGGATTATTTAGTTCGGTAATGCCGTCATATTCATGTCCGCAGTCTTCACCTTCTTTTACGCCCGCATAGTTTTTAAGGTTCCAAACTAATAAGCTAAAAATGATGATTAAGCAGGCTAGGGTTAATACAATAACCCAAATACTCCAAAAGCTAGTCATTTTTCAGACTCCTTTTCCTCGTTAGAGAGTGTGTTGTTATGTTTTTTTTCATCTTCGAAAATGGCATTAGCAGCGTCATCAAAACGATTTTTGCTACGCTTGCTGTATGCCCATACAACAATCACAATAAACAATACTAAAATTACCAGAGTCAAAATGCCTCTGTATGTTCCGTAATCCATAATAATTACTTCAAGTGGGTGCCAAGTTGCTGTAAATACGCGATTAGGGCTTGCATTTCTGTTGCGCCTTCGCCGTTATTCATAGCGTTAACTTTATCAACATCTGCTTGTAGCTCTTCGTCGCTGCCATAACCTAAACCCGGGTGTTTAGGGTTTTCTGGGTTAATAGCAAAAGTATCACGGAAAATTTGTAGTTTTTTCAGAGTCAGGCTGGTATCAACCTTAGTCTCTGCTAACCAAGGAAAACCTGGCATGTTCGACTCAGGAACCACGGCGCGTGGATCAACTAAGTGTGCATAATGCCAATCGTCCGAGTAACGGTTACCTACACGTGCAAGGTCAGGACCAGTACGTTTAGAACCCCATTGGAAAGGGTGATCCCATACTGATTCGCCCGCTACAGAGTAGTGACCGTAACGCTCAACTTCATCACGAAAAGGACGAATCATTTGTGAGTGACAGTTATAACAACCTTCACGTACATAAATGTCACGACCTTCCATTTCAAGCGCGTTAAGTGGGCGCAAACCTTCTACAGGTTTTGTTGTATCGTCTTGGAACATTAGCGGAGTAATTTCAACTAATGCACCAAAACTAATAGCAAAAACAGTCAGAATAGCCATTAGGCCAACGTTCTTTTCTACTATTTCATGTTTATTTTGTGAATTTTTATTGCTCATCATCTCACTCCGTTATGCTAATTGTGCTTGCGCGTCTAACTTCAGTGATTCTTTCTCAGCTGAAATTGTACGCAGAACGTTGTAAGCCATAACTAACATACCTGTAACGATGAATACACCGCCTACAAAGCGCATAATATAGAAAGGATGTGATGCTTCTAAAGACTGAACAAAGCTGTACATTAATGTACCGTCAGAGTTAACTGCGCGCCACATTAGACCTTGCATAACACCTGAGATCCACATTGCAACAATGTAAAGTACAACACCTACTGTGTGTAACCAAAAGTGCGTGTTAACCAATTTAACGCTGTACATACGACCTTGTGCGAATAACGCAGGGATAAGATGGTAAATAGCACCAATTGAAATCATCGCAACCCAACCTAGTGCACCTGAGTGTACGTGGCCAATAGTCCAATCTGTGTAGTGAGATAATGCATTTACAGATTTAATTGCCATCATTGGGCCTTCAAACGTAGACATACCGTAGAAAGACAATGAAACAACTAAGAAACGCAGTACTGGGTCAGTACGTAGCTTATGCCAAGCGCCAGAAAGCGTCATTATACCGTTAATCATACCACCCCAAGACGGTACAAATAGGATAATAGACATAACCATACCTAAACTTTGCGTCCAATCAGGAAGCGCAGTGTAGTGAAGGTGGTGAGGACCTGCCCAAATGTAAAGTGAAATAAGTGCCCAAAAGTGAACTACCGATAAACGGTAAGAGTAAACTGGGCGACCTGCTTGCTTTGGTACAAAGTAGTACATCATACCTAAGAAACCAGCCGTTAGTAGGAAACCTACAGCGTTGTGACCGTACCACCACTGAACCATTGCATCTACCGCACCTGCGTAGATTGAGTATGATTTAGTTAACGACACAGGTACTGCCATGCTGTTTACAATGTGTAGCACTGCAACAGTAATAATAAAGCCAGCGTAAAACCAGTTAGCAACGTAGATGTGCGATACTTTACGTTTGATCAGCGTACCAAAAAATACGACTGCGTAAACTATCCATACTACCGCGATTAAAATATCGATTGGCCACTCAAGCTCTGCATATTCTTTAGAGCTAGTAATACCCAGTGGTAATGTAATTACGGCTAATACAATAACAAGCTGCCAACCCCAAAAAGAGAAAGCGGCGAGTTTGTCTGAGAAAAGGCGCGTTTGACAAGTACGTTGAACGACGTAATAAGACGTCGCAAAAAGTGCACTGGTACCAAATGCGAAAATTACTGCGTTCGTGTGTAACGGACGTAGTCGAGAGTATGTTAACCATGGTGTATCAAAGTTAAGTGCTGGCCAAGCTAATTGGGCAGCAATCAGAACCCCAATACTCATGCCAACGATGCCCCAAATCACTGTCATAATAGCGAATTGGCGTACAACTTTATAGTTATACTCAGTTTGTGATGCTACTGTTTGGCTCATTTTCTGGCTTCCGCTGCAATAAATGCGTTTAGAAATGAATTACCCACCGTTTAAAGTGGGGCCTACTATTTTCCCCAAGCGTATTACCTAAAACGTTCAAAGCCTGAATGCTTCAGAAAACAAACTCGAGAAACCCTTATTTTTTGCGGGTGAAATGATAAATTTTTTGGCCTAAAAAAGATAGGTCAATTACATAAAATTATGACATCAATCAAAGTTTGTGAGTTTGTTGTTTATTTTTTGATACAGATTGTACCTATATTAACCAAACATCACACTGGCTATTGTTATTTCAAAGCATGCTAATTAAGATTTGTTTTTATTTAGCGCGGATTTGTTATGCATATATATAGATTATCTTTGTTTTTAATGCTGTTTTTTGTATTAACAGGCTGTGACAATGCCAACCAAAAAGATCAAAAAGCACTGTTAAAAACAAATTGCGACACGAATCAGCGCTGTATTTATAATACCGGTGTTAAAGTATGGTTAAGTGATAAAAACATTACCCCCGAAACCCCCTTTAGTATTTACCTTGATTTACCCGCCCACCTAAAAATAGATAACGCTAAGCTTGAAAGTATAACCATGTATATGGGTTTTATTCCGCAAAAGTTCACTAAAGAAGCAACTATTTATAAAAGTGACACTATGGTGGGCATATGCTCTGAGAAAAATATGCTATGGCAACTGGTGCTTAATTTAAGCAATGTTCAAACTGGTGAGCAAATCACTCACTTTTATAATTTTTACGTAACATATTAAGAAACCTTTTCATGCCAATCATTTTTTTAGCTGGCGCATAACAAAAGTCAGCTATTAATTAGGTATTACTATAATAAGCTATTCCTATAATAAGGCATTACTATTTAGCGGTACGTCTTATATATGTAGCGCTGCAATAGCAAGTGTATAAAATTGTATTTAAAGCACTAACACACATTTAAACCTCTTTGCTGCCTTGTATGCCGTAACCTTTTTTTCATTCTCATCTGTTTTATGTTGGTGTGCTTACTCGTTCTTGTTATAGAGTGAATTGCCTTAAGCCAATAGGGTGTATTTTAGTTGTTTATAGTAAAAGCGTCTTGCTTGCATTACCGAGTATGTAAAAAAGTAAATCCTGCTTACTTTCATGATAACTGTTTTAATCAAGCTAAACGCCCTCAAATTAAGACCCTCTAATGATTTGCTAAATTAAATAACGCCTCCCGATCCGAGCAAACGTTGAAGTCTCGCTGAACAAAAAACATTACCCAAAAAACGAAATAAATAGCTTAATAAGACTATTTAAGCGGTAAATCTGCATATTTATGGTTATTAATTTTATTACAGCTTTACGGTTTTACTAATGCGCTGTGATTAATATGTTAATTTTTCTAAAAAGGGTATATTTATCCACTAATTACATTTGATTACAATCTGCATAACTTTGATTTCAGGTGTGTTTTAATTGCTTTCTTTTTGTTGCATGTCTATGATTTTTAGTTGTTTTTTTTAGTTAACACTGCAACAAGTTATAACCTTTGTACCTTTTTTGGTTATTCTTTTTTGGTGTTGTATATATAGCAATCACCCATTAAGTTTTTGTTCAGTTAACTCAGCCTAAGTTGCCCCCCTGACTCACAATTCTTATAAAAAGTGAGCATTACCAATCAAGGTAAATTTCCAACAAGTAGGGTTTATTCATGAAAAAATCAACTCTTGGTTTAGCTGTAATCGCAGCAATCCCAATGTTCTCAAGTATGCAAGTAGTAGCGGCCGAAGATGGCGCAAACGCTATTGAAAAAATTCAAGTAACGGGTTCTCGCATTAAGCGCGCAGATATGGAAACCGCTAGCCCAGTTACTTTAATCGGTGCAGATGACATTGCTGCAACCGGCGCAGTTTCGGTTGATGCCGTATTACAAAAAATGACTGCTACTGGTGGTGCAATGACCAACCCAGGTATCAATAATGGTTCTGGTGGTAATGCTTCTATCGATTTACGTGGTTTAGGTTCACAACGTACACTAGTACTTGTAAATGGCCGCCGTATGATCAACTCAGGCACAGGTGCTGCCTCTACTGTTGATTTAAACACTATTCCTGTTTCAATGATCAAGCACATTGAAGTACTTAAAGATGGTGCATCTGCAGTATACGGTACTGATGCGGTAGCAGGTGTTGTAAACATCATCTTAAAAGATGACTTTGAAGGTTTAGACTTAAATGTTAAATCTGCAATCACTACAGAAGGTGATGCTGATGAAACGTCTTTCGATATCACTATGGGTGGTAGCTTTGGTCGTGGTAACGTTGTAATTGGTCTTCAGTACACTGACCGTGGTGACGCATCTCAAGCAGATCGTAGCTTCTCTGATTGTCCATTAACAGAAGATGGCGACGGCAGTGCACCTTACTGTTCTGGTTCTTCATACACGCCAAATGGCCACGTATGGTCAGGTGATGAATCACTACAAGGTCAAGCAGACAACGGTTGGCATGACTTTGGTTCTGATGATGCTTACAACTACTCATCAGACAGCTACCTATACACGCCTATGCGTCGTTTAAACCTTACAGGTATTGGTAGCTTCGATTTAACAGATGACACGCGTTTATACTCAGAATTCACATACTCTAAGCGTTGGTCAGAGCAACAAATGGCGCCACAGCCAGTATGGTTTGACTTTGATTACACTGAAGATATGGGCGATTCACTAACAAGCCACAATATTAACTACGGTGATGAAGTTTCTTACGGTCGTCGTATGACAGACACAGGTACTCGTGATTTCTCACAAGTTGTTGACACTGTACGTACTGTAGTAGGGGCTGCAGGTTACCTTGACAGTGGTTACGATTGGGATGTGTCTGTAATTTTTGGTCGTAACGATTCAGTTGACCGTTTAAGCAACCTTCACAACATGGGCTCTATCCAAGATGCAATCGAAGCGGGTGACTTTAACCCACTTATGCAATCTTCTTGGTCTGCTGAGAACTTAAGTGACTACGTTTACACTGAGCAAAACTCAGGTGGTAGCCAATTACTAATGTTCACTGCATCATTAGCTGGTGAAGTAATGGAACTTCCTGCAGGTTACGTAGGCTTTGCTGCTGGTGTTGAGCGCCGTGAAGAAAAAGCATGGTACATCCCAGATTCAATCACATCACAAGGTCTTGCAAACGACCCACGTGTTGAGCCAACAAGCGGTCGTTTTGACGTAAACGAAGCGTACTTAGAGCTTGCAATTCCTTTAGTTAGCGATGCGTTCTTAGCGCAAAACGTTGAACTAAGCACTGCAATCCGTGCTTTCGATTACAGCACCTTTGGTTCTGACGAAACATGGAAACTTGGTTTAACTTGGCGTGTAAACGACGAAGTAATGCTACGTGGTGTTCGCTCTACAGCATTCCGTGCGCCTACAGTAGCTGAGCTATACTCAGGTAATTCACCTTCGTTTGAACAAGTTAGCTTCCCTGGTGCACAAGACCAAGCAGAAGTAACTGTTGGTGGTAATGACCAATTAACGCCTGAAGAAGCTGATACGCTAACAGCGGGTATTGTGTACGAGCCAGAGTGGTTTGAAGGTTTCTCAATGACGTTAGATTACTACGACATTGAAATTGAAAACGCAATTGCGACAGTTAACAACCAATACATTGTTGACTCTTGTTTAGCAACAGATGGTTCATTAGCTAACCAAAGTACTGCGTTATGTAGCTCTGCTGCGGTATCGTTTAACCAAAGCACTGGCCGTATTGCTTTTAATAACCAACTACAAAACGTAGGTTACGAGCAAACTAAAGGCTACGACTTAAACTTAAACTACACATTTGATGCAGCTGGTCTTGCGTGGAATACATCACTAGATGTTACTTACCTAGACGAGTACCTAGTAGATGTTGTTGAATCAAGCATTGATTACGCTGGTTTAATTACTTCTGGTATCGGTGGTTATGCAGATGTTAAAGCTAACTTTGAACTAACTGTGAAAGGCGACGCTTGGAACGCAAACTACAAAGCACGCTACATTGCAGGAATGGATAGCTACAGCTGTCAAGGTGATGAGTCATCATGTTATGCGCCTACAACGCCTTCAGTTGTATACCATGATATAAGCGGTGCTTACATCTTTAACGAGACTGTGTCAGTAACAGCAGGTGTTAACAACTTATTTGATAAGCAACCACCTTACTACACAGGTAACAACGATTCTAACACTGACCCGTACACATACGATGTACTAGGTCGCCGTGTATTTGCTGGTGTAAACGTTAAGTTTTAATTAGCACATTAATCGTATTAAGGCTCAGTGTTTACTGGGCCTTTTTTATTGAACAAAATTAAGGAGACCAGTACACTTATACACTCAATAAAAGGAGAGTTGTTTGATAAAACAAGACGAAAATTTATCTTTTGTCATAGAACCAGAGTTATCCCCTCGCTCTGAGCAGCGTATCGACCTGTATTTTTCTATCCCCAATGAAATGGGTATAAACGTGCAAACCCTCAGTGAAGAATCTTATTTTAATAACCACTTTAAATCGCACTTAGCTTATAACGCTAAAAACATACACTTACCCTTAGTGCGTAGCCGCTTTGTTAGTAAAAATAAAGGTGAGCAACAAGATTACCGCCAAAACCTTAATTTGTACTGTTATCAGGTGCGTTTAGCGCTCGATGCTGATATTAAAGATGCATTAAAAATTCAAGAAGTGGATGCTTTTTATGCCCGTGCACAAGAGCTGTTTGAGCAAAGTGAAGGGCTGCTAAAAAAGCTGCGCAGATATACCCCCGATGATGAAAAGCTGGTGCCGTTTTACACCAATGCCGATAACTATTTAAGTTGGCATGTTGAGCAGTCGTTTTTAAAGCTATTAGATGAAGGCCCGCGCAGCAGTGACTTTGCGAAAGAGCGCAACGACTTACTGCAATTTTGTAAAAACGAAAATACATACCGGTTTGAGCAAAATTACAACTCAGAAACCACGTTGCAAGATGGTAACCGCATTACAAATAAAATGCGTTTACTGCAGCGCCTTATAGAGCACGGCGTTATTTTGCATCGCAATACGCGTTATTTAAATAGTTACTTAAAGCGTTTAGTAAAAGGCACGGTTACAGCTGTCATTATGGCATTTGTAATGGTGGTTATACTTAACGCGCGCTCAACCTTTACCGAAGTTACCGCTACCCTTATTTTAATATTAGGGGTTATTTACGGCTTGCGTGAAATATTTAAAGAAGACATTACGCGGGTAATTTGGCGCGCTATTGTGCGGGGGCGTCCTAAATGGCGGTTTGTATTTAAAAACAGCATCACTAAAGACCGCGTTGCAAGTCAGTTTGTGTGGCTTGAGTATATGCGTTTTAAAAAAATCCCTAGTGAAGTAAAAACAATATTTTCAAAAAGGCGTCAGCAAAACAAGCTAGCCGCGCAGTGGCTGCATTTTGCCAGTGAAACACGTGTTTCTGCCAAAGAGTTTTTACCAGGCTACGATACTCTACAGCAAAGTATGCGTTTTAATTTGGCGCCTTTTGCACGGTATTTAAAACGCGGCGAGGGCAAGCTGTATCATTTAGATGGTAATAAAATATCAAAGCAAGCGGTTGAAAGGCGCTACCAGTTAAATTTGGTGATGGTATTAAAAGACGAGGAAAGAACTTTATACCAGCGTTACAAAATAACCCTTAATCGCAGTAAAATAGTTAATATTGAACTTATTTACTCTAAAAAATAGAAAATAAAAAAGGGATAGCAACGGCTATCCCTTAGTGTCATGTAAATTTACCTAATTTAACGCAGTATTACTGTGTAATACCGTGCTTAGAATAAATAGTTACCTTGTCTGAAACGAGTGTTATTTCAATGTTTTTAGACTCATCACCCCATACACAATTAGTATGTAGGGTTTTTTCTACGCAGTTATCAGCAGAGCCTAAAATAGCTTCTACTTCGGCTTTATCCATGCCAACTTCAATTTTTTCGTAGTTTTCTAGGCTTACTTTTGAACAAGCTGCCAGGCTTAGCGTTGCTGCGATGATCAGGAGTTTTTTCATTGTTATGTCCTATTGATTTAGTGTTTATACTTTCGTATTTGTACAATCATGCCCATACGAGGATGATCAAAGTAATGGATTTCACCACTAATTACACGTTTAAATTGTGAAAAGCGGGCCGATTCTATATCCCCATTAGGTAGTTTTTCGTTTACGTCAAAATCAGCGGTTATGTACAGGTAGTGGCGTAAATGTATTTTAAATAAACCATCTAGCTCCCAATAGCTTAGGGGCTGCTCTGAGGTATTAAATAGCTGTGGCTTACTTTGTACTAGGCTAATAAAGTCGGGATTTGAATAATTAGGCGTAGTGTTAACGTCGCGTTTTATATGATCACCAGAAATTAAATGTATGCTTGGCGCACGCGATTTACTTGCCCCTTCAAAGCGCCAGCCGGTATGTAGTAGCGGGGCTAAACCTTTTCTGTCTAAAGCGCGGCGCTGGGCAGTAAATTGTAATTGCTCAGGTGCGAGTAAGTAGGGCTCATCCATTGTATCTTGTGCCGGTGCTAATGGCGTAACGGGCAACTCGTCGTAACTTTTCATAAAGTCGATACTGTTATCACACACACCCGATTGTGGGTTAGCATTAACTAAAGAATCGGTAAACGAGCGTTTTTGAAAGCGACTATCGCCATCTATACATGCCTGCATAGCTTGCTCTGTGTATAAAGGGGTGAGTAGCTCTAACGTATTTTTCGCCTTAATGGGCTCGTGCTTTAAGCTAAAGTCTTCTTGTAAATAGGGGGCAGGGCGCTGTTTAAATACCAGCACTTCTACTTCAAACCAACGTTCTGCAAATGCGGTGCTGCTAAATAAGCAACATAACACGATAAGCGATTTTTTTAGCAACATTAATGGCTAACCTTTTTTTCGAAATCTGCAATCATTGCAGTGACCATTTTTAAGCGTTCACGAGGGTTTACCTCATTAATCGCAAAGCGCAATTTATTTGCGCCATCCATTTTGTACACATGGGGTGCACTTTGTATCAAGCCTATGATGAAGCTAGGATTAACCTTCGTATTTTGGCTAAATTCAAAGTAGCCCCCTTTAGGGTTTGCCTCTATTTTTGTAATTCCTAAATCGCTAGCACGCATTTTTAGTTGCTGCATACTAAATAGGTTTTTAGTGGCATCAGGTAATAAACCAAAGCGGTCTATTAGCTCTACTTGTAATTCGTCCATATCGGCAAGGTTAGCACAACTTGCAATGCGCTTGTACATACCTAAACGCGCATTAACATCGTGTATGTAATCATCAGGTAGTAAGGCAGGGAGTTTTAAATCAACTTCAGTTTGCTGCTGAAGCAGATTTTCAAGCGTTGGCTCTTTACCATTTTTAAGGGCATTAACCGCTTGCTCTAGCATTTCCATATACAAGCTAAAGCCAATAGTTTGCATTTGCCCTGATTGATCGTCGCCTAATAGCTCACCCGCACCACGTATTTCTAAATCATGTGTAGCAAGGGCAAAACCTGCGCCTAAATCTTCCAACGACTCAATTGCTTGTAAGCGTTTGGTGGCATCTTTAGAAAGTGCTTTAGCATCGCCTGTTAATAAATAAGCATACGCTTGGTGGTGGCTTCGCCCAACACGGCCGCGTAATTGGTGTAATTGCGCAAGGCCAAGTTTATCGGCTCTGTCCATAATAATAGTATTAGCAGTAGGCACATCAATACCGGTTTCGATAATGGTGGTACATACCAGTACATTGTATTTTTGATGATAAAAGTCTGTCATTATTTGCTCAAGCTCTTGCTCGCGCATTTGCCCATGAGCAGAGGTGACACTAGCCTCTGGTACCGATTCGCTGATCTCTTGTGAGACTCGCTCAATAGTCTCAACATTGTTATGCAAAAAGTACACTTGGCCGCCGCGTTTAATTTCACGCAGTATGGCTTCGCGTATTAAGTCGCTGTCGCGTTGGCGTACAAAGGTTTTAACTGCTAAACGCTTAGCAGGTGGGGTGGCAATAATTGATAAATCACGCATGCCGCTCATCGCCATATTTAAAGTACGCGGAATAGGCGTTGCAGTAAGCGTTAATATATCTACATCAGCACGTAATGACTTTATTTTTTCTTTTTGGCGCACACCAAAGCGGTGCTCTTCATCAACAATTAGTAAACCTAAGTCGTTAAATTTAATATCTTGCTGAATTAACTTATGTGTTCCAATAACGATATCAAGTTTACCGTCTGCCATTTTTTCAAGCGTGTCTTTTTGCTCTTTAGTTGAATTAAAGCGAGACAACACTCCCACTTCGATAGGGAAATCGGCAAAGCGGTCTTTAAAGTTTTCATAATGTTGCTGAGCCAGCAGGGTGGTTGGTACTAACACGGCTACTTGTTTGTTATCGTTAACCGCTACAAACGCGGCGCGCATAGCCACTTCTGTTTTACCAAAGCCTACATCACCACACACTAAACGGTCCATAGCAAGTTTTGATTGCATATCACCAAGTACGGCTTCAATAGCATTACGCTGATCGTCAGTTTCTTCAAATGGAAAGCTGTCGCTAAATTGGCGATAGCTTTGCCCATCGAGTGCAAATTTATTACCTGGTTTTGCTTGGCGCTGTGCGTAAATATCTAACAGCTCCGCGGCTACATCACGTACTTTTTCGGCGGCACGCTTTTTGGCTTTCTCCCAGGCATCCGAGCCAAGTTTGTGAAGCGGGGCGCTTGCTTCTTCACCGCCGGAATAACGGCTTAGCATATGCAGTGCCGATACCGGCACATACAGTTTTGCTTCACCGGCATAAGTAATGGTAACAAACTCAGTGATTACACCTGCTGCGTCAATTGTTTGTAGGCCTTGATAGCGCCCAACACCGTGGTCAAGGTGCACAATTGGCTGGCCCTCTTTAAGCTCGGCTAAGTTGCGAATTAACGCATCTTGGCTTGCTTCGTATTTATGTTTACGGCGTCTGCGTTGCGACACCTTAATACCTAACAGCTCTTGCTCGGTAATAATAGAAAGGCTAGGTTTTGTGCCCAGTACAACACTTTGCTCAAGAGGGCTTACAATTAAGCCTACATCGCTTTGGCTTTGTGTAAATTGCTGTAAGCTTTCAAATTCTTTAAACTTTAAGCCGCTTGGCTTAAGCACGCTTAATAAAGACTCGCGGCGACCATCAGACTCAACACTTAATAAAATACGGCTTTTTTTCTTTTTTTGTTCTGCCACATAGTTAATAAATGCGCCGTAGGGTTCGTGTTGTTTATGATCGATTCTTACTGTGGGCAGCTCGCTCACATTTAAGTTTTTATTGCCTGCTTTAGTGGGTAATTTAGCTTGCGATAAGCGTATTCGTGAAAACTCACCTAAATTAGAAAACAACTCATTAATAGGTTGATACAACTCGCTGGGCGCCAGTAGTGGACGCAGGGGATCTACTTTTCGGTTTTCGTAGCGTACGTTTACATCGTGCCAAAAGGTATCTGCGGCGTGTTCTAAGTCACCTAGTTGCATAACCGTAGTGGTGTTTGGCAAGTAATCAAAAATGGTGGCAAGCTTTTCAAAAAACAGCGGCATGTAGTATTCAATACCGGCAGGCCAAGTACCTTTGCTTACTTGCATGTAAACAGAGTCTTGCTCTGAGCTGGCCCCAAATTTGTCGCGATAATTTATTCTAAAACGCTCAACGTCTGCTTCGTTGGTTGGAAATTCATGCGCGGGAAGTAACTCAATTTTATCTACTTTTTCATCTGAGCGCTGGGTTTCTACGTCAAATAAACGAATAGAGTCGAGTTCATCGTCAAAAAAGTCGAGCCTAAATGGGTGCACACTGCCCATTGGGTACAAATCAACAATAGAGCCACGTATTGCGTATTCGCCGTGCTCCATTACCTGTTGTACGTTTAAATATCCTGCTTGTTCTAAATTACTGCGCAGGTTATGGGTGTCGAGCTTATCGCCTACTTTAAAATTAAGGGTAGAGCCATAAATAAACGAAGCAGGCGCAGTACGTAGCATTAACGTAGATACAGGCACTATAAGTACGCTTTGCTGCTCGTTTTTTAAAGTGTTTAAAGTGGCTAAGCGCGCTGAAATAATATCTTGGTGCGGAGAAAAATGGTCATACGGCAAGGTTTCCCAATCAGGAAATACCATTACCGGGTTATCTGGCAATAAGTATTCGAGCTCGGTTTCAAGCCGTAATGCGCTTGGCGTATCAGGCGTAACTATAAGCACTAAATCGTTTTGCTGTTTTACACCTTCTGCAATGGCTATACTTAGTGCACTGCCAGTTAGCTGCCCCCATTGAATTTTATCTTTTTGAGATTTTACCCACGGCAAGGCTGCCCATTGCTCAAACGCCATTTAGTGCTCCATTTTTTAGTTGGCGTTTGCTCGCAAACGCCATGCAGTTATTTAGTCTCGGTAAATTTTTGTTAAGTCTTGATAGTGATCAATTCTGCGGTCGCGTAAGTACGGCCATATACGTCTTACGTTTTCAGAGGCTTTTTGATCAAGTTCTACTACTAAAATTTGCTCATCGGTATTGTTCGCCTCTGAGAGCATTTCGCCCTGTGGGCCTGCAATAAACGAGTTACCCCAAAATTGTATACCTTCGCTTTGTCCGCTAGGGTCGTTTTCGTGCCCTACACGGTTACAGCTAATAACGGGGACGCCGTTCGCAACCGCATGCGCACGCTGGCTTATTACCCATGCGTCTTTTTGGCGTGTTTGCTCTGCGTTATCATCACGTGGGTCCCAGCCTATTGCGGTTGGGTAAATTAGTACTTCTGCGCCAGCCATGGCCATTAAACGGGCCGCTTCAGGGAACCATTGATCCCAGCATACTAAAACACCTAATTTACCTACTGAGGTTTGAATTGGCTCAAAGCCTAAATCACCTGGGGTAAAGTAAAATTTTTCGTAAAAGCCAGGGTCATCAGGAATGTGCATTTTACGGTATTTACCCGCAATGGTGCCGTCTTTTTCAAGTACCACCGCGGTATTGTGATAAAGCCCGGTGGCACGTTTTTCAAACAGTGAAGCCACAATAACGATGCCTAGCTCTTTAGCAAGCTCGCCCAGTGTATTTGTGCTTGGGCCCGGAATTGTTTCGGCTAAGTCAAATACATCCACATCTTCTGTTTGGCAAAAATACAGACTACGATGCAGCTCTTGCAAAACCACAAGCTGTGCGCCTTGTTTAGCAGCATCACGAATGCCAGCAATCGACTTTGCCATATTTTGGCAGGCGTTATCACTGTTAGTTTGTTGCACTAAGGCAACGGTTAATTTTGCAGGGCTTGTCATTGTGCTGCTCCAGCTAAAAATCCACGAGGTAATTGCATGGTAATGCAATGTAAACTACCAAATTGTTCAATAATAGGTAGGCAATTAACGCCAATAATAGTGTGCGTTGGGTACGCTTTTTGAACTTGCGCTAGCGCCAGTGCGTCGTTGTCATCGTTATACGTCGGGACTAAAACCGTATTGTTGATAATCAAGTAGTTTGCGTACGTTGCCGGTAAACGGGTGTTGTCATCATCAAACACTGGTTTTGGCCACGGCAAATCAATTAACGTATATGGGGTATTATTTTGCGTTTTAAAGCTTTGCAGCTGCTTTTCCATCGCATCTAATGCGTTAAAGTGCTCATCTTCTTTAGTATCGCACTTAACATACACAAGTGTATTATTGGGGGCAAAACGTACCAGTGTATCGATATGGCTGTCGGTATCGTCACCGGCTAGGTAGCCATGATCTACCCATAAAAAGTCAGTTGCGCCTAAATGTGTTGTTAAAATTGACTCAATATCGCCTGATGATAAATCGGGGTTGCGATTTTTATTCAGTAAACATTCGCTGGTTGTAAGCAACACACCGTGTTCGTTAATTTCAATGCCGCCACCTTCAAGTACCACATTCAGGGCTTGGTAATCAGTGTTTGGGTTACTTAGCTGGTTTACCAGTACTGCGTTAATTTTATTATCGAGGGCACTTTCGAACTTATTACCCCAGCCATTAAAGATAAAGTCGTAAATTTTAAGTTGGCGAGCGTCGTCAATATTTGCGCAGGTAATAGGGCCGTGATCGCGTGCCCAGGTATCGTTTGTTGGTGTAACAACAAAGTGCACTTGGCTTAAGTTTATATTCGCTTTTGTTAGCAAGGCAGTAATGTGGCTTTTAAGCGCCGTGTTATGGGCAACAATAACAAGCTGCTGCACGGCTGTGATATGTGTTGCAAGCTCAACATAAACAGGCTCTACGCGTTCAAGCGTATCAGCCCAGTCGGTCTGTGCATGGGGCCAAGTAAGCATAACGGCGTCTTGCTCAGCCCATTCAGGTAAAAGTCTAAAGTTCATGAAGTTTTGATACAAATTACGGTGGCGCTAGTTTAGCATTTTACATGCATATGTCAGCTATTTATCGCCGCTAGAATCATCGTCAATTTGCTCGAGTTCTTGGCGTTTTTTTAGCTGGCGTGTTTGTGCATGTAAGCTGGCTCTGACAACTAATTCTTGGTCTGTGGTTCTTATTGCAGTAAACAGTAATGTGTATTGGTAGTGTTCGCTGTCTTGTTTTTCAACGGCTACAACTTCTGTATAACAGTAAACGGCTGAGGCTTCGTGGTGCAAAAATAGCTTTGTTCTAAATGCTTGGCCTATTGCGTATACATCAGGCGAAGTAAAGCGAATGCCGCCTCCGCCGTAGCTATCGCACTGTATGGCGTTATCTTGAGCTTGCTCTGAGGCTAAAATGTGGCTCATTATTAAATCAATTTTACGCGACTGTGCTTGTAAAAAAGCCGCCAGCTCTTGTGCTAAATCGCCCAGGTTTCTAAGGGGTCTTAAAGAGGCCTGTTCAAGCTCACTGACTTCGTTAGCTAGCTTAAATAGAGGAGGTATGTCGTCTTCAAGCGCGAGTTGAGATTGCGGCACTAACTGATTTTCTACAGCAAATAAGTTTACTCGAATGCTTTCATTTATTTGAAAGTATTCTTCAAATTCGCTTAATCTTTGACTGTTCATAATTATCTCCACTGCGTATTCATTAAATAGTAGCGTTGTGGGGAGTAAATTGCTAGCAGATAAAAATGCTAAATGGTTTGTTTATAAGCCAGTTTTTAAGAATGTTAATTAGGGCGTGTTGAACTTTGCGGATTGAAATTTGTTCAATCTAGGGCGTTTAAATCGCAGCGTGAGGTTTGTAACCTCGTGGGCACGATAACAGCTCCTGCGTTTCGCCTATTTATATGGAATAACCACACTTCATAGGCTCTGCCTTGCCTAAAAACCAAACACACTGCTGCAAATTCAACTATTAAAAATCAACACGCCCTAATAAAAAAGCGGCCAATGTCATCCTAACATCGGCCGCTTGGGTATTGATTAATTAGCGCTGGGAGTGCTTATTTAAGTAGAGCGGCTAATTCATGTAAATCTTTCACAACGTGGTCTGGTTTTTTTGCCAGTGGGTAAAGTGTTTTACCTGGGCGGGCGATAAAGGTTGTTTGTAACCCGGCTTCTTTAGCACCTGCTACATCCCAACCGTGCGCCGCTACCATCATTGCTTCATTTGCTTTTACATTTAATTTTGTTAGCACCCACTCATAGGCACGTAAGTCTGGTTTATAAATTTTAATATCTTCAATGCTGTAACGCGCATCAAAGAACGACATTAATCCAGCGCTCTCAAACTGGGCTTTAACACCTTTGTTTGAAGAATTTGTCAGACTTACTAACTTATAGCCCTGTGCTTTGAGTTTTGCCAGTCCTTCTTTCACATCTTTGTGAGGAGGTAGGGTTAAAAGCGGGGTGACAATGGCTGTTTTTGCTTGTTCATTAGTAATGGCTATGTTGTTATTTTTGGCAACCATGCGCAGCGATGCAACGCCAATTTGACCAAAATCGTGGTAATTGCCACTTACAGTATCAACGAGTGAATGATGCAACATGGTCGAAAACCAAAGTGGTAATAAATCCTCACGCCCGCCAAGCGCTTTACCAATAGAGGTGCGCATGGAGGTTAAATCTAACAAGGTTTCGTTTACATCAAAAATAAGTACTTTAGGTTTCGCTTGTGCCTGTGGCTCCTCTGCCATAGCGTAGCCAGAGGCAAGGCTAGTACCAACAAGTAGTGATAAGGTAAGGGTTTTTAACGATTTTAAAATAGACATTAGTGTTGCTCCGATTCAAGGGCGGCCAATACATCAGTAGGCTCTGCGCGTAGGGTATAGTCTTCGTTTAAAAAGGCATACGTAATTATGCCTTTTTGGTTAATTATATAGGTTGCTGGTAAAGGTAATTTATAACTTTTATTGCCGTAGTACTTTTCAAAATCAATACCAAACTGGCTATAAAGCGCCACAATACGTTCATCTAAAGTAAACAGTAAACCAAATTGCTCGGCCACCCTGTTATTAATATCTGAAAGCACATCGAATTCAAGGGCATTTTTTTGTGCGCTAGATAACGTCTCGTCGGGTAATTGTGGCGATATCGCAACTAACTGCGCATTGTGCGTTTTAAATTCGGGTAAGTGATCATTAAGTGCTTTTAGCTCTAAATTACAATATGGACACCAGTTACCACGGTAAAAGCTAATTATTACCGGGCCATTATTTAATAAATCAGCGAGCTCAACTTGCTCAGCGCTATGATTGTTTAAGCTGAAATTGCTTACTTTAGCGCCTACCTGTAGCGCATTATCTTTTATATGCTGAGCAATGAGCTCTTCATTTGTCTGCGCCATAAGGGCTAATACATCGCTAGGTAGCTTCGCTTCTTTTTGCACGTTATAGGCATCAATCTGTGCTTTTAAACTCATTATTAAATCTCGAATATAACTGTACGGCGATTATGGATGTTTTAGTTATTTAAATATATATTGCAAAACTGAAAGCTTCATTCGAAAATATTAAATACTAAAAACTGCCTAGCCAAATGTATGTATAATTTAAGTGACCTAGAAACATTTATTGCCGTCGTAGAAAATAAAGGGGTGCTTGCAGCTGCGCGTGAGCAACGTTTGTCGCCGGCAACAGTAAGCCACAGGCTAAGCAAGCTCGAGCGTGAGCTTTCAACCGTGTTAGTGTTCAGAGACAGCAGACGAGTGAGGTTATCGCCCGCCGGTGAGCTATTTTATCATCGCGTAGGGGCTATTATAGAAGCCTTGCACGATGCAGAGCACAGCATTGGCGCACGAAGCTCTTCAGTGAGCGGGTTATTACGTGTGACTATGCCACCGTGGGTTTTTTCAAAGTATGTTATGCCTAAGTTGACCGAGTTTGAAACCCAATACCCGCAGCTCAAGCTCGACTTTTTAATTACTGATCATTTTGTCAATGTGGTCGATGATGCACAAGATGTGGCAATTAGAGTAGGGCAATTAACCGATTCTGGCCTGCTTTCTCGCAAAATTGTCAACAACTCCCGTATTTTATGTGCAGCACCAAGTTATATAAAAAAGCATGGTATGCCTTGTACACTAAGCGAACTGAGCACGCACTATTGGGTGTGTTTACCCTGGCAAAGGCAGTTAAAACTGTATGATAAAAATAATAAAATACACACCTTTAATGCCAAAACGCGCTTTACGATTTCTAATTCCGATAACATGACGCAAGCAGCCCTTGCCGGACATGGCATAGCCATTAAATCTAAAATTGCGATTAACGATGAGCTAAGTGCCGGAAACTTAGTAGAGGTGATGCCCAATGTAATGGCCCAAAGCGACGCGCCGGTGTGGTTTTTACGGCCTCAAAATAGCTTAACAACCCGTAAAACCGAGGTGTTTTATGAGTTTATGAAGTCTTTATTTGCCAGCTATGAATAAGCGGTAATACCCGCGCTTAATAATGAATAAGGTTACAAAGCCAATAAACTCAGCAAAAATAGCAATAATAATGGCGCTAACTAGCGCTGCTATTATGGAGTCTTTTTTTAACACTATTTGCCCTTCAAAGCGTTGCCATACTTGCTTTTTAATGGTGAGAAAGTCGCTGGTTAAAGTAAATAAATAGGGCGATTGGTTAAAGTTATTAACTGCCGCTTGTAAAGAGTGCTGGCGATTATTGAGGCTTTTAATATGGGTAGCCCCCTTACCCACAATATCATCACCAATATTTTCATAGTGGGCAATTAACTTGTTTAAATCGTTGTTAAAGTAGTTTTGAGCATCTTTTTTAAACGGGGCTAATGCGTTATTCGCTTCAATTAAATGTGCATCTAAAGCGTGCCCAAAGTCACTTACAAAGGCCGGTATTTGTACCCCTAATAGTAAACCTGCTGCAAAAAAGCTGAGCCTTATGTAATCTAATAATTTACTCATTTGATCTCCTGTTTACTCAAAACCCACCTAAACAACGCTAAATTAACATTTGCGCTTGTTTTTATGCCAAAAACTCGTAATCTATCGGTAATAAAAATAACAATAGGCCTATGTTAAGGATGACTACCAAAGTAAATATGACATCAACGTTTGTTGATATCACTAAGCAGTTAAAACGCTTTGTGTCGCGTATTGTACAGCCCGATGACGTAGAAGACATTGTGCAAGAAACCTTTATTAAAAGCTACGAAGCTGATTTAAAACAAGATATTCAGTTTAGACGCAGTTACATGCTTAAAACTGCAAAGCACTTAGCGCTTAATCATATAGCCAAGTGGGATAACAAGTTTAATGACTCGTTAGAGCACGACGCAGAATTACCCCCGCTGCTTAAATCCTCACAACTTGAGGATGAGTACACCTCAAAAGAGCGTTTTTTACTTTTTTGCAGAGCAACGGATCAACTAAATTCTTCTATCCGTAAATGTTTTATATTTAAAAAAGTGTACGGTATGAGCCAAAAAGAAATCGCCCAGCACATGCAATTAAGTGAAAGCACAGTAGAAAAACACATTGCCAAAGGTTTATTACAAACCATGTTATACATGAAAGAACATGAACAAAATCATAACCAATCTGCGGCACATAATTCTGCTTGTAATTCGGCTCTATCAATTGAGAGGGCAGCAAAATGAGTAATGTTCATCAATTTACATCAAAAGATTTAATTTTAGAAAAAGCCTGCCAATGGATCAGCGCAATTGATAGGGGCTTAAGCGAAATTGAAAAAGAGCAATTTAAGCTTTGGATGATGCAAAGCACCGCCCATCAAGATGCCGTCTACGAACTTGCGCAGCTATGGGATGAATTGTCCGTATTAAACGAGTTAAGCAGTTTATTTCCGCATAGAAGTGTAAAACAGCCCCAGAAAAAAAGATGGGCGTTTTCTAGTGCGATTGCCGCGAGCTTATTTGCAGCATTAATGGTGTGTAGTTACTTATTAATTAACCTTGAAAACGGCTACAACGAAGAGCTGGCTAAAATAAATTACACCAAAATATATACAACGAAGGTGGGCGAACAAGCCACGTATGTTTTACCCGACGGCACCATAGTGCAATTAAACACGAATAGCCTATTAGAGGTAGCTTATAGCAAAGGGCGTCGTCAGTTATTACTGAGCAAGGGTGAAGGGCGTTTTAATGTAGCAAAAGATGCATCGCGCCCATTTAGTGTGATGGCTGGCGATAAGAGCTTTACGGCACTTGGTACTGTATTTAATGTACAACGCAATACCTCTTCTGATTTAGAGCTGGTTGTAACCGAAGGTAAAGTGATGATCACCGACCCAAGTGTTGCTGTAAGTGCCAACGATTTTAAAGACTACCAACTGGCTGATAACAACGCTAAAAAAGTACGTAAAATCAATGCCAATATTGTTATCTCTGGCGAAAAAGCAATTATAGAGCAAAGCATTACTAAACCTATCACACAGCTTTCTGTGGATGACGTACAGCGTGATTTAGCGTGGCAAAATGGCATGTTAATTTTTAATGGTGAGCATTTAAGCGATGCATTAAATGAAGTGAGCCGCTACACCTCTACGCGTTTTGAGCTTTCAAGCGATGAGCTTGCCAATATAAAAGTGGCGGGTGTATTTAAAGCTGGCGATGTTGAGGGGCTACTTGAGAGTTTACAGACTAACTTTGCAATTGAGCATGAGCGTTTAGGTGAACATATGGTGAGCCTAACACAGCAAACTAAATCATAAGAAATGTTATGCATATCAAACAAATGTTAGGTGAAGTTGCATCTTTAAATGTTATTAGTAAAAAAAAGTTTAAAAAAAAGATAAAAAACTATAGAGGAATTTTGTTTGTCAGCTGTTTATATAAATTGCGCAGTAACCAAACGCATTTATTTAGTGGTTTAAGTGTACTTGCTCCGGCTATTTTTAGCTTGAGTGTGCAAGGGGCAACACAGACCACTGGGCAAATGGTGCAATTTGATATACAAGCGCAGCGAGCAGACAAAGCCTTAATAGAATTTGCGAAACAAACAGAGCAAACCGTGGTGTTTTCTTATGAGTTGGCAAAAAATTACCAAGCAAATTCGGTTTATGGTTTTTATACCCAATTAGATGCACTGCAAGCATTATTAAGTGGGACTGAGCTCGATGCGGTTGTTGATCAAAATGGTTTACTGAGTATAAAACTCAAACAAATCAATAGGAAAGATAACAACATGATGAAGCTTTCAGGGGTTAGTGCAGCTGTATTACCAGCATTGCTTGCAGCAAATTCACACGGTGTGAATGCAGCAGAGGATGTTGCACAAGAGAAAATAGAAAAAATTGCTATTGTAGGTAGCCGCGTAGCAGGGCGCTCAGTAGAAGATTTACCCGTACCCGTTGATATTTTAAGTGCTGAAGCACTTGAAAACACAGGCCAAACCGAAGTTGGCCGTATGTTGCAATCTATTGCACCTTCATTTAACTTTTCAAGCTCGTCAATCAGTGACGGCACTGACGCCTTACGACCTGCAACACTGCGTGGTTTAGGGCCTGACCAAACACTTGTGCTTATTAATGGTAAGCGCCGCCATCAGGCAAGTATTATTCATATCAATACCTCAGTAGGGCGTGGTACCGCAGGTACCGATATGAATGCTATTCCAGCCTCAGCTATTAAACGTATAGAAGTTTTACGAGACGGCGCAGCAGCGCAATACGGCTCAGATGCAATTGCCGGTGTAATCAATATTGTACTAAAAGATGGTAGCGAAGGCGGCAAAGCAGCGGTTAATTACGGCCAATACTCAGAGGGTGATGGCGAAACAGTAAACGTTGATTTTAATAAAGGGTTTGCCCTAGGTGATAGCGGCTACTTAAATGCAACACTTAATTACCGCGACCGCTCGCCTACTAACCGCGCAGGTTTGCACGGCTCGTGTCAGTTTTATGGCTGTACAGAGCTTAGCGACGGTACTTTACTGGCAGACGATCCGCGTGAACTGACCGCCGACAGAGACACTTTTCGTATTGGTGATGCCGACTCACAACAATTTGGCTTAACCGTTAATACAGGGTATGAGTTAGGTGATGGTGAGCTGTATGGCTTTATTACTTATTCAACGCGCGATAACGAATCAGCAGCGTTTTTCCGTCATAATGCGAATGCGGGCGGTAACCCTGTTTTACAAGACAACGATGCAACTATCCCGTTAGGCTTTTTACCCAAAATTAATACCACAATTGATGATATTTCTTACAACTTTGGTTACAAAACCGACTTTGATAACGATGCAAGTTTAGATGTATCGTACACCTACGGTGAAAACAGTATTGATTACACAACAAGTGACACAATTAATGCCTCGTACGCTAACTTTTTACGATACGAGCAAGGTTTAAGTGCCGCTGATATTCGCAGTACTATTCCACGTGAAGCCTATGCCTATGGCATGGAGTTATCACTGCAAACCATTAATATAGATTTTACGCAAAACTTTGATGACTACTCGCTGGCTATGGGTGCAGAAATACGTACCGATGAATACCGTATTTTAGAGGGCAGCGAATATGCTTATCGTGATTACGACACCCTTGATGGGGTAAGTATTTATAGTGGTTTAAGTGGCGGTGTAGGCTCTGAAGATGCCTCTGGCGGCACGCAAGGTTTTGGTGGTTCTTCGCCGGCATCATCGGTTGATGAGTCACGCGATGTAATTTCGTTTTACCTTGATGCAGAAACCTACCTAATTGAAGATGTCATTTTATCAGGCGCACTGCGTTATGATAATTACAAAGGCTTTGGCGACACGGTAAACTTTAAGCTTGCAGGTAACTGGGCAATTACTGATGATGTGTCACTGCGTGGTGCATTAAGCTCAGGCTTTAGAGCGCCATCAATGCAGCAATTGTATTTTAACAATATCAGCACACAATTTGTTGTGGCTGAAGACGGCTCATTGGTTGCTGAAGAAGTAGGTACATTCAGAAACGATTCAACCCTTGCGCAAAGTTTAGGTATTCCAAAACTTAAAGAAGAAAAATCGCAAAACCGCAGCTTAGGTATTGTCTACAACGTGACGGGTAACATTAATGTTACTGTGGATTACTACTCAATTGATATTGACGACCGCATAGTAATTAGTAATCGTTTAGGTAAAGGGCTTTCTTCAAGCCTAGATGCTGCATTAATCAGCTCAGGCGCAGGTGCAGGACAGTTTTTCTTAAATGGTGCAGATACCGAAACTTCGGGTATTGATTTTGTAGCTACTTGGAATACCGAGGGATTAGGTGGCACGCTTGATTTTACTTTAGCAGCTAACTTTACTGAAACTGAGGTGGTGTCGTTATTTACGCCATCGGGCTCAGGGCTTGAAACCGTACCTGTTGAAGATGTTTTCTCTGATCAAGAAATTTCAATTATTGAAGAGTGGCAACCAGAAGATCGCATCAACTTAAGTGCGCTTTACCAGCGTGGAGATTGGACTGTGAACCTTTCACTTAACCGCTTTGGTGAATACACAGTAGAAGATGGCGGACGCCAAACCTACGGAGCAGAAATTTTAACTGACGTTAAAGTTAACTACTTCGTGACTGAAGATTTATCTGTAAATATTGGTGCAAATAACTTATTTGACGTGTACCCAGATAAAAACACCATTGGTAACTCACGCTCGGGCACAATTGTAGATTCAAATGGCAATACTATTGTAAGCAGCGATGGGGTATTTGAATACTCTCGCCGTTCAGCGCCATTTGGCTTTAATGGTGCTTATTACTATGTAGGTGCAGAATACCGTTTTTAATAAATAACACTCCCTTATGTTATTTAAGTTCAAAGGGCCGTAAGGCCCTTTTTTTGTATTTAGCCTTTTTAGTATTTATTTGTAAACCGCGATTTTATTATTGTGCAACGCCTTACCTCAGCGTTAAATTATACCAATTCGCTTAATTAAACATTATTACGGATTGGTATACCCCCTGTATGGCTTTGATGATACTAAATGAGGCATTTTGGACTTGGCTATACATAGCAGGGTTTAAACTGGACGTTGTAATAATAAAAAACCCAGCGGCTAGGCTGGGTTTTAAATATATGCAATTGAAAATTAATGCTTTTGCATTCGGCTCATTTCGGTGTGGCAGCTTTGCATCGTTAGCAAGGTTTTCGCTAAGGCTGCTTCACAGTCGGCTGGCTGTGGTTTCTCCATCGCTGCTTTAATTTCTTCAAGGGTTTTATCTTCTACTTCTTCAAGCTCTTTAACGTATGTTTTATCGTTATGAGAACTAAATGAAGTGAGTAGGGCTGTGTAAGCTCTGCGTGCTTCTACAGCAAAAGAAGAGCCGTCTTCACGCTCACCTTTTTCGTTAACTGCATAAGGTTGTAAGCGCTCAACACTTACTTTTCGTGCGTCAATCATGCGTTGAAATAATGCGCCAATGGCTGGGTCTTCAACTTTCTCTTGCGCTTTTTGATAAAAATCAATGCCACTGTTCATTACTTGGATGATGTCAGTAATATGAGTTGCTTCTGTTCCTTGATGGGTATTCATAATGACCTCTCTTTACATGAATTTAAGTTTCATAGTAAATAGAGCAAAGGCCATTCCAGTTTTATTTTAATTTTTAACATGCTGAAATAGTTAGCTATTTTATTTATATTCAAACTGCAAGGCTATTTAAAATAAAATAACCTCGCAAATTTTACATGGCTTTTGTAATAAGGTTATTTAAGCTCATCAGCCACTTCGGCTACTTTTTGGCGTAACCATATATGACTTGCATCGCGATGCAGTAAAGGGCTCCAAATCATATCTAGTTCAAAAGGCGGTATAGGAAATGGAGGCTCTAAAATTTTAAGGCCTGCATCATCTAAGTAAATATTGGCAGCCTTTGAAGGTAAGGTCGCCACTAAATTTTGCTCTTTTGCTAAATGAATGGCTACGTGGTAATTACGGGTAAACGTAGCAATATTTCGGTGTTTACCAAAATGGGCAAGTGCTTCATCTACCCAACCTAGCTTTTGTACATCTTTAGGGTCCATACCTACGCCAACCCCAAAGCCGGTTTTACTGACCCATATATGGCGGGCTTTTAAATAGCTGTCTAGGCTAAAGTTTTCGATAATTGGGTTGTCAGCTTTTACTAAGCAGCAAAAGCTGTCTTTCCATATGCGTTTATGATGAAAAGATTGCGGAAGGTTTTCAAAGCGGTTAATTGCCATATCCACTTTACCATTTTCAACATCATGAAACGTTACATCACTAGGCGTCAGTATATCTAGGGTTGTATCGGGCGCTTCTTCATGAAGTTTACTTAAAAGCTTAGGCGCTAATGTACTGGCTGCATAGTCACTGGCCATTATTCTAAATACACGTTTACTTTGGCTGGCTTCAAATTCGCGATTAGGTGCGAGAGTTTCTTCTAGGGTCATTAATATACCGCGAATAACCGGTTGCAGCTCTATAGCACGCTCTGTGGGGACCATACCTTCACTGGTACGTACCAAAATTGGATCGTTAAACAAGTTTCTTAAACGCTTAAGGCCGTTACTCATAGCTGGTTGAGTAATACTTAACTGGTTAGCGGCGCGGGTTACGTTACACTCACGTAATAGGGTGTCGAGGTAAACCAGCAAATTTAAATCTATTTTACTTATGTTCATTGTGTGTCCTTTAACGCTTACCAGTGATGAATAAAGCGTTGTGCTGTCGGGTATGGGTATATGTGACTAACATGACCCTTTTTTATATTTTGCTGAGCTTGCTTCCAAAAACTAACATCAACAAGCTCGGGGTGTGTACTGAGCAAAAACTGTTTGTACTTTGGGTTTGGCATAACAAAGGTACAAAGTTGCTCAGGAAAAACATCTTGCGGCGCAACTGAGTAGCTTTGTTCATCAGTTAAGTAATCATCATAGCTTTTGGCCTTAGGTAAGGCCCTAAAGTTCATATCTGTTAGGTATTGAACCTCATCGTAGTCGTAAAAAATAATGCGCTTGTGTTTGCTTACCCCAAAGTTTTTAAGCAGCATGTCGCCTGGGAATATATTTACCGCAATCATTTCTTTAAGTGCTTGGCCATACTCTTCTATTGCATCGGCAGCACTTTCTTCGCTGGCGTTTTCTAAAAATAAATTAAGCGGTGTCATGCGCCTTTCAATATATAAATGCTTGATAATAAGCCACGGGCCTTCAATTACCATAGATGAGCCAATGGTTTTATGTAGCTGCGCCAGTAAATTACTATCAAAGCGTGCCAAAGGAAATACGACGTTAGAGTATTCTATGGTATCAGCCATGCGGCCAACCCGATCATGGCTTTTTACCAGTTGATAGCGTTTAAGCACGGTCTCGCGGCCAAACGGTTTGCTTTCGCCAAACTTATCTTTAATTACTTTAAATACATAGCCAAAAGAGGGCAGTGTAAATACCATCATAACCATGCCTGGTGTGCCTGGCGCTATAATAAAGTTATCGTCTGAGTGAGACAAGTGATGTAAAAATTCACGGTAAAACTCTGTCTTACCTTGTTTATGAAACCCAATGGCATTATAAAGCTCAGCGAGTGTTTTATTAGGCATAAGTTGATTTAAAAATCGCACCATGGCTGAGGGCGCATGGGTTTCAACCATAAAATAAGCCCGTGCAAAGCCAAAAATAACCCGCATTTGCGATGATTTGGTTAATAGCGCATCGAGGTATAAGCCTTTATCTTCATGGTGCAGTACCGCAATAATAAAAGGCTGCACACCGCTTTGAGAGACAACTCGGCCGACTATGTAAGCTGCTTTGTTACGATAAAAAGGCGCGTGCAAAATATCAAAGCGCATTTGCCAAGGCTGGTGGTGAGTGTCTGGCGCTTGTTTGTAAAATGCCTTTACCAGCAAACGTATATCCCGCTCTAAATTTACAAACGGGGCTTTAAAATCAAAATGCTCAATAATGCGCTTGATTGTGGGCTTTAAACCATCAACCACTGGAAAGTAGCTGCGGTACTCTGCCTCAACAGGAATGGCAGGGGCATCTTTTAATGTGGCTTGTACAAATATAAAGTCGTTATGAAAATAGCGTCTGTGGTACAAACGGCAAAATACTGAGTTATAAAATGTTTCGGCAAGTTCAGCTTGAGGATGAAAGCATAAAAAGCGTTGGTACAGTATTTTTACTTCAAGCCAAAGTTGCTCATCTAATTGCTCAGTTAACTGTGCTTGTTTTAATGCTTTAGTAGTTTCGTTTACTCTGTCATCGTAGTAACTAATACGCAGTTTACTAATTTCATTAATTTGCTGCCAATCGCGCTTTGCAAAGGCAAGCGGGGCTTGGGCGGTGGTTTTTTGAAACAGCTGATAATGCTTTTTAAAACCCGTTAAAATTAATTCAGCTATATGGCGTGGCTGCATAAACACTCCTTAAAAAAGTGTATATAACGATTTTAGTACAGCATTTATAAATGTTAGTGGTGCTGTAGTGTTATACACGTTAGAGCTTTAACTCTATAGTTGTTAAGGTTATGTTATTTTAAGTTTAAAACCAAGATAAATATTCTCAGTTTTTATACTTTTAGCTTAAAGCATAATTGAGTGTGATGGCAAAAGCCATGCTATTGGTAGGAGGCTATTTTTTTCTCTAATTTTTTAATGCGCTTTTCAATTTCGGTGGTTTGCTTTTTATGATCTTTATTTATTATTTTTAATTGTTTGGTAATATCTTTGCTAATTAACTTTTTGTCCTCGTCATCTAAAATACGGTTGAGGCGCTGTTGTTGGTTGTACTCTGCGCGGTCTTTTTTACGTTTTATAATCGCTAATTTATTAGTATTACTTCTCAGCTCAGCTTGCAGATCAAGCACAATCCGTTCGCGCTCTAATGCGTTTAGCTCTTTTGTGTAGTCTTGCGCCGGTGCAGTATTAATTCCCGATACAGTATTAATTGTGTAGGCGGTAGCGTTATCGTTACAAGGGAATTGCGAAAAGATAGTGCCGTTTTTTGTCACGCATTTATAGTAAGTTGTGGCATTTTGCGCATGCAGAGAAAGTGGGCATACCATTACTGCGCATAAAAAAAGTGTGTGTTTTTGCATTAATTTCATCCCTGAGCGTTTACTATGATTTAGTAAATATAACCTAGCTTGGTGTTATAGCAAGCTAGGTTAAGGGATAGGGCTATTGTGTGTAGGTTTTTAGCTTTTTAATACTTTGTACTAAAAACGGGATATCGAGGCTTTGCTCAATAGAAAAACCTTCAGCGGCAGATATATTTTTATAGTTACCGTCTGAATCTATTAGCGTAATTCTATCTTTTTTGTAAGCAATAACTACGCCTTGCGAGTAATTAACGCCAGTGTCCGTTTTTTTCTTATACAGGTTTTCACCTAGCATGGTTTGTTTAACCACAGACTTACAGTTTAAGTATTGGCCTACACTGGTTGCAATAATATCACTGGGTTGAATAAGTCCATCTACCTTGGCTATTCGCTTATCTGAGCTGTATAACACCGATGATGTAACTACTTCCGAGCTATTATTAGCTAAGCTAAACGCAAAAGTATGGGTGTCGTCACTGCGAGGAGACGGATTATCTTCACCTTTAATGATTTTAATTGCGCTGTTTGAATGCGCTTGATCGTTTATAAAGTTTAGCTTTTCAATTCCAGCTAGCTCTATGCTTCTGCGCTGACTTTGCCACGCGGGCAAGGTTTGCTCTGATAAAATAGCCATCTTATAAAAAGAAGGTAAGCCATACACTAAACTAAACAAGCTATCGCCATGGTGTGTTGGCTGTAAAAACTGATCAGTTTTATGTAGGTTTTTATGCTTGGCAACAAAGCGTTTTAACTGCTCGTTGGTATCAAATACAAAAATATCGACTTGCTGAGCAGTGTAATCTTCACATTTTTGCATTGGCGCAGGTATTTGGTAATTAATATTTTGGTTATTAATTCTTACATTGTGAGCTTGTTTATAGCTTTCAATGTCGAGCAAATCATTTTTTGCTAATAAGCTTTTAGCGGTCGTAGGGTACGACAGCGGTAAAACGTTATCTTGCTTTGTTATATCAAACTTTAAATTTGCATCTGCCCAAATGTGAATACTGTGGCTAAGTGCAAAACACAACACTAAAAACGAGCTGGCAAAACGGGCAAACTTAAGTTGTTTTAAACGCGCTAAGTGCTGCCATGTATAGTTACTTACAACTAATTGGAAGCCTAAAATGAGTAAAACAATCCCCCCGGCTAGCAATGTAGTAAGGGCAGGCGAGCTAGTTAGACGGTGCCACAGTAAGGAAATGATTTCCGGTAGCGCAGAGGAACTTAAATGATAGCCCAGATTAACGTATACATACGCATCAAGCGTTAAAATAGACGCCCCAAGCGTAGCAATAACGGCAGCCATACCTCGAATATGTCGAGGGTAGGGAAACACTAAACTTAAAGGAAATACCGTCAGCACAAATGCTAAAAAAGCGATAAAGCTCGTATGGCTTAACCACGTCACTAACATATAGGTAATACCCATAAAGCTAGTTGGCGGTGAATCTGCAAATAAAAAGCTTAGGCTAATAAAAAGCGCTAAACCAATATTTGCAAAAGTGAACCAGTGGCCCCAACTTAATAACTGACTCGCTTTTGACGAAAACTGATTGTGCTGCGATAAATTCATATAATTTATTTAACCGACTGAGCAAGTGCTTTTGCAAAGTTCTCAGTTACGGCTTGTCTTTTCCCTGCAGGTACATGCTCTTTTAGGATATGCGTGATAGAATTTCCTAAACACATAAGGCTTAAATCAACCGGCGCATTGTGTTGCGTTAGCACATCAATGAGCTGATCGACGATTTGTTCTACTTCTTCATTAGAGTATTTTGATAAGATTGGCATCAGTTGGTTCAATAAAAGAGTTATATTCTCGTATTTTAACACCAGAGGCGTGAAAAACAAAGATGACAACAGACGTTAAAAAATTAGTCGTTCATTATGTAGACAAAAAAGACGACGATACGCAAATTCACCTACGAAACGATGAAATGGTGATAAACGATAAAGTCGCTGTTTTTATCGAACAACTTCATCATGCATACAACTCAAAGCCAGGTAAAGGTTACTGTGCATTTAGTGGCGATAAAAACAGTGTTGTAGCCTCGGCAATGCAAAGCTATCGTAATGACGAGTTAGGCTTTTGGCACATGACCGAGCAGGCATCTACTGTTTTAAAAGAAGAGTTAGATAAATATGCCTTTAGCGAAACAGGCTACTTAGTATTTTGTCATTATCAGTATGTGGCTACTGATTACATGCTAATAGCTATGATCAATATTAAAGAGCACTACAGCATGACCTCTGAGCTTGATTTAGCAGCGTCGCGCCACTTAGACATATCGCGCATGCAACTAGCTGCACGTATCGATTTAACCGCGTGGGATACTCAAGCTGACGACAATCGCTATATCTCTTTTATTAAAGGGCGAGCAGGGCGAAAAGTAGCAGACTTTTTCTTAGACTTTTTAGGTTGTGAAGAGGGCATAGACCCTAGACAACAAAGCCAAGTGATGCTTAATGCCGTTGAAGACTATTTATCGGAGCAATCATTCGATAAATCAGAAAAAGACGAGTTACGTAAGCAAGTATTTGATTACTGTAACGATTGTGTGACCACGGGTGAAGATGCAAGCGTTACTGAGCTTTCGGCTACGCTAACGAAAGGTGACGACAGTCCGTTTGATAACTTTTGCAAAGAGCAAAGCTACGATTTAGAAGACTCTTTCCCGGTCGATAAAAAAACGGTGACCAGTATGGTCAAGTTTTCGGGTTTAGGGGGCGGAGTTAGTGTTAGTTTTGAGCGTAAACATTTAGGTGAGCGCGTAACTTACAATGAAGCGACCGATACACTGGTTATTAAAGGCATTCCACCAAACTTAAAAGATCAATTACAACGCTTTATGGAAAATGAAAGCGAATAAACTCATTTGATCTAGTTAAAAGCCGATTTAAGAGCGCGATATTTATATCGCGCTTTTTTATTACCTTTAATTTAGTTTTATTAATGATCTAAAGCGCAGCGCTTCTAAATCTCTTCGAGGATAAATCTTTTATTACAGGCTTTGCCCGTCACGCCAACAAGTTATGCGTCTACAAGTAAAAATAGCCACGATGCTAAATTTAGGTTGTAGATACCATCTCTCATTTTAAGCTTCAAGGTCGTACTTAACTTTCTTGGAGCTTAAAC
>NZ_LJSP01000012.1:0-25928 GCF_001399995.1 Pseudoalteromonas sp. P1-11
CGGGTTTTTTGCTGTCTGGGATTTAATAAATAGCCAGACCCATGGCTAACTCATCAGAGAAGTAAAACAGCTCGAAGGCGAGCCCCGACCAACGATAGTGTAGCATTTGCTATGTGACTCTCTAGCGCTGTGGGCACCACGACATCGCCAGGCTCCAAATACAAGAGAGCCCGACTCGAAAGAGCCGGGCTTTTTTACGTCTGCAGAAAAGTGAAATACCTGCCTTTACGTAATACCGACACGTTTTTCCACCCTCAAAATAGATCATTTAATTAAGCGAATTGGTATTACAGTACACGCAAGTCTCTTAACTTAACTAATCTATTAAGATGTATAAAAATAATAGCTTATAGTTCAGACTATTTTGATCCACACTCTTTAACTTTGACTATAGTTATACTTCATAATAATTATTCTGCAGAATTATAAAATGTCGTTACTTTTTAATATTCAGCGCTTTTTTTTATATAGGTTGCTGAGTGTCTATGCGAAATAAAATATTTCAGATATTCGTTTTAATCGTCAGCCTACACCATTTACCGGCTAAATCGGGTGAGTTTGATTTTTCAGGCTACGCGCGTGTCATTGGTGGTTATTTAGATGAAAAAGATGTCGAATATAGAGGCTACGATGACAGTCTTAACTTTTCACCATCAAGTTTAATAGGTCTTCAAGCTGAGTATCAGTTTAATACAAACTGGTCAGTGACAGCACAAGGGTTATTTAGATCCGATAGCACAACGGTATCTGGTGAGAGTGGACTTGAATGGCTGTATTTAACTTATACGCCCACAACAAACCTACAGATAAAAATCGGTAAGCTGCGAACCCCATTTTTTACAATGAGCGACTTCTCTGATGTAGGGTTTGCATACCCATGGATCAATCCGCCACAACAAGTA
Organism: Pseudoalteromonas sp. P1-11; assembly: GCF_001399995.1. Lineage (NCBI taxonomy): Bacteria > Pseudomonadati > Pseudomonadota > Gammaproteobacteria > Alteromonadales > Pseudoalteromonadaceae > Pseudoalteromonas > Pseudoalteromonas sp. P1-11. The sequence continues at coordinate 903 of NZ_LJSP01000012.1, forward strand.
TACGACACGTACTTATTTAAAACATTTAATGGTATTGATGCTATTTACAAATTTGGCTCAGATGACTTTGATATCAGTATTGAAGGATATTATGGCGAAGAGTCGGGAAGTATTGGCATAGGCCCATTTAAAACAGGTTTTGAGGTGGATAATTTAGTGGGTGTGATAGGGAAGTTGAATATTGAAAATATAGAATTTAGGGCTTCAAGGTATAACGGTAACATAGCGTTAGATCTTAAATCGATTAACCAACTACAAGATGTTTTAGAGAATTTTAATTTTAGCCAAAGTGCGGCGTCGCTGACAACGCAGGGCAGTGCGCATGCAGATCAATTTGGTGTTATTTATGATAATTTAGATTATTTTTTTAGAGGTGAATGGGTAAAGATTAAAACACAGTTAGATATAATTCCGATTATACAAAGCTATTACTTAACCGTAGGCTATAACAATGCACCTTTTACTTATCATTTAACCTTTGCAGACAGCGATGTAGAAATTAATGCCAATCAGAATGAAATCCCTATTGGTGCTAATGTAGAGCTTGATCAGCTGGCACAGGCTTATAACAGCGTGTTTGCAGAGTCGGCGCCCGACTCACTAAAAACATGGACACTCGGTATACGATGGGATGTGCTACCTAATCTGGCATTAAAGGCGGAAGTATCTGCTTTAGAGGGCGATGAGGTTAGTAATTCTTTTTTTGTTATCCCTGAGGATGTTAGCTTTAATAGAAAAACGAATCTTTACCATATTGGCTTAGATTGGGTATTTTGATGATGTACTCTAAGTTAACTTACGTGATTAGACATATAATACTGCTGTGTATTTTTACTTGGTCATTATTGTTTATTAGCGTACAAGCCTACGCGGATAATAGCCACACCACTAAAGTGATCATTGTTGTTAATACGGCCAATAAAAACTTAGCTTTGAGTAAGCAGCAAGTTCGCCATATTTATATGGGCGGCGCGATGAGTCGTCAATTTAAAGCAGTAAATTTACCCGCCGGAAACCCGTTACGAATCGACTTTAATACGAAATTGGTTGGCTTAACCGAATCCAGAATTCAGGCTTATTGGGCTCAGATGAGATTTACAGGGCGTAGCAAGCCACCCGTAGAATTTAGCTCGACTAAAGAAATTATTGCGTATTTATTGAAAGAAGAAAATGCAGTTGCTTATTTACCTGCTGATACAAAAATTCCGGACGAGCTAACTGTTGTAACGCTAACGCCTTAATTTATGGTTAACTAGTAGCGCTGACTTATTTTAAAGTTAGTGCCTTAAATGCCTCTTTTGCTTGGGCTTTAGCTGCTGGAATGTGTGCTATGGCTACAGGCTTTGCAAAATAATACCCTTGCATTTCATCACTGCCATTTTTAATTAGGTAGTTAGCCTGGCTGGCTGTTTCTATACCCTCACTACATACTTTTAAACCTAGACGTTTACTTAAATCGAGTATGGCCTTTAATACCGCCGCATCCTTTTCTGAGCTGTCAAATTGATTAACGAACATACGGTCAATTTTGATGGTATCGATATCTATTTTTGTCAGGTAGCTTAGCGATGAATAACCCGTACCAAAATCATCAAGGGCTATAGACCCGCCCATTTGTTTTATTTGGTTAAAGAATTCATTGGAGTTTTCAAAATTATCGAGATAGCTTGATTCGGTTATTTCAAACTGGATATTTGCAATGTCTACGTTGTATTTAACCAGTTTATTTTTTACAACATCAATAAAGTGATTATCTCTAAGGTCATGGCTCGATAGGTTTAAAGAAACGAGTACATGGTTACCTATAGTTTGCTTTAGTGTGGGTAAATCTTGAAATACCCTGGAGACAACCCACTGCGTGATTGCTTTTATTTTACCTGCTTGCTCTGCAATGGGTATAAATTCGCCTGGTGAAATAAAGCCAAGCTCTTCACTTTGCCATCTAATAAGGGCTTCAAGGCCATTAGCCTCACCATTGGCAGCTATTTTTAACTGATACACAACTTCAAACTCATTTTGCGCAATTGCATGACTAATTAAATTAGCCACTTGAGCCATTCGCTTGCTGTTTTCTAACATTTTTCTATGGAAAACAGTGTACGACCCTTTACCTTTTTCTTTTGAGGCATACATTGCGATGTCTGCATTACTAATCAATGTATTAATGTCAAACTCGGCCTCTTTAGCGTGGGCAATACCAATACTTACCCCAGTAGGTATATCCCACTGGTTAATTGTAAAAGGCGTTTGCATTGAGCTGATAATTTGCTCCGCAATATTAATAACGTCGGTGTAATTATTTATATTACGCAGCATTATTAAAAACTCATCACCCCCTAAGCGTGCAATAACATCGTTTTCGCGTAAGTGCTTTTTAATATTACTGGCTACTGCCTTTAAAAGTAGGTCACCCGTTTCATGGCCAAGTGTATCGTTAACACCTTTAAAGCTATCTACGTCAAAAAACATAATTGCTATATCTTGATGATTACTTTTACAGCGTGTTAATTCTTCTTTTAGTAAGCCCATAATAAACATGCGATTAGGTAAGCCAGTTAATATATCGAAGTTAGCTAAGTGCTCCATTGATTGCTTTTGCTTTAATAGTTGTGCGGTGTTTTTTTGATTAGTGAGCACTTGGGAATTAATAGTGTTAAGTAAGTTATTAATATCTTTGCCAAGTTGCGATACTTCGTCGTTGCCTGAGCCCTGGTATTGGAGTTGATAGTTAGTTGTTTTTTCTACTTTTTGTGTGAATTTAGAAAGTTTTAATAGCGGGCTTAATAAATGTTGGTATATCCAAAAAGAGATGATGATGGTGATCACGATACTAAAAATAACGATAGGGGCTGCACTATAAAATAAGCTCGCTTTGCTTTCATTAAGGGGCTTATTAAAATCCTGAACAATTAATAAGTAGCCTACAGGGAACTGCTCCTCACCAATTGTTTTTAAGGCAACTAAGCCTTGATTAGTAACACTGACGGTACGGGGCAAACTTTGTGGTTTGATGCCCTTTAGCTGTGGAGAAAAATCCTCGAACTTTAGGTAATTAGGGTGCACGTAGGACTGTATTAGCTGCCAATTACTATCAAATACATTTACAAACTTTATGTGCTCGTACCTATCTAACCCCAAAAGCTCAGTTGTAATAGAAAATAAATCTATCTCTTGCGACATAACACGTAACAAATTATCTGAAATATTTGATGACATAGCATCGAGGTTTTCTTCAACTGATTGGCGGTATAAATCCTCGTGCTCATTAATAGCTAAATAAAAAACAAAGCTAGCGCTTAGTACAATTAAACAAGTCGTAATAATAATAAATTTGTTACGAATACTATGAAACATTTAGCCAAATCCCTTCTTACTGTCATGCTCTTTCACTAAAAGAGTTATTACTTATTGTTGTTATTTATTAATAGAAGGCTTACGCGTAGCGCTGATGTTACTTACTAAATTTGTAAGTAAAAGAATGTGTTTAAATTCATAGAGTAACTATAGCTGGTTATTTTATTTTAGGCAGACTTACTTTGTTGCAATTTCATTCTTGGCTTAATAAGTGACCTGTGTAAGACTAATGCGGTTATTTATTAAATCAGGTGACATGAATGTCGAATATAAAAGCTTGGAAACTTATGAGCCTGTTTTGTTTGTTTGCAGTGCTTATGGGTTGTCAATCTAAAGAAGAGCAACTACAACAAACAATTCAAGAGTCTATTAAAAAGGCAGATGTTGAGCTTGCACAGCTTGGTACCGCGCTTGATAATGGAACTATACGTAATGCTGTATTGCTTAAAGAATATGGCAAACTCCTTAAACAGCAACAGCCAGAACTTAGTCAGGTTGTTGATGTAATTACCCTTGATGCTACAAGGCAGGGTGCCCTTTACAGTGGTTTAACACAACGACTTAAAGATATTAAAGGCACTTATTTAATCCCTCCTTACGAAGATACGCTACACAGTATTGATTTACTGCGTGAGGCGGCTAAGCCTACGCTGTTTTCTGATGCGTTAACTGACCCGATTAATATGCTAGCGGATATGTCTAAGGGCAGCCTTGCGCGCGTTGGGGCTATTAGTAAAGAAGCAGAGGGCGCAGGCGAGGGTAATCAATTGGTGGGCAACCCTAATTACGGTAACTGGCAAACTAATAGTAATGGTATTAGCTTTTGGCAGTGGTATGGCATGTACCGTATTTTAGGCGATGTATTTGACCGTGTTGAATACGGACGTTGGAGCAGCCGCCGTAAATATAGCTATTACAACGATTACGGCCGCTATCGTTACTCAAGCCCTAAACAAATTAAAACGCAAAGTGCTTTAGAAACGCGTACGCGTCAATCGTACCAACGCCAAGGCAAACAGTTTACTAGCCCTTATGCGAGCAAAAAAACGGGTGCCTCGGGTTTAAGCCGCAGTAGTTATACACCGCCTAAAAGCCGCAGTAGTTACTCGCGTTCGAGTAGTTATAGCAACAGCTCTGGATCGGTACGCAATAGCGGCAGCAGAACCTCTCGTGGCGTGAGCCGTGGTAAGTAAAGAATAAGTTGGAGTTAGAAATATGTACGAATTTAATGGAATAACTACGTGGTCGCTACAAGCTTTGGCGATTGATTTTGCAATTATCGTGTTGTTATTTGTAAGCCTGAAATACATTAAGGGCTGGGTTTCAAACCTTCATGCAAATGACGAAATAACAGAACGCGACAACTTTGCTTTTGGTATTAGCTTTGCGGCAGGCTTAGTTGCACTTGCCATTGTATTAACGGGTGTGAGTAGCGGCGCCTTTGCTGCGTCGTTACAACAAGAAGCCCTGCAAATGCTAGGCTATGGTGTATTAGCCATTGTACTGATTAAATTAGGCCATTTTTTTCAAGATAAGGTCGCGCTTCGCAAAGTCAGCCTGCACGACGAAATTGTAAAAGGTAACGTAACGGCCTCTATTATCGATTTTGGTCATGTAGTGAGTGTGGCTATTGTGATTCGCTCTGCACTTTTATGGGTAGCAACAGAGGGTTGGCACGGGCTGCCTATCGTTATTGCTGCCTTTATTATTGGCAGTGTTGCACTACTGCTTGTAAGCCAATATCGCGTACAATTATTTAAGCGTACCAATAAAAGCGGTGATTGTTTACAACAAGCCATTATTGATGGCAATTTAGCTGTAGGTATACGCTACGCAGGCTTTTTAGTAGGAAGTGCCTTAGCTATTACTGCGGCATCAGGTATTGCACCGTATGCGGCCGATAACATTAATGCTAGCCTGCTTTATTGGGCTATTAGCGCGGTTGTAAGTTTAGTGGCATTCATCATTTTGCATTTAATCACCATCAAAATAATTTTATCAGGTTGTGATATTTCAGATGAAGTTAACCGTCAGAAAAATGTAGGTGTAGGTGCTATTTCTGCTGCAGTGTCGTTTGCTGTCGGTATTACTATGGCAACCTTACTAGGCGCATAATCAGTGTCATCAACTACAACTAGCCCAAGTAAATCACGTTTACTTGGGCACGATATTTTACTAATAACTGTTATGGCCGTACTCGCTGGGTGCGGCCTTATTTATGAATACTTACTTTCGCATTACGCAGGGCGGGTACTGGGCTCTGTAGAGAGTGCTATCTATGCCATGATTGGCACAATGATAGTTGCCATGGGCTTAGGCGCATTTTTAGCCCGTTGGTTTAAAGATGCCTTTACCGCCTTTGCTTGGCTTGAAAGTATTATTGCCCTGGTTGGCATGGGCTGTATTCTGGCAATAGCCGGTGTAATTGCTGTAAGTTATTCACTTCCTCATTTGTTTTCTAGTATTTTTAATTTACCTCCCGATGTTGTGCTCAATGGCTATGTATTTCAAAAGCTGCAAGAGTGGTCACGCTTTTTACCTTATGTGTTTGGTTTAGTACTGGGTTTATTTATTGGTATGGAAATACCGCTTATTGCACGTATTCGCCAACATGTGTACGGGCGTTTTTTAGAAAACAATGCAGGCACTATTTATGGTGCCGATTATATTGGCGCGGGTATTGGTGCGGCTATTTGGGTAAGCATTATGCTGGCGATGCCTATAATGCAAGCTGCAGCGTGGACAGCTCTTTTTAATATACTGGCAGGGCTCGCCTTTTTATGGCGCTACCATGCTCATGTGCGCTTTGCTAAGGCACTTCTGATCTGCCATATAGTATTACTGGCACTGTTTGGGTTTATTTTAGTGATGGGTAGTAGCTGGATGAACAGCTTAAGTAATGTACTTTATAAAGATAAAGTTATTTACTCACAAGCAACTAAATACCAGCATGTAGTATTAACCGAGCGCTTAAGTAAAAACCAGCCAGCGCCTATTACCGACTTGTATTTGAATGGGCGTTTACAGTTCTCGAGTATTGATGAGCAAATATATCATTCAATGCTGGTGTATCCGGCAATGCTCGCATCAAACCGGCACGATAGCGTATTAATTATTGGTGGTGGCGACGGGCTTGCCCTTAGAGATGTTTTAAAGTGGCCAGTGAACGACGTAACGTTAATTGATTTAGATGCACAGCTGCTTAATTTATTTGGCCATAAAGACGGTGATTTTACAGCGCCTGAGGCTATAAGTAAGCGGTTATTAGCGCTAAATAAGCAATCGATGTTAGACCCGCGCGCCAATATTATTGTGGGAGATGCGTTTTTAGAGGTTGAAAGGCTCCTAGATCAAGGTAAGCAATTTGACACTATTTTAATTGACTTACCGGACCCTAATCATCCCGATTTAAACAAAATGTACAGCGACTATTTTTATAACCATGTACGTCAATTGTTAGCTCCCGATGGCGCAATGGCTGTGCAGTCTACCTCGCCTTATCATGCCAAAAAAGCATTTTTAAGTATTGCTAAAACGGTAAAAGCGGCGGGTTTTGATTATGTTGAGCAGTACCAGCAAAATATTCCTTCGTTTGGGCAATGGGGGTGGACAATAGCCACTAAAATGGGTCAACCAGCCAGTGGGCGAATTAAAAATATCAGCGCTATGCCGGTGCCATCAAGGTGGGTAAGTAAAGAATATTTATTAGCCAGCTTTGTATTCCCTAACCAGTATTTTGAACAAGTTAAAAGTATTGAGGTCAATAGGTTAGGTTCGGGTCAGCTATATGATTACTACCGTAATGCGTGGCAGATAGAAAGCGAATTGTATAAAAATTAATAAAACATGGTTGACATAATATGTCGACCATGCGAATCTTAACTCAGACATAATATGTCAAACAGCAAAAAGGCAGAGACATGGAATTAAATGAACTTTCAATAAAATTAGCTTCTTTTGAAACAGAAGGCGCTAACTTTGAGTCTTTCTTGATTGCCAACCCTGGTGAGCAAGATGTTTTACAAGTCATAGTTGATGGAAACGATGAGCTTCCAATTTTTGTTACGCAAACACAAGAGCAGTTGTTATGTATTAGCTACTTGTTTGGCGAAGATGAAGTAAAAAGTGAATTACGCAACGAGTTAAACGAAACACTACTACGTTTAAACGTGCCAATTCCACTGAGTGCATTTGCTAAAATCGATAACAAATACGCGATTTTTGGTGCACTGTCGGTAAATTCATCATTAGATGATATTACCCACGAACTAGTGACACTAGCTGACAACGCTATTGACGCACTAGAAGCCGTGACCTTGTATTTAAACGATTAGTAACTAGTTAGTGGAGTTAAGATTATGAGTATATTAAAGAAATTATTTACAGCAGTACGTGGCGGCGCGCGTGAAGCGGGCGAAGCAATTGTAGATGCAAACGGCATTCGTATTTTTGAACAAGAAATAGCAGATGCGCAAAATGCACTTAATCGTGCTAAAAAGAGCCTTACAGAAGTAATGGCTAAAGAAATGCAAACTAAGCGTAAAATTAGCGCAGTTGATGCATCAATTGCTGAGCACGAAGCATATGCAGGCCAAGCACTGGAAAAAGGTAACGAAGCCTTAGCATTAGAAATTGCCGAAAAAATTGGCGACTTTGAAGCTGAAAAAGCTGAAAACGAGCAAGTATTAGCAGGTTTTAGCAATCATATTGTAGCGCTTAAGCAGCAAGTTAAAGACGCTGAAAAGTCGATTAAAGAAAACCAACGTCAGCTTACTATGGTTAAAACCACAGAAAGCGTACAGCAAGCTACTATGGCCGTTAACAGCACGCTTAATACTAATAGCTCGTCTATGACATCGGCCCGTCAGTCGCTTGAGCGTATTAAACAGCGCCAGCAAGATCGTAGTGACCAGTTAGGCGCTGCAAAAGAGCTTGAGTCAGATACAAATGGCGACGATTTAAAAGCAAAAATGGCTGAAGCCGGTATTGGCGATACAAGCCCAAAAAGTGCCGATATTTTAGCGCGCATTAAAGCCAAGCAAAACGGCTAACAGTTCGTACATTTATAATAAAAGGTAATTAAGCGTGGCTTAGTTACCTTTTTTGCTTAAGGGATGCCTCATTATGTTTAATTTTTTCAAATCAAAAAAAGAGCCAGAACGTCAGCTTAACCATGCAAGTGAGCTTAAAAAAGGTGACATGTTTAGCGTTATCGATTCATTTGCGTATCCGTCGTGGTTAAAAGGGCAAACGCTGCGTGTTATTGATATTCAAACCTATCAATATCAGCACAGTAGTGATACTGAGTTTGTGCTAGAGACGAACAGCGGACAGGTGGTATTTTTACAAATTGAGCAAGATGATGGCGAGCAGTGGGCTAATTTTTCAATCAAAATTCAGCGTGACGACGTAGAGCAAATATTTGGGCTAGACGAATTTGCACGTATTTTTGATGAGGAGTCGTTAACCCATATACAGGTACAAAATACGCCAGAGCAGTTTATGCAGTTTTTAGCTAAAAGCTATCAGCAAATTGAATCGCCTTATGTGTGCTATTTCCATAACAAAGATTTTCGTGGCCAGTCATTACCGCGCTATGAGCAAGAGGGTGGCGAACCTTGTGAAATGATTTGCTTAGCATCGCCAGACGAAGGGCATGGCTTAAATATTGAAATATGGGATGGCGGTGAGACCGAAGTGTCACTAACGCTAACACGCCCTATTACCGATATAGTCGACTTGTTTCCAGGAGATGCGAAGTGAGTGATGCTAAAGACAAGTGGTTACGTCAAGAGCAAGCCGTGCGTGCCACACAAATGGCATTTGATTTAAGCAGCGAAGTACAAAAGTCGATAAAAAAGCAGGCCATTGACCAAGAGCTTACGCCCTCAGATATGATCCGTAAAATTTTAGGCTTAGATGTAAAGTCTAAAAAAACACGTCAGCGCCTATCGTTTAATTTAAACGATGATGAAATAGCCCAACTTGCAACGCGGTTTAATGTCCAAAGTGATGATAAGCGAGCCGTAAAGCAACAAGTAGCAGAGTTATTAATTGCTCATACTAAAAACACTAAGTAGTTAATTTAGATTTATATGAATATTATTTTAATTGCTTACTTAATTATTTTTGCTTTGTTTGGCACAGCTGCAAGTTACTTTGTGCGATTTATTTATGCGTACTGGGTAAAAAAAGAAATGCCAATGAAATACATTGTTAAAGCAGGAATTTGTGTGGTGCTGGTGGTGGTTATTTCAGCGTTAATACCTTTTATAGGTTAACGCTGAAATTGGCGCTTGCGCTATTTTATATCAAATGCTTGGCATTGCTGATTAATACACAGGGTTTGTACCTCAAGTACCGGTGAGCAATCGGTTAAACCTTGCGCTTTGTTTTGCGCTTTTTGTTGTTGTGTAATTTTTTGGGCAACTTCTTCGGCGTGCTCTTGAGAGGTATTAAGCGTTGAATACACAACATACTTACTTGGCCCACCACATGCTCGTGCACCTACTTCGAGTACCTTACATTGAAAGCTTGCGGTGCAACTATTATCACTAACAATGTTATTAAGATCGTAGTTCAAGTCAGACAAATTCTGATTTTGCTCAGTACTTGATGATGTGCTTGCACAGCCGCTAAGTAATAGCATAGCGCTGGTGGCAACACTCACAATTGATAATTTAATTGCTGATGGTAAACAACTCATAACCTTGTCCTTAAAATACACTTACCGCTGAACCTTCAAGTTTAACACATTTATTTTCAACACACTGCGTGCTTGGCGAAGTTAAATGCTGGCACGTGCTCATCATTTCATTTTGTGTGTTGTAGGCTTTTTCAAGCGTTGTTATTTGCTTTGCAAGCGAACTGACTTGCCCCTCTTTAGCTGATTTTGTTGAGTAAACAACATAATCACTTGGTCCGCCGCAAGCTTTGCTTCCTACAGGCATAACCTTACATTGTGCAGAGGTATCGCACTGTGTATTGGCAATTAACGTATTAAGCTCGCTTTTTGCGGTTTTAATGTCGTTAAGTGATACTTCTTTTAAAGCGGTTTTTATGGGTTGTGATGCATCAGTAGGGGTTTTGTGCTTGTTTTCACTGCTGGCTTGTTGAGGTACTTCTTTATGCGGTACTTCTTTAAGCTCGTTCACCGAGTTAGTTGGTGCATCTTGCGATGTTGTTTCGAGGCATGCAGTTAAACAAAGTGGTAAAAGTAGGGCTAACAGTGGAGTACGCATAACAAACCTTGATAGTGATGAATTATTCATCACTATCATACACGGTGCATTTTTAACGGCAATAAAAACTATATTATCAAGTAATTAAAGCCGTTTTAGATTTACCTTTATAAACCGCCTTGGGTAAGTTTAGTGGGGTTAAGCAGTTTTTCTAATTCACTGCGTGGAAGGTCGGTTTCTTGCTCTGCGACATCAATAATTGGGCGGGCTTCTTTGTAGGCTTGCTTGGCTATTTTGGCTGCTTTTTCGTAACCGATCACCGGATTAAGCGCTGTCACTAAAATTGGATTTTTGGCCAGTGCTTTATCAATATTGGGCTGGTTTACTTTAAAACTCGCAATGGCTTTATCTGCCAATGCTTGGGCGCTATTAGCAAGTAACTCAATGCTTTGTAAAATATTGTGCGCAATAACAGGTAGCATTACGTTTAGCTCAAAATTACCGGCTTGGCCTGCCACGGTGATGGTTGCATCGTTACCTATAACTTGAGCGCTTACCATGGCTGCCGCTTCTGGGATCACCGGGTTTACTTTACCCGGCATAATCGATGAGCCTGGTTGCAGTGCTTCAAGCTCTATTTCGCCAAGCCCGGCAAGTGGGCCTGAGTTCATCCAGCGTAAGTCATTGGCTATTTTCATTTGCGCTACAGCGAGTACTTTTAACTGACCTGAGAGCGCTACAATGGCATCTTGCGAGCCAATATTGTAAAAAAAGTTACTGCTTGGCTTAAAGCTTATACCCACATTAGCGCTTAAGTTTTTAGCAAACTTTGAGGCAAATTCGCCATCAGCATTAATACCCGTGCCAACAGCTGTCCCGCCTTGGGCAAGCTCACATACTCGCTCTAAGCTATGGCGAATGCCTGAGGCTGCATTATTTACTTGTGATTGCCACGCGCTTAGCGTTTGCTCAAATGTAACGGGCATGGCATCCATTAAATGCGTACGGCCTGTTTTAACTATTTTGCCAACGTCTGCCTTTTTTTGCTCTAAACTCTGCGATAGTTTTTCAAGAGATGGCAGTAATTCATAAACTACGTTAATAGCACTACTTAGTGCAATGGCTGTAGGCACAACATCGTTAGAGCTTTGCCCCATATTTACATCATCGTTGGGGTGAACTGGCTCATTACCAATGCGGGTTGCAAGCGTTGCGATAACTTCATTAGCGTTCATGTTCGAGCTGGTGCCTGAGCCAGTTTGAAAAATATCAACCGGGAAGTGCTCGTAATGCTCGCCATCAATAATTTGTTGGCATGCTTGCTCAATTGCGTTGGCTTTACTTTTACTTAAGTGATTTAGCTCAAAGTTACTTTGTGCTGCAGCTTGTTTAATGTATGCAAGCGCTGTTACAAACTGTTTTGGCATAGTTAAGCCGCTAATAGCAAAGTTGTTAACTGCACGCTGGGTTTGCGCTTGGTATAGCGCATCACTAGGGACCTGTAATTCACCCATGCTGTCGGATTCGGTTCTAAAATTGCTCATAAGTCGCTCCTTAAAAAGGGTTAAATTCGTGACTGAGTACGCGAGCTTCGCGCTCAAGTTTTAAAAATTTTTCAGTATCGTTATGTGCATAGTAAAAGCGTTTTAATGCCAATAAGGGTTTATATAATTGCTCAAGGCACTGCTTACGAATGGCATTGTGTATTAGAGGGTCGCACATTTTATTGATAATTTCATGGTGAGTGCGTAATAAATATAACTCTTGTAGTAAGGGGTTACGCTGTTTTTCAAAGCTTTTAGCAACGTTTAAAGCGGTTTCTATGTAGTGAGCTACCACCATAGGCGCATGTAAGCCCGGGCGTAAGCAGTTACAAGCAAGTTCATGATGATAAGGCTGTAATGCCTGAAAGGGAGACATAAAAAAACCGATTTAAGTTAACGATAATAGTTATCATTACATTTAATCGGTTTCAGTGTAAACAGTTATTATAAAAATTATTTGCAGCGTTTAATTGAGTATCAATTATAGCCAAGAATGAATATTTGGTCTGTTTCATGTTTTTTTAGCGCCTGTTGATTTTGGTTACAGTGAGAAAGTAAGTCGATTACAGTGGCTCTACTATCACAGGTGCTACTTGGTTTTTCGGTGCTTTTTTCTGTCACTGAGACAACAGCGTCTACAGCGGTGTAAGGGGGAGTATGCATAATTTTATCCTCGTATTTAATATTGGTAATACACCCTACTTAGGGTTGATTTAATTAAAGCATAATACATACCATCGTCTTATTTTTATTTTAGTGCCATGAATTAACTCACTTTTATAAATTATCTATAAAACTTTAATTGTTCAGTGCCATTTTTTTGCGTTAATGTTGTGCAATAAATTTCAATATTGGTGCAGGTCATGATCAAACCTTTCTCACAAGCGTGTGAAAACAATAAGGGTCCTATTTTAGAAGTGCTTAAAACGGTTTTTAATAAGACAGAATCTGTACTCGAAATAGGCACGGGTACGGGGCAGCATAGTGTGTTTTTTGCTGAGCAATTACCGCATTTACAGTGGTATGCAAGTGATCGCCGTATAAACCATGAGGGCATAAATTTATGGCATAAGGAGGCAAGTTTAACTAATTTACACGGCCCTCTTGAGCTTGATTTGAATTATGCATGGCCGGTAAATAACGTAGATGCTATTTACACAGCAAATACGTTTCATATTGTAAGTTGGCAGTTGGTTGAGCAATTTTTTAAAGGGGTTTCAACGCACTTAGCAAGCCAGGGAGTAGTGTGTATTTATGGCCCTTTCAAATACCAAGGGCAGTTTACAAGTGCAAGTAATGAAGAGTTCGATCGCTTTTTAACACAGCGTGACCCATTTAGCGGCATTCGTGATTTTGAGGCCATAGAGCAATTAGCAACACAAGCAGGCCTTACACTCATAAGTGATACAGCTATGCCAGCTAACAATCAGTTATTGGTTTTTAAACGGCAGTAAATCAGCGCACTGCGTTTTATAAATTGTCATATGTTGGCGTTCTCGCTTTAGGTAGTCGTTTATTGCTGCTCTAAAGTCGGGTTCAACAATATAGTGGCTGGAGTAAGTAAAAACAGGCTCAAACCCACGAGGTATTTTATGCTCACCTTGAGCGCCGGAGTGAAAGCAATGTAAGTTATGCTTAATCGCAAATTCAATCCCCTGGTAGTAACACAGCTCAAAATGAAGAGAGTCTATTTCTTCGCTGGCGCCCCAATAGCGGCCATACAAGGTATTTTTACCTTGTAAGCTTAGTGTTGCTGCCACTATTTTGTTGTCTTTTTTGGCGAGCATAATAATTAGCTGATCGCCCATTAGTGCCTGTAATAAAGTAAAAAACTCAATATTTAAATACCCTAAATGCCCAGAACGTTTTAAATAAGTACGCTGATAAAACTCACAAAATAGCTGCATTGTTTCAGGGCTTAGGTGCGAGCCTTGCAGCCATTCAATGGAAATATTTTGCTGCGCTATTTTAGCTCGCTCTTTTTTTAGCGTTTTTCGTTTGCGTGCGGTGAGTGTATTTAAAAAATCGTCAAAGGTTTTAAAGCCTTTATTAAACCATTGAAACTGCACGCCTACGCGCTGCATTATATCGTCAGTACACAGGGCTTGAGCTTGAACCTTTGGGCAAAAGTTAACATGCCAGCCAGACCAACCTTGCTCCACACTCGTTAAATTTAATTGCTTTTTTATGTACTCGTATACGCTTTGTGTATTCGTATGTGCAATGGCAATACGCTGGCCTTCAATGGGGCTAAAAGGTACACCGCTTAGCCATTTAGGGTAATAGGCTAATCCGCGTTGCTCGTAGGCTTCTGCCCATGCCCAATCAAAAACATACTCTCCGTAAGAGTGGCTTTTTAAATACCCAGGAGCGAGTGCGACTAGTTTATCAGCTTCATAAACCGCTAAGTGCTGAGGCTGCCAGCCTGTCTCTTTGTTTACGCAGTGGCTTTGCTCTAATGCATATAAAAATGCATGGCGGGTAAAAGGTTCATTACCGAATAAACGCGTCCATTCGTGTACGTCTATCTGGTTAATATCACTAAACCATTGGTGGGTAAAAGTGGCCATTACTGCTTACCTTGGGCTGCTTTATAGTGGGTGGTGGCGTTTTAAACTAAGTTAACACAAGTGCATTTATTTAGCGCATTATTGTATTAGTGCTCTTCAATTTCGGCGTATTGGGCTAAGCACGCGGTTAGCTTAACCAGTTCTAGCGGTTTTGCAAGATGCTGATTAAAACCAACGGCTTGAGCATGGGCTTTATCCTCAGGCATAACATCGGCGGTCAGCGCAATAATAGGCAGCTCTACCTCACTTTTAAATTGCCTAATTAGGGCGGTGGCTCTGTAACCATCCATTATTGGCATTTGGCAGTCCATTAAAATTAAGTCAAAGTGTTGCTCTTTTGCTATATCTACTGCCGCTTCACCATTTTCGACAATATGGGCAACAATACCTAATGAGCCTAGCATGGCTTTAATTACCATTTGGTTTACCGAGTTATCTTCTGCTACTAGCACTTTTAAAGCCGCCAATTTAGTACCCGAGTATACAAGCTCGGCTTGCTCTTGTACTGGGCTGGTGCGAAGCTCAACGTCAAATTTAAACGTAGAGCCAACGTTTGGTTCGCTCTGTAATGTGACGTTACCGCCCATTAATTTACTGAGCTCTTTTACGACTGTTAAGCCCAGGCCTGTGCCACCGTATCGCCTTGATGTTGAGTCGTCGGCTTGGGTAAAGGCACTAAATAGCTTGGACTGCTGGGTAGGCTTTATGCCAATACCCGTATCTGTAACGGTTACGGTAATTTTAACTTTGTCAGTACTGATAAACTCTCCGCCAAAGTCTACATTTACTTTGCCTTGCTCTGTAAATTTTATTGCGTTGCTGCAAAGGTTCAGCACTACTTGCTCAAAGCGTAAAGGGTCGCCTACATACCAAGTATCTACCGGAAGATGACTGCTAACCTGCCAGCCAATGCCTTTATTGGCTGCACTGGCTTCAAACATTGTGTTAATACGCTTTATAATTGCATGAAGGTCAAACGCTGTGCTTTCTAGCTTAAGCTTATGTGATTCAATTTTTGAAATATCGAGTATGTCGTTAATCAGGTTTAGTAAGCTTTTAGATGAAGAGTTTATTTTGTCTAAGTAACCAATAAGAGTGTGTGCGTTGTCTTCTTTGCGCGCTAATGATGAAAAGCCAATAACTGCATTTAATGGTGTGCGTATTTCATGGCTCATATTGGCTAAAAATCGGCTTTTAGCCTGATTAGCTAAGTCAGATTGCTTTTTAGCTTGCGCAAGCGAATGGGTGCGCTCTGCGACTTTTCGGGTAAGGGCAATTTGTTGCTGATTAAAAAGCAGTAAAACAATTAAAATTAAGGCACATACCACCAATTGTAAGGCCATTAAAAACAGTGTTAATTGGTTATTATGGGGGGCAAGGTATTTCTCTTTTAAGGCTAAATGTGCATTCCATGTTTGCCCACCAAAGCTGAGCTTTAGTTTCATAACACGGCTGCCCTGAGCGATATTTAAACTTTTGCCGTAGTTACTATAAAAAGCGGGCTTATTTACATCTTCATAAAACGCAATAGAAAACATCTCTGATTGTTGCTCGTTAATCGCTTGCTCAATAATATTACGCACTAAAAACACACCTGTTGCGTACCCCTTTATAATAGCTTTTTGCTGTTGTTGTTCGTACACGGGGGCAAATAGCAGATAGGCAGGCTCAGGCTCAGCTGTTTGCACTAACTGAATAATTTTAGTGCTGACTGGCTGATACCTAATTGCAGGGTCTACTAGCGATGCTTTTCTGTCTGGGTTTGAATACACATTAAAACCAACCGCTTTTTGGTTGCCATTAAAAGGAGCAATGTATTTAACGATGACCATAGGATCGTCTGGCTCAAGGGGTTCCCCGACAATTTCAAAGTCTAGGTGGTATATATCGGCAACTTCTTGGGTAAACGAAGCTCGCTCACTTTGCGCTATTTTTTGATTCCACGAAAGCGCTTTAATAAACGAATGCTGCGTCAGTAACTCGCTGGCGTAGGCGTAAAAGTCTTGTTGGTTTAAATTAGGGTTAGATTGAACTTGGCTGGCTAAGCTTTGCACCGCTATTAAACTTTGGTTGATGTAGCGATATAAGCTATTTTCAATAATGTGAGCTTCTCGCTCGGCGACTTTAACGGTATTTTGTCTGTTTTCTTGGTTATAAAGCTGGGTAGTTACTGCAACAGATATAAATAAAATACTACATACCGCTAATGTAGGCAGCGGCGATATAGGCCTATTTTGCCCTTTAAACTGAGTAAGCACCAACAGCAGAGGGGTGGCAATAATTACGCCTAATGAGTCTCCTAGCCACCAAAATAACACATTTTGCCAATGATCTTTAATATCGTACGCAGAGTTAAATTGGCTTAGCGCAAATACCCCAAAATTTGCTGAAATTAAACTAACCGCAATGCCCACAACAAAAATAAAATAAATGATACTTGCGCGTTTTTTAAAATACAGCGGGTGTCCAAGCCAATATTTAAGTAAACCAGCCCCCACCATTGCCTGCAATACAATGCCAATAGCAATATACATGGCTTGGTTGAAGGTATTGCCAACTAACACCATATCGTGAGCTGTGCTGTCAAAAATATTAAAGTTAAAAGCAAAGGCTGCTATAAAAAGCGCTGGGATGAAGCGCCACCACCACATATAGCATCCAACTAAGGCAATGCCTGCAGGTAACCATACCGGGATAATTTGAGTATTAAAGGCGAGTTTAGTGAGTGAAATACCAATTAAAAAGTACGCTAATGAAAAAATTATGTAAAAGATAACTGAATGATATTTTGAGTTAAAATTTTTCACATAGCTCCCTGACTTTTTAAAAGTACTTAATTTTAAATATCAGTATAGCGAACAGTATGTTATTTGCGGTATTTTTTAATATATGTTGTAAAAGGTGTACCTTGCGCAATGTGTAAACTGCTTATTTAGCAGTTAAGGTTGTTTGCTCAGCTGCTGTTTCTGCTGCTGTAAAATAGAGATTTGTTGCTCTACAGCGCTAATTAATGCGTTATAGCGGTTTTGAATCGCCGTAGTTTTAGTGGCTATCGCATCGGCTATTGATTCGGCGCCCATTCTATTAGCTTGATCTTGAGTAACATAGCTGGCTTGTTGTTTGGCGTCAGCTAAGTCTTCTTTATAATTTTTGATAGTAAGCTGGTGGCGTTTAATTTCACGATCAATTTTTTTAATCTCAATGTAGTTATCTACAGAGGCACCAGGCATTGCGGGTGAGTTTGCATTATTGCCGTACTTATCGGCAACTAGTGGCTGTTTTAGCTTAATAACTTCTGCATTGTCAGCACAGGGTGTTTGGCTAAATGTAGCGACTCCTTTAATTGTGCATTTATAAACCGTAATGTCTTGGGCTGCGTGTGTACTTAAAGCCACAAGGCCTATTAAAGGTGCAATTAAACGAAACATAATTAAACTTACGTTAGTGGAGTTGTTATTAATAATGCCGTAACTATCCAGTGTATTCAATGTGTTTTGATTCACCTATTTTAATAAGAAATGGTGGAGAAGGAGGGATTAGCTTAATTACATCCATGTAATTAATTGCTTTGCAACGCCTGCGGCGGCTTAAACTGTTCCAGACATTTTATCGAACCCTAGCGAGGATTCTCACCCTCCTTGGATACATTGGCTGTTAAATTTCAGGCACAAAAAAACCGCAACTAAGCGGTTTTTAATAAGAAATGGTGGAGAAGGAGGGATTAGCTTAATTACATCCATNCCGCCTGGTTCGTAGCCAGGTACTCTATCCAGCTGAGCTATGCGCCCAATCTTTACTTTACAAGACTGCCATTAAAAGAAATGGTGGAGAAGGAGGGATTCGAACCCTCGATAGAGCTACAAACTCTATACTCCCTTAGCAGGGGAGCTCCTTCGGCCACTCGGACACCTCTCCAACGCATAACAGATTGTATTAACGGTAGTTTATTCATACCATTAATTAAATAGTGGTGGAGAGATAGGGATTTGAACCCTAGATAGGCTACAAACCTATGCCGGTTTTCAAGACCGGTGCATTCGACCACTCTGCCATCTCTCCGTGACGCAGAATAATACTTAGGTGATACCGTCGTGTAAATAGCAAATAAACTGTTTGCTTAAAAAGTAGGCGTAATTACGGTTTTTTTTGTAAATAGAGGGAAATTAGAAGGATTTAAACTAAAAATTAAAGGGTGGCAGCAAACTAAGGGAGCTAAAGAAGCGCTTTCAATAGTGGTTAGTTGTTTACTGCCCCTGCTTAATAATCATAACAAGATTGATTATTTGTATTGCGCGGCGCTGTTTAATGCTAACTTTTTACCCATACGGTTTAATTTAGCAAGCATTTTAGCTTTACGGTTAGTTGGTTTTACGCCAACGTGGGCTGCTGCATTTTGGTTTAGGGTGTTTATTGGGTTCATGTCTTTGCTCCAAGGTGTATGTGTTTAAATCGCGAGCATTTTGACTCTTTTTTGTTTAAAAATACAACAATATAAACTAAGGCTTGGCTATTAGTTATTTTTATCTGAATTTGCATTGTTTTGTTTTTAATTAAAACTACTAAGTGCCCATTTTGCATAGTTATTTAATCAGGGGGCTAGGTTTTAATTTGTTTTATAAGTGTTTTTTGTATTTGTTAATGTTTTTAGTAAATTTTTACACACTTTTATGATTAATTATTCAGATAAATTAATTTTAACTTAATTCTTATTTATGCTTGGTGTACTGGCTAATAGGAGATAAATTACTTGCAGTTGTTAATAATAGTTAAACCGAGCGTAAAAAGTGTGGTGTTAGAACACTTTGATTGGCTTAAAAAAACATGCCAGAAGAAAAATATTCTCTATATTACGGTTAAAACGACAGGTAATTTTGAGTACGACTTAGCAAACGTTAAATTGAATGCACAAAAAAGCCAAATAGCAGTGGCTATTGGAGGTGATGGCACGCTTAATTTGGCACTTAATGGTGTGATTGACAGTGCATGTAGTTTGGCAATATTACCTTGTGGTACGGGCAACGATTTTGCCCGTCGCTTTCATTGCACTGCTAAACAGTGGCAAAACGCTATTTTTAATGCCCCCACACACTTAATTGATGTAGGTAAAATTAATACTCGTTACTTTATTAATGTGGCTGGTGTTGGTTTTGATGCTCATGTAATTAAGCAGTTGGGTTATTTACAAAGCATGTCAGCTTGGCGCTATAAGTGGATGAGCTTTAAATCGCTCTTTACTTACAAAGCAAGCACACTAAATGGAGCATTTTTAAATAAGCAATGTAGCTATCAAAATTTAATAACTGTATTTGCGAACTCTCAGTATTTTGGTGGCGGCATTAAAATAGCACCTAGGGCTAAAATTGATGATGGGCTGCTTGATTGCTACCAAATGCAAGCGGGTAGTCTTGTTGATCACTTATATAGCTTTATTAAATTAATTTTTAAGCGCCACCATAATTTAAAAAAGCTTACTTATAGCCAACTCAAACAGGCGCGTATTAATACTAGAGATTTATTAATTGAGGCCGATGGCGAGCTAGTAGGTGTTACGCCCGCGGTTATTGCTATCCAGGAGCAGGCTATTAATTTTCATATACCAATAAAAAAGCGCCTACAGTAGGGTAGGCGCTTTTGTGTTAGTGCGTTAAAAACGCCTCTAACTGGGGACGGAGCCATTTTTAGCAACGCAGCGGCTTGCTAAAAAGGCGTTAATTCTTTTTGTGGGGGTAAGTACAATTGCATTACCCAGTAGTACTAAACTAAAGCCGGCAAAGGTGTTTGCATGCCATTCAAAGCCTTCAAAAAAGCTGCTTAATGCAACGGCCACTAACGGAAACAGCACTATGGCGTAGCTTGCTTTTTCGGGGCCAATGTTTTTTAACAAGGCAAAATAGCAGCCAAACGCAATCACAGTGCCAAAAACCGATAAATACAATAGCGACAGCCAATAGCTGGTAGGGGCACTAAAACTGACCGTTATACCATTTATTAATACATAAACGGCTAAACCTACTGCGCTATATAACATGCCCCATGCGTTACCCTGCAGCACACCTATTTGACGATTAGAATTACGTACACTAATCATATTGCCCAATGAAGCCACAAAGGTACCCCCAAGGGCAAGTAGTAACCCGACCAACGCCCCATTACTCAAGTCGAATTGCTGTAAATGCGGCCAAAACAGACAAATAATACCCACCACGCCGATTAGCGCGCCGCAGTAAATACGTTTGGCAATGGGCTTTGCAAAAAATAAACGGGTGTTGACTATGTTCATTATTAGCAACATTGAAAATGCAATAGAGGCCATTGCCGATGAGAGGTAGTTTTGTGCCCAATACAAAAGCAAATAATTTAAGCCAAAGTTAGAAATGGCCAATAAAGCAAAAAAGCCATGATCGACTAACGAAAATCGCATATTAGGCTTTTTGTAGGCCACAAATAGCCACATACATGCAGCTGCTATGGCAAAGCGATAAAACAAAGAAAGCTCCACAGCAATATCGCCTAGCTGAAACGAAATCGCGAGCCACGTAGAGCCCCAAATTAACACTGTTGTGAGATATAGCGCTGCGCTTTTCATGGCAAACCTCTAAAAAACCGATTGAGTGGTTATTTTAGAGTCTATCTGTATACTTACCATATACAGAAAAGTATAAATGTAACCTATACAGATTTGAGGCGAGATATGCAGCCAGCTGCCAATAAGCAAAAAGCCGAGTTTTTATACCAACAAGTTATTGAGCTAATTAAAGACATGCAAGCGCAAAAGGTATTACTACCAGGGGAAAAGCTTCCTTCGCTTCGTAAAATGGCCAGTAACTTAAATATTAGCATTCCGACGGTTAAGCAAGCGTATCAAGCGTTAGAAGATCAAGGGTTAGTAGAGGCACGTGAAAAATCGGGCTACTTTTTAACGGTGCTTAATACGGTTTACAGTTTGCCAAAGCGTGTAAAACTAAGCCGCGAGCCTGTCACTGTAAATAAACAAGCATTAATAGAGCAGGTATACAGCGCTATTCATCAACCTAATGTAATTGCCTTTGGTATTGCCAATCCCGTTGCTGCCGCGCCTACCGATAAAGCTTTAGCCCGTACCATGCGTCGGGTTATGACAATTGCTGGGGCGAGTGTTATTAATTATGGCCCTATTGATGGTTTTGCTGCGCTTAAAAAGCAATTAGTGCATAGATACTTAGGCTTTGGTATTGGTGTAAATATAGATGAACTGGTGATCACCAATGGCGCGCAAGAGGCGCTGGCTATCGCACTTAAGTGTGTTACTAAGCCCGGCGATGTGGTTGCAATTGAAACCCCCTGTTATCACGGCATTATTGAACTAATAGAGAGCTTAGGTTTAAAGGCGCTTGAAATTCCGCTATGCCCCGACAATGGTATTTGGCTTAACGACCTAGCTCAAGCGCTTGAGCAACATGATATAAAAGCATGCTTGTTTTCGACCGCCATAAATAACCCGGTTGGCAGCTTTATGAGCGATGAAAGCCGTAAGCAAATGGTGGACTTAATAGAGTCACATAATGTTGTTCTTATAGAAGATGATGTGTACGGTGATCTGCACTTTACTGCCAAGCGTGGCACGCCCGCTTTAGCGTATTCAAAAAAGGGGCTTGTGATCAGCTGCGCCTCGTTTTCAAAAACGGCTGCACCAAGTTATCGAGTAGGTTGGTTAATAGCAGGCAAGTTTGCAGGTCAAGCGCGCCGGCATAAGCGTGCATTAAGTTGCTCTGCCTCACTTATAAATCAGTGGACGCTTTCTGAGTTTATAGCCAGTGGTGAGTATGACCGTAATTTAAAAGTGCTTAGGCAGCGCTTACGTAATAACAAAGAACGCATGAGGTGGTGCTTATTAAACGCGATGCCTAAAAATACGCGTATTAGTGACCCTAAAGGTGGGTGTGTTATTTGGCTTGATTTAGGCCAAGGGGTAGACAGTCAAAAGTTATTTTTACTGGCGCTAGAAGCTGGTATTAGCATAACCCCTGGACTTATTTTTTCAGCAAGTAATAAGTATAAAAGCTGTATTAGGCTAAGTTACGGGGTGCAGTGGAGCGAAAAAATCGAGCAGGCTATTACCACGTTAGGTGCGCTGGCTCACACGCTAAAAGAATAAAAAAGCAGCACCTAATATACAAGTGCTGCTAAAGGGATGTTAAATACGGTGCGGTGTATTAATTTTGTTTAATGGTAAATAACTCGTAGCCTTTTAGCTGCGGTAACTGCGCTACTAATTGCTCTTCTTGCTGTGCTATGTTGGCAAAGCTGTCGCATAAAGAGTTGGCACGCTTTTCAAGCGCACTGGCATGCAGCTCTACTTTTTCTTCTATTTGCGCGCCCATATTTTCCATGCGTTGCTCAAATGCATCCATATCTCCACCCGAACCAAGCAGCTCAGAGCCTAAAGCAACTAAAATACTGCCCATTGATTGCATAACGGCAGACTCAACCACGGTTTCTATTTGCTCCTCAAATTGGTGTTCAAAGTTTTCACCAAATTGATTAAAGCTTTGTTGGCCCATTACAAACGTACCTTGTTGATAAAAGGTGTTTTCTACTTCAAGTCTTATATCGTCCATCAGGCCAGATAAGTCATCAAGGCCATCAATATTAAATGCGTTGGCTACTTCCTCTAATGCTACACCGGCTATTTTCACTCCGTCTAGGGCAATATTAGCGACCTCAGGTAGCTGCGTACGTAAGTTGTCTGAATACTGGGTAAGCGCTTGGCGCTGCTCGCTGTTAATGGATACTTGTTCGCCATTTATAGTTAAGTTGCCATTGCTGTTAAAGCGCATGAATTGATTAGATGCGGTAAAAATTTCTAATTCGCTAGGTTTAATGCGTACATCGTTTTTAAACTCTACATTGCACTGCTCATTGCTAAACGAAATACCCGCATTGTTATCGTTATGTGCCATTGCAGCGGGTGTACAAATTAAAGCGCTTACTAATAGTAAATTTTTCATGTTTATTCTCTAATAATTGTTGATGACAGCTAAGTATTAACAAGTTTGGTGCCATTATTTATTTTTATTTTAAAACAGTAGGTTATGAAATTTGTGTGTTTTTAATGATTTTTAATTTTGATAAATAAACTACTTTTTAGTCAAAAACACTAAAAATAAATAAATGATAAATTTTATTTGTCGAAACGATAAAAAACTCTCACTTTCCACTTTCTTAATTTAGCGCTATTTATTCACAATATTGACATGAAGGCTATTTACGATAGTCACGTGGCTTTATTTTGGTGCTAATTTGTTCGTATTTTAGCGCTAAACATTTTTTTAATTTACCAAGTGCAGGAATAAACCTGAGTTGGTCTCAAACACTTTATGGAGTGGGTTGTGGGTAAGACATTTAGTTACGATGCGCTAGATGATGATTTTGTTGAAGACGAGTACGAAATGGTCGGGCGTAATCAGCATGACAAAAAAAAGCAAAAGGTGAAAAAGAAGTTGGAAGATTACCTTGAGCAAAAACGTTTGCGTAAAAACCTAGGTGAAGACGACTTAAACGATTACATAGACTAAATTGTGCTAGTTAAAATAATGCGCCTTTTTATTAGGGTTTGAATGTGCGTTTACGCATGTTTAAAGGCTAAACATTGGCAATAAAGAGGCTTTATGCCTCTTTATTACTTATTATGTACTTAATTTAGCAAGTGCTTGTTGAATAGTGGTTTCTAGCTTTTCTGGTTTTGTAAAAGGCGCATAGCGCTTGATAGGTGTACCATCGGGCGCTATTAAAAACTTAGTGAAGTTCCACACTATTTTTCGTGTTAAAAAGCCGGGTAAGGCCGATTTTAAATACCTAAATACAGGGTGGGCGTGACGACCGTTTACATCCACCTTAGCGGCCATTAAAAAGCTTACCCCGTAATTAATTAAACAGCCTTGTTGTATTTGCGTCGCGTCGCCTGGCTCTTGCTGACCAAATTGATTACATGGAAAACCAATAATAACCAATCCGCTTTTCGCGTACTTACTATGAAGAGTTTGTAGCGACTCGTACTGCTTAGTAAAACCACACTCACTTGCGGTATTAACAATAAGCACAACCTTGCCTTCAAAGTCGCTAAAATTAATTGTTTTACCGTCTAACGCAGTAGCCGTTAATTGATGAAATTCATGCATGATAGATGCTTTTTTATTGTTGTTAGCTACATTCTACCCGCTGTAGCGCGTTACTAAAAGTATAAAATTTAGGCTTGTTAATACCGCGCTTAACTATGCGCTAATGGGTTGGCTGTTATTTAGGGCGTGTTGAACTTTGCGGATTGAAATTTGTTCAACCTAGGGGCGATCAAATCGCGGCGCGAGGTTTGTAACCTAGTGGGCTAAGTAAAAACCGAGC
>NZ_LJSP01000012.1:25963-100547 GCF_001399995.1 Pseudoalteromonas sp. P1-11
AGGCTCTGCCTTGCCTAAAAACCAAACATACTGCTGCAAATTCAAACGCCAAAGGTCAACACGCCCTAGTTTAAAATTAAAAATAACCCCATACTGGCAAGCGTTGTGTAATAAATATTATGTGTTTTATAGGCAACAATAATGGCAACGATGGCTGCGCTTAAATAAGGGTTGTGCCAGTTTAGGTTGAGCCCGTCTTCATTTATAAAAATAATGGGTACCCAAATAGCGGTTAGTACAGCGGGTGCGCTAAAGCTTAAAAACTGCTGCATTTTAGGGCCCACTTTAAAACCAAGGCGTTGATGTAAAAATAAGTAACGAGTAAAAAAGGTAATACACGCCATTAATAATATAGTGAGCATCATAATGGGCTGTCCTTTTTTTGTGTAAGCCTTGTAGTAAAGTAGCCTGCACTCATTGCAAGTAGAGCAGCACAAACCAACCACAACTCAAACCCCGTGCTTTTTAAAACTGTGGCGCTAATACCCGCAACAATCACAGTAACCAGCGAGGCTAAATTTTTTATGCCCGGTACCACAAGCGCAATAAATGTAGCTGCAATAGCAAAGTCGAGCCCTAAATTTGTTAAATCAGGGAGCACACTTCCTGCAACTATGCCTATGAGTGTCCAAAGGTTCCATGCAATATAAAAACTAAAACCCGCGCTTAAAGCATATATTAGGCGCGCTTTTGTTTTATAGGCTTTGCGGTGATGCGAAAAGGCAAACAGCTCGTCGGTTAGTACAAAACTTATTGGTAAGCGCCACCGAAATGGCTGTGAAATAACTTTATGGCGTACGGCTAAACCGTATAAAAAATGCCGAGAGCTAATAATAAATGTGGTAAATAAAATAGTCAGTAAAGGGGTGTTACCGGCCATCAGTTCAATTGCAACTAATTGTGCAGAACCCGCGAATACAAGTAATGACATTGCTTGTGTTTCAAAGGCACTAAAGCCATTTTGAATCGCTAAAGAGCCACATAATATTCCCCAAGGAACGACCGCCAGGCAAAGCGGGAGCATATCAAAAAAACCTTTTAATACTGCGCGTTTAGTTATATTCATTAATACAAGTAAGTAATAAGTTTGTGCGTTTAGTGTGCCATAAATAGCGCTTTATGTAATATCATTAATGCAGCGGTAGTAAAACTTTGGAATAATGGCTTTAGTATCAAAATAATGTGTCAGAGCCTGGCAACAAGTTGAGGATGTATATGCAAAGTATAAAAGTATGGGATGGCTTTATAAGAAGCTTTCATTGGTTATTAGTGATTAATATTGCTGTGCTTTACTTTAGCATTGACGAGGGCATGATTGAGCTTCATTTTGTGGCTGGCTTTTTCGCAATCGCATTAATAGTGACCCGTTTAGTTTGGGGGCTGGTGGGCAGTAAAACGGCAAAGTTAAGCGCGTTACTGCACTCGCCAATAGCAGTATTTAAAGAGTTTAAAAACCCCATTAAAGGGGTGGGTCATTCGGCGCCAGGTAGCTATATGGTTTTGTTGTTTTTTGTACTTATTATCGTGCAGTTAGTGACCGGGCTAATGAGCAGTGATGGTATTTTGACTGATGGGCCTTTGGTTGAGTATGTGTCGAGCTCAACGGTTGATTTTGCAAATTGGCTGCACCGCCTTAATTTCGATATTTTATTTTATGCCATTTGTCTGCATGTTACTGCCATTGTTGTGTATAAAATAAAAGGAAAACCACTTGTCAAAGCAATGTTCACCGGTAAACAGGCTAACAGCGAGCAAGCCACTCAAACTAATATAGATAACACGAAAGCTCCTTGGTTGGCGTGGGCTATTTTTGTTGGATTGTTAGTACTACTGGCAGTTACGTGGGGCAAAGAACCACTTAGTTATTTGCTAAGTTAATAGCTAACAAAAAAACAAAACGGCGCATAAAGCGCCGTTTTAGTGTGCATTGTTTTAATTGTAATTAGTCTTTAAATTGCTTGTGGCAATCTTTACAGCCTTTGGCCCATGCGCCAAATGCTTTACCAATTACCGCCTTATCGCCAGATTGGGCTGCTAAAGCTAGCTTATCTGCATTGGCAGCAAAGGCATTGGCTTTTTTAACAAAGGTTGCATTATCAGACCATACATCAGCTAATGCTGCTGTATCACCTTTATCAGTGCCTTCGTAAAACGCTTCCCACGGCATTTTAGAAAGGGCTGCTGCGTTATTAGCGCGCATTTTAAATTGCTCTGCATCAAAAGGAATTTTACCTTTTAGCATCGCGCCCATATCGCTAATTTGAACTGAAATCATAGAAAACGCAGCTTGACGGTATTCAATAGCATCACTTGGCTCTTTAAATGCAGTATTTGCAGATACGCTAAGTGTACATGTTGCTAAAGCAACCCCTGCTAAAAATTGTTTTAATTTCATGTTTTGCCCCTGTAAGAAATTATATCTACTAATTAGACATCTTGAATCGATTACTTATTTTATTCAAGTGAAACTTTAATGTCTCATAGCTTGTTTTCTGAATATATCATTACAGTTTGTCAGTTTATTGTTAACGACTGTAAACAGCGCGTTGTTATTAAGTGCCCTGTTGTGTACCTTGAGTCATCATAAAAATAATTAACGAAGGAAGTTTATGAAGCATAATATTTTTAAAATGTCGGCACTTTCTGCCGCAGTAGTTATGACGCTAGCAGGGTGTGGCGGCAGCGACAATGACAATAATAGCCAAGTTGCTGTAGTAACTGATGTTGCACCAAAAGCAAGCGATGTAGCCGTTGCTGATTTAAAGCAATGGGTACCTGTAACTGCTGAGTTTAATGCAAGTGATAACGATGGCGATACACTTAGTTATACATTTACTGAAAATGGTGAAGCGGTTGAAGCGCAAGATGGCGTATATACTTTTAGCCATGGCTTACTAACAGTTGAAGGCGATACCTTTACTTACGTTCCTGTTTCAGGCGAAGACGCGGTAATTGATTACACCGCTAATGCAAATGGTAAGTCGGCGTCTGCGCAATTAACAATTAGTGATATTGCAACTGACCCGTTAGCTAATCAGCAATGGCACCTGCGTAACACAGGTCAAAAATCGTACGCGCTAAGCGATGAAATGAAACAAGGCCTAATTGATTTATATGTCAACCAATTAGGTTACAGCGAAGAAGAAGCGCAAACTATTTTTGACGAGGATTTTGCTGAATCAGAAGCAGAAGAATTGGTTGCTGGCGAAGATATGAACGTAGCAGCTGCGTACGCTCAAGGTGTTACAGGTGCTGGCGTAACGGCGGTTGTTGTTGACTCTGGTATGGAAATTCGTCACGAAGACTTAGTTGATAACGTGTTACCAAACCGTTCTTTAAATTTAGATGTTGATGTGTTGGATCGCACCGACCCTACAAGTCTGTCAAATAGCGGCGACCACGGTACCAGTGTTGCAGGCTTAATTGCAGCGAAAGGTTGGAATGGTAAGGGCGGGCGCGGTGTTGCACCAGATGCTGGTCTAATTGGCATGAACTACCTAGGTGGCGATAAAATTGAGCAAACTGATTTACTCGCGCATGGTTTCCCAGGTAGCGGTATTAGCACATCAGAAAATATTTCTGCGTTTAACCGCAGCTACGGTATTACATTCCCAACGTTTATTGGCTACTCAGAGCTAGATGAAGCTATCGAGTCATACCCTAACCTTAACCTTCGTGATGGTAAAGGTGCGCTAAACATGAAGTCGAGCGGTAACTCGTTTGTAGATGGTGGCGATGAAGGGTCATTATGTGCCGATAACGGCGCAAATGAGCTAGGCCTTACTTGTTATAACGGCGCGTTTGAGCCAAGCCAAGGTCATCCATATTACTTAAGCGTTGCAGCTGTAAATGCTGATGGTACGCATACAAGCTACTCAAGCGGTGGTGCTAACTTAATGGTTTCAGCCCCTGCAGGTGAATATGGGCGCTGGGCGCCTGCCATGGTAACAACTGATCAAATGACCTGTATTAATGGGTACTCAGGCTTTAATGGTAGCTCGATTACGGCATGGGCTGCAGCATATGGCGAAGACTTTGCTGCATCGCAATACCCATTCAACTACCCAGGACATGAAGATAACGCTAGCTGTAACTATACCTCTACGTTTAATGGTACTTCTTCGGCAGCACCTAATGCGTCAGGTGTAGTATCACTGATTTTATCAGCTAATTCAGAGCTAACATGGCGTGATGTTCGTCATATCTTAGCTACTACAAGCACAGTCAACGATGCAGAAGATGAAGTTGTAACGCTAAGCGTTGGTGAAGGTGAATTTGTAGCGCATGACGGCTGGGTTGAAAATGCAGCAGGTTATAACTTTAATAACTTATACGGTTTTGGACGTGTAGATGCTGGTGCTGCAGTTGCGATGGCAAAAGAGTACGACGTAGCATTAGGTGAGCAAGTTATTACAGATTGGAGTGGTGTTGGCTCTGTTGTTGAAGAAGAGGCCCTTACGCTAGAAATCCCAGATAACAGTGCCGCGGGTGTTACACAGCAAATCACTGTTGAAGAAGAGCTAAACATTGAAGCAATGCAGTTTAAGTTTGATGTGAGCAATACTGAAATGGGCTTTGGTTTAGCGGATGGTACGCAAACATCTGCTGGTACCGATTTAGCAATTGAAGTGACGTCTCCATCAGGCACACGCAGTGTATTACTAGCGTCTAAGCAAGCTCTATTTTACCCAGCTTATAGCTTTACTAACGGTTGGAACACTGGCTATGTTTTAAAAGATGCGGTACTACTGTCTAATGCTTTCTATGGCGAGACAACAAAAGGTACTTGGACTATTCGTGTTCTTGATGCTGCAGCAGATAGCTTTGCATTCAGCGATGGCGGGGATAACGGACTTGGTGCCGTAGGTATTTCAAATAACCGTGCCGCAAGCGTTTTAGAAGGCGTTTCGTTGAGAGCATTTGGTCACGCAGGTCAAGAGTAAGGAATATAGATATGAAAATGAATAAATTAGTTATTTTAGGTGCTGCTGCGTGTATTTCTCTAAGTGCAACAGCGAGTTCAGTAGCAGATAAAGAGCTGCAACTTCCAAAAAAGCCGGTAAATAGTGTGAAATACAGCAAAACCGCCTTTGGCTCTTACGTTGTAGAAAAAAACTTACGTTTAGTACCAACAAGTGTTGCTGCTGATGAGTATGTTGTTTCTACTAAAGGTGAGATGGCGGTTGTTGAGTCTTCTGAGGCTTCATCGTTAGTAACAAAAGGTACACTGGTACGTAATGTCCTAACAAACAACTTAACGTCGCTTTCTGGCAATATTACTGTTTTGCTTAAAGATGGCATGAACGCAACAGAGGTAGCTCAGCTGTCTGGCTTAAAGGTAGTGTCTGTTTTCCCAGGTACTAAAATAGCGGTTTTAGCTGTTAATGAGGGTCAAGATATTTTAGCTGCTGCAGAGCAGTTAAAGTCATCTGATTATACTAAAGAAGCGCGAATTGAAGTGTTAGAGACTATTTATACTGCACAATAAAATTAAAATGTTGTGATAAAAGCCCGAGAAAATCTCGGGCTTTTTTATTGCTAATCGTTAATATCAGCAAATATCATCCCTCGGCGCATACTACGTGTGGCCAAAAATACCTCGCCAAGTAGCGACATAAACCCACATATTAATAAGGCCATTGCAGCCACAAAACAGCTGGCAATTGTTACCCCTAAATTAATAGACTGAATGTGTGATAAAAACAACAGCATAACCACAGCACATACTAGCAAGGCGCTTAGCACGCTCATACTAAAAGCAATGTGAATACATCGAGAGCGCTTTAACAGGGCTCGCAGCTCTGTGGCTAGGGTTTTATTAAAGTCTTCATCGGTGCTTACCTTGAGTTTTCGCTCAAGTTGTCGCGCACGGTCAGTAATGCGGGCTAAGCGATTAGATAAAACCCCGAGCGTGGCAGCAATACCCGTAATTAAAAAGACTGGGGCGACGGCTGTCTGAATTACTTTAGCCATGGTTAAAATATTTATAACGTCGTTACTCATTCATTTTCCATAGAGAAGTTAGGTTTTGTTTACAGTGATTTACAAATTACAGAAATGGAAAAACTTATTTAAAATTAGTTTGTTGTGATGTTTTTGCGATGCTATTCCTGCTGTTTTGTAATCCACTTGTAATTGAGTTGTTGCTAGCTTGAGGGCTGTAGTTCTATATTAAAATCACAATTCTAATCACATTGAATTGAGTAAATACAATAATATAAAACTCACTCCAGGGGAAATAATGTCTAATATAACACTGAAAAGAACCGCTATTTCATCAGCTATAGGTTTAGCTATGATGTCATACGGTGCAGCCGCCGCACCTGATTTATCTAAAGGATATGTCCCAGAAACATCAAGTGTAAAAACATACTCTCAAGATAAAACCATTTCTACTAAAGCACGCTATATTATCCAGCTTGAAGACGAGCCGCTAGCAACCTACAAAGGCGGCATTGCAGGGCTTGAAGCAACCTCTGCAGCAGTAACTGGGGATAATAAAGTTAATCTATCTTCAGCACCTGCGTTAAAGTACAGCAGCTACTTAAAAGCAAAACAAAAAAGTGTAGCGCAAGTAGCCGCATCTGTTAGCGGTGGCTCGGTTTCACATTCATTTAGTACGTTATTCAACGGTATCGTGGTAGAAGGTGAGCAAGGTCAACGTGAAAAGCTCGCTAAACTTGCGGGTGTAAAAAAAGTATTTTTAGATACTGAGTACCACACATTAATGGATGCTTCTATTGATGTGATTAGAGGCGTTGAGGCATGGCAGGCGCTTGGTGGTCAATCTGAAGCTGGTAAAGGCGTTAAAGTTGCTATTATTGACTCGGGTATTCGCCCAGAAAACCCTATGTTTTCAGATGTGGGTTTTGCAGCTGCAGAGTTTAGTGAAGAAGAAGCGGCTTACATCGCAGAAAACCCCGATTACTGTCGTATAGAGGGTGGTGAAGCCGATTTTTGTAATAATAAATTAATAGTGGCGCGTGCATTTGGCCCAACACCAAGTGATGTTCACCCTGATGAATATATTGGTTCTCCACTCGGTTACGACGGTCACGGAACGCATGTTGCTGGTACTGCTGTAGGTAACCCAATTGAAATTACTTACCAAGACAATAACGTGTCAATTTCAGGTGTTGCACCAGCGGCACAGTTAATGGCTTATAAAGCGCTTTGGCACACAGCCGATGGACGAGGCAGCGGTACTACCGTTGCACTAATGGGGGCATTAGAAGCGGCCATTAAAGATGGCGCAGACGTAATTAATAACTCGTGGGGCGGTGGTGCAGGTGGTAATCCATCAAGCAGTGCATACAGTGATTTATTCACAGCTGCAGAAGAAGCGGGTGTAGTGGTTGTAACTGCAGCAGGTAACGATGGTAACGGCGCACAAACTATTGGTTGCCCTAGCTGTATTGAGTCTGGTTTAACAGTTGCCAATACGCAAACAGGGCGTTTCTTCTCTCAACAAATTGAAGTGGCAGGTGAAACCTATTTAAGCATTGAAGGAAGCAATGGTTTATTAACAGGCCCTATTTCACTTCCTATTATTTCGGCGCAAGTGATTGCTCCTGATAATTTTGAAGGGTGTGAAGAGTTTGCTGAAGATATCTCATTTGCAGACTCTGTAGCATTAATCTCTCGTGGTAGCTGTGCGTTTTCAGCCAAAGCTGAAAATGCGGCGAAAGCAGGTGCGACGGCGGTTATAATTCATAACAATGTTGCTGGCGGTGCAATGGGCATGTCTATGGATGACGCCACAATTCCAGCCTCAGCGATTAGCCAAGAAGATGGTTTAAGCTTGGTTGAGCTGTTAACTGCAGCTGAAGAGCCGGTTATTGCTTCACTCGACCCTAGTGTTAAAAGAACAATTCAAGAGAAATTTACTGATGCAGTAAACTCTTCAAGTTCGCGTGGTCCTAATGGTGAGCCTAGCTTCTTAAAACCTGATATTGCAGCGCCAGGTACAGATATTTTATCTGCGTACTCGCCAGATGAAGGTAATGGTATTACCTTTAATGCGATTACAGGCACAAGTATGGCAAGCCCTCATGTTGCTGGTGCAGCAGCATTGATGAAGCAAGCTCACCCAGAGTGGAATGCGGTACAAATCAAAACGGCGCTTATGAGCTCATCTAAAATGGATGGCCTACATAAAGAAGACTTAGTGACAAAAGCTGATGCATTTGATGTAGGTGCCGGTCGATTAGATATGCCTAATGCGCTAGAGGCAGCACTTACATTTGATCATGGCTCTTACGCCGATCCAAGTTGTTTAAGCGTTTGTAGCTTCTCAAATACCGTGCAAAATATGACTGATGTTGCTGGTGAGTGGACTGCAAAAGTAGTAACCGATATGCAAGGCGCTGAAATTACGGTTTCGCCTAGCACCGTTATGCTTGGCGCGCACGGTTCTACCTCTACAGACTCTGAAGGCGCAGAAACAAGCACTGACATGGCTGAATTTAACTTAGATATTGATTCAACATTTAACGATGTTAAAGGTTGGAACTTTGGCCATGTAGTGTGGACTCATACTGAGACAGGTCAAATCGCTCACTTACCATTTGCTATTTACGATAACGAAGCAACCAATAGCAGTGTGTTTAGTGCAACAGTCGATGCCGATTCTTTAAATTCTTCTACTCCAGCAAAAGTAGGTGTGCAATTTAATAATACTCTGTTCACTGACGAGCTATCAGTAAATGTAAAACTTGATGAAAATGCGGAACTTCTTAAAGGTGCTGCCCCTGTTGTTGAAGTGACTAATGGTGCAGGTGAAGTAACATTAAGTGAAGACAATAAAGAGCTAACCTGGACAGGTACATTGGGACCAAAAGAATTTGCTATTAACAGCAGTGATTTCTTAGGTACCTTCTCATTGGCTGATGAAGGCATTGAGCCACAAGCGTGTCCTGACGGGTGTGATGAGATAACTATTACGGTTGAAGCTGACTTTATTTTTGATGGGAAAGAGTACTCAGCATTTACTATCTCAGATAACGGCTTTATTGCTGTTGGTGCAGATGTAAATACAACTAACTCTTGGAGCCCTCAAGCAATGCCTAATGCACGTACACCTAATGGTGTTATTGCGCCGCTTTGGGCTGACTTTGATTTAGCGGGTGGCACGAGCGGTGGCGGTGATCTTTATGTGGCTAAATTTGATAGCGGCTATGTAGTTGTAGAATGGCATGACGTTGAACTTTGGGGTAGTTCTTTAGGTGATAAGTACACGTTCCAAGTGATCTTAAAAGAAGGCACTGATGAAGTTCGTATGAACTACATTGATGTGCCTGCTTTACCTGCGCCTTACTCAGCGGGTGTAGAGTCTGCTGATGGCAACGTAGGTGCAATGCTGGACACTGTTCCAACGGGTAATGCTATTGGTAGTGGCTACTTAGTCGATCAAATCAAAGGCGGTGTTGTTGATATTCAATATCAAGCTTTTGCAAAAGATCGCAGCCATTACACAGCCGCAGATGCAGTAGAAGTTGATGAAGAACAAACAGTGACTATTGATGTATTAGCTAATGATATGGCTGAGTCGCGTTTTGTATTTGACGCAGTAGCCTCTTCAGAAACAGAAAACGCAGAATTCTCTGCCCATAAAGGTGTAAGGATTAAAGGCAGCTTAGTGGCATCAACTGTTGAAGTGGTTTCAGCACCAGCAAATGGCTCTACAACCGTGAATGAAGATGGCACGATTGATTATACGCCAAATGCACAGTTCTCTGGTGAAGATAGCTTTACATACACAGTGCGTGAAGCATCAGGCACTAGCGCCGAAGAAACTATGGTATCAATCGTTGTTAACGATACCATTGCAGACCCTCAGCCAGTGACGCCAACACCAGAGCCTGAAAGCAATGGTTCATCGGGCTCACTAGCTTGGTTAACGTTACTTGCTGCGCCGTTTGCATTTATGCGTCGTCGTAAACAAAAGTAATATTATAACTAGCACGTTATTTTAAAGGGAGCCTCGGCTCCCTTTTTACATAGCTTCACAAACTAAATTACACCACGCTTTATTATTAGGTATATTTAATAGCACCAATAATAAAAACCATAGAGATTTCATAATGATTCGTTCTTCATTCACGCTAGCCGCGTTATCACTCGCTGTGCTAGCCGGGTGTGATAATGCGCCAAAAAGTACACCTTCAGATACAGCAACTACTATGCAAACACAACAAACAGAAAAACCAGTGAGCGCCGTGGCGCCAATTGCTAAAAAAGTACCTCATGAAATGACGATTCATGGCGATACGCGTATTGATGATTACTACTGGTTGCGTGATGACGAGCGTAAAGCGCCAGACGTTATAAGTTACTTAAATGCTGAAAACGCTTATACCGAGGCAATGCTTGCGCATACTCAAACATTGCAAGATAAGTTATTTGAAGAGTTGAAAGGGCGTATTAAAAAAGACGATGACTCGGTGCCTGTTAAAAAAGGCGACTATTTTTATTCATCGCAAACGCGTGGCGAAAACGAATACCCTACCTATGTTCGCAGTAGCGATTTTAAAGGCACTGATCAGCAAGTTATTTTAGATGTAAATGCGTTGGCCAAAGATCACGACTACTTTGCTGTAAGTGGCTTATCTGTAAGTACTAACGGAAATTTAATGGCGTATGGGGAAGACACCGTTAGCCGTAGAATTTACACCATAAAGGTAAAAGATTTAACCACAGGTCATTTACTCGAAGACACGCTTGAGGGAACAAATGGCGGCGTTATTTGGGCAAACGATAATAAAACCTTTTACTACATTAAAAAAGATGCACAAACCTTACTTGGCTATCAAGTTTTTCGCCATACGTTAGGTACACCGCAAAGCGATGATGAACTTATTTACGAAGAAGCTGATACAAGTTATTACACGGGTATTAGTAAGAGCAAAGATGGCTCAGAAATATATATTTGGCACAGCAGCACCAATGCCTCTGGTATGTCGGTACTCAGCGCAGATGATAATAAAGCAAAACCTAAGCGCTTAATTGAGCGTGAGGACGATCTAGAATACAGTATTTCAAAGCTTGGCAATACGTATTACATCGTCACTAACTTAAATGCGGTTAACTTTCAGCTTATGAAGGTGGATGTAGATAAAGCGCATGAAAAAGCAAATTGGCAAACGGTAATTGCGCCGCGCGATAATATTAAGCTAGAAGGCATTGATTTATTTAAAGACTACCTTGTATATCAAGAGCGAGAACTGGGTCAGTCGCGCCTTATTGTTCGCCATTTATCGACTGGAGATGAGCACACGCTAAGCTTTAACGACAGTGCCTATACCATTGCAAGCTATGGCAACAACGATATAAACAGCGACAAATTACGTGTTTATTATACCAGTATGACGACACCGGTTTCGTCGTACGATATTGACCTTAAATCAGGTGATAAAACCCTACTTAAACAGCAAGCCGTGTTAGGTGATTTTAACGCAGATAACTATGCCTCGGAGCGTATTTTTGTAAATGCGCGCGATGGTATAAAAGTCCCCGTAAGCTTAGTGTACCGTAAAGATGCATTTAAAAAGGATGGCACAAACCCATTACTGCAATATGGTTATGGCTCGTACGGCGCCACCATGGACCCTACTTTTTCAAGCTCACGTTTAAGCTTATTAGACCGTGGCTTTGTGTTTGCTATAGCGCATGTGCGTGGTTCGCAAATGTTAGGGCGCCCATGGTATGAAGACGGAAAGTTATTAACTAAAAAGAACACTTTTAACGACTTTGTTGATGTAACCAAATCATTAGTGGCACAAGGTTATGGCGCAAAAGACGAAATATTTGCCTACGGTGGTAGTGCTGGTGGTTTATTAATGGGCGCGGTGGTTAACCAAGCACCAGAGCTATATAAAGGGGTGGTCGCAGCAGTGCCTTTTGTTGATGTAGTTACCACTATGCTTGATGCAAGCATACCACTTACTACCAATGAGTATGGTGAGTGGGGTAACCCAAATGAAAAAGAGTATTACGATTACATGCTGTCGTACTCGCCGTATGATCAAGTCTCAAAGCAAGCGTATCCTAATATGTTAGTGACTACCGGTTTACATGACTCACAAGTTCAATACTTTGAGCCGGCTAAGTGGGTTGCAAAGCTGCGTGACTATAAAACAGATGATAATAAACTGCTGTTTAAAATAGATATGGAAGCCGGCCATGGCGGGGCGTCTGGTCGCTTTAAACGCCTAGAAGATACTGCGCTAAACTATGCATTTATGCTTGATTTAGCCGGTATTAAAAACTAACTAAATCAAAATTAAGTAATGTTCTAAAGGTATAGCCGTTGGCTATACCTTTATTTTTTGCGGCAAGTTAAAGCTAAACATAGTGCCTTTGCCCAGCTCACTTTGTACATTTATTTCACTGTCCATAAGTTTTAGTAACCCCTTACAAATAGCCAGCCCTAAGCCACCTTGTTGGCGCCCTTCGTTATTTGAATTTGAAGCCTGATAATGCGGATTAAAAATCGCGTTTAGCTCATCATGCTTAATACCCACGCCGGTATCAGAAACCTGCACAAATAATTGCTTTTCATCAATACGCTTAACGTTTACAGCTATGCTGCCGCCTTTAGGCGTGTGCCTTATTGCGTTATCAATTAAATTACTTAAAACACGCTCAAGTTTTGCAATATCGGCTACAACAGGAAAATCGCAAATTGCAGGTTCTACCGTTAAGTTAAGGCCTTTTTTCTCGGCGGTTAGAGAAAACTTAGCAATGCAATCGTAAATAAGCTCACCTAAATTAAAGGTTTCTTTGTGAATGCTTATTTCGCCGTTTTCTAAATGGGCTAATTCAAAAATTTGTTCAATAAGCTGTTTAAGCTGCGCGCAGTTATTAAGGGATACATGTAAGTATGCTTGTTGTTCTTGAACGCTTAATTGCGACCTCGATTGATTAAGCACCTCTAAAAACCCCTGCAAAGAGGCAAGGGGGGTTCTTAAATCGTGAGATAAGTGGGTAAGCAACTCCTTGCGCTGTTTATCGCTTTGCTCAAGTGCTTTAAATTGCTCGTCAATACGGGTAACCATCGCTTGAATGTTACGGCCTAAACTGTGCACTTCGTTACTTTTTTGGGTCGAATAGTTACTAAGTTTGGTATCGGTAAGGCTGTAATTAGCTGCTTCAATATTGCTTACATCACGGGCTAATCGCTGAATAGGGTTAGTAAAAAAGCGCAGTAAAATAAGCATCGCAATCAGTAAAAATGCAAGTGCAGCTCCAAGCCATAATGCGGCAAGCCATAGTTTGTCATTATTTTTAATTGTGTTTAAAGAGGTATCGTAAGCTTCACCGCCAATAATTACATACAAGTACCCTTGCAGCTTATCGTTATTAAAAACAGGCGCTACAGAGAATATTTTTTGCTGCGCTTTATTTCTTGGATCATCACCATAAATTGGCGCTGCAGCTGGGGTGTTAATCAGCTTTTTTAAGGGGGCTAAATTAATATGAGTGCGTTTAACTTTACCAGGCTCTGCTGAGTAAGTGAGGATTTTTCCGTTTTCATCTACAAAATAAAACTCAAATGCGGGGCCTAATAACATTAAGGTATGAAATAGGTTTTCTAGGGCTGCGTAGTCGTATACACCCTCTTTTATTAATGGGTTATCTTGTACTAAATGCTCAGCTAGGGCTAAGTGCAGGTTTTGCTCGCCATGATGTTTTGAGGTGAGCTCTAGTTGTTTACTCCAGCTGTAAACAAGTGCACAAATAAAACAAAATATAACCACCAACGACACGGCTAATTTTTGATACAAAGATAGGTTCATAATAAGGCTCTTAAGTAAGTTGGCTTGGATTTAGTTTGTAGCCAACGCCCCAAACGGTTTCGATAATAGGCGCTTGATGATGTAGCTCAAGTTTGGCGCGTAACCTATTTATATGTGAGTTAACGGTATGCTCGTACCCGCTGTGCTGATACCCCCATACTTTGTCGAGTAATTGCTGGCGGCTAAAAACATGGTTTGGGTGGCGAGCAAAATATACCAGTAAATCAAATTCAGTGGCGGTGAGGTTAAGTGCTTGTTCGTCTAAATAAACTTGATGTGAGCTAAATTCAATATTGAGTGAGCCGATATTTAGCCTTTGTTCGCTGCTCGGGCTGTCGTTTTCGTTATTTTGAATCGCTAGAAGCTGTGAGCGGTGGCGTAGTTGTGTTTTAACGCGGGCTTGTAATTCGCGAGCAAAAAAGGGTTTACAAATATAGTCATCAGCACCCATTTCAAGGCCAATTACACGGTCCATATCGCTACTGAGCGCGGTAAGTAAAATAACGGAAATGGTAGGGTAGTGCTCTTTAATTTTACGGCATAAACTCAAGCCATCCATTTGTGGCAGGTTTATATCCAGTAAAATAAGCCCGTAAGGTTGTTTTGCTATTTTTTTTAGTGCGAGCTCAGCGCTTACAACATGATCAACATGCAAATTTAACGCAGCAAGTTGAGTTGTTATTAATTGCCCTATTTCTCTGTCGTCTTCTACTACCAGTATTTTTTCGTGCCGCATGGTTAACCTCGTAAAAAAGGGACATCCGTGTCGCCTCACATCCCCATTACAAGCTGTTTTACTGTGTACGAGTGATCACGATTTTTGATACTGGGTTATCAAACTTATGTTCAGCACCTAGTGCAGAGTTTGATAAGCCATCTTGATTAGACACAACACCTGGGTGCATTGTGATTATATCGGCAATATCGTCGCGTATTTCGTTAAACCCTTCGCCGCCAGCAGCGGGACCAGGCACAGTGTCAGCTGTTTCTGTATTCGCTTCCGTACCTGCATCGTAAACGGACGTCGTTCGTGATATTGAACTGCCTACTTCCAATGTTGATACATCTACAGAACTAAGACCGGTAAAAGCGTCATTTGTATTCCCAAGCATGGCAGCAAAAGATAAATTAAGAACATCTTGTGCATCAACTAAAAGGGTTACAGAGGTTGTTTCGCCAGGGCCAATGCCGCCTTCAGCCGAGGCTGAAGCAAGTGCATTTTCATCGCTAAGGTACTCTTCATTAGCGCCGCTTTCAGCAATCATTTCTAAACCGACAGAAGCCGTCTCACCAAATTTCCATGGTGGGGTTTCATCAAATGCAATGACCGAGAGTGGTGATAGTGGTTGTCCAGCCGTTAAGTTACTAAAAGTGATAGTAAACTCATAAACAACAGGTTCGGGCTCTACAACAACCACAGGTTCTTGCTCTTCAATAGAGTCGTTATTATCGTTATCGCCACATGCGGCTAGTGAGCTGGCTAACAGTAAAATAAGCGCACTTTTTTTAAAATTAGAAAGAGATGACATAATTAACTCTCCTATTTAACCGTCACAGTTAATTTTGCAACGGGGTTTAACCATCTGTGTACAGTGTTATTCAAATCACTGTTTCCACCTTCTAGGTCATCATCGCCAAGGGCCCCCGGGTGAATGTGCACCATCGTATTTGTATCGCCAGTTGTAATACCTGTGCCGTTAGTACCAGCTTGGCCGCCCGGCGCAGCAGGGATACCTAATACACCAGGTGCACCCGAGCCTTCTACTACAAGTTCGTTATTTGCTTCTGTACCTGCATCATAACCATTGAGGTAAACAGTGTAGGTGCCTGCTTCTGTTGGAACTTTCCAGCTATCAAGGCCTACAAAGCCATCATTGGTTGGCAGTAACATAGCCGCTACAGATAGGTATTCGTTGCCATCGGTAGTTGTGAGCTCTGCTGTTGCAGATGCCGCGGGTGCTAAAAGGCCTGCCGCTGGGTTTTCTGCAATATCGCTACTCGATGCTGACGCTTGAGTAACAAGTGCTGATATATCGCCGCCTTCAGCCATTGCCTGTAGTGCAGCAGAGGCTTCGGTTGCGACTTCAAATAATTTATCTTCGCTATCGTGTGCTGTTATTAGTACCGGTGTAAAGTAAAGGCCTTTAGTAAGGTTAGTAATTTCTACTTCTAGCTCTGCTGCCAATGTTGATTGGCTAGCTACTGCTAAAAGGGTTGCAACTGTAAATGCTGAAGCTTTCATTATTATTTCCTGTAAGTGATGATTCAGGCTAAGTATTGAATAACCACCTCAAGAAACTCTCACAAAGTTATCACTTTTTTATCACTGCGGGTTAGGGCGTGTTATTTAACAATATAGCCGCCTCTATATAGACACCTGCTCAATAAAAAGGCAGTATGTATTAACTAATAAGGAGAGCGTAATGGAAGAAAATCAACAGCTTGAGCCGTTATCAAAAGACGAAAAAACATGGGCTATGCTTTGCCATTTAAGCGCTGTAGCCGGTTTTGTTATTCCGTTTGGCTCTATACTTGGGCCATTAGTGGTATGGCTTATTAAAAAAGATGAAATGCCAATTGTCGATTTACACGGTAAAAAATCGCTTAATTTTCAAATTACTATGGCTATAGCTTACTTTGTATGTTTTTTACTAGTATTTGCCGTAATCGGCCTCGTTTTGCTGCCTTTAGTGGCTATTTTTTCTTTTATCATGGTGGTTTTAGCCAGTATTAAAGCCAACGAAGGGAAAGAGTTTAATTACCCACTGAGTCTAAATTTGATAAAATAAATGACGACCCTTTAATAAACCCAGCTGTATGCTGGGTTTTTACTTTAAGTACTTAATGCTTTATATCACCTTATTTTTTAGTGCGTTTGTGTCCGCTACTTTATTACCAAGTTCTTCAGAAGTGGTACTTGTTACCATGATAAGCCAAGCAAAAGCTAATCTGTGGCTGCTGTGGTTAGCCGCTACTTCAGGTAATGTATTAGGAAGTTGTGTTAATTATTGGTTGGGAACTCATGTACTGCGTTTTAAGCACAAAAAGTGGTTTCCGGTATCGGCCAAGGGGCTTGAAAAAGCGCAATCTCAATTTAAAAAATATGGGGTATATAGCTTACTGTTTGCTTGGCTGCCGATTGTTGGCGACCCACTAACGGTAATTGGCGGCATATTTAAAGTGCGTTTTAGCCTGTTTTTATTATTAGTGAGCATTGGCAAAGGCGCGCGGTATTTAGCCGTTATTGCCCTTGCCAGTGGTGCACAAGCAGTTTTGTAAAGTTACTTTGACCAATCAAGCGTGAGCGAAACTGAGTCGGCAAAGCGCAGTGCATGCGGTTTATCTACTCTGGCTTTTGCGTAATGCACGCTTGGATGTGTATGGCATACTGCAAGTATTTCGGCAACCAGCTTTTCAAGCAACAAAAAGTGCCCTTGCTCTACTAGGTTTATCACCTCTTTGGTGATCACTTTATAGTTAAGCGCTTGGTCCACTTCATCTGTTTTACAGGCGTCATCAGCAGGGTAGTGAATTTCTAAATTAATCACTACATCTTGCTTTTTTTCCCGTTCCTCTGGGTTAAAACCAATAAATGTACGTAAGCGTAAGTTGGTTACGTTAATAATTGCGTTGGCCATAATTAACCCTTAATAAGCTGTAAAAACTCGTTACGCGTTTTAGAGTCACTTCTAAAGTTACCTAGCATTACAGAGGTACGCATGCTTGAGTTTTGCTTTTCTACACCGCGCATCATCATACACATGTGTTTAGCTTCAACAATAACACCTACGCCTTTAGCACCGGTTACTTCTTCAACGGCTTTAGCAATTTGATGAGTAAGCTGCTCTTGAATTTGAAAGCGGCGAGCAAACATATCAACAATACGTGCAAATTTAGATAAGCCTAGTACTTTGCCATCGGGAATATAAGCAATATGGCAACGACCAATAAAAGGTAATAGGTGGTGCTCACACATAGAGTAAAGCTCTATATCTTGTACAAGTACCATATCGTCAGCGTCTGAGCTAAATACCGCATTATTGGTAATTTCATCAAGCGTTTGACGATACCCTTTGGTTAAATACTCCATGGCTTTTGCTGCACGTTTTGGTGTATCGAGAAGACCTTCTCGGCCTGCATCTTCACCCACAGCGGTAATAATGTTTTGGTAGCTTTGCTTTAAATCGTCATGCATAAATTTCTCAGTTTAATGTGTGTTCTACTTTAAATGGCGGCCGCCATCCACAGGCAAAGCGCGGCCTGTGATGTAGTGGCTGCGCAGTAATAAATCAATACTATTAATAATTTCTTGGCAACCTGGCTCTATACCCATAAGAGATTTTTTAAGGGTTTTAGCACGGTAAGCCTCGTCATCGTGCTGATTAAAAATAATCAACGATGGCGCAACCGAATTCACCTTTATGTTTGGTGCGTACTTAGCGCTAAACGACTTGGTTAAGTTATCAAGTGCAGCCTTACTTGCGGCATAGGCAATGTGCTTTGGGCTACCTGTTTCAACAACGTAATCGGTAAGATGAATAATGTCAGCCGGTGTGCAAGCATCAGCTTGGTATGCCATTAATAGCTGTGCACAGGCGTTATTAATTAAATACGGTGTTTTGGCATGAATGCGCATCATGTTATCAAACAAACTCGAAAAATCAGGGTTACTGGCTTCGCAGTCCCAGCTAGAGGCATTGTGCACAATGGCACGTAAAGAGTGAGTTTGCTGTTTGAGTGTTTCAATAAAGCTAGCTATACCGGCATCGCTGCTAAAGTCGGCGTGTATGCATATGGCGCCTTGTTGTTCTAAGTCGTCGACTGCATCGTGGCGCGTACGATAGGTAATAATAATAGCTTGGCCTTGCGATAAAAAGTGCTTAGCAAGCGCAAGGCCAATACGTTGACCAGCGCCTGTTATTAAAATAGGAGATGTCATGTAATGCAGTTTTCTCTTTGGCAGGCGTTAAAATTAACTATAAATCAATTTTTTGTTTTACGTAACAATACGGCGAATAGATCAGCTAGTGCATATGCAGCACTAGCTGTTTAGCCGTTATAAATCATCGTAAATAGTCGGAATGGGTTGGCGCTTATGCTGAGTGCGAACATAAATATCAGTTAGCTTTTGCTCAACCTCTGCAGCCACCGGCTTGCCTTCTAAAAAGTCGTCAATTTGATCATAGCTCAGTCCTAATGCTTCTTCATCGGTGAGGCCTGGGCGGTCACTTTCTAAATCAGCTGTTGGGGCTTTTGTTACTAATAGCTCAGGCGCACCTAAGGCAGTTGCAAGTGCTCGAACTTGACGTTTTGATAAGCCAAATAACGGGGCTAAATCGCATGCGCCATCACCAAATTTGGTGTAAAAACCAGTAATGTTTTCAGCGCTGTGATCGGTACCCACAACGAGGCCTTGGCAAAAACCAGCTATTTCGTATTGCGCTACCATGCGTTGGCGTGCTTTAACATTACCTTTTACA
Organism: Pseudoalteromonas sp. P1-11; assembly: GCF_001399995.1. Taxonomy (NCBI): domain Bacteria; kingdom Pseudomonadati; phylum Pseudomonadota; class Gammaproteobacteria; order Alteromonadales; family Pseudoalteromonadaceae; genus Pseudoalteromonas; species Pseudoalteromonas sp. P1-11. The sequence continues at coordinate 45,240 of NZ_LJSP01000012.1, forward strand.
AAGTCAATTTTAGCTTGCTCTGGTAGCTCTTCACCACTGCCTACTACCGCCGCCATAGCTTGCTCGTGTAATGCATCGGCAGCAGGTTTTACGTTGACGGTCATGCGTTTACTTGGCTTGATAAAATCAACGGCCATTTGCGCTTCGTCTTCATCTGCTTGTACACCGTATGGCAAACGAACCGCAATAAATTGGTACTTATTAGTGTTTTGCTCTGCGTTTAGTTCATCTACGGCTAATTGGCACAAGCGCCCGCAGGTCGATGAGTCAACACCGCCGCTAATTCCAAGCACTAGCGATACACTATGGGCTGCCACTAAACGTGCTTTTATAAAGTTAACTCGACGGGTAATTTCGGCGTTTACATCAATAGTTGGCTGAACTTTCATTTCAGCCATAATTTCGGCGCGCATGGCCAGCTCCTCGTTATTTAATAAGTTGTTTTTAAATAGGCTTACATTATCTGGTTTAGTGGTTATTAATTAAAGTCCTAAATGTGCTTTTATACGGCTAAGCTCGGCTTTTAGTTCCTCAATTTCTGCAAGTAACTCGTTAATTTCATCGTTTTTAACTTCTGCGACTTCTGTAGCTGGCACTGGGCTTGGCGCTACTGCTGGGTCAGCAAAAAGGTGCATGTAGCGACTTTCTCGTTTGCCGGGCTCGCGCTCAAGCTTCGTTACGTAGTCATCTTTTGCTAACGCGCTCAGGGCAGTTTCTACTTCGCTAACGTTTGTAAAGTCAGCTAGGCGAGCGCTGCGCGTTCTTAGCTCACCGGGTGTTTGTGCGCCGCGTAACAGCAGTAAACATATAATAGCCCGTTGCTGCGTGCTCCACTGTAAGCTACTAAATTCTGTATTACAAAAACGGTGATCGTATTTATTAACTCGTCCCGAAAGCCCTTCGTCTAGCGTTACAAGGCGCTGACTTATAAGCTCATCAAGTGTTTGTTGCACCTCACTTTCGCTCAAGTTTACAACCGGGTCTCGATTTGATTTTTGGTTACACGCATTCGTCAGTGCGTTCAACGACAGTGGATAATGCTCGGGTGTAGTGCTTTGTTTTTCTAAAAGGCAGCCAATAACGCGCTGCTGATTTGCTGATAAATGCATGGCTTTTCTTTATTAGTAAACAGTATTTTTAGCTTACACCTTTATTGTGTACCAAGCCATTGTTGTAATTTAGGCTCTAGTGCTGCTGAATCTAAAGGTTTGGTTAAATAATCGTTCATTCCTGCATCGAGGCACTTCTCTTTGTCGCCCTGCATTGCGTTTGCCGTTAACGCAATGATTGTAATATGTTTATTATGCTTGCCCGCTTTGCCTTCGCGTATAGCTTGCGTGGCTTGGTAGCCATCCATCACGGGCATTTGGCAGTCCATTAAAACTAACTGGTATTTTTTGTCTTGGCTGCTGTTTAGCTTATCTAGTGCATCTTGGCCGTTTTGTGCAATATCAAAGGTAAGCCCAACTTGTTTTAACAACGCTGAGGCCACCACCTGATTTACTTTGTTATCTTCTACTAAAAGCACTTGCGCGTGCGCTGATATTTCTTTGGGCTTTTCGGTTAACTCATTTTGCAGTTGTGCTTGGCGCTGTTGTTGCTCAATGTATTTATCGTTAGTGAGTGAATCAAATAAATCTGACGGAGTAAGCGGTTTAAATATCAGGCAGTCTATATTTATGCCAATGTTGTTATGCTCTTGCGAATAACTCATCGGTGCCATAACAACCAGTTTGCTTTGCTTGGTGGTTACTCTGTTTTTTAATGTATTTATTTGTGGGTGCGCAGCTTGCTCAAAAAAATGATAATCGACTAGCAATGCATCTGGCTGGGTATCGCAGTTATCAAAATAATTAATGATGCCGCTATAGTCATTTAAAATATTAACGTGTGCGCCCCATACGCGTAATTGTTTGGCGGCAATATTGGCGTTAAGTGTGCAGGCATCAATAATTAAAATATGTTTGTTATTAATTAAGTGGCTGGGTAAATCTTGCGCTTTAGTTAAACGGGGCTGTATTTTTATAGAAAACGAAAAAGTGCTGCCTTCATTTAGCATGCTGGTTACGCTTACTTCGCCTTCCATGAGCTCACAAAGCTGCTTAACAATAGCTAGGCCAAGGCCTGTGCCGCCAAACTGGCGGGTGGTTGAGGCATCGGCCTGAGTGAATGAGTCGAATAAAGTTTTTTGTTTTTCTGCGTCTATTCCTATGCCGGTATCAATAATAGAGCAATGTAAAAAACTGCCATCGGTGGTTTCATCTATCTGCGCGGTCACCAGAATTTGCCCATCAATAGTAAACTTAACGGCATTGCCTATCAGGTTATTTAAAATTTGACGCAACCTATTCGGATCGCTAATTATTTCGCTGATAGTAATTTGGGTGGCATCTAAAATGAGATTGGTATTATTTTGCTCCACTTTAAGCGCAAACGACTCAACAACTTCACCAAGTAATTTAGGTAAGTTAAATTGCACATTTTCTATATCAAGTTTACCTGCTTCAATTTTAGAAAAGTCTAAAATGTCGTTAATTATATTTAACAGCGACTGAGCTGAAGATTGTGCAAGCTCAATATGGTGCTCCTGCTGTTGGTTGAGCTGAGTGCGCTTGATAATATTTAGCATGCCCAGTACGCCGTTCATGGGGGTTCTTATTTCGTGGCTCATACTGGCTAAAAATTCACTTTTAGCCATTACAGCTTGCTCTGCAGCCTCTTTGGCGGTGACTAGCTGTTGCTCTGTTTCAATACGTTGCTGACTTGAATGCAAGCTGCCCACGAGGGCGGCTACAGCAATTAAAAAGCTTTCTTCGTTACGTGACCACGGGCGCATTGAAGCACATTGCTCAGCGCATACTATGCCAATGGAGCCACTTCCCGCCGGTATGATTGCGCACAGCATGGCATTAATATTGAGCGGCGCAAAGTAATGCGCTTTAAGGGGTTTTAGTAGAGGGTGATTTTGGGCATCACTGGTGCTAAATACAGCGTGTTTTTCTATGGCTTCAAAAAAATCAGGCGCCTCTTTTTTAAGCCATACCGCATTATTATTACCCATTCTGTTTTCAATATTATGAGATGCTATAGGACTCAATGAGGTTTTTGAGCTATTAAAAAACCAAATACTGGCTTGCTCAATGTTTAGAGCATGGCAAATAGATTCAGTAATAACTTGTTTAGATTGGCTTAATTGGCCACTTAAAATAAGGTCGTTGGCAGTAAGCGACGCTAAAATTTCGTTATGTAGAGCAATTTTGCTGTTTTCAAGCTCAATACGCTTACGGGTATCAATATTCTGCAATGAGCCAAATATTCTTACACAGCGCTCGTTTTTGCGCTCAGCTTCACCATGAATAAGCACCCACATTTCGCGCCCTTCAGAGTCAATTACTTCAAGTTCGGCTTCATAACTTTTGCCTTCTTTAATTGCAGATTCAACCAGCTGAGTGATACGTTCTCTGCTTTCGCCTGCTTTAAAGTAATTTAAGTTTGTAGGCCAGGTAGGCTCTTTATTTAGCGGGTATTTAAAGATTTTTTTGGTCATATCTGACCAATACACTTGTTTGGTTTCTAGATTAAATGACCACGCCCCAATTTGGGCAAGGTCGCTCATTGCCTCCAGCATTTTTTCGTTTTGTTGCTGGCGGTTTAGCATTTTTAAAAAGAATAAGAACGCCCATATTAGTAATCCGCAAATAATTATAATGGCGATTCTAAGCGGCCATATAGTTGAAGGTGCGGGGCTCCAACCTTCTTTAGGGGCTACGTATAATTGCCAGCTTCCCCCTTGAAAATTGAGCGTAAAATCAAGCGGCTCTTGTGAGGTTATATTGTTATTGCCATAAAAAAACTCGCCTTTTTTTCCTAAACCATGACGCCCTTGAATAGCAATGTTGTAGTTTTTTTCAAGCTCTTTTATGCCTGAGTTTTTGTATACTTTTTCAATGTCGAGCACTACCGATAATAACCCCCAAAAGCGGTTTTCGGGCGGAATATAAACAGGCACTCTGGCAATAAGGGCAATGTCGCCTTGCACTAGTTTAAGTGGCCCTGCCATAACAATAGTTTTGGTATCACGGGCTCTAATGGCATCTAGGCGTTGGTTTTTGTTTTCTAAAAAGTTTAAGCCAATGGCTTTTTCGTTACCTTTTAGTGGGTAAGACATACGAATTATCATGTCGGGTGCACCACCAATATGGCGCAGCTCACTGGAGGTTTTAAATAAAGGCGCGGCAATTTGTTCAAACCGTGCTTGTTGTAACTCAGGTTCAGCTGATACAGCAACCGCTAATCCACGAACAAGCTGAATGTTTGATACCAAGGTGGCCTCTAGTTGTGCACGGTATGTACTTACTTGAGATAAAATTTGTAGGCGGTGGGCGTCTTTTGCGCGATTGTAGTTAATTCTATCTAATACAATGCTCACTAGTATTATTAGCGTAAGCGATAACCAAAAGGTCAGCTTATAGTTGCTGGTAGTGTTTTTTTTGTTGTTATTTTTTGGCGGCATTGGCTAAGTCATGCTGTTATTTTAGGCAATTTAACTATAGCTAATTTATTGTATAAATAAAAACGGCGCTGATAAATTAGCGCCGTTTTATTTTTATAATTAGTAGTTTAACTATTAAGCATCGGTTACTTCACGTGCCCAATGGTTTTGCTTAGCGACATGTAACTTACGGTAACCATCAAGCAGTGCTGCATGCTTTTTAAAGCCTTCAAGCGATAAACCTGGGAAGGTTAAACCATTAAATAATTTACGGCCTTCTGCTATTTCAATAGCCAGCGTTACGTTATCGCTGCCAAACATTAAACCCAGTGCATCTTGGTAGTCGGCGTAGTCGCGCTCGTCATCGTATTTAATTTCAAGAATGGCTTTTAAACAGCGGAAGTGACGCATTGCATCTTCGTTTACTTGGCCTGTGTGTAGTATCCAGTCTACCCAATCAATGGCTTCTTCGTTGCCTGCGGCTAAACATAAGTGCGCTTTAAGCTCACCAATACGCAGTGTATGCCATGGTGTATCGGCATCGGTGGCAAGGCCAATAAATTCAGCAGCACGAATAATATCGCTGTGGCCTGCTTCTTCTAGGCTGTCGTAAATGTCCATCCACTGCTGCGCATCGTACTGATCAAGCGATAGGAATGCTTCACGGAATTTAGCGCCTTCGTTGTTGTTACGCCAAATTAGTTCATCTACTGGGTAAATGTCTGACATACCTGGTACTAAAATACGACATGCATACACGTTTAAGTGTGTGTAATCCATAATGTAAATGTCGTGGCCCATGCTGTGAATTAAGTCAGTACAGAAGTTGTATTCTTGCTCTGTTGTACCGCTAAAGTCCCAATGAACAAAGTCAAAGTCAGCGTCGGCACGGAAAAAGTCATGCGAGATTAAACCGCTTGAGTCGATAAAGTGCAGCTCAATGTTTTCAGGCGTTGCAACTTCATCGTTATCAAAAGTAGCTGGTTGGAACACATCAAGTTGATCAAGGCGACGACCTTGTAGTAGCTCGGTAACCGTACGCTCAAGGGCAACTTCAAATGATGGGTGAGCACCAAATGAGGCAAACACAGAGCCATCAACAGGGTTAATAAGCGTTACGCTCATTACAGGGTATTTACCGCCTAGTGATGCATCGGCAATACGTAAATGAAAACCATGGCTGCGTAGCTCTTCACACGCCTCGTGAATTTTAGGGTATTGCTTTACAACCTCTTCAGGGACGATAGGTAAACAAATACCTTCTGCGATAATACGGTTTTTAATGGCGCGCTCAAATACTTCTGAAAGCCCTTGTACGCGTGCTTCAAATTTAGTGTTACCTGCGCTCATGCCGTTAGAAACAAAAATATTACCAATTACGTTTACCGGAATGTATACGTCTTGGTTATCGCGTTGGCGCGTGTATGGCAATGTACAAATGCCGCGCTCGTTATTACCTGAGTTAAAGTCAAAAAGGTGTGAGGCATTAAGCTCACGCTCTGGGTCAAAGTAATCCCAAAGGCTTTCGTCCATTATGCCCTCTGGCACTTCATTGCCTTCAACTTTAAACCATTTCTCATTTGGATAATGAGTAAAGTCGCTGTTTGCAAATTCTTCACCTAGGTAAAAGTCGGCAAAAAAGTAATTACAGCTTAATCGTTCAAAGTATTCACCTAACGCAGAGGCGATAGATGCTTTATCGGTTGCGCCTTTACCATTGGTAAACATAACACCGCAGTCGCTGTCTTTTATATGAACTGAATAACAGTTAGCTACAGGGTTAAGCCAAAGTGCTTCTTCAACATTGATGTTTAGCGCTTTTAGCTTGTTTTGCATGGTAGAGATAGACGATTCTAGGTCGCGGTCTTTACCTTTGATAAATGTTTTTTCAGTCATATGAGTCTCAACTAGATCTGCACAAAATGTGGAATGGCTATTATCGTGGATTTTGATGTTTATTTCACCCTTTGCGAGTAAGAACATTATTATTTAATAAAACTATGGTTATTATATGTGCAACAAATGGTGCAAAGGACAAATTAATGTTTAAAGTAATCAAATGGCTAGTATTACTCGTTGTGGTTTTAGGGTTAGCTGGTACAGCGCTTGTGTATGGCGTATTAAGTTTAAGTATGCCCACACTTGATGGTAAAGGCCAAAGTACAGCAATTAATAAGCCGGTTACTATTTCGCGTGATGCACTAGGGCAGGCGGTTATAAAGGCCGAAAACCGCAATAGCGCGGCATACGGGCTAGGCTATGCGCATGGGCAAGACCGTTTTTTTCAAATGGATTTATTAAGACGTAACGCCGCAGGTGAGCTTAGTGAGTTATTTGGTAAAGCGGCCCTTGGGCTTGATAAAAAAATGCGCTTTCATCAATTGCGAAAACGCAGCCGCGCTATATTAAACACCTTACCCGAAAGTGATAAACAACTATTAAACAGCTACGCCCAAGGTGTAAACGAAGGGCTGGCACAAGTTGGCTTTGCAAGCTTTGAGTATTTACTTACAGGCGGAGCGCAAAAACCATGGCAAAGTGAAGATAGCCTATTAGTTATATTTAGCATGTACCTTGATTTGCAAAGTGCCACCTTTGAGCGAGATGAAGCTCTCATACATATTGAGCAAGCATACGGGCAGCACATGGTTGATTTTTTAACACAACCTAGCCAATACCAAGCGGCGCTTGATGGCAGTAAACTTGCCCCGTTTACAGGCACCATTCCTCAACTTCCAGAGCAAGCACAGCACACGGTTAAAAATATTCAGGCAAACCAAGAGCGCGGTAGCAATAACTGGGCAGTAACCGGTGCGCATACCCAAACGGGAGCAGCCATGCTCTCTGACGATATGCATTTATCTATGGCGGTGCCGGTTATTTGGTACAGGGCGCAGCTTAATTACACACAAAATGGCGAGCAAGCTCAGGTAACTGGCGTATCGCTACCCGGCGCCCCCGCTATTGTGGTGGGTACAAATAATAAAATTGCCTGGGGCTTTACTAATGGCTACATAGACACGGCTGATTGGATAGCGCTAAATGATGACAGTAAAACATGGCAAGTAAATGAGCCAATAGCGCTGCCAAATGATGAGGTAGAAAGCTACCCATTAACGTTAAGCGAATATGGCCCAGTAAAATACATTAATAAAAAACCCTACGCACTTAGCTGGGCTGCACATAAGCCTTATGCCGTTGATATGGAATTAGTAAAACTTGAACAAGCAAATACGGTTGATGATGCATTAGCAATAGCAAGCGATGTGGGTATTCCGGTACAAAATTTAATGGTGGTAGATAGCCAAGGCAGTGCCGCATGGCAACATATTGGCGCTATACCGGCGCGTAAAACACCGAGTGAGCTAAGTGTTAATGCAAACGAATACTCACCCGACTGGCAGCAAAATGAGCATCAGCGCCCTTATGTTAAGAACCCTCAAAATGGGCGATTATGGACAGGTAATTCCCGCGTTGTGTCGGCCACTGATAATGCGCGCTTTGGCAATGGCGGGTACGCGCTAGGCGCACGTTCAAGCCAAATTCGTGATAGATTATTTGAAAAACAAAGCTTTGCTGAGAGCGACTTTTACGCGCTACAGCTTGATAACCAAGCCCGCTTTTTAACGCCATGGCACACATTGCTACTTAATCAGCTTAAAAAAGACAAAGCCAAAAACGCACAGTACATAAGTGCACTTGAAAACTGGCAGCAATGCGCATGTGCAAGCTCGGTAGGTTATACCTTAGTTAAACATTACCGCAGCACATTAATTAATACTGTATTTGCAAGCATGGAGAACAAACTTAATGAGCAAGACGCCACGCTCAAATATGTAAAACGCGATCTAGAACCAGCTATATGGCAGCTTATTAAGGATAGACCGGGCTCATGGGTAAACCCTGAGTATAAAAATTGGGACGAGCAGTTATTAGGTGCATTTAGCCAAACAGTGACAGCACTTGGGGCTGAGTATGGGGATAACTTGCAAAATTGGCAGTGGGGTAAAGTAAATGCGCTTAATATTGAGCACCCGTTTGCTAAACAAATGCCCATACTGGCTAAGCTTTTAAATATGCCTGTAGCGCCAGCTTTTGGCGATAGCTACATGCCCGCCGTACAAGGCAAAAGCTTTGGTGCATCGCAGCGCTTTATTGCCCAACCAGGGCATTTAGAAAACGCCATTATGGCAGTGCCCGGTGGGCAGTCGGGGCATCCGCTATCCGCGTTCTACCGTGCAGGCTTTAGTGACTACATTGAAGGTAAGCACACGCCTTTACTACCACAAACGCTAATACATCAAATAGTGATAGAGCCAGCACGATGAACTAAATTACAGTTAATCACGTTCTATATAATCATTAATAAATCAACAGAGAACTAAAATGAAAAAAATACTACCCGCATTAATAACAGGCTTATTACTTAGCAGTGCAACACATGCAGATGAAAATCCGGTAACGGCAGAAAAACTAAGCGACAGTGTATATGTACTGTTTGGCCAAGGCGGTAACATTGCCGCAAGTGTAGGGGAAGATGGCATTTACATTATTGATGACCAATTTGCTAAGCTTTCAAACGACATTAAAAAAACCATTAGCGATTTAAAACCCGGTAGTGCAGAGTTTGTAATTAATACGCATCATCATGGCGACCACACTGGCGGCAACGAAAACTTTGCCAAAGCCGGTGCGCATGTCATTGCGCACGACAACGTACATAAGCGATTAGAAGAAAAACACGGTGCAAACTCAGATTACCTGCCACGCATTAGCTTTGGGCACGATTTAAAGCTGCATTTTAATAACGAACACGCCCATGTAGTGCACTACGCCCATGCACATACCGACGGTGATTCGGTGATATTTTTTAATAACGATAACATAGTGCACATGGGCGATATTTACTTTAACTTTGGCAGTTTACCGTTTGTTGATGTAGATAGCGGCGGCAGTGTTGATGGAATACTAGAGGCCGTAAATGACGTTATTAAGCAAATAGATGAGCGCACCATAGTGATACCCGGGCATGGGCCGGTAAGTAACCGTTCAGGACTGGAAACGTATGCTAAACTTGTTAAAAAAGCCAAAGATTTAATGCTAAAAGCAATGCAAAATGACGCAAGCTTAGAGCAAGTACTAAAAGCCGATCCATTGGCAGAGCTTGGCCTTGAATACGCAGGCTGGTTGCCAAAAGAGAAAGTGACTACACTTTTTTATCGCAGCTTAAAGTAGTACGCGTAACGTAAAAAACATGATACAAAGCTGAGTGTACTTTAGCGTACATTCGGCTTTTATTTTATTATGCCCAAAGGAGTTGTGTATGTCGGCAGAAAAAACCCACCTAGAAATTTGTAACCTAACAAAAGAGCAGTATCCGCAAATTAAAACCTTGATGGATCAGGCTTATCCTGATTTAGGTGGCGCGTGGCCAAGCCATACTATTTTTAGATTGATAGATCAGTTCCCTGAAGGGCAAATAGGCATTGTAGATGATGGCGTGTTGGTGGGTTTAGCACTAAGCGTGCAAGTAGACTACGCGCGTTTTTCAAATCCTCACACTTACGAAGACATAGCCGATGGGCACGACCGTGTATTTAGTGACTCCGACGGCGATGCGCTATACGGTTTAGATGTAGCAATTAGCGAAACCCACCGAGGCATGCGCTTAGGGCGCAGATTATACGATGCCCGTAAAGAGTTGTGCCGCCAATATAACTTGCGCGCTATTTTAGCCGGTGGCCGTATTCCGCGTTATTACAATCACAGCAGTGAAATGACGCCAATGGAATACATTGAAAAGGTTGACCAAAAAGAGCTTTACGACCCAATTTTAAGTTTTCAGCTCTCTAACGACTTTCAGGTAAAACGGTTACTTAAAAAGTACCTGCCGGAGGATCAAGAGTCTGTAGGTTACGCCACCTTGCTTGAGTGGAATAACATAATGTACGAGCCAACCGACACCGTACTCGAATCAACTAAATCGATAGTGCGTATAGGTGCGGTGCAATGGCAAATGCGCTGTGTAGAGTCGGTTGACGAAATGCTCAAGCAGGTAGAATACTTTGTAGATACGGTATCTGACTACAAAAGCGACTTTATATTATTTCCGGAATTTTTTAACGCGCCACTTATGGGTTTAGGCGATCAGAATAATCAAACCGAAGCAATCCGCTATTTAGCCGAATATACCGAAACATTTAAAAACGCGATGTCGCGTATGGCAATAGAATATAACGCCAATATTATTACCGGCTCTATGCCGCTTGCCGAAGACGATAAAATTTATAACGTAAGTTACTTATGCCACCGTAGCGGTAAAATAGACGAGCAGCGCAAAATACACATAACCCCGCATGAGCAAAATGATTGGGTGATTCAAGGCGGCGACAAAATTGCCGTGTTTGATACCGATGCTGGGCGTGTAGGTATTCAAATTTGTTACGATGTAGAGTTCCCAGAGCTTTCGCGCATATTAGCCAAGCAGGGGCTTGATATACTCTTTGTGCCGTTTTGGACCGATACTAAAAATAGTTATTTACGGGTTCGTCACTGTGCGCAAGCGCGCGCAATCGAAAACGAATGTTATGTGGTTATTGCAGGCTCAGTGGGTAACTTACCTGAGGTAGAAAGCCTAGACGTACAGTACTCACAATCGGCAGTATTGACCCCGTCTGACTTTTCTTTTCCGCACGATGCAACATTAAATGAAGCCACACCTAATACTGAAATGTTACTATTTAGCGACCTTGATATGGATAAGCTAAAAATTCTTCATAGCGAAGGTACGGTGCGCAATTTAAAAGATCGCCGCGAAGATTTATACGACGTAATTTTGAAAAAGAGAGATGTTTAATGGCATGGGTTTATTTAGTCATTGCCGGCTTGCTTGAAATAGGCTGGCCAATTGGTTTAAAAATTTCACAAAATCCCGACACACGCTGGCAGGGTATAGTAATGGCCATTGCATTTTTAACAGCCAGTGGTTTTATGTTGTGGCTTGCACAAAAGCAAATATCAATGGGGACTTCTTACGCCGTATGGACCGGAATAGGTGCTGCGGGTACGTTTTTAGTGGGTATATTACTTTACGGTGATGCAGCCACGTTTGGCCGTATTGCTGGTGTACTCATGATCATTTGCGGTGTGATAACGCTAAAAATTAGCTCTTAAGAAGAGCGCTTAATACTCGCTTTAAACGTTATAAGCAGCCTATAGTAGCGCAGGTTTAAAAGCCTGCGCTTTTTTTATGTTCTCAATTTGGCAGCATTACTAAAACAGCGGCAATGGCTATAAGTATTAAGCCCGCGGTATCTTGCTTTTTAAGTGGCTGTTTGAGCCAAAGTACAGCAATTAGCATGGTAAAAAATACCTCTACCTGACCAAGCGTTTTCACATACGCTACGTGCTGTAAACTCATCGCGCTAAACCAGCCAATAGAGCCTACACAGCTAAAAGTACTAATTGCGGCAGTGGTGCCTTTATATTGCCAAAGTTTGCCAACAGTGTGTGGCTCTTTTAGTAATAAATAGCCAAGTAATATAAGCGTTTGTAGGCTTATTACAAACAGTAAAACCCATGCAGCTGAGTGTGGAAACAATAACCCTGAGTTTAAGCTCGCTTCACGCACCCACAGCGATGTAAGGGCAAAGCTGGTACCACAGGCAAGGCCAAGTAATGCTGTTTTAGCATCAAAGTGTTTTACGCTGGTTATGCCGCTAAGTAAAAGCACCGCAATAGCGCCTAAAAATACACCCAGCCAACCAAAAAGGCTAAGCGCAGAACCAAAAAACAATACCCCTAAAATAGCCGCTACTAATGCCTCACTTTTAGCAAGCCCTGCACCTATGGCGTAATTATTCATTTTAAACAGCTTTACCATTAAGCCGGTGGCGAGTATTTGCATAACACTTGCGCCAATAACAAACCCCCAAAAGGCATTATTAAAGGTAGGCATGGCTGTGTCTTTATATTGATACAAGCCATACAAATACACTGCAGCAATAGGGCCGGCTAAAATAAAGCGCGAAAGGGTTACGCCAGCCACACTTGCATGTGCGCTTAATTTACTTTGTAGGGCATTTCGCCATGCTTGCATAAAGGCGGCTAAAAAAGTGAAAAAGATCCAGGTCATAGGGGTCGTCGGTAAAAAATAAGGTCTATAAGTTAACAATCTTTAGTTATTAATGCGATGCATTAAGGGTGATAGTGAATATTCATCACCTGCGACATTATGCCGCACTGCTTTATAGGTAAACTTAGCTATAGTAAGTATGATGTTATTGTTTAGCCGCCTGCGTATGTCATAAAACGTGTTGGCGGCTTTTTTGTGTATGTGTGTTATATGTATTGATTAAATAACTAGGTTTTAAAATAAGAGAATAAATTATGACAACATTAGTAGTATGCGCATTACTTGCTGTATTAATGCCTTATTTTGCAAAAATACCAGTGGCCATTGCGATGGCAAAGCTTGGCCAATACGACAATAAACACCCGCGCTCTCAACAAGCAAAATTAACAGGCTTTGGTGCGCGTGCGCTCGCTGCTCATCAAAATTGTTTTGAATCACTAGCAGTGTTTGTCGTTGCTATTGTGGTGGTATTGGGAACTAACTCGGTAAATGCAGTAACCGAAACCTTGGCGGTTACTCATATAGTTTCGCGCACTTTGTATTGCATTTTTTATTGGTTGAACTTAGATATTATACGTTCGCTTGTATGGTTTATTGGCTTAGGCACTGCCATTGCCATGATTGTAGTGAGTATTTAATTTTATTGTTAAAACCACAAAGCAAGCGGCCTAAAAGGGCGCTTGCTTTGTGCTCTTGCATCACTCATTAGCCTTAATGCGATACTTTAATTCGCTCTATTAAATCGGTATTAGCAACCTCACTGTTTATGGCAAAATCGAGCTGTACAAGTACATCATTAAAGCCTGACTCAGAGATTTTATACTCCCACTTTGCCAGCGCTTCTTTAGCTGATTTATCAAAAACGTCTGACGGCTTAGATTGAATGACACTAATGTTTTTTGTTCTGCCATTGGCGGCTATATCATACTTTAATACAACCGAGCCGCTAATGCCTTGCTTAGCTGCTTGGGCTGGGTAGACAGGTTCAATGCGTATTGTTGGTGAAATATGATCCTCTTTCGTTATTTCAGTTTGGGGCTGTTTTGCAATGGCTAAACCGCTAAGCATGCTTGTTGCTATTAGTAGTAAGCCACCTTTGGCAAGGCGAGAGTGATTGCCACTGTGCTTTATATTGGTAAGTCGTTGTAACATGGTTTTTTTATCTCCGTAGTGTGAATAAGCCATTAGGCCTGCGGGCGTTGCTGCCGCGCAGTTAACTAAGGCTTTACTGTATAAAATGTGTTGGTGTGTGGTTTTATTGGCAAGTACCCGCTGATCACAAGTTAGCTCCTGCAAGCGTCTAAAGCTTGCGTAAGCCATCCAAGCGAGCGGGTTAAACCACATTAAAATAGTAGTCAGTAACAGCAGGGCATTTATTAGGTTATCTTTGCGTTTTATGTGCACAGCCTCATGCTCTAAAATAAGTGCCAAAGTGGCTTTATCAAACTGGGTTTTGTAATTACTAGGCAGTATGAGCTTACTTTGTAAAATACCCACCACCATTGGCGATGCAATATGATTACTGGTATAGGTTTTAATGTGTGAGGTTAGAGTGTGTTCGCTATTAATTAAATAATTGAGCTGCAGGTTTTTTATAAAGCGAATATGCACAACAAACGCTATGCTAAACAGCACTAGGCTAACCACTACATAAAGCACGGCCCAATTTAGGCCTAAGTTATTAATAAGGGGTTGGTTAGGCGTTATTAAATAATGGCTAATGGCGCTATTTTGCAGTGGCTTAATGTTACTTGGTAAGTTTGCAACCAGTAACGATACGGGGATTAGCCATACTAATTTATACACAAAGCCTGGGCCAAGCAGCCTTAAACTAAAACGCTCACATATAATAAACCCGCCAAGCATTATGCTGAGTAATAATTGCTGCTCTAGTAACCAGTTAAACAGGGTTTGAATATCCATAGCCACTCCTTACTTTTGGTTTTTTTCCCAGTCATCAATGACCTTTTTTAGCTCGTTTATATCTTGCTGCGAAAGCTGCTCTGATTTAGCAAACCCGCTTACCAGCGGCGCTATACGGCCACTAAAAAAACGCTCAATAAAGTTTTTGCTTTCTTTTAATGTGTAGTCGGCGCGCTCCATACAAGGAGTATAAATATATTGGCGGCCGTCTTTTTCAAAGGTCAGTGCGCCTTTTTTAACTAATCGACCCAGTAGGGTTTTAATGGTTTTTTCGTGCCATTGTTTGTCATCGCTTAAGCGCTCAATTATTTGGCTGGCGGTTGCTGGGTAATTAATCCAAAGTGCATCAAGCACGTCAAATTCTGCTTTTGATAACTCAATCATTTTATTGCCTACAAATGTAATCTTTAATTTAAGACTACACCTGTAATCTATTTTTGCAAGGTTATTTTTTAACTTTTTATGATGTAATTAAGCGACTTGGTATTAGGTTTTTGAAATATCTGTTTTATTAATTTGTATATAGTGGTTTTCAGGTAGGTTTAGGTTTGAGAGGGCGAGTTCGCTAAATTGCACTCTAAATAAATCAATTACTTTAAAGCCGCAGTAATGCGCCATTTTACGTATTTGTCTGTTAAGCCCTTGCTTTAAAATAATACTAAACTGGTTGTCAGCTATTTTTGTTACTTCACACGGTAAGGTTACTTGTTTATCGACGGGGATTCCTGCGGCCATTTTTTCGCAAAACGCATTATTAATAGGTTTATCTACCGTGACTAAATAACGTTTAGGCTGGTGGAAGTCAGGGTGAATAAGTTGATTACAAAAATCTCCGTCGTTGGTCAAAATAAGCAAGCCACGAGAGTCTTTATCTAATCGGCCAATGGGGTAAACCCGAGTGAGGGTAGGTAAATGGTGAATAAGGCTGGCAGGGTCATTTTCATTTAATTTGCAGTCAATGCCTATAGGCTTGTGGTACGCAAAATAAACTAAATCGGCAGCCCCTTTAACTGCTTGGCCATTAACTATTACGTCGTCTTGCTCATTAACGTGATCAATATGATTAGCAGGGCGATTATTTACCGTTACTACCCCTTCATCAATTAAACGCGATGCTTGTTTTCGTGAGCACACACCAGCGTGAGCAATGTATTTAGCGAGTCGAATTTTATTGCTCATAAGCTTAAAAAGGCAGTGATGTAATAATTTGATCGCGATTATAGCAAAGGTGCGTATCTATAAAGTTACTTTTTATTAAAAGGCGATTGTTATGGGTATGAAATTTTCTGAGTTGAAAAAGCACGAACCATTACAAAAAGTGGTCGCGCACTCCCTTGAAATGGCGCTCTATCAGGTGTCTGTCATTATAAATAACGTAGAGTATTACGTTACTGAAGAAAATGGCGAGTTTGTTAAAGCGCTCAGCCCGCTGCATATTCAAAAACGTTTTGAAAAAATAGCCTACGCCGAAATGGTACTGCGCCATACTAGCGCTTACGATGAAATGTGCGGCCAACCCGAAAAAACAAGCAGCAATTTGCTAGAAGTACCTTATGGAAAAAATAACCTTTTTTAATTAAGTTTGTTTGCTAGTATCTGCTTCTTTAAGGGCGGTACATGTATCAATTAAAAGCAGATAATACCGACGCGTTAAACTCAGCGCTTCGCACTAAAATAGTTGAATTTAACGCACAGCACTTTGATGCGCAAAGAGTGCTATTAGGCTATAAATTTGTTGATGAGCAAGGTGAGCTTGTTGCAGGTATTAGTGGGTGTGTGTTTGGAAATTGGCTGATGATTAGTTGGCTTTGGTGTAGCGGTGTAGCGCGAGGTCAAGGGCTTGCAGATAAGTTACTAACGGCACTTGAACAATCAGCTGCTGAACTAGGTGCAACGACCGCACAGCTCGATACACTCGATTTTCAGGCCAAGCCTTTTTATGAAAAGCGCGGATACGTGGTTAAGTATCAGCTTAACAACTATCCGCGCTCTGGTACGCGTTACTTTATGGAAAAAACGCTCTAATTTAGCAGCTTAGTGTTATTTCTCTTTTAGTGGCTCACCATCAAAGCTCAGGCCTAAAAATGGAGTCGCTTCTGGCGCTAACATAAATGTGCGAATGTTCATGTGATCATCGCCTTTAGGGTTTTGTAGTACGTCTTCGCGGTAAAACTTACCAAAGCAATCCAATGTATTTTGCTTGCTTAAATCGTTTAATTTAGCAAACGCAAAAATTTTACATGAGCCATTGTTCTCGCTTGCAGAGCTAAGTAAGCCGTGGTTATTAAATCCACACGCGGTAAAATCGTAATTAGCTTCTATTACCGCCATGGTATCGCTAAATTGTATGCTTTTAGGGTTGTCTGCAAGTTGCTGTAAAAAATCGTTTAATAACATGTTTGTCCTTTTCTAACAGAAGATTCAAAGAGAAAAATTAATAGTCGTTGCTTGTAAGCTCTGCGCTTAAAAGCTTTCCGTCATAAATATAAAAATAGCCATCCCAGTGTTGAGAAGTAAATTCTGCTGAGTCAAAGAACTCGTCGTAATCGCCTAACTTAGCAAGGCTTGCAACAGGGTCGTTGTATTTTACGCCTGATAAGTTCCACTGTGTACTTTGGTTAATATAGCCAGCTAATGCAGCGAGCTTAATTTTAGCGGTTGAAAAGGGCTTCACAAGCTTTAATTTAGAAATGTAGCCGTTGCCTTCATATATAAACTCATAACAAGGAGTAATGATTATATTTTCATGATTTTCATTAACCACTTTAAGCGTTTTACTATTTTTGTGTTTTTTTAAGTATTCATCGGCCAATATTGTGCCGTTATAGCATTGAGTGTTGCTCTTTATATGTTCAACTAATTCACCGTGCGATATACCAACAACTCTTTGCTCTGATTTGTTAATGGATACTTTATAAGATGCGGTTTCCACTTCATCAAAACTGTTTTTTAATTTATTAATTGCTGGTTGGGTTAAATCTGTATCTAAGAAAATAGCCTGATCTGTACCGGTGCTTATTTGTAATTTTTCATTTGCCAAAGAAAGCTCATTATTTATCACCATAGGTAGTAGCGTTTCATGGAACTGATAACCTATAAATACATTGTTTTTAAAGTGAAAAGCATGATTTCTTCCATATACAAGTATTGCGTTATTGTTATCGCTTAGCGATAAACTAGCAAGTCCGAGAGACGCTAATACCTGCTCATAGCTACTGCCAAATTGGAGTCCAAAAAAGTTAGTGGGGGTGATGAGGGGGTTGTTAAATTGAGTAAACTTAGGGGAACTGTTTATGTCTAAAGTGACATCAATTGCATTCCCCTCAATGGTATTTGAGAGGCTGTGCTTGTGCATTCCAGAAATAAATAGCTCGCTAGTCATAGCGACTTGTTGATTGCAGTTTTTTGAGGGGGTGAGCTTAATAAGGTAGTGTAATTTTTTTTGGGCTCTGCTTATTGTAGGAGTTTCAGCAGCGTGGCTGCTATTTGTAGTAAAGCGTTCCTCTACATATAGTTGCTCATGCTGTTGATTGTACTGTTCGCTATACTTATTCAGCGCTTTTTGTCTAAGGTTTTGTCTTTTTCTTTGATGGTTATCTAAATCTCTCAGTGTAGCGCTAAGGCTTATTTCTATTTCGGGTGAAATAGCCTCACAACTTTTGTCTTTTACAAAATAATGTGTTGCCTGAGCAGTACATTGCCAAAAACAAAGTAGTGTAAATAGTAGAGTACGCATAAACTTCCTTTTATTATTTTTTGTTTATTTAGCACTCAACTCTAACTCATCTGTTTGTTGATTTATATTAAATTTATATCTAGATAAAAAGTTCATTCCTAACAAACCTTGGCCGCGGGTGTTTTCAATACTGAGCACTTCAAAACCGTAAATAGTTTGCATCCCTACTTTAAACGACTCAATTTGGTAGCGTTTTACTCTAATTTGCCCATTCGCCGTGTTTACGGTTACATCGCCTAAATACAGTGGTCGGGGTGAAAGTTGGTTAAGCACGTCACTCGAAAGAGAAGTAATACTTGCGCCGGTATCTATCATTAGCTCTGTTTTAATTGAGCTATTTAGCTCGGTGCTAATTAAGTAATGTGCGCCGTAGGGGGTAAGCGCAATAAAGTCATCTTGCGATTGAGCTTTCTTTATCATTGCGTGTAAGGCAGTTACTTCTGCTTGTAGTGGGTGATTTGATGGCATGCGCTCAATAGTTGTTAAGGCGCTAATAAAGTCCTCTAGTTGATAATAAGCATGAGCGAGTGCGTATAAAAAATGGCTATTGTCGTTTTGATAGTCGAGCCAAATTTGAGTTTGTTCAATAATTGTTTGCCAATTTTGCTGCTCACTCAAACTATGCAGTTCGTTAGTCGTTAAATGCACAAGGCGCCTATCTACAGGGCCTTGCTGGTGCTTATTTAATAATGGGTAGAGCTCAAATAGCGCAATAATTGCGTTTTGCCGTTGCCCGCTTTTTACTAGGTAATCTACGTGTAAAGTGAGTAACTCGGTATTGTAAGGGTCTTTATTTAAAAGTGTATTTAACAATGACTGGCTAAGCGGTAGGTTTGTGTTTAGCCATTGCTTTAGTTGTGCTACCCACGAAGCGTATAAAGTATGTGCTTTTTTTGGAGCGCTTAGATTTAGTTGCTGATACGTATTTAGAGCATCATCAAATTTGTGTTGTGTAAATTGCTGTTGAGCTTGGCTGAGCAGGTTACTTTTTGGCGCTTTGATGCTCTTGCCGCTGTGGATTTTTTGTGTGCCAACTACAGGCTGTTTTTGTGGCCACAATAAGTAAGCGTTTAGGCTAAGCGAGCCTATTAATAGCAAGGTAATTAGCTTGGTATAATGGCTCATTGCAACCTCTTCGTTCTATCTAGGCTATTTGATAAAGTGCGCTAAGGCATGAATATTCGCAATTTCAACATCGGCAAGGCCTTTGTAGTGATAAGCAGCGCCTTGGTCGTTTAACCAAACCGATTGGCAGCCTGCATTATTAGCGCCTTGTACGTCGGTATCTAGGCTATCGCCAATATGTAAAATTTCACTTTTAGCCACGTTTAAGTGTGCGGCGGCTTTATCAAACAGTGTACCGTGGGGCTTGGCTTTACCGTGCATACCAGCTTGCAATACCAGCTCAAATTTATCGCGTAAGTTAAAGCGCTCAATTTCAACATTGCCATTGGTTATTGCAACCAGCGTAAAGTGCTGGGCTAAGTTATCTAGCAGCTTTAGTACGTCGTCGGTTACCACTATTTTACTGCGCGCATCGGCAAAGGCGTTATAGGCAGCATCGGCATGATGCTCTACCTCTTGCTCATTTAAATCTAGCTTTGAAAGGGCTAAGCGTAGCGTATGTTGGCGCCATTTAGTTACATTATCAGCAAGCTCAGGTAACTGTATTACGGCCTCATTGCGGCATTGTTGCCAGTATTTTGGGCCTTTTTGTAAGTAGCTGGGTAGCGCGTATAAGTAATCTTGCTGGGCTTTAACCGCGGCTTTTATTATAGGGTGGTTATTGTACAGGGTGTCGTCTAAATCAAAGCTCATAACTGAAAAAGGGCGAGGAGCACGATTAAATCGGATCATAATTACATTCCTAATCGGTTTGTTTTTTAGCACGCGGATGAGTGTTGTCGTACACTTTTGCTAAATGCTGAAAATCTAAATGCGTATATACTTGCGTAGCCGATAAACTACTGTGCCCTAATAATTCTTGCACAGCGCGTAAATCGCCAGATGATTCTAAAATATGAGAGGCAAACGAGTGGCGAAGTTTATGCGGGTGCACTTGTGAGCTAATGCCTTGTTTTATTCCCCACTCTTGCATGCGTAAGCGAACTTGGCGAACCGAAATACGATTTTTTTTACTGCTTAAAAACACCGCCATTTCGTCAGGCTTTGCAAATTGCCCCCGTATGTTGAGCCAATTTTTTAACGCTGTGAGCGCTTTACGACCTACGGGAATGAGGCGCTCTTTGTTACCTTTACCTTTGACTAATATTTCGCCGCTTGCGGCGTTTATATCGAGTAAGTTGGTGCCAACTAACTCGCTAATACGCAGCCCAGATGAATACATAAGCTCCATCATAGCCTTGTCTCGTATGGCTAATGGGTCGTCATCGTTAATCTCTAGCAGGCTCGCCATCTGATCTACATCGAGATTTTTAGGTAAAGGCTTAGAAAATTTAGGCCCTTTAATGCCTTGTGCTGGGTTATGATAATGCGCGTGCTGAGCAATGTTTTTGGCTTTTAAAAATTTATACAAACTACGAATGCAGCTTAATTTTAAACTAATGGTGCGCCCACTTAATTGCTTTGAACGAAGCGCCATGCTGTAGCGGCGAATATGCTCGCCTTGTACGCCAAACCAGTCATCACATAATTTACTAAAATACAGGGCGGCAAAGTTTAGTTGGCTAACATATTGATTTACAGTGTGCTCTGAGTACTGTCTTTCGTATTTTAAATAGTCACTAAATAAATGAATGGGTGTACGCCAATGCTCACTTAATTGCTCAGTGTTAGGCGTCTCGTCGCTCATGCCAATTCCAACAGCCTAAGTTGCAATGCATGAACAAAATCAAGCACGAATAGGTTATCTTGTGCGGGTTCAAAATGGTTTTCATCATGGCTGCCAAAGGCCAATATAGCGACGGGTTTTTCAGCGCAACCAATAAGGTAAATAGCAGAAGATTGCGTGTTTTCGCAAAATAATAGCTCACGCTCTTGCTGATTAACGCGTCCTAAGTAGTGCCCAAATTGGCTAAGGCGGTGCTCAATAAGCCCATCTAAAGTGTTGTTGTATTTAACCAACCTACACTCGCTAATGTGTGGGCTGGTACAAATAATATTGCGCAAATTTGCGGCAAGCGTATTAAAGTCGTAGTTTGTCCACAGTTGGCGATGGCATTGGCTAAACAAGCGATACACTAGCTCATTTTGCGTAGCGTGTTCGCTCATACTGTGTATTTGATTTTTTAACTGAGTATTGTGCTCGCGCAATTGGCGCTGTTGTATGTGCACAAGCGAGGTGGCACCTTGCGTTTTGTGGTGTAACTCAAGTTGTGCAAGCAGCTCTGGCTGCTCTATTAAAAAATCAGGGTGACGCGCCAAATACTCAGCGACTTGCTCTTTTGTTAGCTCGCTCATAAGGCAACTTGCCCATCAAATACATGCTCGGCTGGGCCGGTCATGCGGACAGGGTGACCTTCGCCGCTCCAACGTACTTGTAAAGTGCCGCCGGGTAAATCAACTTGTACCGTGGTGTTAAGTTTGCTTTGAATGTGGCCAATTACCATTGCTGCGCAGGCACCCGTGCCACACGCTAGGGTTTCACTAACGCCGCGCTCCCACACTCTAAGTTTAATATGATCTTGCGATACCACCTGCATAAAGCCAATATTGGCACGATTTGGAAAACGTTCGTGGTTTTCAAGCAGTGGGCCAAGCACCTCAACTTGTGCGGTAGCTATATCGTCAACTTCTAACACGCAATGCGGATTACCCATAGACACAGCGCCACTAAATACAGTGTGCTCTTGAGCTCTTATTATATAAGTAAGTTCTCGCTTGCTGGCTTTAAGCGGGATTTTAGCCGGCTCAAAATTAGGATGGCCCATGTTTACCGTCACTTGGCCGTCTTTTTCTATGTATAGCGTGAGGTTGCCCGACTTAGTCGAGACACTAATTTTGTGCTTGTTAGTTAAGCCTTTCATGCGCACAAAGCGGGCAAAACAGCGTGCGCCATTTCCGCATTGTTCTACTTCATTGCCATCGGCATTAAATATACGGTAATGGAAGTCGAGATCAGGGGAGTAAGGGGCTTCAACCATAAGTAATTGGTCAAAGCCAATACCAAAGTGGCGATCAGCCAGTTTTTTGATTTGATCGCGAGACAAAAATACATTTTGTGTAATGTTATCAATTACAACAAAGTCGTTGCCTAAGCCGTGCATTTTGGAAAAATTAACTAACATAGCGCTCTAATTCGGGTTTGCTCTGCGCTAATCATGCCACAGAGCAGCGCCTTAACAAAAACGTTTATGGTAAAATTTTCTCACCTTGATAAAGGCTCTCGATGGTTTCGCGTTGGCGAATAAGGTGGTGTTGCTCACCATCTACCATTATTTCGGCCACGCGTGGGCGAGAGTTGTAGTTTGAACTCATTGTAAAACCATAGGCACCAGCACTTCGCTGCGCCAATAAGTCGCCTTGCTTAAGCGCTAGTTCGCGGTCTTTTCCTAAAAAGTCGCCGGTTTCGCACACTGGGCCCACAATATCAAAGTTGTGTGTTGGAGTGTCGTCATCGCGCACCGATACAGGAATGATTTTTTGCCATGCCTGATAAAGCGAAGGGCGAAGCATGTCGTTCATACCCGCATCGACAATGGCAAAAAATTTATCCTGGTTTTGCTTAATAAATTCAACCTGCGTAACTAAAATTCCAGCATTAGCGGCTATAGCGCGCCCTGGCTCAAAAATAAGTTCAAGGTGTTTGTAATTGGCTAAGCGCTCGGTAACTTGCGCAGCATATTCACTTGGGTGAGGTGGCTGTTCATCATTGTAAGGAACGCCTAACCCGCCGCCAATATCTAAATGAGTAAGCTCAATACCATTTGCTTTAAGCTCATCTATTAATGCCATTAGCTTATCAAGCGCTTCTAAAAAAGGTTTAACCTCAGTTAATTGCGAGCCTATGTGGCAATCTACACCAGTGACTTTTAGACCAGGTAAAGACGCCGCATGCTGATAAACGCTCACAGCCGTTTGAATATCGATACCAAATTTGTTTTCTTTTAAACCGGTAGAAATATACGGGTGTGTTTTGGCATCTATATCAGGGTTTACACGAATAGAAATAGGGGCTTCTAAATTTAACTCGCACGCTACCTCAGAAATACGCTCAAGCTCTGAGGCCGATTCAACGTTAAAACATTTAATACCTAACTTTAGTGCATAAGCAATTTCGTCGGCGGTTTTAGCCACACCTGAAAACACCACTTTACTGGCATCACCGCCAGCTTTTATTACACGCGCCAGCTCACCTTTGGACACTATGTCAAACCCTGAGCCTAAACGCGCTAATATATTTAATACTGCAATATTAGAATTAGCTTTAACTGCGTAGCACACCAAGCTTTTATGATTTTTAGTGGCATTTGCAAAGGCTAAATAATGGCGCTCAAAAGTAGCACGCGAGTACACATAACACGGCGTACCATAGTGCTGAGCAATTGTGGCAATGCTGACATCTTCGGCAAATAATTGATTGTTTTGATAGTTAAAATAATCCATTTATTGCTCCTGCACTTGCTCTGTGTTGGTTTTTTTTACGGGCGTTGGCTGTTCTGTATTAGGGGGTGTGTTTTGCTCAGCCTGTTGCTCTGGTAAATACAAAGGCCCACTTTGGCCGCAGCCAGCTAATGCACTTAGCAGTAAAGTACTTATATATAGTCGTTTTAATTGTAAGGTATGTGTCGCTTTCATTAGATTAATACGGTTGCTGGCTTTATAATCGCAGAGTAACAGAATATCTAAAAAATGCAGCTATTCGCGGATGATTTTATTCCTGTTACACTAGCTGTATATAAACCGTACCCAATATTAGGCAGCTCGCCTGCAAAGGAAAATTACAATGACTGAACACGAATATCACCAATTAGCCGAAGCTCTTATGTTCACAATTGAAGAGCAAGTTGATGATTGCGAAGCAGATTTAGACTACGAATCGGCAGAGGGTATTTTAGAAATAATTTTCCCTGATAAAAGTAAAATTGTAATTAACAAACAAGCGCCTTTGCATCAAGTGTGGGTTGCGACTAAATTTAATGGCCACCATTTTGAAATGCGTGACGGCCAGTGGATTGATAACCGCTCGGGTGCAGAGTTTTGGGAGTTTATGAACCAAGCGTCTACTCGCCAAGCTGGCCAAGAAATTAAGTGGCAATCAAGCTTATGAGTTTAGAGTTTGCACAATATCCAGCGCAAGGTGAGCACAAAGCCACTGTTATTTGGTTACATGGTTTAGGCGACTCGGGCGATGGCTTTGCACCGGTTGCACCGCAACTTAACTTACCCAGTGAGCTTGGTATACGATTTATTTTTCCGCATGCGCCTATTCAACCGGTCACCATAAATGGTGGCATGGAAATGCGCTCGTGGTACGACATTAAATCTATAGAATTAGACAAACGTGCCGATGAACAAGGCGTGAGAGATTCAGCCGAAAAAGTGCAAACCCTGATCAATCAAGAAATTGAAAATGGTATACCTGCCGATAAAATTATTTTGGCGGGCTTTTCGCAAGGGGGCGTGGTGTCTTTACATTTAGCGCCGCGATTTGAGCACAAACTTGCAGGTATTATGGCGCTGTCTACTTATATGTGCGTGCCTGAAAAGCTAGCGCAAGAAGCAAAGCATACTGATTTAAATGTATTTATGGCTCATGGCAGCCAAGATAATGTAGTGCCGCATAGCGCGGGTAGAAGTGCGTTTGAAGTATTAACAGCACATAACATGGATGTAAGCTGGCAAGAATACCCTATGGCTCATCAGGTTTGCGCAGAAGAACTGCAAGCTATTCGCCAATGGTTAATTGCCCGTTTAAGCTAATTTGGAGCCGCTGAGGTCAATATGAGTCAAAAAATAGTTATTAAAGCAAATGTAAAACGCGAACCACAAAATAGTGTACCTAATGTAAGCTACGAGTGGCATTGGCGTCGTATTGCGAGTGTTTCTATGTTGGTAGCAATGACCTCGGCAGCGGTTGTGTATGGCTTAACTAGCTCGGTAAATGCCGAGCAGGGCGAGCAACCTAATGAGCAATCGTCATATTTACATTTAAGCGACAACACAGCAGATAATGTTGAGCCCACGGTGAGTGTAAATGACGAGCAAGCGCGCCCAAATGAGCTTACAAATGATATAGCAGATGTTGCGCCAGCGGTGCTTGAGGATGAAAGCGTTAATAATACTTCGTTAGCGCAAAGCAATAATGAGCAAACGGATATAGAACCAATTGCTAACGTTCAAAGCAATCAAGTTTCTGTTATTGAGCAATCAGATACCGAACTCGCTGAGCCTATCGCTAATCAGCCGCTTACTAGCACGCAGTTAAGCGCATCCCCCAATGGGCAGCTTCCAGATATTGAAAACGACGACGGCTCGCTAACTAGCAGTGAAGGTTTTTCATCTAATGCGCACATTGCCAGTGTTGCGTTGGGCGCACAAATTGATACAGGTAAAATTAGCCGTGCAGTGCTTACTCGCAAAGTAAGTAAGCGCGAGCCCACTAATGTATTTGCTGCAGATATCCGCTTAAATCAGTTTGAAGAGGCACTTTCGTTTTTTAGTGAGCTTAAAAACCTACAAGGCCAACAAGTAAAGCATGTATGGTCTTATGAGGGTGAAACCATGGCTGAGATTTCACTTAATGTTACCTCGCCGCGCTACAGAACGTACTCAACCAAAAATATTATGAATACACAAACAGGCCATTGGCGTGTAGATGTTGTTGATGAGCAAGGTAATTTAATTGCTCAAAAAGAATTTAGAATTTTAGCTAATTAAGCTTGGCTATTAGCTGTAACTATTTGGATACCCCTATGACAGAAAAAACAAAGTTAGTACGCATTGCAACCCGTAAAAGTGCTTTAGCGCTTTGGCAGGCTGAATTTGTAAAAGCACAGCTTGAGCATTTTCATGCTGATGTGCGCGTAGAATTAGTCCCTATGTCTACTCAAGGGGATATTATTTTAGATACACCGCTTGCTAAAATTGGTGGTAAAGGCTTGTTTGTTAAAGAGCTTGAGCAAGCAATGTTAGATGGCCGCGCGGATATTGCTGTGCATTCAATGAAAGATGTACCCGTTGAATTTCCAGAAGGCTTAGCAATGCACACAATTTGTGAGCGTGAAGACCCGCGCGACGCGTTTGTATCAAATAACTTTGCCAATTTAAGCGAATTACCACAAGGCGCTGTAGTTGGTACTTCTAGCCTTCGTCGTCAGTGCCAAATTAGAGCTTTGCGCCCTGATTTAGTCATTAAAGACTTACGTGGTAATGTTAATACTCGTTTAGCTAAGCTAGATGATGGCCAGTACGATGCGATTATTTTAGCCGCAGCCGGACTGCTACGTTTAAAAATGGACGAGCGTATTGCTGATTATATCGAGCCTGAGGTATCTCTACCTGCTAACGGACAAGGTGCAGTCGGCATTGAATGTCGCATTGATGATGAAGTAACAAAAGCCTTATTGGCCCCACTTGAGCATACCCAAACACGCATTCGTGTAAATGCAGAGCGTGCTATGAATCGTCATTTAGAAGGTGGCTGCCAAGTACCAATTGGTGCCTACGCATTAGTTGATGGCGAGCAAGTGCATTTACGCGGCTTAGTGGGTGCGGTAGATGGTAGTGAAATTTTACATGACGAAGTAACCGGTCATATAAATGATGCAGAAGCTATCGGTGTGCAGCTTGCTAAAAAATTATTAGCGCAAGGCGCCGACAAAATATTAGCAGAAGTATATAGAGACGCATAAATGACACATATCCTGATAACTCGGCCCGAAGGAAAAGGCGCAGCCCTTGCTCAGCAACTTGTGCAAGCGGGTTATCAGGCGTCATTATTTCCTGTTTTAAAAATATCCTACCTTACGCCTTCTACTACCGAGCTAAGCCCGCTAATTAATGCCGATAAAATTATTTTTATCTCTCAAGATGCCGTTACTGCCCTTGCGCAATTAAAGCCAACAATAAATACCAAAGCGCAATTTTACGCAGTAGGGCAGCAAACTGCAGATACTATTTATGCGTTATTTGGCGTGCGAGCAGCAGTGCCTAAGCTACATGATTCTGAAGGGTTATTGGCGCTAAACTCGTTAGCTGAGGTTGATGGTAGCAATATTGTATTAGTAAAAGGCCAAGCGGGGCGCCCTGATATTGCCAAAACCTTAAAGGCGCGTGGGGCATTTTTAAATAACTGTGTGGTATACAAGCGCGAGCCAATAAGCGCTGAAAAAATCAACTGGACAGACCACTGGCAAAGCCTGAAAGTACAAGGTATAGTCATAACCAGTAATGCAGCAGTTGATGCAATATTTAATAACCTGACTGAACAACAGTTACAGTGGTTACAACAGTGCCGATTTTATGTTGCTAGCGAGCGTATAGCCGCTTATTTACAACAGCAACAGGTAAGCTCGGCTAATATACACATTGCCGCAGGGGCAAGCGATACCGCTATGTTTTCCTGCATAAAACAGCAAGGTAGCAAGATGAGCGAACAGTCAAAGCCAGTAACGGCAGATAATACACCAACCACTAAGGCAGCGGCCTCTGCACAAAAAAAAGAGGCAGCTAAAGCACACAGTAAACCACATAACGATAAGCAAAAAATAAGTAAATTAGCGGTATTAGCGCTGATCATTTCGCTTATTGTTGCCTGTGGTGTGGGGTATGAGTTTTACCAAAAACTCAATGCAGGTAAAGCCCAAAATGTAGCTGTTAATGAACTAAAAGAAGAAAACGCGTTATTGTCACAAGAGTTACAGGCGCTCAAGTCGGCGCAATCTAATCTTCAGCAAGCATTGTTCAATAGTGAGCAAAAAGTGGCAGCTGCGCTTAATGAAAGTGCAGAGAGTAACCAGCAACAATTAAAAGCAGCATTGCAACAAGCTCAGCAGCAAGGCGCTTCACTAAACCCGCAAGAAGTAACCAGCTTACAACGTATGGCTGAGTTTAAACTGTGGGCTGAAAAAGATTACCAAGGTGCCAGCGCTGTACTTAAACGCTTAGATGCCTTATTGAGTGAACACCCAGGTACTGTTGCAGTTCGTCAAGCAATAACACAAGACATTCAAACACTAGATAGCTTAAAACCTATCCCAACAGAAGCCATTTACTTAAAACTTAATAGTGTGTTATCAAACATAGATAAGCTTGCATTTAATGCCGTTAACATACCGCAAGAAGCAGCAGAAATTGAAAAAAATGCCTTGAGTGAAGATGTAAGCGATTGGCAGCAAAACCTAAGTAATAGCTGGAACAAGCTAGTTGATAGCTTTATTACTATTCGCCAGCACGAAGGGGTTGCTATAGAGCCACTGCTAACCGATCAGGAGCGCCACTTAATTAATCAACGTATTAAATTAAATGTGACGCAAGCTCAAGATGCATTAATGAGCAAACAAGCGAGCATTTATTTTAGTGCCATAAGTGAGGCAAAGCGTCTTGTTAATGAGTACTTTAAACAAGATGACGAGGCGACAAAAGTGGTTATAAATGCACTAACTAGCCTAGAAAAAGAGCCATTAAACTTTAACCCTGAAGTAAACCTACAAAGTACGCAGCAGGTTAAGGAGTGGGCGCAATGATAGGGCTTATAGTATTAATTGTTGCGATTGTTTTAGTTTTAGCGATTACGCCATTTGTACTGGATGAAAAAGGCTATGTGCTGATCTCGTTTAACAACACCACGATTGAAGGCACGATTGTATCGTTTTGTATTATGGCGGTAATTAGTGCAACAATTTTGTTTTTAACTTACAAATTAGTGCGCTATTTATTGTCGATTTATCATAATACTAAACATGGATTTTTTGCGCGTAGCGAAGACCGAAAGCAAGCAGCTATAGAGCAAGCCTTATGGAGTGCGATAAACGATGATTACGAGCTTGTTGAGCAAACGTTATCAGGTAATAGTGTACCCAGTAAGTTTGAAGATATACGCTTAGCGCTATTAGCAAAAGCAGCGCTTGCTAATAACCAAACCGACAAAGCTCTAGAGCGTTTATTTGAAATTAGCCCAGAGCAGCAACTTAACGTTGCTAAACTTTGGATAGCCAGTGGCGATAGCAGCGCAATAGAATCACAAATGCGTGCAAACAGCGATTCAAAAAAAGCGACACCACTTGAGCTTAAGCTATACGCCGAAATACTTGTACAGCAACAGCACTTTAGTGCACTTGAAGACTTTTTACCGCGTTTACTTCGCAAAAAAGTCCTCAACGATGCGCAGTGGACGCAGCTGTTTAATGCCTATTTTAATGCACAAGTTAGCGATAAAATCACTGAAAAATATAAACAACTTCCTAAAAAGCTACAAGCTCATGCTAATACAGCTTACTTAATTCAAATGGCTAAAGTGGGCCAGTTAAGTGCGATTGAAAGTGACTTAATTAAAATGGTGAAGCACGACGAGCAACATGCTCAGCTGGCTAATATATTAAGTAACGCCACCTCGGCAGAGGCTGTAAAGCTTCAAAGTAGTATTCAAGAGCGCCTGAAAAAAGATGATGCAAACAACGCATTATTACTCTCGCTTGCGTGTTTAGCTAATGCCCAAGGCGATTATGAGTTAGCCGCAAAGGTTTTTGATAAAGCCTTGAATATCGAAAACAAAAAGCAATTTGCTCAGCAAGCAGCTCTTAGCTATAAAAATACCGCACAAGCCGATAAAGCACTCGTTTTGTATCAATAAAGGCTACACTTATACTTTTGCAGCTTTGATATTCGGGAGCATTGGGTTGAAACACTTTTTCATTGTCACTGTAAGTTTAGCGTGCGCTTACTTTTTTACCGGATATCTTAGTAATTTACTATTAGCGATAGATGGCTACGCAGTGGCTGTGTGGCCGCCTTCGGGAATTGCGCTTGCTGGCTTTTTAATTTGGGGCAGAAAGAGCTTACTAGGTATTGTTTTAGGGGCTTTTTTTACTAACCTCATTCATTTAGAAAGCGCCTCAGCGATATTTCAGTTAAGTGTATTTATGCATGCTGCGGCTGTTACCTTTGCTGCTACTTTACAAGCATGGGTAGGTAGCCAATTGGTCACTAAAGTGATTAAAGCACCACTCGACTTATCTTCTTTAAAACACTGTATTCAAAGCCTCGTTGTTGCCGGCCCATTGTGCTGTGTTATAGCTGCAGGTGTAGGCACCAGCTTATTAATTTTTAATGGCGTTATTGTGTCTCAAGCCGGTTGGGATACGTTTATAGCGTGGTGGATAGGCGACAGTATTGGGGTGCTTGTTTTTACTCCGCTTATGCTAGCGGCATTTAACTATTCACAGGTAAATTATCGCCTACAAGTTATACTGCCCTCACTGTTAATTTATATGGTTATAAGTATTAGTTTTTATGGCGCGGCCAGTGTAAAAAAAGAAAAAAACATTCAAAAAGAAGAGCTGAAAATATTAGCCACTCAAGATGCTATCAACAATAAAATTAACGAAATAACCGCACACCTCGCCTTACTGGCGACCTTTTTTTCTAGTAGTGACGATGTGAGCTTTACTGAATTTAAGCAGTTTACTTCTAAGCAGCTTAGTTACAGCGAAGAAATTTTAGCATTTGAGTGGGTGCCCTACTTACCAAGTGAAAACTTAGCTCAGTATATAGAGGCTAATAACAACACCGAGCTGGCTAAATATAACTTAAAAGAAAGAGCAAAAGATGGCAGTTGGCAGGCCGCACCCCCACGAGATTTTTACTACCCCGTACAATACGCACATCCTTTGTCGGGAAATGAAGACGTAATTGGCTTTGATCTTGCCTCAAATGAGGTAAGGCGATCTGCATTAATAAAAGCAAAAGTGTTAAATGAGCTGGTGATCAGTGAGCCAATAAATTTAGTACAAAACGAAGCTGAGCGCGGCGTGTTGTTTTTTCATCCGGTGTTTGGCAACAATATTACCGAAGACGATTTTAAAGGTTTTGTGGTAGCCGTTGTTAGTTTAGAAAGACTATCAAACGCGGTGTTATTTGATCAAAACAACGGCGTTGCAGTGAGCTTTACAGACACCACGACAGAGAATAATGCACAGCCTATTTTTATTGCCGATCACCAGCAACTATTGCCGTTAAAAGACTATAAGTTATTGGTAGGTAAGCGGGTGTGGCAGGTGGAGCTGCATCAGCCAATGCAACGAGAGTCATGGTTAGTTTACTGGCTTGCACAAATAGCCGGCATGTTATTTGTTTGGCTGCTTATTACCTTTTTAATATCGGTAACGGGTACCAATATTCGTATACGTGAGCAGGTAGCAAAACAAACAAAAATTTTACGCTTAGAAAAGCAAAAGGCCGATGAAGCCAATGAAATAAAAAGCCAGTTTTTAGCAAATATGAGCCACGAAGTTCGCACGCCTATTAATGGTATTAAAGGGCTGCATTATTTAGCCCTACAGCAAAACGATTGGCAGCAAGCTCGCAGCTATATTGAGCAAGCAGATGGGGCACTAGGCGTATTGCTTAGAGTATTAAATGATGTGCTCGATTTTTCTAAAATGGAAGCAGGCAAACTTGATTTAATTCAAGAGCCAATTGATGTAGGCACACTCAGTGAAGAAGTGGCTAATTTACTGCAGTTTGATATAGAAGCAAAGTCGCTAGAATTTATGCTTGATTACGATAAATCAAGTAACTTGGTTATTAACACCGACCCAATACGCTTAAAACAAGTTTTGCTAAACCTAATCAATAATGCCATTAAGTTTACAGCCAAAGGCAGCATCACGCTTAAAGTGTGGCAATCTAAAAAAATGACTTACTTTAGCGTTAACGATACCGGTATTGGTATTAGTAAAGAGGCACAAAAACAGCTCTTTAAACCGTTTGCACAAGCAGATAGCTCTACCTCGCGTCAATATGGCGGCACGGGCTTGGGTTTAAGTATATGCAAAAAGCTTGTAGAGTTGATGGGCGGAGAAATTGATTTAATAAGCCACGAAGGGCACGGTTCTACGTTTACTTTTAGCCTGCCAATTTATTCGCCGCTACCAAAGGCTGAGCAAATAAAGCAACAATATGATGAGATAGATGTTAGTACGCTTTCTTTTGCAGATTATAAATTATTACTTGTTGAAGATAACCCATTAAATCAGCACGTCGCGAGTGCTATTTTAAAAACCAAAGGGTGCGTTGCTGATATTGCTAATGATGGTTTTGAGGCGATTGAAAAGCTGACAGAGCATACCTACGACATTGTGCTTATGGATATACAAATGCCAAAAATGGATGGCCTTGAAGCCACGCGAGTTATTCGTAATGAACTTGGTTTGTTTGACCTACCTATTATTGGCTTATCTGCTAATGCCCACGATGACGATGTTAAAAAAGCAGTTGCCAGCGGTATGGATAATTATATTACTAAACCCATTGAAGCAAATACCTTATTCAAAACACTCTGGCATCACTTAGCTCATCAAAATAAGTGAACAAAAACCTAATTTTGTTCACTTTTTGAGTAAAAAGCAGACATATGACCGCTAATATTTACTTTAACTGCTCTACACTTGAAAAATAACTGTACCTGCGTATCATGCGCGCAATTTTAACCTAACCGAGTCGCTATTATGATAAATAAAAAATTACCTCTGCTAGATATTCATCGTCATTTAGATGGCAATGTACGTGCGCAAACCATACTAGAGCTTGGTCGACAGTTTAATATTACGCTACCTGCTGATAACGTAGAGGCGCTTATCCCTCATGTGCAAGTTATTGATCCTGAGCCTGATTTAATGGCGTTTTTGCAAAAGCTCGACTGGGGTGTAACGGTACTGGGCGACTACGACGCCTGTAGACGCATTGCCGTTGAAAACATAGAAGATGCTCAAGCTCAGGGACTTGATTATGTAGAGCTTCGCTTTAGCCCGTATTATATGGCACAAAGCCAAGGCTTACACCCGCAAGGGGTGGTTGAGGCCGTGGTTGATGGTATTAAATCGGCTACGCAAGGCGCAAATATTAAAGCAAACTTAATTGGTATTATGTCGCGTACTTACGGTGTTAAAACCTGCCAGCAGGAGCTTGACGCATTACTTGCCTTTAAAAATGATTTAGTGGCGATTGATTTAGCCGGAGATGAAATTGGTTTTCCGGGAGAGCTTTTTGTCGAACAATTTAAGCAAGTAAGAGACGCTTACCTGGCCGCTACCATTCATGCCGGTGAAGCGCTGGGCGCAGCGAGTATTTGGCAAGCCATTAATGAATTAGGTGCAAGCCGTATAGGTCATGGGGTAAAAGCAATTGAAGACCCTAAATTAATGGACTACCTGCGCGATAACCGCATTGGTATTGAGTCGTGCTTAACCAGTAATATTCAAACCAGTACCGTAAACGATTTAGCTAAACACCCTCTTAAACAGTTTTTAGATCACGGTATTTTAGCGTGTATTAATACCGACGATCCGGCTGTAGAGGGCATTGAAATTGAGCATGAATATTTAGTGGCTGCGCCAAAGGCGGGTTTAACACAAGCCGATATGCATAAGGCACAAGCTAATGCCTTAGAGATTGCATTTTTAAGCGACAGCGATAAAAACGCATTAACTGCGCTTGCTGCAGCACGTTAAACACACTTAATACAAAAAATGCCGCTTATTAGCGGCATTTTTTATGTTAGCTTACTTTTGTTTGGCAGCTCACGTAATTATCAAACAGTGCTTTTAATACATCGCTTCGGCCAATCAGCCCTATCACGGTATCACCCTCAACAACGGGGTAGTTTTTTGGCTTTCCTGTTTTCATTTGCTCAGCAAGCTCGATAATGTTGGTATCGGCATTAACGGTTACAACATCGGTTTGCATAAGCTGCGAAACTTTTACAACGCCATCGCAAAAATAGCTGCTTCGCATTAATGGTTTTAACAGCTCTTGCTCAGATATAAAGCCAACCAGCGATTTATTGTCATCAAATACTGGTGCACCTAATAAGTTAAACTTTTGCAGCTCACTAATGGCGGTGGTCATTTCGGTATTTGGGGTAATGTGTGGCAACTTACGTTGCATAAAATCTTTTACTTTTGTATTTAACATTTGGGTCTCTCCCGCTGATGTTCTATACAAAGTATGGTTTATAGATAGGAATTTAGGAAATTGTTTATACTGATTAAAGTAATAGGTTATACCAATTAATAGCTTAAATTTGATAGAAATAACAAAGGCGCCATGGGGCGCCTTTGTATTATAAATAAAAATTTATTTTATAAACGCGAATGCATCGGCGTACATGTTTTCGCGAACAGCACCGTGAGCAATAAAGTCATCACGGACAATGCCAATCATGTCAAAGCGACCAGCCATATAAATGTCGTAAGGTTCTAACGACACAATATCTTGCATGACTGCTTTGTGTACAAACCCGGTGTGGCCTTGCCAATTAGCAGATGGGTTTTCTACAACAGGAATAAATTTAAAGTGCTCGTTACTCTCTGCCCATGCTTGCATTTCGCTGTGAGCATACAATGCAGACTCTTCTTTAACACCCCAGTAAAATAGTACCGGGCGGTCGCAGTTAATTTCAGCTAAGTGATCAGCCATTGATTTTGCATAAGAAAAACCAGTGCCGCCAGCCAATAAAATAATAGGGCGCTCGCATTGTAGGCGTAGTTGCGATACACCAAGGCCGGCTTCTATATCTACCGGTGTATTATTTTGATGCGCATTACGTAAATGCTCAAGCGATTGCATTGCGTATGAATCGGCTTTAGATGCGCCAATATGAAGCTCTATTTCATCACATTGCGATGGACGACTTGCAATCGAAAATGCGCGCTTGTCTTTTTCGCCAAGTACAAGTTGCATGTATTGGCCAGCTTCAAACGTAACAGGTTGTTGAGGCTTTAAAATTACTTTATGAACAAATTCTGTAAGTGGGCTGATGGCAACAACTTCAGCTTTTAATGTTTGCATTTTTTACCTTTTAGCAGCGTTTACGCAGATATGCAGTTAAGTGGAGCAATATTAACATATCTGCGGGGTTATTTTATAGCCTGTTTATATTCACTAAGCGTGCTTAAAGTATATCGAGGCTTTGCCAAATTTCGTCAACACGATCTTTTGTCGCTTTATCCATGACAATTGGCTCGCCCCATTCGCGGTCGGTTTCACCTGGCCACTTATTTGTTGCATCCATACCCATTTTTGAGCCAAGCCCAGATACCGGCGATGCAAAATCGAGGTAATCTATTGGCGTGTTTTCAATTAATGTGGTGTCGCGCGCAGGGTCCATACGGGTAGTGATGGCCCAAATAACATCGTTCCAGTCACGGGCATTTACATCATCATCGCAAACAATAACAAACTTAGTGTACATAAACTGACGTAAAAACGACCATACGCCCATCATTACGCGCTTAGCATGGCCTGGGTATTGTTTTTTCATGGTTACCACGGCCATACGGTAAGAGCAGCCTTCGGGTGGCAAGTAAAAGTCGACGATTTCTGGAAACTGCTTTTGCAATATAGGCACAAACACTTCGTTTAATGCCACACCTAAAATAGCTGGCTCATCAGGTGGACGGCCGGTAAATGTACTGTGGTAAATTGGGTTTTTACGGTGTGTTAAATGGGTCACTGTCATCACAGGAAAATCATCAACTTCATTGTAATAACCAGTGTGGTCGCCATACGGCCCCTCGGGAGCCATTTCGCCAGGCATAATGTAGCCTTCAAGTACTATTTCGGCACTAGCAGGGACCTGTAAGTCATTTGAAATTGACTTAACCACTTCTGTTTTACTACCGCGCAGTAAGCCAGCAAAGGCATATTCGCTTAACGTGTCTGGCACAGGTGTCACCGCACCTAAAATAGTGGCAGGATCAGCTCCTAATGCAACCGAAACCGGGTACGGTTCGCCAGGGTTTTCTTTACACCATTCTTGAAAATCGAGTGCGCCACCGCGATGCGATAACCAACGCATAATTATTTTATTTTTACCTAATAGCTGCTGGCGGTAAATACCCAAATTTTGGCGCTTTTTATAAGGCCCTTTGGTAACGGTTAAACCCCAAGTAATAAGGGGAGCGGCATCTCCAGGCCAGCAGTGCTGTATTGGTAACTTAGCTAAATCTACCTCGTCACCTTCTAGAACAACTTGTTGGCACGGTGCTTTTTTAACTTCTTTAGCCGGCATATTGAGTACTTGTTTAAATACCGGAATTTGCCCTAGTGCTTCTTTAATCCCTTTTGGTGGCTCGGGCTCTTTTAAAAAAGCGAGTAGCTTGCCAACTTCACGCAGCTCGCTTACATCTTCTTGGCCCATGCCCATAGCAACGCGCTTAGGTGTACCAAATAAGTTTGCAAGCACAGGCATGCTGTGACCTTTTGGGTTTTCGAACAATAATGCGGGGCCTTTAGCACGTAATGTACGGTCGGCTATTTCGGTCATTTCAAGATACGGGTCGATTTCTTGAGTAATACGTTTAAGTTCGCCTTTTTTTTCAAGCAAATCGATAAAATCACGTAAATCTTTATATTTCATGGTAGGCCGCTACTAAGCAAAAAGTGAAAGTATTATACCCAACTAAACAACAAATGCATGTGCAGTTGTTTAGCGTAATAACAGGCTATTTATTACGATGAGAAAAAAGAAAAAGTTTAAATCGCGAAAGACAAAATTATAAGGCGTCGGCTTGTTGAAGTTGGCAGTGGTATTTATTACCTGAAACAATCAACATCGCTTCATCGGCTTTAGACCAAAATAGCACTCGCTCATTAATATACTTTACCCCTGATGCGCTCGGCTCTTTATTAAGCGTATATGTTTGCTCATTTAAAGTAAGTGTTGCCCCCGCTCCTTGGTGGGTTAATTCTACTACGCGCTCGTTGCATAAGTAGTGGGTACTTTTAGATTCATTACTACAGGCTGATAAAACCAGCATGCTTGTAAAAATAACCACCGATGCTTTCATTAATATCCCCTAAGTAAGTTTGCCATTGATAAAAATCAGTGCGTTTAATCAGCATAACAAAGCAAAATTAACCGTTGGTGAAAATTACGGATTACGCTATGTTGATAGCATTATTTTTTAGCTAGGAAGCAACATGGCAGGCATTAACCTTTTAACATTACTTGATGATATAACCACCTTACTTGATGACATTGCTACAATGAGTAAAGTCGCCACTAAAAAAACAGCCGGTGTACTTGGTGACGACTTAGCACTTAATGCTCAGCAAGTTACAGGGGTTACAGCCGATCGTGAGTTACCTGTGGTTTGGGCTGTGGCAAAGGGCTCATTTTTAAATAAAGCCATTTTGGTGCCTGGTGCATTGCTCATAAGTGTATGGCTGCCTTGGTTAATAACCCCGCTGCTAATAATCGGTGGCTTATTTTTATGTTTTGAAGGCGCTGAGAAAGTATTTGCTCGGTTTTTACCTCACCCCGAAAAAGAGGCTGATGAGTCGCAGCAATTAGACCCAGCTGAGTATGAAAAGCAAAAAGTAAAAGGAGCCATACGCACCGACTTTATTCTCTCAGCCGAAATTATAGTGATCACCTTGGGAACGGTTGCAGGTGCCACACTTGTAAATCAGGCACTTGTACTATGTGTTATAGCCGTATTAATGACCATAGGTGTATACGGCCTTGTAGCCGGTATTGTAAAGCTTGATGACGCGGGGTTGTATTTGCTTAATCAATCAAAGGTGTCGGCTAATAAATTTAAAGAGATGCTTGGTAAGGGGCTATTAGCTGCAGCACCAAGGCTTATGCAATTTTTAGCCTTTGCCGGCACAGTAGCCATGTTTTTAGTCGGTGGCGGCATTTTATCCCATGGTATTGAGCTACTACATCATTGGCAATTAGAAGTAATAGCCATAGGTAAGTCGTTATTAAATGGCACCGGCGAAACATTAGCTCCCCTTATATTTGACGGATTACTAGGAGTAGTAGCAGGGCTATGCATTGTTATTCTGCATTTAGTTTGGAGTAAGCTTACTAACCCTAAGCATTAGATTTATAACCCTATTAATTTACGCCTGTTTACATAAAGGGAAGAAGTATGGTGTATATTTTTGTTAAAAGTATGTAACATAAAAGCTCAATCAAAAATAAATAAAAGGAACTTTAATGAATAAGTTTTTGGCTTGTCTGTCTTTATTGCTGGCCAGTATTTTTAGCTCACATACTACAGCAAGTAACACCTTGGTACCGATAGAAAGCTTTAGTAAAGATATAGAGTTTGCAGGTGTGAAAATTTCACCTGATGGAAAATACTTAGCTGTAATTACTCGCCCAGAAGGAAAAAATGTATTAATGGTGCTAAGCACTGATACATTTAAAGTAAGTCATGCAATTAGGTTTCCTAATAATGCCCAAGTTGGCAATTATTACTGGGTAAACAATGAAAGAATTGTATTGGCCAAAGAGTACATTAAAGGTTGGAAAGACCATCCCGAATATCATGGTGAGCTTTTTGGTATAAATGCTGATGGTAGCCGAGGCAAGTATTTAGTGGGTTACCAAGGTGAAATGCAAACAGGAACCCGTATAAAAAAAGCGACACCCATACTTGGTACTTCTTATGTACTAGACCCGCTTATTCATGATAGGCGTAAAATGCTGATTCTGACCTACCCATGGAGCGCTTCAAATGAGCCGCATACAATAGTTTATGAAGTTGATATTTACAGCGGAAAACGAAAAAGAGTCGCTCGCTCACCATCAAAAATGGCAGGCTTTTTAACAGACCATGATGGTAATGTGCGTGTTGCTGTTTCAAACGATGATTATATTAATCAAAAAATTTATACCCGTGAGAAGTCAGGTGGTGAATGGCAACAGCTTGATTTAGGAGAGTTAAAATACACTGATATTAGCCTCCATGCGTTTGATAGTACCGGTGCTTCTGTTTATGTTACAGCGTCAGAAAATGGCGAAGCAAAGGGGCTTTATAAACTAAATTTAGAGAGCAAAAAGTTTGAGCTTTTACATAAAGAACCACAGGTCTCTCCAAAAAAAGTGTGGGTAGATGAAGTTTCTAAAGAATTATTCGCAATTGAAAATGAGCTTGGCTATCCTGCCTATTCTTTTATAAATAATTCACATAAAAGTGAGCGCTTAAAGGCATTAATACAGTCGCTTCAAGGGCAGCAAGTTCAGCTTGTTAGTAGTACTGAAGATGGTGAGAAGAGTATTATCTTTGCGTCAAGCGATACTAACCCTGGCAGTTACTACTTGTATGATGCCAAAAAGAATAGCTTACGCTTTTTGTTTGCGACTAAAAGCTGGATCAAGCCAAGTGAAATGGCTATAACCAAACCTGTAAATTATAAAGCGCGTGATGGCTTAACAATATACGGATATTTAACCATCCCTAATAATACTGATGAGAAAAACTTACCTTTAGTTGTTATGCCCCACGGTGGGCCTCATGGACCAAGAGATTGGTGGGGCTATGAGAGCGAAGCTCAGCTATTAGCCAGTAGAGGCATTGCAGTACTAAAAGTTAACTTTAGAGGCTCTGGTGGCTTTGGCCGCAACTTTGAACATGCCGGACATAAAAAATGGGGTGCCGAAATACAATACGACATTATTGACGGTGTAAAATACTTAATAGAGCAAGGCACTGTAAATAAAGATAATATTTGTATAATGGGCGCAAGTTTTGGTGGCTATTCGGCACTACAAAGTGCAATTTTAGAACCTGATATGTTTCAGTGTGCTATTGGTGTAGTTGGGGTGTACGATTTACCGCTAATGTTTGAAGAAGGCGATATCTCTGAACGTGACCGTGGACAGCGCTATCTTAAAAGCGCGCTTGGTACTGATGAGGCACTGTTAAAGCGTTTTTCACCTAGCTACAACATAGACAAGCTTAAAGCGCCAGTTTTAATTGTACATGGTGGGCAAGATGAGAGAGCACCAATTGAGCAAGCTGAGTCTTTAGTTGCAGCGCTAAAAAAAGAAAACCATCCTTACATATACGAGTTACTTGAAGATGAAGGGCATGGCTTTTATAAAGCAGAGCACAGAACGCGCTACTACAAGCAGGTACTTAACTTTTTAGGTGAGCATATGACTTTCTAATTATAAGTATGAACGAAGATTGAAAATGGCCAGTTTAACTGGCCATTTTTTATTTGCAGTTTGCTTTATCGCACATTTCCTCTAATTCTATTTTCGCTTTGCTATTACCTTGCGCTATTGCCTGCTCATACCAATGTTTTGCTGTTTGTACATTTTGAGTCACGCCTTGTCCATCTCGGTACATTTGCGCAAGATTGAGCTGCCCCCATTGCGAGCCGGCATTTGCGGCTAGAGTAAAACTCTCAAGCGCATCGCTATACTGTCCGTTTTTAAAATACGTAATGCCTTGTTGGTTATTTTTGTCGAGCTTTAAACCTTTATATAGCGGTTTTGGTTTTGGCGGAAACATAACAAACCCACCATATAAACTATTTGCTGAGGGGCGCAGTACGTCGTAAATCACCCCGTCGTTGTAAAGTCTTTTTACTTCGCTACGAGGCAAAGTAATTTTGTCATCTGAGAAGTAACCTCTTTGTACTAATAAGCTGGTACGCATTGCAGTAGTAATGCCTTTGTTGCGCTTATAGCTGTAGTTACTTACTTGAAACGTAATAAACTGCTCGTCAAAACTTAAAACTTGCGCAACTTTTAAGTTGGTGAGTGTCCAGGGCTCATGAGTAAATTTATCAGCGTGTACTAAATACGTATCGTAGGCTTTAGGGTTAGTTAAGTAGCTTTGCTTTTGCGCTTGCGCAGCAGCGTGTTGTTGGTAAAAAAATAAACCCACCCATAACGCTAAAAATACCCCTATAAAGTATTTAGGTAGAGTGAAAATTTCAAACACCGGTAACTGCTTTAATTTTACAGGCGCATTATGGCCGCATTGATAGCATTCGCATTTATAGTTTAGTGCTAAAGGTAGAACAGGAATAACCGTAAAGCGTAAAAAACGACTTTGGTTTATTAGATGATAGGCGCGGCTATGGCAGTTAGGGCAGCACTGTATTTGTGCAAAATGAGGAAACGACTGACTCGTATTGAAAAGCAACATGCCCGCACACTCCTTGTTTTATTTAATTTATATAAAGGTAAAACAAGGAGTGCGTTTATTAAAGCGACAAACTGTAAGTAAGTATGTCAGTTATTAGTTAGCCTGCGCTTTCGGTTGAATTGTTGTTTTGGCATCTGCTGCCATTAACGCAAATACAGCATACGCAGCGGTATTTTGGCGCAGTTTAGCAGGCGTTACTTTATCGAGTGTGTCATCAGCTGTGTGATGGTAATCAAAGTAATCAGTGCCATCTTGGGCCAACTCAAATATAGGTGCCGACACCGCTTTTTTTAATGGGATTAAATCCGGCCCGCCGTTAGCCTGGTTTTTACCAATGTACTCAATGTTTAACGCAGCCAGCTCTTTTGCTATGGCACGCACTACTGGCAGAGAAGCCGCATTAACATTTGACTCAAAACCATATACTACATCGGCGCCAAAGTCCGACTCAGCAGCTGCAACTATATTGTGTAAGTCACTTTTGTGTTGTGCAAAGTAAGCTTTTGCACCCCAAAGTCCAAGCTCTTCTGCTGCAAACAGTACAACACGAATACTGCGCTTAGGGCGTTTAACATCGCTAATGTGTTTAGCCGCAGCCATTGTTAGCGCAACACCTGCACCATCATCTAATGCGCCAGTGCCTAAATCCCACGAGTCTAGGTGGCCACCAATTAACACATATTGTTCTGGGTTTTCGGTGCCATTAAATTGGCCTATAACGTTATAGCTTGTGCCTTCTCCTAGGCTTTGTGTTTGTACATTTATATTAACCGTTACCTTTTTGTTTAAGGCCACTAAGCGCGCTATTTGATCCGCATCCGGGTTGGCAATAGTTACGTTAGGTATTTTTTTAACCCCTTCTTTATAGTAACTACCACCAGTGTGAGCAAAGCGATGGTGAGCTGTGCTCACTGAGCGCATCATGTAAGCAACCGCGCCTTTTTTTGCAGCTTCAATTGCGCCTGTGGCACGTGCTTTTACTGCGGGGCCGTATCCGTTGCCGTCTATGTCGCGGTTCATGCGGTAATTAATATAGGCAATTTTACCTTCTAAGCTATTTGCTGGTGCTGCAATTAGCTCATCCAATGTTTCAAACAACACAACCGGTGCACTAATACCATCTTTAGGTGTGCTTACACTGTTACCCAGCGCAGTTAAATGCAGAGGTTGCTCACTTGGGGTGAGTATTTTTCCGCTTTCGCTATAACGGCGCCATTTTGGAAATGTTGCTTCTTCAAGCCATACTTTATCAAAACCAAGTTCGTTAAATTTTGCTTTAGCCCATGCTACTGCTTTTTTATCGTTTTCAGTGCCGGGTAAGCGAGGGCCAACTTCTGTTGTGAGTGACTCGAGTAGCTCGTAGCTTAAATGGCTTTTAAGTGCAGCAGTGCGCACCTCATCAACCTGTTGTAATTGCATTGTGGTGAATTCTGCATTGTTTGCGCTAACGCTGAGGCTGCTAGTCATTAGTAGCGCTGTAATAATTTTTTTCATATAGAGTAAGCCTTTTTATAATTAAGTGTATTAGAGCACTTTTTAAAGGCTTTAAAAAATAGATGAGATGAATGCAGTGGTGTTTTTAATAGGCAGTAAAAAGCCCGCACAATTATTATTGTGCGGGCTTTATAAGTATAAGTTTTATAACTTAAAAGCTAAATTGAGCTGCTAGGCGTACATTTGTGCCTTCGCCCACGGTAACGTTGTTTAAGCCACCGCCGCCTAAGTAGTTTTCGTCTAATAGGTTTTCAATGTTTAAACGAAGGTTTACATCGGTTTTGCTTACTTTAAGTTTGTAAGTTGCACCTACATCTACTCGTGTGTAAGCATCTTTTACTACTGTGTTTGCACTATCGGCAAAGCGCTCACCTTCATAAAATGCACCGGCATTAAATGCAATGGTGTCGTTTAACTCATAGCGAGTCCAAAGTGATGCAGACCATTTAGGAGCATCAGTAGGGCGTTTACCTTGTAGGTCTTCGTCACGCTCAAAATTTGCATCTAAGTACATAGTTGATGCCATAACAAATAAGCGATCGGTAGCTGCACCTTGCGCGCTTAGCTCAAGCCCTTTATGGCGTTGCTCGCCTACTTGGTTTGTTTCAGAGGTAAAT
Organism: Pseudoalteromonas sp. P1-11; assembly: GCF_001399995.1. Classification (NCBI taxonomy): domain Bacteria; kingdom Pseudomonadati; phylum Pseudomonadota; class Gammaproteobacteria; order Alteromonadales; family Pseudoalteromonadaceae; genus Pseudoalteromonas; species Pseudoalteromonas sp. P1-11. The sequence continues at coordinate 88,714 of NZ_LJSP01000012.1, forward strand.
TCGCCCACTGGCACTTCAAGTGCTTCGGTTACTAAGGTGCCTTTTTTGCTAATATCAAATACAGCACCGCTTAACATTAGGCGGTCATCAAATAGTTGCCATTTAACACCAATTTCTTTTTGCTCAGAGGTTACAGCATCAAGCTTCATACCGTTGTTGATGTCAGTTTCGCTTACTAATGTATCGCTACCTTGTGGCTCAAAACCTTCTGAGTAGCTAGCATAAATAGTCGCAGAAGGGTTAGGGTGATAAAGCACACCTACTTTTGGTACGAACGACTCGTTATCTGCGCCTTCTCTATTTTGCTCATCGTAACGACCACCTAATGATACTTGCCACTGTGGCGAGAAAGTAATTAAGTCTTGAACGTAAATACCGTAGTAGTCGTATTCAGTTTCGCTAATAGTATCATCTGATTTATAGCTTACTGTCGGGCGGCTTGGCTCGTTTTGGCCTGCAGCAAAATCAAAATACTCTGCTGATGTACGGCGTTGCCCGTAATAGTAATCTAGCGAGTTTGCACCAATTAAAAACTGATGTTGTAAACTACCGGTTTTAAATTCGCCAACAAAATCAATAAATGCGGTTTTAAACTGCCAATCGTCAAAACGGTCGTAAGGGCGTGACTCATAGCTATCGCCTTCTACAAATGTGCTTGGCTTACGAGGTGCAGACTCAAAACGCTGGCGCTCAAATGTTTGCTCGTTGTAACCAAGCTTAACTTGCCAGTGATCGTTTAAGTACACTTCAAAATCTACGCCTAAGTTTTCTACCGTTATGTCGGTAAATGCCCAAGACATATCGCGAATGGTTTTGTCATCGCCAATCACATTAGCGTTGTCATCTATCCATGCACCTGTATCAAGGCCTGCTTCATCGTCTGTGCGGTCGTAATGCACGCGTACTAATGCGTTATCGCTTAAATCGTAATCAACAATTACAGCGCCTAAAAAGCGGTCGCGTTCACGGTTTTCGCCGTTTTGGTATTCGCGCCAGTAATCAACATCTTGTTTTACTAAAATACCGCGTGCACGTAAATCTTCAGCGTCGGTAAGTGCACCAGCCGCGTCTAGCATAAAGCGGGTAGAGCCATGTTGGTCTACATCTGCACTGGCGTTAAATAATGTGGTTGCTGTAGGCTTTTTTGTCACCATGTTTATCAAGCCACCTGGACCTGATTGTCCGTATAAAATACTTGATGGGCCTTTAATAACTTCTACTTGTTGTAGAATTTCAATCGGTTGCTGGTAGTGAGACCAATGTTGGTGTCCGTCACGTAAGTAGCCTGTTGAAGAGCTAAGCTCAAAGCCACGTAAGTTAAATACTTCACGGTTACGTTGTTGAGAGCCGGCAGTTAAACTTGCATCGTTAGTAAGCACTTCGCCAAGTGTGGTTGCTAATTGCTCGCTAATTATTGTATCGCTAATAACAGTGACTGATTGCGCTGTTTCTAACAATGACGCTGATGTTCTCATTGCTCCGTTGGCGTTGTCGACTTTGTAGTCGTTGAAATAGCTGCCTTTAACTTCAATTCGCTCTAAGTCAGTAGGGGCGGCAAAGGCGCTTGTGCTAATGGCACCAATAAGTGCTACGTACAGTGAGTTTAGTTTCATCAATTACATCCAGTGTTAGGGTGTTAAAATTTTTCGAGGATCTTAATGAAAACTAGTATCATTTGCAACTTTTTTATTAACAAGGATTAACGCATCGTAAAATAATGCACATCGGGTATTAATGGTTGCCTAACCTGAATTCTGCTATTATAGAGCCATATTTTGGGGCTAAGCCCTGTGTTGTTTTTATTATTTTGGAATTTATTGTGACTTCTACTGCATTTTCATCTTTGGCTTTACCTGCTGGTTTAGTTGATAATTTATCAACACTTGGCTACTCGCAAATGACGCCTGTACAAGCGCAAAGCCTGCCACCTGTACTTGAAGGTAAAGACATTATTGCACAGGCAAAAACCGGTTCAGGTAAAACTGCTGCTTTTAGTTTAGGTGTGTTAGCTAAATTAAATGTAAAACGTTTTCGTATTCAATCGCTTGTACTTTGTCCAACGCGCGAACTGGCCGAGCAAGTGGCAGTAGAAATGCGTAAACTTGCCCGCGGTATTCACAATATTAAAATATTAACCTTGTGTGGCGGGGTTTCTATTGGCCCACAAATAGGCTCGCTTGAGCATGGCGCGCACATTATTGTGGGTACACCTGGGCGAGTGGACGATCATATTCGCAAAGGTACACTGCGTTTAGACGATGTTGAAACGTTAGTACTTGATGAGGCAGATCAAATGCTTGATATGGGCTTTCAAGATACCCTTGATGCAATTATTGAGTGTATACCGCAAAATCGTCAAACGTTGTTATTTAGTGCTACCTTTCCGCGTGCAATTGAAGCTATTGCAAAGCGCGTATTAAAAAATCCAGAGATGATAAAAGTAGAAGAAGAGCAAGAAAAAAGCACAATAAAGCAATACTTTTACAAAATGGATAACAACAAACAGCGTTACTCAACACTTAAATTATTACTGCTTAAATTTACACCTCAAAGCTGTGTTGTTTTTTGTAATACCAAGGTAGAAACACAACAAGTTTGTGATGATTTAGCAAGTGAAGGCTTTAGCGCAGTGGCGTTGCACGGTGATTTAGAGCAGCGTGATCGCGAACGTACGTTAATTCATTTTGCTAATAAAAGTGCCTCGATATTAGTTGCTACCGATGTTGCCGCGCGAGGCTTAGATATTGACGACATGGATATGGTAATAAATTACCACTTAGCACACGACCCACAAACCCATGTGCACCGTGTAGGGCGTACAGGCCGAGCGGGTAAAAAAGGCATTGCGTGCTCTATTTACGGTGAAGCTGAGCAGTTTAAAGTGGCGCAAATAGGCGACCATTACGAACGAGACTTTTTGCCAGAGCCAATGCCTGCTTTTAGCTTATTAGAAAAGCCGCCTTACAAGCCTGAAATGGTTACCCTAATGATTGACTCGGGCAAAAAGCAAAAAGTGCGCGCTGGTGATATTTTAGGTGCACTTACTGGCAAAGATGGTGTTGCAGGACGCCAAGTAGGTAAAATAAATGTACTCGATAACGTTGCCTTTGTAGCCGTTGAGCGCAACGCATCAAAACCTGCACTACGTAAATTAACCGAGGGCAATATTAAAGGGCGTAAAATTCGTGCCCGTCGCCTTACCCGTTAGTTACGTGTTTTGAGCAGCTAGCTTTAGCTGCTCATACTCGGCTCTTATTTGTCTAAATTTACATGCACTCCCAGTTTGCTTATCGGGATGATGTTTTAATGCCAATTGCCGCCAGCGCTTTTGTAGCATACCCAGGCTAAAGTTTGGCGGTAGTTGCCAAGCCTTAAGTAATGGCTCAATTTGCTCAACTGGTTGCTTAATTAGTGGGTTAAATTGCTGCCAAAAACTATCTAATAATGCCTCTATGTCTTTGGCACTGGTGTCGTAGTTTTCCCAGTTTAAATAGTAACTTTTTAAATGGGATTGCGTTGCTATATTGCTACTTGGCTCTGTAAGTTCAATATGTAATGACGATATAATTAAGTGCTTGGGTAATAGCTGTGTTTGCAGCTCAAATAAAGCATTCATAATTAAAAAATTCTTTTTAAATAAATTTTGCTCAGGGTTTGCATCTAAAGGTGGTAACACCCCTTGTTGAGCGAGCGTTGCAGCTAAGGTATGAACTTTCCAAACACGCTGAGTTAAAAGTAGCTCAAAAATCTCATCAATCAGGGGGTTAAGCATTGTTTGCACTCGTTTTGTTGTGTATCTTCAATAAAGATTACACTGACTAAAGCTAAAGTTTGAAGGAATAATATTATGCAAGGCAAATTGAAGTGCCTTTTATTTGTTTTATGTTGTGTGTTCATACTGCCAAGCTTTGCTCAAAATAGTGTATCTTTATTTGATGAATTTAAAAAAGAGCAGCAGTGGGACGTAAAACTCACGCTCGGTAATGCGCTGCTTGAAGCAAAAAATATTACAGAATCCCAAAAGGTCAGTGTGTATTCTGAGCTTGCCGATTTAGCCTTCTCCTCAGATGATTTTGAAAATGCCCTGCTGTATTTTAAAAAATTAGAACAGCACACCTCCTTAAACTACCTACCAGATATGCACTTTAGAGCCATTAAAATGCAAGGCGTTGTGTTTTATTTTCAGGGGTATTTTCAGCAAGCTATTGTTGAATATAGCCGCGCCATGGTGATTGTTGAAAAAAATAATAAGCAAGTAGAGCTTGCAAACCTACTTAGTAATATTGGTTTAGCGTACTTTGAAATGAATAATATGGAGCTAACGCTCGAATATTATTTAAAAGCAAAAGAGATTTATGAGAAAAAGGGCAGTGCTCAAGACCAAGCTGATATTTTGCTAAATATAGCAGGGGTGTATATAAGGTTATCGCGTTACGAAAGCGCCATTTTATTTTATAAAGAAGTACTTAAAGTTTATCAAAAATTAGCTGATACCAGCGGTATAGCGCAAGTTAACAATAATTTAGGGGTTGCTTACTACGAAAGTTCGCAATTTGATTTAGCGCTGCATTATTACCAAATGGCACTACGCTATTATATTTCTACCAATGATTATAATAAGTTATCTACCCAATATACTAATTTAGCAAACATCAATTTAATTCTTAATAACGTGGATGTTGCCTACGAGCAAGCTAAATTGGGGGTACAAAATGCCCTTAAAATTGCTAATCACAGTTTAGAGCTCAACGCCTTACATGCACTGGCTAAAATACAATTTGTGAGAGGCGAGCTTGCTGATTCGCAAAAAAGCTTAGATAAAGCAACCGATTTGGCCACACAATATAATAGTGTGCGTATAAAGCGCGATGCTTTTGGTACACGCTCGCTCCTAGAGGCAAGCAAAGGCAACTACGCTGAGGCATTAACTCTGCACGAAAAGTTTGTAGCAGAGCAGCGCGGTATAAATAGCGAAACAATTACCAGCGCCTTAGCTGTACTGCAAAATCAATTTAAAGCTACTCAGTTAAATCAAGAAATTCAAAAGCTGAAGCAAGAACGAAAAGTACAAAAGTTAAAAATGAGCCAACGTTCGCAGCTTACGGTTTTTATTTTTGTTTTATTATTTTTAGTAATTGTAACGGGCACCGCGCTTTATCGTCGGGGCGCCGAAAAGCGTGCCAAGCAGTTATTAAAAGAACAAGTTGCGCAGCGTACAGCAGAGCTACAAGCTATTGCCCAAGAGCTACGAGAAGCAAATGATGTTAAAAGCCAGTTTTTGGCAAATATTAGCCATGAAATTAGAACCCCGCTCACCGCTATTTTAGGCCAAACAGATGATTTAATTAATGGTTTGTACGAGCCTGAAAACCTACAAGATGAATTAAAAATAATTCAACGACATAGCGATCACTTAAAAAGTTTAATTAATGACGTACTCGATTTAAGTAAAATAGAAGCAAACAGGTTAGAGCTTAATATTTCGTGCTTTGACATAGTGCAGCTAGTTAGCGATGTACATGCCATGTTTATTACGCAGGCTAAGGCGAAGCATTTACAAATTCGTTTTGATAACCATGTAGGCAATGCGTTTTATACCAAGCTCGATTTAATGCGGGTGAAGCAAATACTCATTAATTTATGTGCTAATGCTGTTAAGTTTACGCAGGCGGGGCAGGTAGTTGTGTCTTTAAACAAAACCGAGCAAGGGCTTGTTTTTATAGTGAAAGACACCGGTATTGGCATGAATTCATCACAGCTAAAACAAATATTTGAATGCTTTAGCCAAGCCGATAACAGTATTAGTCGCCGCTTTGGTGGCACCGGGTTAGGGCTTAGTTTGTCTCAACAGTTAGCCTCTATGATGGGTGGCTACATTAGCGTACAAAGTGAGTTTAAACGCGGAAGTCAGTTTTCGCTGTTTTTACCCTGTATAGAAGTTGAAAAAGAGCTAGATGAGTACGAACATGTAAGCGCCGCTGAACAGGTTAAGCAGTTAACCGGGCGCGTAGTACTGGCTGAGGATCATCCCGACAATCGCAGACTCATAAGTCGTTATTTACGTTCTATGGGGCTTGAAGTTATTGCGGTAGAAAATGGCGAGCAAGCGGTTGAGAAGTGCCTACAAATATACCCAGATTTAGTGCTGCTTGATATACAAATGCCTATTATGGACGGGCGTGCTGCGTTTTCGTTGTTGCAACAGTGCGGCTTTCAAGCGCCTATTTTTGCTTTAACGGCCAATGCAATGAGCCATGAAGTTGATGATTATCTTGCCCTAGGGTTTACAGGGTATTTAGGTAAGCCATTAGATAAAAAAGCGTTTTATAACACCCTTGCCCAGTATTTAGGTGAAGCAAAACAAGAGGCAGCTTATACAGCTAAGATAGACATGAGCGACTTAGTAACAAGTTTTAAGCAAAGCTTCACGTTTGAAAGCGAAACCATAAGTCAGCACCATAATAGTAATGACTTAGAAGCACTACAAAAAGACAGCCATCGTATTTTAGGTGCTGCGCAAATGTTTGCGTTAGACGACATTGCCAAGGCCGCTAAAAATCTCGATATGGCTTTACTCAATAAACAAAGCCAAAGTAAAGAACACATTCAAAAGCTTGTAGATGAATTACAGCGTGTACTTAAAAAATATAACGAGAGTTAATTATACCAATCGTGTTAGGTTATTAGACATTTATAGCGACAGATAAATAGAGTGGTAAGAAGGCATGAATTTTGACACGAAGTTGCACTACATAAGAAATTTATAACGCCATTAACGCTTTATTTAGTATGCTAGAAAGGCTAAATATCTAAGCCGATTGGTATTTCGTTTAAACATAAAAAAAGCGCCCTAGGCGCTTTTTTTATATAACGAAAACGCGCCTATTGGCGTTTCATCGAATCGAAGAATTCATCGTTCGTTTTGCTCATAGAAAGCTTATCAATTAAGAATTCCATTGCATCAATCTCTGACATTTCATGAACAATCTTACGTAAAATCCACAGCTTTTGTAGCTCATCTGGCTTAGTAAGCAGTTCTTCACGACGCGTACCAGAGCGGTTAAAGTCGATGGCAGGGAATACACGCTTTTCAGCAATCTTACGATTTAAGTGTAGTTCCATGTTACCGGTACCTTTAAACTCTTCGTAGATAACTTCATCCATTTTAGAGCCCGTGTCGATAAGTGCTGTGGCTATAATTGTTAAGCTACCGCCTTCTTCAACATTACGTGCAGCACCAAAGAAGCGCTTAGGCTTGTGCAGTGCGTTAGCATCAACACCACCGGTAAGTACTTTACCTGATGAAGGAATAACAGTGTTGTAAGCACGCGCTAAACGGGTGATTGAATCAAGCAAGATAACCACATCTTTTTTGTGCTCAACTAAACGTTTTGCTTTTTCAATAACCATTTCTGCAACTTGTACGTGGCGAGAAGCTGGCTCATCAAACGTTGATGCAATAACTTCACCTTTAACGAGGCGTTGCATCTCGGTTACTTCCTCCGGACGCTCATCAATAAGTAAAACCATTAATGTAACATCTGGGTGATTGTGAGTAATTGATTGTGCAATGTTTTGCAGTAGCATTGTTTTACCCGCTTTAGGCGGTGCTACTAACAAACCACGTTGGCCGCGGCCAATTGGAGATGCTAAATCAAGTACACGAGCGGTAATGTCTTCTTTACTGCCGTTACCGCGTTCCATACGAAAACGTTCGTTTGCATGTAGTGGGGTAAGGTTTTCAAAAAGAATTTTAGTGCGAGAGTTTTCAGGTTTATCGAAGTTAACTTGATTTACTTTTAATAAAGCAAAGTAGCGTTCGCCATCTTTAGGTGGACGAATAAGCCCTGAAATAGAATCGCCAGTACGCATGCTGAAACGGCGAATTTGGCTTGGAGATACATAAATATCATCTGGGCCAGCTAAGTAAGATGCTTCTGATGATCTTAAAAAACCAAAACCATCTTGTAAAATCTCTAGTACACCGCCACCGAAGATGTTCTCTCCGCCTTTGGCGTGTGCTTTAAGAATAGCAAAAATGATATCTTGCTTTCTTAAGCGGGCTACGTTTTCGAGCCCCATGGACTCAGCTAAGTTTACAAGTTCTTTTATAGACTTGTCTTTTAATTCGCGTAAATGCATATTGGTGGGTTCTTTATTACAATTGTCATACTCAAAATCGCTTTGATAGTTGAGTGAGGTTTGTTGAATATAACTAAGGATTAGTTGGCTTTATAAACTAGCAGTTCACTGGCATAGCGTCCAGTCTTTATACAAAATAAACACAAAAAAAGGGCAAAAACGCCCTTTTTTTTAATTTTTACTTAGATATTGTTTTCTAAGAACTCAATAAGTTGAGTTTTAGAAAGCGCACCAACTTTCGTTGCAGCTACTTGGCCGTCTTTAAAAAGAAGCAGAGTAGGAATACCACGAATACCAAATTTAGGCGGTGTACCCGCGTTTTGGTCGATGTTTAATTTAGCAACTGTTACACGGCTTTCGTATTCATCAGCTACTTCATTAAGGATAGGGGCGATCATTTTACAAGGTCCGCACCACTCAGCCCAAAAATCTACTAGTACAGGCTTGTCTGATTGTAATACGTCAGCTTCAAAGCTATCGTCAGTAATTTGGATTATTTTCTCGCTCATTGCGCTCTCCGATTTAGTTAGGCGAAATATTTAGTGCGTATTTAAACACTCTTGTTTCTTATTGCAAGTTTAAACGTTATGCTTAAACGCTATGACTAAGACACATTTGACCGATAAAAAGTTTTCAGACTTTGCTATCGCACCGGAAGTGGTTGCCGGTTTAACCGAAAGTGGGTTTGAATATTGCACACCCATTCAAGCAAAATGCCTACCTTTTATTTGTGACGGACGCGATATCGCGGGCCAAGCACAAACAGGTACGGGCAAAACGTTGGCGTTTTTAACTGCCACGTGCCATCGGTTATTACAATCTAGCAAAGCACCTAGTAAACATCCAAGAGCCCTGATCATGGCCCCGACTCGGGAGCTTGCGATTCAGATACACAAAGATGCTAAAATTTTAGCGCCGCACTGTAATCTTAACTTAGGTTTAGTATATGGTGGCGAAGATTACGAAAAACAACGTGCACAATTAGAAAAAGGCGTTGATATTTTAATTGGTACTACAGGTCGACTAATCGATTTGTACAAGCAAGGCTGTTACACCCTTAATGAAATTGAGGTAGTTGTGCTTGATGAAGCCGATCGTATGTTCGATTTAGGCTTTATAAAAGATATTCGTTACATGTTCCGCCGTATGCCAGATACAGCAGATAGATTAAACCTATTATTTTCTGCCACGCTTTCTTATCGCGTGCAAGAACTTGCCTTTGAACATATGACCAACCCTGAGCACGTTCAAATCGAGCCAGACGTTAAAACAGGTAAGCGAATTAAAGAAGAGCTATTTCATCCTTCTCAAGAAGATAAAATTAAGCTGCTATTAACTTTAATTGAGGAAGAATGGCCAGACAAAGCCATTGTGTTTGCCAATACAAAGCACAGCTGTGAAACAGTGTATGCCTGGTTAAAAGCCGATGGCCACCGAGTAGGTATGCTCACTGGCGATGTAAACCAGAAAAAACGCCAATCTATATTAGCGCAATTCACCAAAGGCGAATTAGACTTTTTAGTGGCAACCGATGTGGCAGCACGTGGGCTACATATCCCTGAGGTAAGTCATGTATTTAACTTTGACCTGCCAGATGATTGTGAAGATTACGTTCACCGTATAGGCCGTACAGGTCGTGCGGGCGCATCAGGTCATGCAATTAGCTTTGCATGTGAGCAGTACGCTTATAACCTGCATGAAATAGAAGAGTATATAGAGCACAGCATTCCTTTATCACATTATGATAAAACCGCATTGCTAGATGATTTAACAAAGCCTACTATTCAAAGAAAGCGCAACTATTCTACAGGCCCACGTAATCGTAGTAATAATAACGGACGTCGCCCAAATAATAGTTACCAAAAAGGACGGTCGTAACTCGGCCGTTACTGTACGTAGTAGTAACTAGAGGTTTTTGAACGGTGGGGCAATTTAAACCGCAAAAAAATGTGTATGCAGTCATTGATTTAGGCTCAAATAGCTTTCATATGCTAATTGCTAAATCAATTGCTGGCGGCCTACAAACTATAGGCCGCGTTAAACGCAAAGTAAGATTAGCCGCAGGGCTTGATAAAGATAACGTATTAAGCACTGAGGCAATGCAGCGAGGCTGGGAGTGCCTTGCACTTTTTGCTGAGCGCCTACAAGACATTCCAAAACAAAATATAACCATAGTAGCAACGGCCACATTACGTCTTGCGACGAATGCCGATGTTTTCAAAGCACAAGCCGAAAAAATCTTAGGCCACACTATTAATGTAATAAGTGGTGAGCTAGAAGCACGCACTATTTATAAAGGCGTAGCACACACTTCATCATGCACTGGCAAGCAGCTAGTTATTGATATTGGTGGTGCAAGTACCGAAGTCGTTATAGGTAAGGGTTTTGAGGCACTGCACTATAAAAGCTTAAATATGGGGTGCGTTACTTATTTAGAACGCTATTTTAAAGATTGCCAATTAAGTGAAGCAAACTTTAACGCTGCCATCAAAGCTGCCCACGAAGTTATTGATGAAATTGCCCCTGAGTATAAACAAGCAGGTTGGCAAATTGCATCGGGTGCTTCTGGCACAGTGCAAGCCATTCAAGAAATAATGGTTGCGCAACACTTAGATGAACTACTCACCCTAGAAAAGCTAAATAAAATAAAAGAGCAATCAATAACGTTTAGCACTATCGCTGCACTAGACTTACCTGGTCTAAGCGAAGAGCGTAGATTAGTTTTTGTATCTGGCCTAGCTATCTTAATTGCGCTATTTGAATCGCTTGAAATTGAAAAAATGGGATTAGCTGGCGGTGCACTTCGCGAAGGTGTGCTTTACAGTATGGTGCCCGAGCTTCATAACAACGACATTCGTAAACGCACCGTTGATGGGTTTATGGACCGTTACCATGTTGATCAAAAGCAAGCTAATCGTGTATCGAGCTTAGTTATTCAACTGGCAGAACAAGTAGGTGAAAGCTGGCCGCTTGTTAGTGAAAATGCGTTGCCGCTTTTAAAAGCCGCAGCACAACTACACGAAATTGGTTTATTAATAGAGTACAAGCAATATCACAAGCACACAGCCTACATTATAGAAAACACCGATATGCCAGGTTTTTCACAATCTGAACATAAAGTGATTGCAGCTGTTGCTAATGCACATCGCTCCGATATTCAAAAAGGCAGCTTCGACGCTCTAGGTGCACATAGTACACTTACCCAATACTTAGTTAGGTTATTAAGAATTGCCGTAATATTATCGATGCGCCGACAAGACGACGTACTTCCTAAAATAGAGTTATCTGTAGAAAAAGACACCTTAGACTTAAAGTTTGCCAATAACTGGTTAAAAGAACACCCTCTTATGGCTAGTGAGCTACAACAAGAGTCTAAATTGCAAAGTAAACTCGGTTGGAAACTCATCGTAAACTAATATAAAAGGCCCGTAAGGGCCTTTTTAGTGTTTAAAGTAACCACTTTGCTTCAATTTCACGCGAACAGTCATTTATTTCAAGTTTTCTTCAAAAAAGGGTTGATCTGTTTTCGGATCTCCCTATAATGCGACCCCACTGAGACGGCAGAGCGCAACGCATAGCGAGGCACGAGCTACTCAGTGAGTCGAGTAAAACTTAGTTTTAAAAACTTTCAAGTTTAACAAAATTAAGTGTTGACAAAAAAATAGGAAAGCGTAAGATGCGCAGCCCTAGCG
>NZ_LJSP01000013.1:0-14583 GCF_001399995.1 Pseudoalteromonas sp. P1-11
CGGGTTTTTTGCTGTCTGGGATTTAATAAATAGCCAGACCCATGGCTAACTCACCAGAGAAGTAAAACAGCTCGAAGGCGAGCCCGGCCAACGATAGTGTAGCATTTGCTATGTGACTCTCTATCGCTATGGGCACTACGACATTGCCAGGCTCCAAATAAAAGAAAGCCCGACTCGAAAGAGCCGGGCTTTTTTACGTCCGTAGAAAAGTAAAATGCGGACAATTAATGTACACTCATCTACTTCTAGAATGTAGGTCGGGCGAGCGTAGCGATACCCGACGCAAAAAAAACATCGATTATAGTTATTGTGTTCTTATCTCACGAGCTGGATTACCAGCAACAACAGTATCCGCCTCTACATTTTTAGTAACTACAGATCCCGCACCAATAACACTGTTATCCCCAATGCATACGCCCGCTAAAATAATTGCACCTGCGCCAATCCACACGTTGTTGCCTATTGTAATAGGAGCAGCAAAGTTTTCTTTATTCAGTCGCTGTGTAGGGTTAACAGCATGGGATACAGTCAATAGCTGAACATTGGGGCCAATTAAGCAGTCATCACCAATGCTGATAGCTCCTTCACTAATTGGGGCATCTAATACCGTACAGTTAATGTTTATGAAGCTACGATCACCAATAGCTATTTGATTACCATAATCGCAATGAAAACCTGATTCTATAATTACGCCTTCACCGCATTGAGCGAATAGCTCTTTAATGCGTTTTAAATTACCTTTACTCGGGCTTTTATTAAAGAGTCGGCATATTTCGCCTGTTTGTTTACGTAGGGCTAAAAGCTCTTTGTTTAAGCTATTAAATGGCTGCATTAAAGTTTCTTTGTTTAGTTAAGAGATGCTGTGACTATTTTACCTTTATTATTACTTGTTGAAAGCTGCTTTATTTTTACTCGTTCACTTGCCATTTAACTTGTTTCGTTTAGAATTGCACTTCTTTCGAAACGAAACTTAATCTACGAGCTTTATGACCAAACGAAACACCCAGCAACGCCGTCATTTAATACTTACTCAGGTAAATGAGCTAGGTGAAGTGGCTGTTGAAAAGCTCGCTGAGCAGTTTCAAACATCTGAAGTAACCATTCGTAAAGATTTAACCGCGCTTGAAAAAAGTGGCCTGTTATTGCGCCGTTACGGTGGTGCTATTGCACTGCCTAAAGAAATTGTAAGTGACGAAATAGACTCTAAGCGCAAGGTAGCAATAGCTAAGGCTGCAGCTGCACTTATAAAAGATCATAACCGCATTATTATTGATAGCGGGCGTACTACGGCCGCTATGATCCCAGAGCTTGCAAATAAGCGCGGGTTAGTTGTAATGACCAACGCCATTAAAGTAGCGAGCCGTTTACTATCACTTGAAAACGAGCCAACACTTTTAATGACCGGCGGTACGTGGGATCCGCATTCTGAGTCCTTTCAGGGGCAAGTTGCCGAAAACGTATTATGCTCTTATGACTTTGATCAGCTATTTATTGGTGCAGACGGCATAGATGTAAAACGTGGCACAACTACCTTTAATGAGTTAGTTGGCTTAAGCCAAGTAATGGCAAAGGCCGCCCGTGAAGTAATAGTTATGGTTGAATCAGATAAGATAGGCCGAAAAATACCAAATTTAGAATTACCGTGGAAAATAGTAACCACTTTAATAACCGATACTGGCTTAGCAGATGATAAACGCAAAGCGATAGAGGAGTGTGGTGTAAAACTAATTTGTGCAGAGATTATTGATTAGTAACTACAAAGCGAGTTACTAGAATTAAAAAATTAATGGAGACACTATGTGTGGAATAGTTGGGGCGGTTGCAGAACGTCCAGTAAACAAAATTTTAGTTGAAGGCCTTAAACGTCTTGAATACCGTGGCTACGACTCTGCCGGTGTAGCACTTTTAGAAGGCTCTACGCTAAATACTGTAAAAGCAGTAGGTAAAGTAGTTAACGTAGAAGCTGCACTTGAGAAAGCAGGCGTTAGCGGCCATACAGGTATTGCACACACTCGCTGGGCAACACACGGTAGCGTTACTGAAGAAAACGCTCACCCGCATGTATCAAACAACCAGCTAGCACTTGTGCATAACGGTATTATTGAAAACCATGCAAGCTTACGCGCATCACTTAAAGAAGAAGGCTACGAGTTCCTATCTGAAACCGATACCGAAGTAATGGTGCACTTAATTCATAAGCTTCGTAAGCAACACACTACGTTACTTGCATCTGTTCAAGCAGCGGTTAAGCAATTTGAAGGTGCGTTTGGTACCGTTGTATTTGATAAAGCAAACGACAACGAAATCATCGTAGCGCGCTCAGGTAGCCCACTTGTTATAGGTTTAGGCCTTGGGGAAAACTTTATTGCCTCTGATCAGTTAGCACTATTACCCGTTACTCGTAGCTTTATCTTTTTAGAAGAAGGCGACGTAGCCCGTATTACACGCGACACTGTTGAAATTTTTGATGAAAATGGCGACGCTGTAGAACGTGAAGTTGTTGAATCAAACATCACACAAGATGCATCAGGCAAAGGCGATTACCGCCACTACATGCTAAAAGAAATCTACGAGCAACCACTTGCGGTACGCAATACCCTTGAAGGACGTTTAAACGACGACCGTGTAGCAATTGATGCCTTTGGCGACAGCGCTCAGCAAATATTTAAAGATGTAAAACACGTACAAATTATTGCCTGTGGTACGTCATACCATTCAGGTATGGTTGCACGTTACTGGCTTGAGCAGTTTGCGGGTGTTAGCTGTAATGTTGAGATTGCCTCTGAGTTTAGATACCGTCAGTCGTTTGTTCATGAAAACAGCCTACTTGTGACTATTTCTCAATCGGGTGAAACAGCCGATACGCTAGCTGCGTTACGCCTAGCTAAAGAGCAAGGTTACATGGCCTCAATGACCATTTGTAACGTACCTGGTTCATCGCTTGTACGCGAATCAGACCTAGCCTTTATGACTAAAGCCGGCGCTGAAATTGGTGTAGCTTCTACTAAAGCATTTACAACGCAATTAGTTGGTTTGTTAATGCTTACTGCGTCTATAGCTCAAGAGAAAGGCCTTGATCAAAGTACCATTGTAGATGCTATAAAAGTACTCCCTACTAAGCTTGAAGAAACATTGCTACTCGCTGATAGCATTGCAGACCTTGCAGAAGAGTTTGCCGACAAGCATCACTCACTGTTTTTAGGTCGTGGCTCACAATACCCAATTGCAATGGAAGGTGCGCTTAAACTTAAAGAAATTTCGTACATTCACGCAGAAGCCTACGCTGCGGGCGAGCTAAAACATGGCCCACTTGCACTTATTGATGCCGACATGCCAATTATTGTTGTAGCACCAAACAATGAGCTATTAGAAAAGCTTAAATCAAACGTAGAAGAAGTACGTGCACGTGGCGGCATTATTTACGTATTCGCAGATAAAGATTCACACTTTGAGTCAGACGACACAATGCGTGTAATCAACGTAAACCACACTGACGACATTATTGCGCCAATTGTTTACACGCTGCCATTACAGTTACTGTCGTACTACGTAGCGGTAATTAAAGGCACTGACGTTGACCAACCACGTAACTTAGCTAAATCGGTTACTGTTGAGTAAAATCAAAAGGTTGGTAATTACCTGTTAAAGATAAAAAGGCGCTTAATGCGCCTTTTTTTGTACCTCAAAGCCTGTTAGATTAAATAACACACTATTTCTAAAGGATTAGTAATGCGTTTATTAACCGCTGTTTTTATATGTAGTTTATTTATATTTTATTCTAGTAGCACACTTGCAGAGCCTGATTTAAAACAGCAAACCATTAGCTATACGCAACAAACACATACTATTAATTCAGCAGTTTTAAATGAGCAACGTACCGTTGTAGTCCAGCTTCCAAAGAGTTATCAAGCTAATCCAAACAAAGTTTATCCGGTCATTTATCGCCTTGATGGCGCGGGTAACATACCGCTTATAAGTGCAGTGATGGAGCGATTACAAAATGATAATCGTGCGCCTGAAGTTATTATTGTCGCTATTGAAAACACCAATCGCTTAAGAGATTTATACCCCACAGTTAATAAAGAGCCACAAGGCCCGGTAGGTGAAGGCGGTGGTGCAGCAAAGTTTTTAGTATTTATTGAGCAAGAACTTATGCCCTTAATTAATAAAAGTTATCGTGCGCACAACTTTAATGTAATTGCTGGGGCCTCTGCGGCAGGCGTGTTTGCACTTTATACAATGCAAGCTAACCAAGATCTTTTCCAAGCGCATATTGCGTATAGCCCAGCCGTTTGGTGGAACTATGGCGCACCGGTAAAAGCAACTAAGGCGTTTATCAATAAATCAAAAGATCTGAATAACTATGTCTATATAAATATTGGTGAAGAAGCCGGTATAATGCGTGAAAGGTACGATGAATTACAGCAATCACTGCAATCGCATAAAGTGCAAGGGTTACGCTTTTTTAGTGATGCGTTCAATGGTATCTCGCATGGCTTAACCTCTGCTGCAGGCATATTTAATGCCTATTACAACTTATTTTTACCTAAGCAAATGCCAATCAGTGCTTTAAGCGATGATATAGAATCTATTGATGCTTATTATCAAACATTATCTCAGCAATGGGGCGAGCAGATTGCGCCACCGGATCGCGCTGTTAGATCACTCGGTTATAATTTAACGGGCAGCAAGCAATTTACCCGTGCTATTGAAGTGTTTAAGTACAATATAAAAAACCACCCAAAATCAGTCGATGCGCTTTCAGCCTTATCTTATGGCTATGAAATGCAAGGCGATACTCGCCAAGCGCTTGAACAGATGGAGTCTGCTTTAGCCATTACAAATGACTCATATCCTTATATAAATTATTTAAGAGAAACAAAAGCTAGGTTACAAGCAGAACTTAGCAAGAACTAATAATATTGCTAACTTAGTTGTTGGCTTTTTATGAAAGCCTCTTTAAGTTTGGAGTGCTCACGGTGACAGTCAAATTTCCTCGAAGCTTGTAGCTCGACGCTCGCAGCCATTACTTAAACCACATTAAAATCACTAATCCCTACTTAATAAGAGCTAAATACGCTAAAATTACAGGCTACTTTTTTAGCAATAAGCCCACAATTTTATGACCTCAGCAACAAGCCCTAGCACCTTTAACGATCTTGGCCTTATTCCAGAGCTACAAGCTCGTTTAACCGATTTGGAATATAACCAACCTACGCCAATTCAAGCTAAGGCGATTCCAAGTGTACTGGCTGGTAGCGATTTAATTGCGGGGGCAAATACTGGCTCAGGTAAAACAGCGACGTTTGCTTTGCCTATGCTACAAAAAATGTTTGTTGAACAAGGCGCTAAAAAAGCAGCGAGCAAAGGTAATTTTGTCACTGGGCTTATTTTGGTACCTACGCGCGAGCTTGCTACGCAGGTGGCCGATAGCGTTAAATCGTATTCTGCTAACTTTAATGGCGCCATTAAAACGGTGGCGGTATTTGGTGGTGTGTCGGTTAATACACAAATGCAGGCTCTACGCGGCGGCGCCGATATCATTGTTGCAACGCCAGGGCGTTTGCTCGATTTAATCTCAAGCAATGCTATTAAGCTCGATAAAGTAACGACCTTAGTGCTTGATGAAGCCGACCGCATGTTAAGCCTTGGCTTTACCGAAGAGCTTGCTGAGTTATTAGCGCTTATGCCTGCTAAAAAACAAACTATGTTGTTTTCAGCAACCTTCCCAGAGCAAGTAACACAATTAACGCAAGAGCTGTTAACCAACCCAGTAGAAATACAAGTTCAAAGTAAAGACGAAAGCACCTTAGTACAGCGCGTATTTACGGTTAATAAAGGCGAAAAAACCACGGTTTTAGCGCATTTAATTAAAGCGCATAAATGGCGCCAAGCACTTATTTTTGTAAACGCTAAAAAAGACTGTGAGCACTTAGCAGGTAAGCTTGAAAAGCGTGGTATTAACGCACAGGTATTTCATGGTGATAAAGGCCAAAGTGAGCGTACTCGCGTAATTGAAAAGTTTAAAGCGGGCGAAATAGAAGTACTTATAGCCACCGATATAGCAGCCCGTGGTTTAGATATTGCCAAACTGCCTGTTGTTATTAACTTTAACTTACCGCGTAGCCCCGCTGATTATATGCACCGTATTGGCCGAAGCGGCCGTGCCGGCGAAGTTGGCCTAGCGTTATCGTTAATTGATTATGAAGACTTTCATCACTTTAAAATAATCGAAAAGAAAAACAAACTGCGTTTAGAGCGTGAGGAAGTAACGGGTTTTGCGGTAAACCAAGCAAATCTTGATGCAGCACAAGCACTTAAAAACGAAAAGCCAATGGCAAAGCCTGAAGGCACAGGTAAGAAAAAGAAAAAAAATAAAGCCGATGATATAGATGATGTATGGAGTGGTTGGAGAAAAAAATAAGCTTTAACACTATATGAGTCATTAAATCCAAGTCATTAAAAAAACCCTGCAAATTATGCAGGGTTTTTTTGGTATTAGCTTGTTTAGCTATGCAGAAAATTAAAAATCAGTAGGTGCTGGTGGCACTACTAAAGGTTGCTTAGGGTTTTCTTTAAGCTCCTTTAGTAACTCCTGTACAGCACGTTCTATCGATGGATCTTGGCCTTTATAAATAAGCTCTGGGCGGTCAACCACTTTAATATCAGGAGCAACGCCTTCGTTTTCTATAATCCAGTTACCTTGAGTATCTAAAATACGGAAAGTAGCCGCAATAACTTGCCCGCCATCTACAAGAGCAGGGTTGCCAGAAATACCAATTAAGCCACCCCAAGTACGCGTACCAATTAGCTTACCTAAACCCGCTTGGCGGAAGTAGTAAGGAATTGCGTCACCGCCTGAGCTTGAATAGCCGTTTATTAGCATCGCTTTAGGGCCGTCGTGCGCAAACTGTGGCGTTTTAGTCGGCTCGGTGCCTCGGCGTTTCCAATAGTTAAGTGGTTTACGTGCAAGCCAGGTGATCATGTGCTCAGGAATATAGCCACCGCCATTGTAACGGTCATCAATAATCATGGCGTCTTTGGTTGTTTGCGGCATGTAATTTTTAAACATGGCGCGGTTACCTTCATACGCTGTATTTGGCAAGTGTACGTAGCCAATACGCCCGTTTGATAGCTTATTAACGTAGGCTGCACGCGAGTTAACCCAGTCTAAATAACGTAGGCCTTGCTCACTGGCTACAGGTTTTACAGTTACTTGCCACGCGCCTTTGCTATGCGGTTTACTGTTTAGCACCAGCTCTACTTGCTCGCCTTGGGTGTTTTCAAGGAGTTCGTAAAAGTTAGCAACGTCTTTAACCGAGCGGCCGTTTACCGCAATTATGTAATCGCCGTTATGTGCTTTTACGCCTGTAGTACCCAGTGGTGAGCGGAAATCGTCATGCCAGTTTTCACCTTTAAAGATTTGCTCTATTTTTACATAACCCGATGGATCGCTTGCAAGCTTAGCGCCTAATAAACCGTGCTTTTTACGCTCGGCTTTTGGCATATCGCCCGATTGCACGTAAATATGACCTGAGTTAATTTCGCCAGCAATTTCGCTAAGTACGTAATCAAGGTCGCTACGGTGGCTAATAGCATCAGCCATAGGTTGGTATTTAGCTAAAATAGCATCCCAATCTTGTCCGTGATGGTTTTCGTCGTAGAACCAGTCACGCAATGTGCGCCAGCCTTCTACGTACATTTGTTGCCACTCAGCTTGCGGGTTAATTTTAAGCGTCATTTTGCTTAAATCTAGCTTGTTGGCGTCTAAGTCTTGCTTTGGTTTCGGCTCGATTACACTATAACCGCCACTTGTATGTACAAGCAGGTGTTCGCTGTTGCTCGATATAGTGTAATGGCTAACGCCTTTAGCCACGGTTTCTAGCTCGCTATCGTGTTCGGTGCCTATAAGTTGTAATCCGCCATTAGCAAGTGTAAGCACGCCGTCTTTTACTGCGGTTAAGCCACGGTAATCGCCAGCAGGAGCATTAAGCGCGGTAACACGTTGCATAAAGTTGCTGCTTTGCAGTGCGTTTTTAACTTTTTTGTCGTCTTCTTTTTCGTCGTCATCGTCTTTTACAATTGTGGTTTCGTCACTTTGTAAGGCAATAAGCGGTTTAACGCTGTCGTTTACTGCAGCCGCATAAATACGGGTGGCGCGGTTAAACATGTAGTCAAACTCGTAACTGCTAAACGCAAGGTTAAAGTCGCGCTCAGAGCTAAAGTAAAGGTATTGGCCATCTGGCGAAAAGGTTGGGTTTTGCTCATTACTCATTTCGTCTGTTAGGCGCGTTACCTTTTCTTTTTTAAGGTTGTAGTGCCACAGTGAGGCATAACGGTTTTCGTTATTTTTAACATACACAATGTCTTGGCTGTTAGGCGACCACGTATACTGAGTAATGCCGTCTTCGTCGTAAATGCCGGTATCAATTTTGTGTTGCTTGCCCGATTTTGCATCTAACCACCACAGTGTGTGGTTTTTATCTGCAAACAACAGCTTAGTGCTATCGGGTGACCAAATAGGCGTAAAGCGCCAAATAGTGCCATTACTAGTGAGTTGTTTAATGGCATTATTTTTACTGCGATCTTTTAAGTAAATTTCGTACTCGCCGCTTTCATCGCTCATGTAAGCAATGTAACGCCCATTTGGCGACCAACTTGCGTCTATTTCACGGCTCTTATCTGTGTACGATAAGTTACGCGTAGGGCCTTGTTTAACAGGTACACTAAATAGCTCGCCACGGGCTGTAAATACAGCACGTTTGCCATCGTGAGAAATCGACATAGAATCAATAAAGTCGCTTACATTTTTGCTGTACGGCATAGCGTATTGGCGCACACCGGCAATGTTAATGCTCAGCTTAGTGCTTTTTTGTGTTTTTGCGTCAAAGCGATATAAGTAACCGCCGTTTTCGAACACAACCGCATTAGGGCCTGCTGAGGGCCAAAGTACGTCAAAGTTTTTATAATTAGTGAGCTTTTTAGGCTCACTGCCTTTGCGGTATTGGTAAAGGTTTAGTGTGTAATCACGATCAGATACAAAATAAATATTGTCGCCAACCCAGGTAGGTTGCTGGTCGGTTGCGCGGTTAGTAGTAAGTTGCTCTGAAGTGTTATTTTCTAAATCGTAAATCCATACGTCTTGCGCGCGGCCGCCACGGGTGCGTTTCCAGGTACGAAACTCACGCTCAATGGGTGTGTAAACATACTTGCTACCATCTGGGGAGAGCATACCGCCGCCAGTTTCTGGAATGGCTAAAGGCTGCTCAAGGCCACCGTCTGCAGGGACCATATAAGGGCGACCCATGCGTTTGCCCCATGGTGTGCGGTTTGCTCTAAACACCACATTTTTACCATCGGCGGTCCAATCTAAAACGCGGTAATCAAAGCCACCACGCGGCGGCATTGGGCCAACATCGTTGTAGTATGTAAGCTGCTTAAGGCCTGAGCCATCGCTGTTAATTACATAAACTTGGCGGCTGCCGTTATACTCAGCCGAAAACGCAATGCGCTTACCATCAGGAGAAAACTTAGGAAATGTTTCAAAACCAACGTGGTCGGTTAAACGTTTGCTTTCGCCGGTTTGTGTATTAGCAATATAAATATCGCCGCTGTAAACAAAGGTCACGTTTTGGTTATGAATATCAGGAAAGCGTAGTAAGCGAGTGTCTTTAGTTTCATAGGCCGATACGCTCGGTGCAATAACCGCAGCCAAGGCAAGCGCCAATGTTGTTAATTTTTTCATGGGATTACATCCTATATTAATAGCTGTTACATCATAACAATAAGGTTATAAATAGCGATGCACTTGCGATAAAAGGTCTGTTACAAAATGTGAATAAAAAAAGGTTGGCATTAAAACGCCAACCTTCAAGGGAGTACTCTTTTTAAAGAGTGAAATTAGTGGTCGTGATCGTCTTCTTCTTCCTCTTGCGCAATACCAAGCCAAGTAATTGCACTAGGAGCAAAAGTAAGCTCAACCTCACTTTCAATTTCTAAGACTTCAAGGTGTACTTGCACAACCTGCTGAGCAATAGGGTCGGCTACATAAGCAAACTGACCATTTTGCGCCACTGTCATGCTAAAGCTCATGCCCTCTGGCATGGTTGATACATCTTGCTCGGTAATATCAACTTGGCCTTCAAGCTCCCAATGCATTTCGCCATCATGGTCGTGTGCACTAAATACATTTAAAAAGCCTAAGCTGTCTAATATTAAAAAGTGCTCGCCATGGGCAGAAAAAGAATACGACACAGCACTTGCGCCATCGGCTAGTTGCCATTCTAGTTCTTCCATTTGTGCTGTTGCTGGGTTAATAGTTACAATTACGGCTTCGCCGCCACCATGGCCAGATGCTACGCCAATAAAGGTCTTGCTATCTTCGTGGCCATAAATACTACCAATGCGTAAATCGCCAACGGCTGCAATGTTCGCTATTTTTTCAGCTTCGTATTCATCATCGTGCTGGTGGGCTAATAACACACCATCGCTACAACCAAATGCCACGTAGTCGTGGTTTTGTGCAGCACCGTGTAAATCAGGGCACGTAAGGTCTAAGGTTTGTTCTAGCTCATATTCACCATCATGAAAATGATAAACACCTACTTGGTCTGGCAGTACTTTAGCAACCGATGTGCTTTCGCTGTCATCACGGCGAAGTGTTGATAATAAATGCTCACCGCGTGGCTCTGCTACACCGTGCATATTAATATCGTAGTTAATACCCGGTAGCGTTGCTGTTGCGCTGGTTATGTCGTTATCTGTTAATACTTCAACAGAGGCAACCGTGCCTGAGTCTGCATCACCATCATAAAAAACAGCTAATTGGCCATCGTGTTTTACAAGGTGAGTAGGTCGGCTGCCACTTGTTAGCTCATAACTGCTAGCCGCTGGGCTTTGCTCGTAGTCGTGTAAATGCTCGCCATGGTCTTCACGCCATAAACCACCATCAATAAAGCCTAAGTAATCTTGTGCGCGGCTTGCAATAACGGCATAACGAAAATCAGGTGATGACGATAGCGTGTTTGAATCATTCGTCAGGGTAAATGTTTCAAGTAAAGCGTTGTCATCTAGGTCATAAAAGCTGGCTTCGTTGCTATCGCCTGCAAGCACAGCTAATCTGCCCAATGAATCAATTGTGTAGCCATCATCATGGTCGTGATCATCATCATCGTCATGATCGTGCTCGTCTTCTACAACAATAGGGTCTTTTTCTACAATATTGGTCTGGGCATCGCCACAGGCTGTAATAAATGTAGTGCTAATAGCCAGTGCAATAAGCTTTAATTTGTATAGTTTTTTCATGTTTATTTCCTTTAATTATAATTTTTTAATGCTTAAAAATAACCGCGAATGCCTAGCGCAAAGCTACGTCCTGGACGTGGTGCTATATCTTTTACAAACGAGCTGTGCACGCGTGCTTCTGTATCTGTTAAGTTGGTGCCTCGCAGGTACACAGACATATCTTGGTTTAATACTGAAAGGTCGTAAGAGATGCTTGCATCAACCAATGTGTAGCCGTCAGTTGCTGTTTCTTGTGGGGCTGTGTGGTCTTGCTTTTGATAGCGAGTAACGTGAATATGCGCACTGAGTTTATCTGTTTGATAGCTTAACTCGCTACCAAAACGAAGTGGTGGAGTACGGGGTAAATCGCCGCCGTCTTTTAGGCGTGCACGAACGTAATCTGAGAATAAATCTACTTTAAATTCATCGGTTAACTGCCACGCAATTTGCGCTTCAAACCCGTGTAAAATTACGTCGTCTGTTTTAAATAAATAAACCGGCAGTTCTGATGAATGGTCGTGTTCGTCGGCGCCTTCTTCATCGCCATGGTCGTGGCCACTTTCGGCGAATAAACCGGTGTCTATTTGGTAATAGTAATTATCTACTTGGTTATAAAAGGCATTTAAAATGAAGCCAACATCACCTTGGGTTTTACGTAATGTTAAATCGATATTATTGGCTGTTTCTAGGTCAATTGTTTGATCAGATAAACCTAAATGGCCGTCTTCATCTAAATCAAATAGTGCACCTACTTCGTAAGTGCCAGTACCAATGTGTGGCCCAAACGATAACAATTCAGAGGCAGAAGGCGCACGTTCAGAGCGCGATACAGAAAGTCCTAAATTATAGTTAGGTGTAAAATCCCACACTACGCCTGCAGATAAACTGATTGGCGTAAATTCGTGCTCTACGCCAAATACACGAGTGGTTTCTGCGCTTTCTTCGTGGTCGTGATCATGCTCGTCGGCTTCTTGCGCCTCATCGTGTGCATGAGCGTCAATATTTGGCAGTAACACGTCGCCTGCTTCAATGGTTACACGCTCAATACGCCCACCTAACTGCACTAAAAAATCACCAAAGTGCCTTTCTTCCATTAACGCTACAGCAAAGCTTTCGGTTTCTGATGGAGGGGTAAAGGCCTCTTCACCTTGTGCTTCAACATCGCTTTGTTTGTAATGAAAGCTAATGCCGCCATTCCACTCGCTAAATTGGTTATGTAGTAGGTCTATGCGTAATTCGTTTGTTTCGTTTTTAAATGTGGTGCCTACAGCGCCACCTTCAATTTCAGCGTGTTCGTAGTCGGTGTGGCCAACGCGAAGGTTTACTTTGTTTAGCCATTTATTATCTAGGTTGTACTCACCTAATAATTGCACCTTAGTTTGCTCTAAATCAGCAAATACGCTTTCTTCTTCGTCACTGTGTTCTTCCTCTTCATCACCGTGCGTATGGCCCGGAATACCGTATTGACGATTAAATTGCTCTACTGCTAAGCCAATAAAGCCGTTATCCATTAAATAGCTAGCGCCAACAGTAAAACCATCAGACTCCTCATTACTGTTTTCAACAGTGTAATCGCCACTATGCTCTTCACCGTCGCTATCTATATCGGCAGCTACAGGTACCTCGTAGTCATCGGCTTCACGCCAAAACGCATCGGCATAAAATGCCACCGAGTCTGTGCCTGTGGTGGCATTAAACGAGGCTACTTTTTGGTTATCTACTGAGTTATGTTCTACGTTCCACTCGCCGCGTGTTGTGCTGTCGGTTGGTACGCGGCTATCTACCACATTTACTACGCCACCAATGGCGCCACTGCCATAAAACAGTGTTGCTGGGCCGCGTAATACTTCAATTTGTTGTGCGGTAGACGCCTCTGATGCAACAGAATGGTCGGGGCCAACGCGCGACACATCACTGACATCAAGGCCATTTTGAGTAATAAGTACACGCGGGCCGCTTAAACCACGAATAATTGGTGTACTGGCTACCTTCCCGTGAAAGTTAGTATTAACGCCTGGAAGTTTTTCAAGGCTGTCGCCAAGGGTTGCAGCTTGTTGTCGTCTTAGTTGTTCGCCAGATAAAACACTAACAGGTGAGGCAGATTCCATTGCCGACATATGAATAGGGGTCGCTTCAATATCAATAACTTCAATAGGCGAGCGCTTTAAATTAAACGTAACCGACTGGTTTTCATCGTTTGTTATTGTTATATCGCGATGAAGGTGGGCATAACTTGGCGCCACAACATGAAGCTCTTTTAAGCCATTGTTTAGCTCGGTTATTACAAATTTACCGTTTTCATCGGTGGTTACTTTAAGGTCTGAGCCTTCAACTTCTACTGTTGCATTGGTAACTACTTTACCTTTGTTGTTTAAAACAACGCCCTCTATTGTGGATGCAAGCACACTTGCAGGTAATAAAGCTGCTATGAGCACAGCTAATTGTGATCTACGTTTCATTTGACTACCTTGTTAGATGTTATATTATATCAATTATGAGAGAAATGTTATAATGTATCAATAGTAATTAACTGTTGTTACTAAAATGTCTCTTTAAAAGTAACGCTTTTGAGTAGAGGCACTAATTTAGTAGAGGAAATAATGAAGTCGAGTCAAAGTGTTATGGATCGTATGGCGATTGGATTATCGTTAATGTGCACCGTACATTGTTTTGCAACCCCGGTTATTTTAGCGTTATTGCCAAGCTTTGCTGTACTGCAAATAGATAGTGAACAATTTCATTTATGGATTCTTGCAGCGGTATTACCCACCAGTTTATTAGCATTGAGCCTAGGCTGTAAAAAGCATAAGCGTAAGCGTTACATGGCCTGCGGCGTTATTGGGCTGTCTTTTATGATATGTGCGGTATTGCTAGGGCATGAGGTTGCCGAAAAAGCGTTTACTTTAATTGGGTCGGCGTTTATTGCTGTGGCTCATTGGTTTAATTACCAACAATGCCTTAAACAAAATGACGATAACTGCCCATGTTCAAGCGCTGAATCTGATCAGGTAGCTTAGCGTTGTTAGTGCTACAAACAACTAACGTGTAGTACTTTAAATTAATCCCCTAGAGTTTAAATTTTTTAATAACCTAAAGCTAAAAGTGAGTTAAAGTAATCATCCAATATTGGTTTATTACGCTTGGCTTAGGTTAGGGCGTGCTGATCTTTGCGGATTGAAATTTGTCCAATCTAGGGGCGATTAAATCGCGGCGCGAGGTTTGCAACCTAGTGGGCTAAGTAAAAACCGAGTAAAGCTTCCGCGTCCTGCTCACGCCCCTTACCTACATCCATGTAGGCAA